>NZ_JAHBBH010000001.1 GCF_019331735.1 Bifidobacterium miconis
CTTGCCGGCGGCAGTCTTCGCTGTCATGGTTTCCATTGTCTCAGTCGGCATGCTCATCACAGGCCCCTTTCCCGCCGGCCTCACGACCGGCGATCAAAGCCAGTTACACACATTCCGAGACAGTCCCGCTCTTCGTATTTTGGTGGCTCTTCGTGTTTTGGTGTGTATGGGTTGTGCGGTCTGATTCGGGGTGTCGCGGCGGCTTCTTGCGAGGTAGTCCTTCCTTGCCGTTGCTTGGCTGGAATGATTGTGGGTATGGGCGGGATGTCTGCGACGGTGATTGACCGGGGAATGACCGCCGCTGATCCCGTCGGGAAACGGTCGTGGGCATAACCGGTACATGGCGCATCCCGATTCGTGGGCACGGACGGTACACGCAGACGATCGTGGGCATGGACCGGCCACGAAGAACCGGCTCTGAGCCCGTACGTGGTCGGTGTATGCCCACGATCCTGTAGGCGGGCGGACAAGTGGACGGTTCATGCCCACATTCAGCCGAGGAAACCGAGAAGACGCCGAGAGATGCCGCCAACATCACAGGACGGTGAAACCATGCCGGACGCGGCAGCCACCGCTGCCGCTGACCGCGCAGCATCGTGAGATAACACGATAGCAATGCAGCAAGCAAGCCAACACCTCATACACACCACAATGCGAAGAGCCGGTTGACGTGCTGATACGTTGCCGGCCTTAATCGTCATGTGATGGGCTCTGACCGCCCCTCAGTCACCTCGTGACGGCTCCCCCTGACAAGGGGATGACAAGGGGAGCCAAGAGGAGAACGGCCGTGTACGTCTAACGGGTCAGTGGTTCTGACGGTATTCCTTCCAGATGTCGCTGAGCTTGCGGCCGTCGGCGGTGCGCTTCCACACGTCCAGGCCGCCCGACGCGCGTCCGCCGGCCGCAGCCCGGGCCGCCGCGGTGGGGGATGAGTATTCGGAACCGTCCTCCAGGCGGAACTTGCCGTGGTCGGTCACGGTCACCGTCCACCGTTCGCCCTTGCGCGGACGCTCCCACACCAGCGTCTCGCCGGGAATGAGCAGCCCGGCCTTCACCACCTGCGCGATGGTGACGCGCTGGGAGCCGCGCCCGGTCTTGCCCACGGTCGCGCCGGCGTCCTTGGCCAGCTGTTCGACGTCCTGACGGGTCAGGTCGGCATGGCTTTCGTCGTACCGAATCTCCCAGTAGTCGGCGATCAGCCGGATCGTCTCCTCCTGCCGGTGCCGAATCATCGCCGGCGTGCATTCAGCGAAGTCCGTCAACTGTCGCGTCAGCGGATACCGTCGCGAATCGGCGCGCAGCAGCATGCGGTCGCGTCGGCGGCCGTACGCCGCGATGTGGTCCAGCTGATCGGCGCTGCCCTGCACGAGCGCCATGTTGCCCAGCCGGTACATCCAGTAATCGTGGTCGTCCTGCGACCACGACGACCACGAGGCGTCGTCGCCCGTATCCAGCGGCATGATCGGCAGCGCGCTCAGCCTGCGCGGACGGGCGATCCTGCTCTCGGCACGCTGTTCGTTCGCGCGGATCAGCAGCAGCCGGACCAGTTCCTCATCGCCCTGCATTTCGCCGTGCAATCGCACCAGCGCGCCGGCGCGATCGTCGGGAGTCACGGCCAGCCCACGCACAAGCCGCACCGGATAGCCCTTGTCGAGATCACGCATCGCCGCCGCGGCATGCCCGCGACGATCGATGGACGGCGTGCGGTTCAGCGTATCCACGCCGGTCACGCGTTCAAGCGCGGCGAGCAGCTCCTCGAGCCGTTGCCGGTCGTGCAGTCCGAGCGACGCCTCGGTGACCGTTTCGCGGCGCGAATGCGAACCGCGCTGCGCGAACGGCGACAGCCCCTGCTCGCCGAGTTTGCGGAACGAGTTGACCAGCGCCCACATGGCCACGGGCTTCCACTCATGGCCGGGATAGTCGCCGAGCGCCTCCAGCCGGTCGCGCACCGCGGCCGACAGCACCGTGTCGTTCGGGTGCCCGATGATGCGCCATGCCATCGCGTACGGGGCGAGCACGCGGTCCACGAACGCGGGAACTGTGCCGTTCGCCACATGCGGCTGGATCACGTCCGTGAGAAAATCCTCGATGAGCTTGCCCGTGGCCGGCTTGTGCGTGAGCGCCATGTGCAGGAAGGAGAAGAATTCTTCCGTGTCGCGCGGATCGTCGCCGAGCGGATCCATGACGTCGTCCCAGCGCGTCGCGTAGGCGTCGAGCTCGGCGGGCCTGAGCCCGGACGTGGCGCGCGCCTTGAACACGTCGGATGGGGTGAGTGGCAGGCCGCGCATGTTCATCACGTCGAAGATGCGGTGCGCGCCGTCCAGATCGTCGGTGGTGACGATCACCAGCGTCACCCCGTTGACCAGATAGGATGCGAACGTGTGCCGTTCGTCGTCGCTGAAGCGTTCCAGCGCATCGTACGCGGTCTTCGTGTTCACCATGATGTTGCGTTGCGCGGTGCTCGACAGATCCTCGTCGGTCAGGTCGAACAGCGCCTCGAGATTGCCTTCCTGCACGTATTCGCGGAAGAACGCGGCGTCCCGTTCGCGCAAGGTGAGCCGCGGCTCGTTGCGGATGCCGCGCAGCTTGTCGCCGGGCTCGACGATGAGCGCGTCCAGCAGCCGCATCCACTCTTGGTCCTTCTCCAGATCGCGCAGCGCGGCGATGATGATCGACAGGGACACCAGCCGCTGCTGGCCGTCGATCACCTCGAACTTGGTGCCGCCGGCGCGCACGAGGATCAGCGAGCCGAGGAAATACGGGGTGCCCGGGGTCTTGCACGCCTCCTGAAGGTCGGAGATGAGCTGCAGGACATTGGACGCCTTCCAGATGTAGGCGCGTTGGAACGAGGGGATTTCGAATCTGAAGTCCGGGGTGAACACCTTGCCCAGCGGCAGTTCCTTCGCGTTGATCGCCATGATTTGCCCCCTCGTGCGTCGATGATCTGCACGGCCCAGCCTACCAGCGGCCGCCTATGTGCCGTCCGCGCGACGGCGGGCGTGTCGACGGGCTGTCTGCACACGTTGGCACGACGTGCCATGAAGAACGGCATGCCGTGAAGACGGCGTGCCATGGAGTACGGCGGGCCGCGTCTGGCATCCGCGGTCAGCCGACGGGCGGCAGATCCGCGCGCTCGACCAGCCGGGCCAGCTGCACGCGGTTCATGCTCAGCTTGTCGGCCGCGCTTGACAGATGCGCCTTCGCCGTGCGCTCCGAAATGAACATGCGGGCCGCGATCTCCGCGTTCGACAAGCCTTCCGCCGCCAGCAGCACCGTCTCGCGCTCGCGGGCCGGCAACGCGTCGAGCAGGCGGCGCGCCTCGTCGCGCCGGCCGACCGGCCGCTGGACGCGCAGGTCGCCGATCAGCTGGCGTTGACTGGCCGTGTTGAACTGCGGCGCGCCCTCGCACACGTCAAGCACGCGGCGGATGATGTCGCCCGGCGCGTCCGTCTTCGACACGAACCCCTCCGCGCCCGCCTCCACGGAACGCTCCACCGTGTTCGACGGGTTGAGCGACGTGAGCATGAGCACGTGCGGCGCATGGGGAAGCGCGCGCAGCCGACGGGCCGCCTCGATGCCGTCCATGCCGGGCATGGCGATGTCCATGAGCACCACGTCCGGGCGTTCGGCGGCGGCGCGCTCCACCGCGCCGGTCCCGTCGGTCGACGTGGAGACGACGCGGATGCGCCCGTTCGAATAGTCGGTGAGGATCAGACCCATCGCCTGGCAGACCATCGGATCGTCGTCGATCACGCTGACCGTGACCGTGCGCGACGTCTCCGCCGCGTCGCCGCCCGTCGTTCCGGCACCGGAGGGCATGCCGCCGATCGATGGGCCATCGGCAGGTGGAATCGGCTGTACTGTGCTGTTCACGGCTTCATTGTACCGACGCGACGAGGTCGGTCGGTCCCGCCGCCGTCGGCGAGTCCGGCCGCGCGTGCGGTCCCGGCCGCCGGCCCTGCCGCATCGGCCATCGTCCACGGCAGCGTCACATCCACATGGAACACGCGACGGTCGTCGAACCCGTAGCGGCACGTTCCTCCCGCCTCCTGCACGCGCGCGGCCAGTCCCGGCAATCCGGCGCCCCCGCGCCCGCGCTCCGGCGTGCCCGCGTCGTCGGTCGTGACGGCAACGTCGCCCGCATGGCCCGTCGGATTGCTCGCATGCACGTGCACGCCGGCGTCCGGCCCGGCCGTGACCTCCAACGACACCGGCGCGTCCGGCGCATGCCGACGCGCGTTCGTCAGACTCTCCTGCACGGCCCGATACGCGACTTTGCCGATGCTGTCATCCAAATCGCCCAGCTGACGGATGTCGATCCACGTGTCTATGCGCTCGCCGGCCTGCCGTGCGTCGTCGAGCAGCGCGGTCAGCGACTCGCGCGTCAGCGCCGTGTCGTCGGTGGGCGCAAGACGCTCCCACGCCTGCTGCGGATGGCGCAGCATGTCGATGACCGAATGCGCCTCGTCCAGCGCACCCGCCGCCTGACGGCGGATTTCGTCGGCCTTGGCCGCAACCGTTTCGGCGGCCCGCCGCGTCTCCTGCGGATCGGCCGGTTCGTGTCGGCCGTCGGGGGAGACGACGTGCGCCAGCCGGTTCGCCTCGGCCTGCAGCGCGCTGGCGTTCAATGCGATGAGCGAGAGCGAATGGGCGAGCGTATCGTGCGCTTCGGCGGCGATCGCGTCCGCCAGCTGCTGGTTGTCCAGATCGTTTTGCAGATGAGCCGCATGATGTTGCGCGGCGCGCGTTTTCGCGTCCGCCTCGTGCAGTCGCGCACGCGATCGAATGTGCAGTCCCGACAGTACGGAGACGGTCACGCCGGTCAATGCGACGACTATGGCCGTGGCGATGATCGTCGGCTCGCCGACCAGCATGACCAGGTCGCCGCCGTACGCGCCGCCCGTGTACGGTTTGGCGAAAACCAGATGCCACAGCGACGCCTCGGCCGGCTGCAGCGCGTCGCGCAGCTGCGCCCACACGGCGACCGGCGTCGCCGCGGCCACCGCGCGCACGGTGCGCACGATGCCGGACCGACGCGCGATCAGCGAGCACAACGCCATGAGCATCAGCAGCGGATCGTACGGGAACAGCACGGTGACCGCCAGACAGATCCAGAACACCGGCTCGGGATACTTCGAGCGGGCCACCAGCGCAAACGGCCAGACGCCCGACAACAGCAGACCCAGAACGATCCACAGGTAGCGTCCGTCATACACTCCGTGCGAATAGATCTGGGCCGCCATCGATGACTGCACCACGCACATGGATATCGCGCACGGAATCATCAGGCACACGCACCAGAACCGAGTGCGCACCGGCACTTCGTCGTCCGCCATCCGCGTGGCTGCCTGTCCGGGCATACGGCCGGACGCATCTCTCCGTACTCTCATGCCTTCCCACTGTATTGGCACGTCCGCTCCGCCGCCATTGGACATGCGGGCGGCGTTGCGTTGCTCCGATTGCCCGAACGGGCGCCGAACTCCGCCCATTCGTCCACTTACGTCGCATGCGCCTCGCCGGTAGCGTCATAATCACGCGATTCCACGCAAGAGAAAGAAGGAACCATGGCAAAATCCACGTCGAACCGGCAGAACGTCGCCGAGACGAAAAAACCGTTCTGGAAACGCTGGTGGTTTTGGCTGATCGTCATAGTCGCCGTGATCGCCATCGGCGGCAGCCAGGCGGGCGGATCGAAAACGGCCGACGTACCGGCATCGCAGACGCAGTCCCAGACGAAAGACAGCGAACGGACAGACGGCACGGATCAGGAAACGCAACCCCAGCAGCAGGCACAGTCATCGACCGAATCGCAGACGGAGCAGAAGTCGGAGTCGTCCGACGTTCCCGCCGACTATCGGTCCGCGCTGAAGCAGGCCGAATCGTATTCCAACACGATGCACATGTCCAAACAGGGCATCTACGACCAACTGGTCAGCGAATACGGCGGCAAGTTCTCCGCCGAAGCCGCGCAGTACGCCATCGACAACGTCAAAGCCGACTGGAACGCGAACGCCTTGGCAAAGGCGAAGACCTATCAGAGCGAGATGTCCATGTCCCCGGAGGCGATCCGCGATCAGCTCACCAGCGAATACGGCGAGAAATTCACCGCAGAGGAAGCCGACTACGCCATCCAGCATCTCAATGACTGACGAGTTTGTGCGGATAGTGTGACTGTTGTCGGCCTTCGCCTTGCTTGCGGCTGAAATTCAGGTGATTCCAAGGTGGGGCCCCGTAGGATGGGTGCAAGTCACCAGCTAAGGAGCAATCATGGCATTCGGCCAGCAGCCGCAAGACGGCAACAACCAGTACCCGTACGGCCAGCCGCAATACGGCCAGCCCCAGTACGGACAGCAGTACCAGCAGTACGCGTACGCGCCCAATGGCACGGCCGCGATGAACGCGCAGACCGCATATTCCTACGAGGAGGTGCAGTCGGCCAAGCGCGCGTCCGTCACCAAGGCGTACGCCGAGATGACGATCGGCCTGCTCATCACCGCGGCCGTCGCCGTCTTCGCGCAGGTCAGCGGCGCGTACATCGCGTTCCTGCAGGCCACCGGCCTGATCGGCATCATCCTGTTCGCCGTCATCCAGGTCGGCATGGCGGTGTATCTCGGCGCCCGCATCATGAGTATCAAGGCGTCCACCGCGCGCGTCATGTTCTACGTGTACGCGGCGCTCATGGGCTTCACCCTGAGCTCGATCTTCATGGTCTACGACCTCGGTTCGATCGGCGTCGCGCTCGGCATGACGGCCCTGTTCTTCCTCGTGCTCACCATGTTCTCGCTCACCACGAAGATGAACATGCTCAAGGCCGGCCCGATTCTCATGGTCGCGCTCATCGTGCTCATCGTCTCGCAGCTCATCCTCTCGTTCCTGCCGGTGAGCGGCATGACGCAGCTCGTGTGCGCGATCGGCCTGATCATCTTCGCCGGCATGACCATGTACGACGCGCAGCAGACGCGCGCCCTGCTGTCCGCCTACGAGGCGCAGGGCCCGGAGATGATCAGGAAGGTGTCGATCGTCTGCGCGCTCAACCTGTACCTCGACTTCGTGAACATGTTCCTGTACGTGCTGCAGCTGCTCGGCAGCCGCGACTAGCACACGCAGCCGTCGCGCCGGCTGCGGCGCACGCGTGCATGCGTCTCTCGCGAAAGCCCCGTCCATGATTCGTTCATGGCGGGGCTTTTCCGTTGCATGCCGTCGGCGCGCGACGGTAGCGTGGTGCCCCATGAAGAAGCAGGAACTCGTCGGCATGGCATGCCTCGTGCTGACCGCACTGATTTGGGGATTCGCGTTCGTTTCGCAGGTGCAGGGCATGGATTCCATGACCCCGCTGTTTTTCAACGCGACCAGATTCACGCTCGGCGCGCTGTCGCTCATGCCGTTGCTGCTGTGGAGGCGCGCGAAGCGGCGCGCTGCCGGCGGCGTCGATGACGGCGGCGACGACGTCCATGCGGCCGCGGTGGGAGAGGGGGCCGCCGGCAACGCCGGCGCGGCTTCCGCAGTCGCGCGGCTGCTCGCCAATCCGGCGATCGTCGGCGCGGTGTGCGGCGTGTTCCTGTTCACCGCGAGCACGCTGCAGCAATACGGCATCCTGTACGGCAGGTCGGCGGGACGCGCCGGGTTCATCACCGCGCTGTACATCGTGATGGTGCCGTTGCTCGCGTTCGTATTCCTGCACCGCCGCGTGCACTTGGTGACCATGGCCGCCGTCGTGGTCGCTGTGATCGGATTCTATTTCCTGTGCGTCACCGACGGGTTCGGTTCGCTCACGCTGGCCGACCTGCTCCTGCTGTTCACGGCCGTGCTGTTCGCCGCGCACATTCTCGTGATTGACACGCTCGGCGCGCGCGTGGATCCGCTCGTGCTCTCGTTCGGCCAGTTCGTCACCACGGCCGCGCTCAGCTGGATTGGCTCGCTCATCGAAGGCTCGGTGAACTGGGCGGGCGCCCTGCAGGGCTGGGAAGCCGTGCTCTACGCCGGCATCGGCTCCGTGGGCATCGCGTACACGCTGCAGGTAGTGGGCCAGCAGTGGGTGCCGCCGACCCGCGCCAGCCTCATCATGTCGCTCGAATCGTTCTTCTCCGTCGTCGGCGGCGCGCTGCTGCTCGGCGAGGTCATGACCCCGCGCGGCTACCTCGGCTGCGCGCTCATCTTCGCCGGCACCATGCTTGCCCAGCTGCCCGCCAACCCGTTCAAGAAGAAAGCTGACTAGTCCGCCTTCGGGGCCTCGCCGACCTGCGGGGCTCCGTTGATGTCGCGGTGGATGTTTTGCATCTGCGTTTCGATGTTCTGCAACGATCGCGCGCAGTCGAGCAGCGTCTGGGAATGCTCGCTGAGCCGCGAATCCGGCAGATCGGTCTTGTAGCGCAGCGCATGCTCGAGGCTCGCCCAGTAGTCCATGGCGATCGTGCGGAACTGCACTTCGACCGGCGTGTAATGGGCGCCCGACGACAGGAACACCGGCACCGCGTAGATCACGTGCAGCGAACGGTAGCCGTTCTGCTTCGGATTCTTGATGTAGTCCTTGACGCGCAGCACGGAAATGTCGCTTTGCGCCGACAGGTAGTTCGACACCGAATACACGTCGTCGCGGTAGTTGCAGATCACGCGCACGCCGGCCACGTCGAACAGGTTGTCCCGGATCGAGTTCACCTTGAGCGGCAGACCCTTGCGCTCCAGCTTGCCGAGGATCGAATTGACCGACTTGAGGCGGCGTTCCATGTGATGGATCGGATCGTGCGCGAACCGCACCTGGAACTCGGAGTCGAGAATCTCCAGCTTGGTGCTGATCTCGTACATCGCGCCCTCGTACACCTGCATGAGATCGACGAATTCGGTGATCTCCTCGGCGGGGAAGCGGCCGTCGTCGAAATTGACGGCTTTGAGACGAGCCTTCAGCTCGCCCGTGTTGATGCGGCTCTGTCGGTCAAGTATCACGGTTGTCCATTGTAATCGCGCGAATGCGGAGGACCTGAAAATTCGCTGGGTACGGGTGCGCAAGGACGCCGGACACGGCTCCGCCGGAGGCCCGCACGCGCCGGCGGAGCCGCTGGGCGGCCCAATCGTTACGATGGAATGCTATGAACGAAGACATGATGACTGAGGCGGAGCGCGCCTCGAAACGGTCCGAGACGGCCGCCGGCGTCGGCGACGCGGTGTCCCGCGGCAAGGGCGTGTACTACGTGCACACGCTCGGCTGCCAGATGAACGTGCACGATTCCGAACGCATCGCCGGCGTGCTCGAGGCCGACGGCTACGTGCCGGCCAGCGAGGATCAGGTGATCGACAAGGACATCGACCTGATCGTCATGAACACGTGCGCGGTGCGCGAGAACGCGGCCGAACGCATGTACGGCACGATCGGCCTGTGGGCGCGGATGAAGCGCGCACGCCCGAACCTGCAGATCGCGGTCGGCGGCTGCATGGCGCAGCTTGACCGGCAGAAGATCGCGAAGAAGGCCCCGTGGGTGGACGCCGTGTTCGGCACGAAGAACATCGGCTCGCTGCCGCGTCTGCTCGATCAGGCGCGCGTCGCCGGCGAAGCGCAGGTCGACGTGGTCGACAAGCTCGACTATTTCCCGAGCCAGCTGCCGACCGCGCGCGCCTCGCGCGTCTCGAGCTGGGTGTCGATTTCGATCGGCTGCAACAACACGTGCACGTTCTGCATCGTGCCGACCACGCGCGGCAAGGAGCATGACCGCCGCCCCGGCGACATTCTTGCGGAGATTCGCCAGTGCGTCGACAATGGGGCCAAGGAGGTCACGCTGCTCGGCCAGAACGTGAATTCGTTCGGCTACGGCATCGGCGACCGGTACGCGTTCAGCAAGCTGCTGCGCGCGTGCGGCGAGATCGACGGGCTGGAGCGCGTGCGCTTCACGTCGCCGCATCCGGCCGCGTTCACCGACGACGTGATCGCCGCGATGGCCGAAACGCCGAACGTCATGCACCAGCTGCACTTCCCGTTGCAGTCCGGCTCCGACCGCATCCTGCGCGCGATGCGCCGCTCCT
Organism: Bifidobacterium miconis; assembly: GCF_019331735.1. Lineage (GTDB taxonomy): Bacteria > Actinomycetota > Actinomycetes > Actinomycetales > Bifidobacteriaceae > Bifidobacterium > Bifidobacterium miconis. Next base: position 10,012 of record NZ_JAHBBH010000001.1, read on the forward strand.
ACCGCTCCGCGAAGTTCCTCGACATCTTGGGCCGCATCCGCGAGGCCATGCCGGACGCGCAGATCTCCACCGACATCATCGTCGGCTTCCCGGGCGAAACCGACGAGGATTTCGAGGAGACGATGCGCGTGGTGCGTGAGGCCCGCTTCTCCTCCGCGTTCACGTTCGAGTATTCGCCGCGCCCCGGCACGCCGGCCGCCGCGATGGAACAGGTTCCGCACGAGGTCGTTCAGGAGCGTTTCGAGCGTCTCGTCGCCCTGCAGGAGCAGATCACGGCCGAAAACCTCGCTTCGTTCGAAGGGCGCGACGTCGAGGTGATGATCACCGGAGTGGCGGGCAAGAAGGACGCGGCCACGCACCGTGTGACCGGACGCGAGCGCACCGGCGTGCTCACGCACATCGGCGTGCCCGAGGGCGAGCCGATGCCCGAGGTCGGCGACTTCGTCACCGCGACCGTCACGCACGCGGCCAAGCACAATCTCATCGCCGATCCGGATCCGGCCAAGGGGCAGACGTATCATGTGCGTCACTGAGCAGTCCGGGCATGCGGAACGGCCGACCGTCGCGCCGCGCGTCGTGTCGATCGTCGGACCGACCGCATCCGGCAAGACGGGCCTCGGCATCGCCATCGCCAAAGCGTTGCAGGCGCGCGGCCAGCGCGCCGAAATCGTGAACGCGGACGCCTACCAGATGTACCGCGGCATGGACATCGGCACGGCCAAGGCCACGGCCGAGGAGCAGGCGGCGGTTCCGCACCATCTCGTCGACGTCATCGAACCCGACGACGCGATGTCCGTCGCGCGGTTCCAACAGCTGGCTCGCGAGTGCATCCGTGATCTGCAGGCGCGCGGCATCCGCCCGATCATGGTCGGCGGCTCCGGCCTGTACGCGCGCGCCGCCATCGACGACATCTCCTTCCCCGGCACCGACCCGGACGTGCGCAAGCGGCTCGAGGAGCGGGAAAAAACCGAGGGTGCGGGCGCGCTGTTCGCCGAACTCAAGGCCAAGGATCCGGTCGCGGCCGCGCGCATGGACCCGCACAACCCTCGGCGCACCATCCGCGCGCTCGAAGTCATCGAAGTGACCGGCAAACCGTATTCGGCGAGCCTGCCGCACTACCGGTACGTGATCCCCACCGTGCAGATCGGCCTCGACCTGCCGCGCGAGGAACTCGACCGGCGCATCGACATCCGCACCAAGCGGATGCTCGACGGCGGATTCATCGAGGAAGTCGAACGGCTGCGCCCGCGGCTCGGCGTCACCGCCAGCCGCGCGCTTGGCTACCAGCAGGTCGTCGACTATCTCGACGGCCTCGCCGACCTCGACGACACGTTCATGGACATCGCGCAGAAAACCAAGAGGCTCGCCCGCAAGCAGATGGGCTGGTTCGGCCGCGACCCGCGCATCCACTGGCTGCAGGCGCTCAATCCGAAGCTGCTCGACAACGCGCTCGCGATCATCGAACACGCGGACGCCGGCGACTATGACGCGATCGACGCGCGCGCCGACGAATACACGCAGCATCATCTGGGCGACATCGGCCAGGTCTGAGCGTTCGGACGCAGTGGCGGGCGTCGTCGGCGGGGGAGCGGGTGCGGTCAGTGCGCCGGGCCCTGCTCCCAGCCAGCGATCAGGAACGTGCGCGTCGGATTCGCCGGACGCACGATCGCGCCGAACAGCCGCTCGAACCCCGTGGTGTCGCCGCGGTACGCCGCATGCTTGGCTGTCTTGTACCCGTCGCGCGTCACCGGGCCCCAGTCTAGGTCCCAGCCCGCATCATGGGCAAGGCGCGAGGCGAAGATGCGCAAGGTCATCGCGTTGCCGCCCTTGAACGGGTGTAGATAGCCGAGCTCGTCGTAGACGTGGGCCAGCTCGCGCACGAACACGTCGCGGTCCAACGCGACCAGATTGCGCTTGTCGGCCAGCTCGGTCGCGATGTTGAGCGCGCCCGTCTCGATCAGCGCGGCGGGGAAGAACGTGTCCGGATTGCTCGCGATCGCGCGGTCGGACGTGACCTCGCGCGTCGTGTTCGACGTGCGTAGACGGCCCGCATCGGAGAACACCCCCTCGAACAGGCCGCGGTGAATCGCCTCAAGCTCGTTCAGGTCGCCTTCCGCCGGCCAGCCGCGCTCCACCAGCAGCACGGTGCGCGCCACGATGCCGCTGGCATGATCGGCCGCATGGTCGTCAAGGCTCCCGTCCGCCAGACGCGCCGCCGCAAGCCCCGACGTTTCGGCGTCCGCCGCGTCGATCAGCGCGGACACGTCGATGTCGCCGCGCTCGTATCCGGTCAGGGCCCGCATCGTCGCGTCGCCCGGCCTCATCGCTTCCAACGCGCAGTTCTTCAGTGCAAATGCGACTGCGCTCGCACGTTCAGCTGGAGTCATAGGGCCATCCTAGCGGATAAACCGTGAGGATGCCGGCAGCAACGGCGCGAAATGACGTGGTTTGGGTAGAATCGTGAACCGCTATGGCACGAACATCATCATCTGAGAAGAAGAAACCGCAACCCGCCGGACCGTCCGAGGCCGACGAGCCGGTCTGGAAGACGATCCTGCTGGCCGTTCCCCGGGCGCTCGGCGCGGCGGTCCGATCGGTGTCCGGAGTCGGCGAATTCGATCCCGCCTACCGTCGCGACGGCCTGTGCTTCCTGATGCTCGTGCTCGCCATCTGCTTCTGCGCGTCCGAATGGTTCCGCGTCAACGGCGTGCTCGGCCGGTTCCTGCACGCGATCGCGGCCGGCCTGTTCGGCGTGATGAGCGTGATCGTGCCGGTGCTGCTCGCGATCGTCGCCGTGCGGCTCATGCGCAATTCCGGCAAGGGATCGGACAATCCGCGCGTGGTGACCGGCTGGGTGCTGCTCCTGTGGGCGGTGTGCTCGATCATCGACGTGGCCGTCGCCGCGGACACGCCCGGCTTCGACATCGCCGTCCTGCAGCGGGCCGGCGGCCTGCTCGGCTTCGCGCTCGGATCGCCGCTGGCATGGGGCCTGTCGAATGCGTTCGCGATCGTCGTGTTCGTCGTCGTCGCGCTGTTCTCGCTGCTGCTCATCACGCGCACGCATGTGACCGACCTGCCCGGCAACGCCCGTGCGCTCGCCGACCGGCTGCACCTGTTCGACGGCGCGCATAACGGTTCGTCCAGAAAACGCGGCGCGTCCGACGACGAGCAGTCCCAGTTCCCGAACGAAGTGCGCGTCGGCGACGGCACGCTTGCGTTCGCCGACGGCGTGCCCGCGCACGATGGGACCGACGACGACGCCGATGACGGGCGCGGCGCGTCGGCGCGCGGGGGATTCCTTTCCCGCCTGTTCTCCTCATTCCGCCGCAAAGGCGACGAAAACCGTTCACTCGACCGTTACGCCGGCGACGAGGCGTTCGACCATGCCGCCGAACGCCACGGTCAGGCCGCGGAAACGCATCTGGACGGAGGCGCGGGCTCCGCGCATCCGCGCACGGTGTCGTCGAGCGGTGGATACGGCGCCATGGGTTCGTCCATGCCGATTTCCGGCGGACTGCCGCATGCCGTGCCGTCGGGGGCTCCCGTTCCCCGGTCCGTCACGGGCACGGCGTCGGCCGGTTCGGCGGGCATGCCCGGCGCGGACCCGTGGGCCGGCATCGGCGTGGACGGCACGACCGTCATGCCGTCCGGCACGACCCCAACAGTCGCCGAGACCGGCGGGGAACGGGTTGACCCGCACACCGGCGAGCTGCTGGACGACGTGCCGTCCGGCGGCGCATCAGGATATGTCGGCGGAGCCGTGCCGTCATCGTCCTCCTCGTCCGTCACTCCGATGGTCGCGACGCCGTCCGCAACGGCCGCGACGCCGGACGGATCCGGCGTTCCCGCGGCCTGGGCGGCCGACGCGGCGGGGACGCCCGCCCAGGCCGATCAGAACCTGCCGTACCAGCTGCCCAGCCTCGCGATCCTGACCAAGGGCCAGCCGCACGCCGCGCGCACCCCGGCCAACGACCACGTCATCGCCGCGCTGACGAACACGTTCCAGCAGTTCAACGTCGACGCGAAGGTCGTCGGCTTCCTGCGCGGACCCTCCGTCACCCAGTACGAGGTCGAGCTCGGCCCCGGCGTCAAGGTCGAAAAGGTCACCAACCTGCAGAAGAACATCGCGTACGCGGTGGCCAGCTCCGACGTGCGCATCCTCTCGCCGATCCCGGGCAAATCCGCCATCGGCATCGAAATCCCGAACGTCGACCGCGAAATCGTGCACTTGGGCGACGTGCTGCGAAGCGACAAGGCCGTCAACGACCCGGCCCCGATGCTCACCGGCGTCGGCAAGGACGTCGAAGGCCACTTCGTGACCGCCGACCTGACCAAAATGCCGCACCTGCTCGTCGCCGGCGCGACCGGCTCCGGCAAGTCGAGCTTTATCAACTCGATGCTCACGTCGATCATCATGCGCGCGACGCCGGAACAGGTGCGCATGATCATGGTCGACCCCAAGCGCGTGGAGCTGTCCGCGTACGCGGGCATCCCGCACCTGCTCACGCCGATCATCACCGACCCGAAAAAGGCCGCGCAGGCGCTCGAATGGGTCGTCAAGGAGATGGACGCGCGCTACTCCGACCTCGAGTTCTTCGGATTCCGCCACATCAAGGACTTCAACAAGGCCGTGCGCGAGGGCAAGGTGCACGCGCCCGCAGGCTCGCAGCGCAAGGTGGCCCCCTACCCGTACATTCTCGTGGTCGTCGACGAGATGGCCGACCTCATGATGGTCGCCAAAAACGACGTGGAAAGCTCCATCCAGCGCATCACGCAGCTTGCACGAGCCGCCGGCGTGCACCTCGTGCTCGCCACGCAGCGTCCGTCCGTCGACGTGGTCACCGGCCTCATCAAGGCCAACATCCCGTCGCGTCTTGCCTTCGCGACCTCGTCGGCCACCGATTCGCGCGTCATCCTCGACACCACCGGCGCCGAGGCGCTCATCGGCCAGGGCGACGCGCTGTTCCTGCCGATGGGACTCGCCAAGCCGTTGCGCGTGCAGGGCTCGTGGGTGAGCGAATCCGAAATCCGCAAGGCCGTCGAATTCGTGCGCACCCAGCGCAAGCCCAGCTACCGCGAGGACATCGAACAGATGGCCAAGGAGGCGGAGAAGTCCGCCGCCGAACCGGACGAGGAGATCGGCGACGACATGGACGTGCTGCTGCAGGCCGCCGAACTCGTCGTCACCACGCAGTTCGGCTCCACGTCCATGCTCCAGCGCAAGCTGCGCGTCGGCTTCGCCAAGGCCGGCCGACTCATGGACCTGCTCGAATCGCGCGGCGTGGTCGGCCCGTCCGAAGGCTCCAAGGCGCGTCAGGTGCTCGTCCAGCCGCAGGACCTGCCCGCCGTGCTCGCGTTCATCCGCGGCGAGACGAGCTCGCTGCAATCGTCCGGCGGCGACGCCGGGGCCGCGCCGGACGGATCGGGCGCACTGGTCTGACATTGCGCAATGCCGTGCGCTCCCTCCCGCGCGCATGGCGTACAATATAACGGTTGGCCGTTGCGACATGCTCCGGCCGACGCCCTCGTGGCGAAATGGTATACGCAGTCGACTTAAAATCGATCGCTTCGGCTTGCGGGTTCGAGTCCCGCCGGGGGCACCTTTCTTACGCTGCGCCGCATAAGCGTTATCCGGCGGACAGCCGATCCGAGACGATTCGGAAACATTCGGTTTTTCTCGTGCTTATAGACTGACCCGCGAATTGATACGCGAACGGCCGAACAAGGCCGGGGGAGGGATGACCATGGCCGGTTGGCTGGACGTGAGCCGCGAAACTGAGGACGGGCTGCCCACGATGCTCGTGCAGGCGGTCGTGATCGCCGCCGCGATGTGCGTATGCGAACTGGTCAGCGCACCCATCTACGTGACGATGTCCGGCGACGCGTTCAACATCCTGCCGTGGTTCCTCGTCGCCTCGCTGTTCGCCGTCGCCTTCACCTGCACGGTCGGTTTCATTCTGCTGTGGGTCGTCGAATCGCTCACCGCGCGCCACAGCCTGCCCAAGCTGCTGCCGTTCGTCTACGCGCTCGCCGGACTCATCGGCTTCGCCGCATGGGGCTACGCCGTCTATCCCGCCGTCATCGACTCGATCGTCGTGCCGGTCGGCGGCACGGCGCTCGCCGCGGGCGCGAAGCTCGGCATCGGCGTCAACTGCGCGGCCGCCGGATTCGTCTCGTTCTTCTTCGGCGCCATCCTCACGCCGCGCATCGCGGGCCGTCGCGCCGCGGTGATCGCGGCCGGCGTCGCCGCGCTCGCGATCGCCGCGCTGGGCGGCGTCGTGTTCGCCATGACCATGTCGACGCTGTCCTGACCGGTCGCCCCAGCCCGCGACGCCGGATGGCGCCGCCCGTCGCAACGCTTGCGCGGTGCGGCGAGGACGGGTATCCTAAGGCACATTGTGCGCGGCGATGCCGCGTGTATCGACAAGGAGGAACACATGGCAGCGAACATGCCCAAGGTCAACGCCGAATTCGGCGCCACGCCGACCATCGAATTCGAGGGCGAGGCTCCGGCCGGACTCAAGGCCGTCGAGCTCGTCGAGGGCGACGGCCCGATCGTGCGCCGCGGCGACACGGTGACCGTCAACTATCACGGCGTCGTGTGGGGCAAGAGCGAGCCGTTCGACTCGAGCTTCGCCCGCCACCAGCCGGCCAGCTTCGGCATTGGCGTCGGCCAGGTCATCAAGGGCTGGGACCAGACCGTGCCGGGCCACAACGTCGGCTCCCGTCTGGTCGTCTCCATCCCGCCGGAGTACGGCTACGGCTCGCGCGGCGTCCCGCAGGCCGGCATCGGCGGCGGCGACACGCTCGTGTTCGTCATCGACATCATCTCCACCCGCTGAGCGACGGGACACCCGTCCAGCAAGCGGACGCGCCGGCGCAAGTCGGCGCTTTTTTCGTACACTGACTCAACAGACCTAACCAAGGAAGGACCATCATGGGTGAAGAAAAGGCCGTCCCGCTGACGCAGGATGCGTACGACAAGCTGAAGGACGAACTCGCCTACCGCGAAGGCCAGTACCGTGACGAGATCACCAAGCGCATCGCCGCGGCCCGCGCCGAGGGCGATCTGTCCGAGAACGGCGGCTATCAGGCCGCCCGCGAGGAGCAGAGCAAGAACGAGGGTCGCATCAACGAACTCATCGTCAAGCTGCGCAACGCGGTCATCGTCGAGGCCCCGAAGGCCGGCACCGTCGGCAACGGCTCGCTGGTGACCATCGAACTGGCCGGCAACGAGATGACCTACGTGCTCGGCGCGCGCGACATGGCGTCCGTCACCAAGTACGACGTGCTGAGCGAGGATTCGCCGATCGGCAAGGCCATCATGGGCGCCAAGCAGGGCGACACGGTGAGCTATCAGGCCCCGAACGGCCGCACGATCAGCGTGACCATCAAGGAGGCCAAGCCGGTCGAGTGACGCGGCTCCCGCGGCCGGTTCCGACTGCGCGGCATTCCGTTGACGAGGGGGCTTCCTGCCCGGGTTTCGGTGTGGGAAGCCCCCTCGCGCATTTGGCGGGCGGAACCGCGGGGGCGCGCGGTCGGCGGCATCGGGTGCATCCGTGATCCGTTGTCCGGCCGTCGCGTCGGCGCGTCCGCTAGTGCCAGAGCGAGACGATCACCATGTAGATCGCGACCATATGGCATGCGTATCCGGCAACGGTGCCGGTGTGGAAGATCTCGTGGAAGCCGAACACGCGCGGCCACGGGTCGGGCCTGCGCAGCCCGTAGACGATCGCGCCGGCGATGTAGCACGCGCCGCCCGCGCCCAATAGGATCACGACGGTGGGCCCCGCGTACGGGGACGTCCAGAACAGGCTCATGAACGCGACGCCCGACACGCCGAAGATGATGTAGACGATCACGTACAGCCAGCGGGGCGCGCCGATCCAGATCACGTGGATGACGAGCGCGACCAGCGTGCACGCCCACATGCCGGCGATGATCGCGTCGCGCCAGTGCGGCGCGAGCGCGAACGAGACGGGCGTGTACGTGCCGGCGATGAGCAGGAAGATGTTCATGTGGTCGATGCGGCGCAGCACGTCGGTGACGCGCGGCGACCAGTCGCCCAGATGGTAGGCGGCCGAGTTGCCGAACAGGACCAGCGAGCAGGTCATGAACACGGCGCACGCCCATTTGAGTCCGGCTCCCTGCGCGAGGCAGATGAGCACGATGCCGGCGGCGAGTGCGAGGGGCGTGGCGACGGCGTGGATCCAGCCGCGCAGGAGCGGCTTGGGCCGGCCGTGCACGTCGAGTCGGATCTTGCGCTCGACCTCGGCGGGGGAGATGCCTTCGAGGCGGGCCGCGCGCGTCTCCGCCTTGGCGATGACGGCAAGCGCCTTTTCCTCGCCGTGCCGGCGGATGCGTTCGGCCTTGGCCTGCGCTTTGACGCGTACGGCGTCCGCCTTGGCCTGCAGCGCCGCCTCGCGCGCCTTGGTCGCGGCGTCGCGGGCCGCCTGTATGGCCGCGCGTTTGCGCGCGACCTCTTCTTCGGAGACTGCCATCGTTCCTCCCATCGACGATTGCTGTCGATATCGGCGTCGGCATAGACAATAACCTACGCTACCGTAACCTACGATAACGTAACCAATGTGTTTGTCAAGACCGTGTTCGGCATGGGCATGTTCGCGTGACGCACACGGTTGCGTATGATGGTGGGCATGGCTGATTTCACACAAGTACTCGCTACACGACCCGACTTCGACGCGGAGGACCGCGAATGGCTGCACCATCTGGTGGGCGACTGGCAGGTCATCGCGGACCTGAGCTTCGCCGACCTGCTGCTCATCGTGCAGGACGGCGACGGCCATTACGTGGTGGCCGAACAGTGCCGCCCGTCCACCGTCTCCACGCTGCGCACCGAGGACGTGGTCGGCGACCTCGCCCCCGAAGACATGATCGGCGAGCTCGACGCGGCCATGAGCTCCGAAGTGGTGTTCCGCTCCACCGTGCTGCGCAACGTCGGCAAGTCCACCGTATGCAACGTGTACGCGCCGGTGCGCCACAACGGCAAGACGCTCGGACTCGTGGTGCGCGAGACCAACATGGCCACGCGCGAATCCAACGGCCGCAACGAGTCCGAAAGCATCAACGCGGGCAAGCAGCTCTACGAGATGATTCCGCGCGGCCAGTTCCCCTACACCGATTCGGTGATGAGCCAGCGGCACATCGCGCGCGTCTCCGACGGCTTCATCGTGCTCGCCGAGGACGGCGTGGTCCGCTACGCCTCCCCGAACGCGATCAGCTGCTTCCGCCGTCTCGGCTCGCTGGTGACCATGCAGGGCAAGCTCCTGAGCGAAGTCGGCACGCAGCTCCTGCACGAAAACGATCCGCTGCCCGAATCGCTGCCGCTGGTTTTGAGCGGCAAGGCGGCCATCGACTCCGAGCTCAACGCGAACCGTTCCGCGGTGTCCATGCGCTCCATGCCGCTGTACGGCACGAACGGGCGCACGGGCGCGATCATCCTGTGCCGCGACGTGACCGAGCTGCGCCGCCGCGAGGAGGAACTGCAGACCAAGGACGCGACGATCTCCGAAATCCACCACCGCGTCAAGAACAACCTGCAGGCCGTCTCCGCGCTGCTGCGCCTGCAGGCGCGCAAGACCAAGTCCGAAGAGGTCAAGAAGGAACTCGAGGAGGCGCAGCGCCGCGTGCAGACCATCGCGATGGTGCACGAGGGCCTGAGCCAGACCGCCGACGAGATCGTCGACTTCGACAAGGTGATCTCCAACCTGCTCAAGATGAGCGTGGACCTGGCCACCATGCGCGACCAGCACATCAGCATCGAATACGTCGGCCAGTTCGGCATGATGCCCGCGCAGGACGCCACGCCGCTGTCGCTCGTGCTCACCGAGCTGATCACCAACGCGGTCGAGCATGGCTTCGAAGGGCGCAAGGAGGGCCACATCGTCATCTCCGTGGGCCGTTCGGGCGCGAACCTCAACGTGGTCGTCGAGGACGACGGCTCCGGCCTCGACCACGAGGAAAAGAACGGCATGGCCCGTTCGAGCGGTTCCGGCCTCGGCACGCAGATCATCAACACGTTCGTGACCAACGACTTCGGCGGCAGCGTGCACTGGGAGCCGCGCCGCGAGGGAGGCACGCGCGTGGTGCTCGACATGAAGCTGCGCGCCGCGCAGGACGAGTGACCTCGCACGCTGCGAGGCGCATACGCGAAGCGGCCCACGGGAAAAGATCCCGTGGGCCGCTTCGCGTATGAGCCGCCGCATTGGTTCGGATATCCGGACACGCCCGATCGCGCAGGCTCCACTCCGGCTGAATCAGATCTGCTGCAACGCCTGGGAGCGGCGGGCACGCATCGCGCGGCGCTTGAGCGCGCGGCGCTCGTCCTCGCTCAGACCGCCCCACACGCCATAATCCTGATTGGTGTCCAGCGCGCACTTCAAGCACGCGTCGATGACCTTGCAGGTACGGCAGACGGCCTTGGCCTCCTCGATCTGCTGATATGCCGCGCCGGTGTTGCCGACCGGGAAGAACAGTTCCGGATCCTTGTCTCGGCACGCGGCCTTGGCTCGCCAGTCAAAAGCACTGCTCATCGTATCGCCTTCCTCATTCCACAGGACTCATGTCTTGTAACCACTACACAGATAACCACGAAACCACCGACTTTTCAAGAGGTTACGCTTACGGAATTGCCCGGGGAGTCCGCGCGGAGGCATTGGACCGGCGTCGCGCGCCCCCTGTCGATCAGCACCGCGCGCCCCGGCGTGTTCAGATCTTCGTGGGTGAAACGGGCCAGCAGATCGGACGGAATGCCGCTCGACAGATCCGTCGGCCGGTCGCCGGTGGGGAAGACGACGCGCGTCGTGCAGTGTTCCGGCACGCGCACGTGGCGCATGGTGAGCGCCGCGAAGATCACGGTGACCGCGGGATCGCGCAGCGCCGCGCGAAATTCGGCGCACAGCGGATCCTCGCCGAGCGGGTCGAGCAACGGATCGGCGTCGTCGGCGAGCCAGACCATGCGCGGATGCGCGGGCGGCTGCGCGCCACGCGACGCCGTGCCGGTCGCGCCGGCATCCGGCACGGCGCGCGCCGGGCCTCGTACGATGGAGGACTCCATGCCGTGCGCGGTGCGTCGGCTGACCCGCAGCTGGACGGACGGCACACCGCGCAGCATCGAGCCGATGACGGACAGCACCGTCGATTTGCCGCGACGGTGGGCTCCCACGATCGCGACGTTGCCGAGCGTGACCGGAAGCGTCGCGGTGCCCAGCGTCACGCCGTCGTCGGACAGCGCGAACGGCACGGTGTCCGGACCGGCCGCCGCGTCGGACGGGGGCAGGCACGCCGCATCGGCCAGACGCGGCAGCGGCGCGCTGAACAGCGGATCCGCCGCCCTGAGCCCGCAGAAACGCTGCGCCGACAGCATCGCGTCGACCGCCGCGTCGATGTCGCGCACCTCGCAGCAGCGCATCGCCTCGATCGTCTCGCCGTCCGAACAGTAGGCCGCGCCGGGCAGCGACGGGCTGATGGACGCCGCGTCCGACACGCCGAGCAGCTCCTTCGACTGCATCGGATCGCGCACGCGCAGGCAGATGTTGACCGCGATGTTCGCCTTCATGTCCGCGCTGACCTGTCCCTGCGGGTTCTGCGTGCACGCCACCAGGTGCATGCCCAGCGACCGGCCGAGCGCGGCGATGCGCACCAGACGCCCGACATAGTCCGGCAGCTGGCTGCGCAGCGCGTGAAATTCGTCGACTACGATCATCAGCCGTGGGGGAGGGGCGGCCATGCGCTGCACGTCCGCCACGCGGTGCTCGGCGACCAGCCGTTCGCGCCGGCGCAGTTCGCTTTCCAATGCCTCCAGCGCGCGCGTGGCGTGCGCCAGGTCGAGATCGCACACGTTGCCGGCCACATGGGGCATGCGCGCCAGCGCGCTGAACGCCGAACCGCCCTTGAAGTCAAGGAAGACGAAATGCAGGCGATCAGGCGGATTGCGGCAGGCCAGCGACAGGCACCACGTCTGCAGCAGCACCGACTTGCCCGAGCCGGTCGTTCCGGCGACCAGCGCGTGGGGACCGCGCCGGGACAGGTCCAGCAGGAACGGCCCGCCCTCCCGCATGCCGAGGAGCGCTTCCATGCTCGGCGGTTCCAGCCAGCGGCGCACGATATGGCGCCAGACCAGTGGTTCGTCGCGCGGATCCGGCCATGCAAGGGATTCCCAGGACCGTGATGCGATGGCGCCGAACGCCTGGCGCGAATCGCCGTTTTCGGCGCCGACGCCGGCGGAGGGCCTATTGCCGGAGACGCCGCCGGCCCCGTCCGGCCCGGACGCGGCGCCGCGCTTCCCGCCGGACATGCGCGACAGGGCAAGCAGCGCGGACGCGGAGCATCCGATCAGTCCGGGCACGACCATCATCGCGAACATCCAGCGGCGTTCGGCCACCATGACGACGAGCATGACCAGCTGCGCGCCGATCGGCGCGACCGCAGCCGCAACGGACAGCGCGCGCGTCCTGCGCCCGCTGTCGTCCTGATGCCGTCGTGCGTCCCTGTTGTTGCCCATACGGCGAGTCTGCCGGGCCGACCGACCGAACGCAAGCCGAAACGGGGGCTGTGGTCGAAAGGTCGGCATCGGCGTGTCGCACAGGCTCCGCGCGGCGGCCTCGTCTCGGCCGCGCGGCGATCAGCCGGCCGACTCGGCGAGCGTGCCTACGGTGCCGCTTTTGTGCGTGCCCGCAGCCAGCTGCGCAAACAGTTCGGTGTTCGCGGAATCGTCCAGCAGCACGCTCGAACCGACGCCGTCCACGTAATAGTCAGGATCCGACCAGTACACGCTGCCGTTCACCCCCGCGTCTGCGGTGGCCGCACGGAACGCGAGCGCCATGGCGCACAACGTATATGGATTCGTGTTTTCGTCCACGGTGATCGAGTCCAGCGAGGCGGACGCCAGCTTGGCCAGCTTGGCGGGATTGGCGAGCGTGGAGGCGCTCATCGCCTTCTTCATCACCGCCGCGATGACCTGACGCTGCCGGGCCGCGCGTCCGAAATCGCCCTGCGGATCGGCGTAGCGCATGCGCGAGAACGCGAGCGCGGTGGTGCCGTCCGCCTTGTGGCAACCGGATTTCCATTCCAGCCCCGAATACGCGTCGCTGACGTCCTGGTCGTAGCACAGTTCGACGCCGCCGATCGCGTCGACCACGTTCTTGAGCCCGCCGAATTGGATTTCGGCCACATGATCGATCTTCTGCCCGGTGATCTGTTCGATTTCGCCGACCAGCGCCTTGTTGCCGTACGCTTGGTCGACCGAGTTGATCTTCATGTACTGGCCGTCGACCTCTACCAGCGAGTCGCGGGGAATCGAAATGAGGGAGCTCGGACCGCTTTTCGGCTTGGTCAGCACGAGAATCGTGTCGGTGCGGAAGCCTTCGATGGTCGAATCGTCCGAACCGTTCACGCCGGCCGTGCCGTCGCGCTTGTCCGAACCGAGCAGCAGCCAGCTCGTGGCCCCCGACGTGTCCTTTTTGCCGGTCAGCCACGCGGCGTGGCCCAGATTGCCGTCCACCCAGTTCCACGCGCCGAACACGGCGAGCGCGAGCAGGACGACCAGCGTGGCGAGCACGCCGAACATGATGTGCGCGGGATGGTGCCTGCGACGGGCGTGGGTTCGGCCGGCGCCGCTGTTGCGAGGCTGTTCCCGCGGGGACGTCTCGTTCCGGACGGGGGACGAGACGTCCCCGCGGTGCGCGGCATGGCGTTCGTGCCCGGAGGTGCGGTGATGCGTCGGCATCGGCTGCGGGCGCGACTCGGCGGGCGGCGACACGGGACGCGCCGCCGCGTTGGCCGTCGATCCCGAGGAACGCCGCGCGGTGCGGGAAGCCGCCGACGGGGCGAAGCTCTGCGGCTGCTGCGGATCGAACCTTGCGGCCGAAGACGTTCCGGAAACGCCCGAAGGGCGCTGCTGCGGGCGTTTGGCGGGAGCGGGGGAAAAGGAAGGCGGTTCCGACGGGTTCGGCTGGGGCCGTCGCGCATCCCCGGTCGGTCGGGTCGAGCGTTTGCGGGATCCGGAGGGTATGAAGCTGGGCGGGGTCGCCGAGTCCATGCCTTCGCTGCCGTCAGCCATATCCTGTGTTCCTCCATAGCCGGTTACGTTCTCATGTCACTTTGGCACAGCGCGTGCGGGACCGTGCCCGGACGCCGCCATACCTGCGCAGGAACGGCACATAACGTGGGCTTGGCCGTCGAAACGGCCGTCCTGCGACCTGCGCGGCGGAAATGACCGGTCTATCATATCCGTTTCAAAAACGTGGTATTGACACGGCAGTGACTTGACAAACGCCGGATCGCGTGTGTGTAATTTAACAGCCGACCGTACGGTTGGCGCACAAGAAAACCATCGGCTAAGGAGGAGACGCATGTGGGGTGTCGTCGAGGATTCCGCCGATGAGCCGTTCGCCGAGCTATGGGAGCTGTTCGCGCCGGGCGAGGATCTGTCCTGGCAGCACAAGGCGCTGTGCTCCCAAACCGATCCGGAGGCGTTCTTCCCGGAAAAAGGCGGTTCCACCCGCGACGCCAAGCGCGTGTGCGCCGGTTGCGAGGTGCGCGAGCAGTGCCTCAAATGGGCGCTCGACCACGATGAGCGCTTCGGCATTTGGGGCGGCATGAGCGAGCGCGAGCGCCGCCGCTACAAGAAAGAGCACAAGGAGCAGGCGTGACGCCACGCGAGGGCGCGCGCGTACACTGGAGAACATGAATTCCACGGGCAGCAGCGAAATCGAGCAGGCCATCGCCGCCGCATTGGCGGATCGTCCCTATTCCCACCGTCAGGACGTCGACGATTCGGTGGCCGCGGCGATCACCGTCGAGGACGATCTGCGGTTCTTTCCCGAAACCTTCCGCGCCATGCTCTCGCAGAGCATCCTGCCGGGCATGATCGTCGTCATCGACTGCGACGGCGCCGGACAGCCGGCGAAGGCGGCCAGTTTCGACGTCATTCCCTCGCCGTCCGGTCCGGTCTCGAGCGTGCCCGACGCGAAAACCGTGGAAATCCGGCTGGTGCGCGTCGCCGGGGCCTCGTCGTTCGCCGACGCCGTCACGAAGGGCATGACCGCGGCACGTCTGCCCGACGGCATCCGCGCATGGTGGACGCTGCACGACGATTCCCGGCCGGCGGACGAGCATTGCCTCGCCCGCCTGCTCGACGCGTGGCGCAACAATTCGTCCGCCAGCCTGCTGGGAGCCAAGCAGCTCGACTGGCAGGCCCGCGACCTGCACGACGTCGGCCGCTACGCCGGCCGTCACCGCGTCGAATCGCTCGTCGTCGACGGCGAGGAGGATCAGGAACAGTACGATTCCCGGCAGGACGTGTTCGCCGTTTCCCTGGCCGGGGCGTTGCTGCCCGTGCGCACGCTGGCCGATCAGGAGGGCGCCAACCCGTGGTTCTCCACCTTTGGGGAGTCCAACGACTTCTGCCGGCGCATATGCCTTGACGGCGGGCGCGTCGTCGTCGTGTCCGCGGCGCGCATCGCCCACCGCCGCGCGCGCTTCGAGGGCATCCGTTCCAGAGCCGGGGAGCCGGTCGAGGAGGGACGGCTCAACCCGTCCCTGTCGGTGATGCACGCGGAGCAGAAATACCTCTACACCGACATGGCCGTCGCCCTGTGGCCGTTCATGTGGGTGTTCCGATTGCTGCGCGCGTTCGTCATGGCGGTTCGCCAGCTGGTTTCCAAGCGGCCCTATGAGGCGGGCTGCGAGCTGTGCCTGCCGTGGCTCGGCCTGCTGGGCCTGCCGCGCGCCCTCGCGGCACGTTCCCTGGTGGCGCGGCACAGCCGGATTCCCCTGAGCCGGCTGGGGGCGTTGAGCGTCAACCACCAGCAGATGGCCCAGTGGAAGGACCGCGCGCAGGCGTTGGAGGACCAGCGGCACACGATACTGCTCAGCCCGCTGGCCAAGGCCCATCTGCGTCGCCGCCGCGTCAGGCGCTGGGGCCTGGCGCTGGCGATGGCGCTGGCCGCGTTGCTCGCCGTCGCCGTGGTCCACCGTCAGGTGCTCTTTCCCGCCTTGTCCGGCGGATCGCTGTACTCGAACGGTCTGCTGCCCACCGACGCCACCATGCGTCAGCTCGCCCAGTCGGCCACCACTCCGTGGGTGTTCGGTTCGGGCACGGGCATTCCGGCCCCGCCCACCCCGTGGCTGCTGGTGTGGCTGCTCGCCTCCGTCGCCACCGCGGGCCATCCCGCACTGGCCCTGTCCCTGATGTTCTTCTTCTCGGCGCCCCTGATGGCGCTGTCGTTCTGGGCGTTGGCGGGCGTGTTCACCCGTTCGGACGCGGTGCGCGTGGTGTCCGGCCTGCTGTGGGTGGCCTTGGCCATGGCCATGGGCCTGTTCGACGAGGCCGATCTGCCGATGCTCACCGTGATGGCGTTCCTGCCGGCCGCGTTCGCGTTCGCGTTCCGCGCCGTGGCCATGTACCGCACGGAGGATCAGATCCGCGTCCACCAGTCGGTGCAGTCCGCGGCCCTGGCGTCCCTGTGCTTCATTCCCGTGGTCGCCGCCGAACCGCAGCTGCTGTTGCCGCTGGTCGTCATCTTCCTGTCGTTCCTGATGCTCGTGCGGCGTCATCGTCTCATGCTGCTCCTCATGCCGGTGCCTGCGGCGTTCGTCGTGGCCCCGACGCTGGTCAATGCGGTGCGATACGCCTCCGAAGGCGCATGGCGGCAGCTGTTCGGGGACGCCATGGTGCCGTCCGCCGCGGCCAATGGCGTACCGGCCTCCCTGACTCTGCAGGGGGTGTTGGCCCGCGCGTTCGGACTGGACGCCGGATTCGGCCTGCATGCGGTGCTGGGAGGGGACCTTGCGGCGATCGTGGCCGCGGCCGTGCTGCTGGTGCTGTTCGCGCTCGCCGTCTGCGCCCTGTTCGCGCCGATGGCGCTCAGGTTTTCGCTGATGATGTGGTCCGTGGCCGCGTGCGGCGGATTGCTGTCCCTCGTCTGCGCCCGTCTCGTCGTCGCGACCGGGGAGGATGGCGACGTCGCGGCCTCCGTGCTGCCCGGGTGCGCGCTCATGCTGCTCGGGCTCATGTCGTGCGCGTGCCTCGTGTCGGGAGCCGCCGTCAAGCGATTCGTCCCGTTGCGCACCAGCGCCGCCGGGGACGCGGCGCGAGGACGTTCCTCGTCCCGCAGCATCGCGCGCACCGCCGTCGTGCACACGGCGCGTCTGCTGCTCGTCGCGATCCTGTCCGCCGGACTGGTGGCCACCGCATGGCTGGGACTGCTGCGCGGAGGACACGGCGGCGTCGCCGTGTCCGAAGCCGGTCTGCCGATGGTCGCGTCCGACTATCTGCAGCAGGGCGATGATCACCGCATCCTCGCGCTTCGTGCGGTGTCGAACAACAGCGTCGAATACGCCGTCATGCGCACCGCGCGGGGCGATCTGATCGACAGCTCGCCCGCGCAGCGCGTCCGTGCGGCATTTGCGGGAACCGACAAGGCCGACGAGACCATCGCCGCGTCCGCGGCCAAGCTGATGGCCGGCGGCGACGCCGACGCCGTGGCCGCGATCAGCAAGCTCGGCTTCGGCGGCATCTTCGTGGCGTACGACGCCTCGGCCGGCTCGGACGAGGCCACGCAACGGCTGACCAGCAACATCACCGCGTCCGAAGGCACGCAGACGGTGGTCGCCGCCGACAACGGCACCTACTACAGGCTGACCATCAACAGCGCCGACAGCCAGAACATCGACACGTCGTGGCAGCGGCGCACCCAAACGAGCCGGTGGCGCTACGCGTGGCTGTGGTGCATGGGAGCCGTCGTGGCCGTGTACTGCTTGGTCGCGCTGCCGCATCGCACCTACCGCTATCGCGAGGAGGAGTCATGACGCAGCAACGAGCCGTGCGCAGGCACGCCGCACGCAAGGGACTGAGCGTCGCATTCGGCGCGCTCGGCGCGATCGTCGTCGTCGCGCTGTTCGCCGCGATGACGATCGTCCTGCCCCTGCCGGGGCTCGCCGACGGCACCGGCAATACCGGCGGATCATCCTCGCAGACCGTCAGCCAGCTGCAGCTGCAGTCGTACTGTCCGGCACGCATGAGCCTGGCCGACAACGGCACCTACGGCGACAGCGCCTATCAGGCCACGGCCGGCGACATCACGTCCGCGGCGCGGTACGCCGCGTTCGGCTCGGTGTACCGCGCTTCGTTCGGCGCATTATCGGCAACGGATTCCGGCACCGCGCTCAAGGGCTCGTCCAAGGACGGATCCGTGCTGGCCGGCTCCGGCACCGTGAACGACGCCGCGGCCATGCTGTCCACGCGACTGCTGGAATCGAAGACCGGCACCGGCGCCGCCGCGGCGGCGGCCTCGTGGGCCACCAAGGGCGATCTGCGTGGCGTGTCCGCGGCCACCTGCGTCACGCCGGCGCTCAGCCACGGATTCCTGCTTCCCTCGACCGGCACCGGCACCACGCAGCAGCTCGTCGTCGCCAACCCCTCGGCAAAGGCGACCACCGTGCAGGTGCAGGCGTGGGGCGCCGACGGCAAGGTGACCCTGTCCACAGGGGAAAGCGTCACCGTCAAGGCCAACGGCGAAACGGTCACCGACCTGTCGGCCGCGGCCGGCGGACAGAGCGCCCTCTACGTGACGGTGTCCAGCGAACAAACACCGGTGGCCGCCGTGGTGCGCATCGTCTCCATCGACGGTCTGACGCCGCAGGGAACCGAATACGCCGTGCCCGCAGGACAGTCGAACACCACGTCCGTGCTGCCCGGCGTCGAGGCCGGCGACCGCGTGCATCTGTTCGCCCACAGCGGCGGCGACGCGTCGGCGAGCCTGTCGTGGATCACCGCGCACGGGCTGTCGACGATCGGCAAGCAGGCGCTGCACGCGGGTCGAACGTCCGTCTTCGATCTCGGGGCGGCCCCGAAGGACGCGTTCGGCATACTGGTCACGTCCGGCAGCCGCATCACGGTCGGCGCGCAGGCCGCACGGACCGCCGATGACGGTCAGGCCGATTTCGCGCTGCTGCGCAGCGAGACCGCGACCGCGTCATCGGCGATCGTCGTGCCCGGCGACCTTGCGGCGACGATCACCGTCGCCAATCCGACCACCTCGCCCGCTGCGGGAACCCTGTCCGCCTACGACGCGAACGGCGCGCTCGTCGGCGAACGGAAGATCGAACTGCAGGCGGATTCGGCCCATGCCGTCGACGCGTCCGCCATCGCGGACAAGGCCGCGATCATCCGGTTCGACGTGGCCGACGGCACCCTTGCATGGGGAGCGCGCCTGACCTCGCCCGAAGTCGACAAGGCCAAGGCGAGCGGCGTCGCCTACCTGTCGCCGTCACCGCTCGCGGAACTCACCGAACGCATCTGGGCCAACCAGAACCCGACCGTGGTGCGCTGACGCGGTCGCAACGGGTTCTTTCCATCGCAGTCCCGCCGGGGCCGTCTCGGCCTCGTCCGCGCCGGTCGCGGACCCATGTCGCAGGCCCCGCGTCACAGACCCCAATCCGGGTCGATCTCCTCCGGACGGCGGCCGAACAGCTCGGCCAGACGGGACACCACTTCGTCCCTGATGATCAGCTGCATGTCCACGCGACCGCGCGCCACGGCCTGAATCGGCATGCGGTACAGCACGATGCGCGCCGGCACGCCATGCGCGGCGGGAAAGCACTGCGAGTTGAAATTCGGCTCCGGCTCCCACGGCGCCGGCTGCGACGGCGGCACGTCCTCCACTGCGAACTGCACGGACTTGACCATCTGCGGCCACGCGCCGTTCAGCCGGCGGATCTGCGCGGCGACCATGTCGTCGAACATGCCGCTTTTCGTGCGGTAACGGGGCAGTCGGGTACCGAACATCGGCGTGCGCGTGCCGCGTCCGTGACGGTTGCGGTACACGCGGGCATTCCAGGGAGCTTCGATCATGCACTCCACCATAGGCCATGGCGGCGGCATCGCGGGTCGCGAACCGCTGCGTGAGCTACGATACTGTCATTGGGGGCCGGTCGTGGGAACCGGTCGACACGGGCCGAGCGTGAGTGGAAAGGCGGGACGAGCATGATAAGGGTACGCGCATGGGACAACGCCGACTGCGCGTCGATGTGCCGTCGCATGCAGGCGATCGCCTTCGACCTCGACAACACGCTGGCCTCGTCACGCCAGCCCATGAAACCGGACATGGCGGCCAGATTCACCGAACTCACGCGGCTGCTGCCCGTCGCCGTCGTCACGGGAGGGCGTCACGGGCTCGTCGTCAGCCAGGTGCTCGACGTGCTGGGTCCGGACGCCGACCTGGACAACCTGCATCTGATGCCCACCAGCGGCACGCGGTACTACCGCTGGCATGACGGCGCCTGGCGGCTCGAGTACGCCTATGACCTGAGCGACGGGGACTTCGCCGCCGCGGTCGCCTCGCTCGAACGCCGGGCGCGCGAACTCGGCCTGTGGGAGGATCATGTCTGGGGCGAGCGCATCGAGAACCGCGGCAGCCAGATCACCTTCTCCGCGCTCGGGCAGGGCGCTCCGGAGGAGGCCAAGCGCGCGTGGGACCCGGACGACGAGCGCAAGCGACGCCTCGCCGCAGCCGTCGCCGCCGACCTGCCGCAGCTCAAGGTGCGTCCAGGCGGCTACACGAGCATCGACGTCTCCCTGCCCGGCATGGACAAATCGTACGCGGTGCGCCGTCTCGCCGAATCGCTCGGCATCGAACCGGCCGACATCGTGTTCGTCGGCGACCGCATGACGCCGGGAGGCAATGACTATCCCGCCGCGCAGGCCGGCGCCGAGGCGATCAGCGTGACCGGTCCCGCGGACACGGTGCGTCTGCTCGACGCCCTGCTGCCGTTGCTGCGCGAACGGCCGGCCGGCAATGCCGAATGACCGGTCCCGGGCGACCGCTCACTGAGATCGCTCACTGAGATCGCTCCCTGAATGATATTCGCCGAATGACCATGGGAGTGGTGCCATGCGAAGCACGTATCACGGCAACGGGAACCGACGCGTCGGGGATGCCGGCGATTCCTGCAGCATGGGGAGCGACGCGAATCGCCATGACGGCCGCTTCGGCGTGGACGGTGAAGGCATTCGCGGCTCGGTGAACTCCATATGCCGAAGCGCGCTCGGGATGCTGCTGCCACGCGGCTGCGCCGGCTGCGACCGGCCCGACGACGTGCTGTGCGACGACTGCCGGGCGCTGTTCCGCCATGTCCTCGCCCGTCCCGTGCCCGGCACCGCAACCGGTTGCGGATACGGGTGCGCCGTGTATGAGGGCGCGGCCAGACGCGCGATGCTGTCGTGGAAAGACCACGGCGACGAGGAATGCGACGCGCCGTTCGCGGGCCTGCTCGCCGATCTGGCCTGTCGCAGCGGCGCGGCCAGACCGGGGGAGCGTGTCGCGCTGGTGCCCGCCCCGTCGTCCCGCATGTCGATGGAACGGCGCGGACGATGGCACATGCGCGCCCTGACGTCGCGCATGTGCCATCTGCTGTCGGCCCGGGACGTCGACGCGATATGCCTGCCCGTGCTGCGTTCCGCGCGACTGTCGTCCAAGTCGGTGGAAACCACGAACGCGGCCCAGCGGGCGGAACGCATCCGCAACGGCATCGTCGTCGCCGATGCCGTTGCGTGCCGTCGGCGCGAGCTGATCGTGATCGACGACATCATGACCACCGGCGCGACGCTGCGCCAATGCGTTGCGGAGCTCAACGGCGCGGACGGCACCGTGCGCGCCGCACTGACGCTCGGCCACGTGCCGGAACGGGCGGCGGACAGGCCGTCGCAATAGCGCCGACGGCCTGTCCGCCGCCCGTGAACGATGACGCGGTCCGCCCCGCGCGCATGCAACCCGCGGTCAGGAACGGGCCGGCTTCGTCTCGTGCCGTTTGGGCAGCCGGATTTCGAAATCGGCGCCGCGCTTGTCGTCCACGACGCGCACCGTGCCGCCATGCAGCTGCGCGGCCCAGCGCGCGATCGACAGGCCGAGCCCGGTGCCGCCGGATTCGGTGCCGGGGCCGGTTTTGCCCTTGACGAAGCGGCGGAAGATGACCGCGCGCTCGGCTTCGGGAATCTGCGAACCGAAGTTCACGACGTTCGTGACGACCATGCCGTCCGTGTCGTCCTCGTGCGCCTCGACGAGCACGGTGGTGCCGTCCGCCGAATGCTTGAGCGCGTTGGCGATGATGTTCGTGAACAGCTGGCGCAGGCGGTCCTGATCGCCCTCCATGCGGATGGCATCGTCCACGCGCAGCAGGATCTCATGCGCATGGCCTGCGTCCGCGATTTCCAGCGGTTCGATCGTCTCGTCGAGAAAGTCGCGGAAATCGAACTCCTCGATGTTGAGGCTCGCCGCGCCGGCCTCCATGCGGGACAGGTCGAGCAGGAACGCGATGAGGTCGCTCAGCCGGTGCGTCTGGTTGAGCAGACCCTCCAGATTGGCCGGCGTGGGCTCGACCACGCCGTCGGCCATGTTCTCGACCATCGCCTGCAGGGCGGAAACCGGCGTGCGCAACTCATGGCTCACATTGGCGATCATGTCGAGACGCATCTGGTCGGCGTGCTGCAATTCCTCGGCCATGTCGTTGAACGCGCGCGTCAGCTGGCCGATCTCGTCGTTGCTGTCGGTGCCCATCTGCACGCGCACCGTGTAATCGCCGTCGGCCATCGCGTTCGCCGCGTCGCGTAACTGGCGCAACGGGGCCGTCAGACCGTGCGAAAACAGATAGGTGATGCCGAGCGCGACGATCAGGGTGAGCGGCATGGCCATCCATCCGCTCCAGCCGATCTTCTGCAGAATCCACGCCATCACGAACACGATCAGCGTCGCGATGACGATGAGCACGCTCAATTCGACCTTGAGCGAGGGAAAGAAACCAATCGGGCGCACGACCCTGCGGCGTGCGCCCGACGGACGGTTCGACTTGACGGTCATTGACCCTACCTGCCGCTCACTGTGCCGGCGGTTCGAACGCGTACCCGACGCCGTGCACGGTGCGGATCGTTTCCGAGCCGAGCTTGTGGCGCAACGCCTTGACATGCGAATCCACGGTGCGCGTACCGGAGGCGTCGACCCAGTCCCACACCTCTTCGAGCAGCTTTTCGCGCGTGAGCACGGAACGCGGCTTGCGGGCCAGCGTGGCCAGCAGATCGAATTCGGTGGGGGTCAGGTGCACCTGATTGCCGTTGAGCGTCACGATGCGCTGCGCCGGGTCGATCACCAGAGAACCGAAATCGAGCAGCTTCTCGTTTTCAGAGTTCTTGGCGATGACCTTCGCGCGCTCCACACGGCGCAACAGCGCCTTGCAGCGGGCGATCAGCTCGCGCATCGAGAACGGCTTGGTCATGTAGTCGTCCGCGCCGGCTCCGAGGCCGATCACCTTGTCGGCCTCGTCGTCGCGGGCGGTCAGGATCAGCACCGGCACCGGGCGTTCGGCCACGATGCGCTTGGTCGCCTCGAGGCCGTCCATCACCGGCAGCATGATGTCCATGATCACCAGATCGGGCTTGAGTTGCTTCGCCGCCTGCACCGCGCTCGCGCCGTCCGAGGCGACGCGAGCCGTCCAGCCTTCGGCCGTGATGCGCTGCGCGACCGCGGTGGCGAGGGTGGGTTCATCCTCGACCACCAGCACGGTGCGCGGCGTGGTGGAGCGGGTGGAAGTGTTCAGCATGTGGAAACCGCCTTTCAGTCTGTCGGTTCCAAGAATACAGCTCCCAGCGCCGGAATGGTGAGTTTCGCCGACCATTCGCGCGAATGGTACTCGATCGGGTCGGCCTCGAACGTGCCGTTGTGGATGTCGGAGCCGCCGTAGATCGCGTCGTCGGTGGTGAGCACCTCACGCCACTTGCCGCCCTTGGGCAGCGCGACCTGATAGTCGCTCCACGCCTCGCCGGAGAAGTTGACCACGACGACCATCTGCTGGCCGTCCTTGCCGATGCGCACGAAGCTGAGCGTGTTGTGGTCGGCGTCGTCGCTGGTCAGCCACTGGAAGCCCTTCGGATCAAAGTCCTGGCTCCACAGCGCGGGGGACGCCTTGTACAGCGCGTTCAGGTCGGCGACGAGCTTCTGCACGCCGCGGTGGTCGGGCCAGTCAAGCGCCGCCCAGTCGACGGAGCTTTCGTGATTCCACTCGCCCCACTGGGCGACCTCGTTGCCCATGAACGTCAGGTTCTTGCCCGGGTGCGCCCACTGGTAAGCGAACAGGGCGCGCACGCCCGCGTACTTCTGCCAGTCGTCGCCCGGCATTTTGCCGTACAGCGAACCCTTGCCGTACACGACCTCGTCGTGGCTGATCGGCAGCACGTAGTGCTCGGAGTACGCGTAGACCATGGAGAACGTGATCTCGCCGTGGTGCCACTTGCGGTTGATCGGCGTCTCGTGCAGGTACTGGAGCGTGTCGTGCATCCAGCCCATGTTCCACTTGAGGCCGAAGCCGAGACCGCCCTCGTCGGTCGGCGCGGTGATGCCCGGGTACGCGGTGGACTCCTCGGCGATCATCATGATGCCCGGATTGTTCTTGTACGCGGTGGCATTGGCTTCCTTGAGGAAGTCGATTGCCTCGAGGTTCTCGCGGCCGCCGTAGATGTTCGGGCGCCACTGACCGGGCTGGCGGCTGTAGTCGAGGTAGAGCATCGAGGAGACGGCGTCCACGCGCAGCGCGTCGACGTGGTACTCCTTGAGCCAGAAGCTCGCGTTGGCCACCAGGAAGTTGCGCACCTCGCGGCGGCCGAAGTTGAACACGTAGGTGCCCCAGTCCGGGTGCTCGCCGCGCAGCGGGTCCGGATCCTCGTACAGCGGCGTGCCGTCGAATCGGCCGAGCGCGAACGCGTCTTTCGGGAAGTGCGCGGGCACCCAGTCCATGATCACGCCGATGCCGGCCTGATGCAGGCGGTCCACAAGATACTTGAAGTCATCGGGAGAGCCGAGTCGGGAGTCGACCGCGTAGTAGCCGGTGACCTGATAGCCCCACGAGCCGGAGAACGGGTGCTCCGCCAGCGGCATGAACTCGACGTGGGTGAAGCCCTCCTCCTCGACGTACGGCACGAGCTTGTCGGCGAGGTCGCGGTAGTCGTGCACGTCCTTGCGCCAGCTGCCGGCATGCACCTCGTAGATGCTCACCGGGCCGTCGTGCGGGTTCGTCTTGGCGCGCTTGTCCATCCATGCCGCGTCGTCCCAGTGGTGGACGGAATCGACGACGATCGAGCCGGTGGCCGGCGGGATCTCGTGCGAGCGCTCCATCGGATCGGCCTTCATCTGCCACTCGTAGTTGGCGTTGAGAATCTCGTACTTGTACACTTCGCCAGCCTGCACGCCCGGAATGAAGATTTCCCACACGCCGGAGGAGCCGAGCTCGCGCATGGCATGACGGCGGCCGTCCCACGAATTGAAGTTGCCGACCACGCGCACCGCATGTGCGTTCGGCGCCCACACGGAGAACGCCGTGCCGACGACCTGCTCGCCGGCAGTGCCGTCCGCGCCGCCCATCGGATCGTCGAAGCGCATGACGTGCGCGCCCAGCGCGTCCCACAGACGCTCGTGGCGGCCTTCGCCGAACAGATAGGTGTCCATTTCGCCGATGGTGGGCAGGTACCGATACGGGTCGTCCTCCACGACGGTCACACCACTGCCGTAGACGGTGCGCACGCGGTAGTCCGGCACGGTCCAGCCGTGCTCGTTCTTCGACGCCGGCACGACGGCGGTGAAGATGCCGTTGTACTCGTGCGGGGCGTTGGTCGCGCCGTCCTGCGTGATGATGGTCACCGTCTTGGCCAGGGGGCGCAGCACGCGGATCGTCGCGGTGCCCTCCTGCGGTCCCTCGCCGAGATGCCCGCCGAGCACCTCGTGGGGGTTGTAGAACGCCGCGTTGCTCACCGCGTCCAGGTCAGCCTGGTTCACGGGCACGGCACGGATATCGTCGTTGATGTGAGAGTGTGTAGCCATAAGAACAAAGTGTAGAACCGGTTCGCCGAAAAACGGGTATTATTGGCGCGTCGCTTGTCATTTTCGGGCGTTTTGGGCAAGGTCCACGCCACATGCCACAATTGTTCGGGTTTGTCTTAGGCTCGTACGGAGGATTCATGGGTTACAAGGTCGGCGATATGGTTGTCTATCCGCGTCACGGCGCGGCTAAGGTGGAGGCCATCACCGAGCGGACGGTGAAGGGCGTGACGAGGGAGTATCTTCAGCTGTCCGTGCTGTCTTCGGACGGACTGGTCATCAACGTGCCGGTGGAGAACGCCAAGAAAGTCGGCGTGCGCGACATCGTCGACGCGAACGAGGTGGCCAAGGTCTTCGAGATCCTGCGCACTCCGATCATCGAAAAGGAAATGAACTGGTCCCGCCGCTACAAGCTGAACGTCGAGAAGATCGCCACCGGCGACGTGAACAAGATCGCCGAGGTCGTGCGTGACCTCGCGCAGCGCGACGTGGACGACCACGGTCTGTCCGCCGGCGAAAAGCGCATGCTCACCAAGGCCCGTTCCATCCTCACGTCCGAGATTGCGCTCAGTGAGAAGCTCGACGATGCGGACGCGCAGCGTCTGCTCGACGTGAACCTCGGCTACGAGGAGCCCCGCCCCGGCGACGACAAGCATCACACCAAGGCTCCCGAGGAGCCTGCAGCGGATACGCTGGCCCGTCTCGAGGCCGAGGGCAAGAAATCCAAGAAGCGCTGAACTCGCGTATGATGACGGTCTGCGGTCGACATGCCGCAGACCGTTTTTTTTTGTTATTCATCCGTATCATGCTCAGGCAGGCTCCGCACCGCAGTGTGACGGGTTGACCGGAAAGGAAACGTCGATGACGATGCTGATAGGACAAGGGTTCGATGCGCATCGATTTGCCGACCCTGCAAGCGCCCGCCCTTTGTGGCTGGCCTGCCTCGAATGGGACGGCAACGGTATCGAAGGCGATTCGGACGGCGACGTGGCCGCCCATGCGCTGATCGATGCGTTGCTGTCGGCCGCGCATCTGGGCGATATCGGCACGCTGTTCGGCGTGGGCAAGTCGTCGGCCGGCGCTGGCCGGCACGGCGCCGACATGCTGCGCGAAACCGTCGAATATCTGCATGCTCACGGGTTCGCGCCGTCCTCCGCCAGTGTCGCGCTCGTCGGCAATCGGCCGAAAATCGGCCCACGGCGAACCGAAGCGGAGAGTGCGCTATCGCAAGCCGTCGGTTGCCAAGTCTCCCTGACCGCCACCACCACCGACGGTATGGGCTTCACCGGCCGTGGCGAAGGCATCGCCGCCATCGCCACGGCCTTGGTGACCGCCGTCAGCGACGTCGCATAGCGTCCCAGCCCTTGGCCGCCGCCCAAAACAGGGTGGACAGGGTCACGATGATGAAGCTCGGGGGAGCGGGGAACATGGCGGCCAGCACCAGCCCGCCCCAGATCGCCGCCAGGCACAGCGCGCTCGCCAGCAGCATCGCGCGCAGCGGCGTGCCGGCGAGAATGTTCGCCGTGGCCGCCGGCGTGATCACCAGCGCGAAGATAAGCAGCGTGCCCACGGCCGGCACTGCGATCGTGATCACGCCGGCCATGATCGCCATGAACGCGACGTTCATCGCGCCGATTGGCACGCCCTTGGCCTGCGCGACCTGCTCGTCGACCGAACTGAACAGCAGCGGGCGGTAGATCACCGCGAGCACGGCCAGCAGGATCGCGTCGAATATGGCGAAGCCGACGATCTGGCCGGTCGTGATCGTCAGGATCGAGCCGAACAGGATCGACTGCATCTGCTGCGAGGCCGAACTGGACAGTCGCGCGAAGAACAGGCCGAGACCGGTGGCGAACGCGAGCACCGTGCCGGTTGCGATCTCGCGCTGCGACGCGCGCTTGCCGAGCGCGCCGATCACCAGCGCGCCGCCCAACGCGAACGCACCGAGTCCCAGCGAGACGGGCAGACCGAGCAGCACCGCGCCGGTTGCGCCCGGCAGGCCGATGTGCGCAAGCGCGTGCGCGGCGAACGTCGAATGCCGTGCGATCGTGAAGTACCCCATCACGCCGGCGGCCACCGCGATGCACAGGCCGGCGAGGAACGCGTTCGCCATGAACGGCGCGGTGAGCGTGTACATCCATTCCGGGTCGAAGGAAAAGTCGATCATCGTGCGCCTCCCATGGTGTTCGTTGCGCCGGACGCGTCCGCATGATGGTGATGGAATTGCGCGACCTCGTTCGGCGCGTGCGTGTCCTGCTCGACGCCCTCGGGCTCGTCGGCGCTGGGCGTGACGAACATGTCGCCCTGCGGCGTGGTGATGACCTGCACGCGCGTGCCGTACAGGTGCGTGAGCAGATCCGAGTCGAGCACCTGGTTCATGGCCGCGTAGTGCGGATGCCCGTCAAGCAGGTAGACCGCTCCGGTCAGAATCGGCAGCAGCATGTTGAGGTCGTGCGCGACAACCTGAATGGTCATACCGAGCTCCTGATTGAGCCGGGCGAGCACGTGCACGACCGCGCGCTGGCTGGCCAGATCGAGGTTGGCGAGCGGTTCGTCGAGCATGAGCAGTTTCGGGTCGGAGACGAGCGCCTGCGCAATGGCGACACGTTGGCGCAGACCGCCCGACAGTTCCGACAGGCGCATCTTCGCCTTGTCCGCGATGCCGGTGAACGCCATCGCTTCGTGCGCCTTGGCCTTCTGCGCGCGCGTGACCGGGTGGATGCCGAATCGGGTGCCAGTCAGTCCCAGCAGCACCGACTGTTCGGCGGTCAGGTTGGAGTCGATGTCCGAAGCGTAGCTTTGCGGCACGTAGCCGATGCGGTCGTTGGCCTCGCCGGCGGGTTTGCCGAGCACGGTGAGCGATCCGGCGGCGAGGGGAATGAGCCCGAGTTCGGCCTTCATCATGGTGGTTTTGCCGGCTCCGTTCGTGCCGACGATGGCGGTGACGGATCCGGCGGGAATAGCGAAGTCGCCGTGCTGCCAGATGATGCGTCCGCCGCGCGCTACCGCGGCGTCGCGGAACACGATGCAGCCGTCCTGCGAATGATTGGTGATCATGTGTCTTCCTGTCCTTGCGCGCCGGCAATATGCGGCGCATCCAGCCGGATTATGACAAATGACGTTGACAATCATTCTCAGTAATGCGTGTTGCTGTCGGCCTCAGTACGCACAGGGCGGGCGTTCCGTTTCTGGAACCGCCCGCCCTCTGTGTACTGTGCTCCTGAACTACGACGTCTGTCGCTTGATCCCCGCCGTTTACTTGCCGGGATCAGTCTGTCCCGCATTGGACGGTGTGGAATCGTCGTCGGAGGAACTGTCTGTCGTGCCGTTCGACGAATCGTTCGAGGCATCATCGGGCGACGAATCGGTGCTGTCGCCGTCCTTGTCCGTATCATCGGTCGTCGCTGGGCACGAGGCGACATCATCCGAACTGCTATCCTTGCCATCGGACGAACCGGTTGACGAATCGGAGCAGTCGGTTGTGAAATGGGCAGCGATCGCATCGACCAGCGAGTCGATCCAATCGGTCAGCGATGCAGCATCGGACGGCATCTGCTCGCTCACGTCGACGATCGGCACGTCCGCACGCCCGGCCGTGCCGGTGATCATGTTCGTCGCGTCAGAAGCTTCCTG
This sequence comes from Bifidobacterium miconis, assembly GCF_019331735.1. GTDB lineage: Bacteria > Actinomycetota > Actinomycetes > Actinomycetales > Bifidobacteriaceae > Bifidobacterium > Bifidobacterium miconis. The sequence goes on from NZ_JAHBBH010000001.1 coordinate 39,525, forward strand.
CGTGTTGTTCACCAGCAGATCCACGCCGTGCGATTCCAACAGCTTCTGGAATTCCTGCAGATCGGCAGGGGCGGCTTCGCCCTCGGCGGCCGCCGACGACGCATAGCCCTTCGGCGTCTTGTCTTCAAAGCCCATGTCGCTCATCAGATAGTAGGCAACCGCCTCGGTGGCCGCATACGTGGCGTCGGCGTTCGCGGAGGAGAATTCCTTCATCTTCTCCTCAACGGTCTTCTCCTGCTCCTGCCATTCCTTATAGCGCTTGGTGAAATCCTTCTTCTTGCTCGGCAGCGCCTTTGAGAACGCATTCACCAGCTCCTGCGCCATGCCGTTGCGCGCGTCCTTCGAGAACCACAGATGCGGGTTGTCGCCTTCCATCGCGCCTACAGTCTGTGCGGCGGAAACGATGACGGTGTTCTTGCCGACGCTTTTGGTGGCCCAAGAGTCGTAGCCGGCGCCGTTCGCCACCACGATCGTCGCCTTGGACAGCTTCGCCACATCCGAGGTCTTCGGCTCGAAATCATGCGCGTCCACGCCCGTCGAACGCAGAATCGATGTGACCGACACGTCGTCGCCGCCGATCTGCTTGGCCAGCGAACCCCACTGGTTGATCGAGGCGACCACTGCGATCGGGCCGGTCGGCTCCTCCTGCTGCGGCGTCTGCGTCGGCGTCGTGGCGGCGTTCGACGTGCCGCAGCCGGCCGCGGCCACCAGCATCAGCGCGGCCAATGCGCCCGCAACAGCCCTGCCTATGCGCGATCCGCGAATGTTCATTGCCCTGCTCCCTCGTACGCGTCCGAACATGTCGAAACAATCCTTTAACTGTCTCCACGATACCCTGATGCGAAGGCAACGAACCGACACACAGGGGAGACGACACATGACCATCAAACTCGACGGCAAGCAGACGGCGGCGGACATCAAGGCGCATCTGGCCGAACGCGTCGCACGGCTCAAGGAACAAGGTATCGAACCGGGCCTCGGCACGCTGCTGGTCGGCCACGACGCCGGCTCGGTCAAGTACGTAGCCGGCAAGCACGCCGACTGCGCCGAAATCGGCATCCGCTCCATCAAGCACGAACTGCCCGAAGACGCGACGTTCGACGACATCGCCGCCGTCGTGCGCGATATGAACGCCGACCCGGCCTGCACCGGCTATATCGTGCAGCTGCCGCTGCCCAAGGGCATCGACGAGAACGCAATCATCGACCTGATCGACCCGGCCAAGGACGCCGACGGCATGCACCCGTACAATCTCGGCGAACTCGTGCTGCACGTCAAGGGCGACATCACCACGCCGCTGCCGTGCACGCCGCGCGGCGTCATCGAACTGCTCGGCGCGTACGACATCGACCTCAACGGTAAGGAGGTGTGCGTGCTCGGCCGCGGCATCACCATCGGCCGTACCATCGGCCTCATGCTCACCCGCCGCGCCGTCAATGCGACCGTCACGCTGTGCCACACCGGCACGAAGGACGTCGCCGACCACATGCGCCGCGCCGACGTGATCGTCGCCGCGATGGGCTCCGCCGGATTCGTCAAGCCCGACATGATCAAGGACGGAGCGATCCTGCTCGACGTCGGCGTCTCGCGCGTCTTCGACGAGGAGGCCGGCCGCTGGCGCGTCAAGGGCGACGTGGACAAGGCCTGCTACGACAAGGCGTACGCCTACTCGCCGAACCCGGGCGGCGTCGGCCCGATGACCCGTGCCATGCTCCTCGCCAACGTCGTCGAAATGGCCGAACGCCAGCTCGGACGGTGATATCGCGACACGCCCGAAATATATGTGCAGGGCTGGCGGTATGGTTGAGACTTGCGTGCGCGAAAAGCGCGCGCGGATAACTGAAGAACGATATTATCCACCAACTAGTTATTAAGAAACCACATTAATGGCAGAGAACAATAACGAAGTCGCCAAGGTCGCCATCAACGACATCGGCACCGAAGAGGACTTCATCAAGGCAGTCGATTCCACCATCAAGAACTTCGATGATGGTGATCTGGTCGAGGGTACCGTCGTCAAGGTCGATCACGACGAGGTCCTGGTCGACATCGGCTACAAGACCGAGGGTGTGATCCCCTCCCGCGAACTTTCCATCAAGAAGGACGTCGATCCGGACGAGGTCGTCGAGGTCGGCGATCCGATCGAGGCCCTTGTCGTCACCAAGGAAGACAAGGAAGGCCGTCTGATCCTGTCCAAGAAGCGCGCCCAGTACGAGCGCGCCTGGGGCGACATCGAGAAGATCAAGGAAGCTGACGGCGTTGTTGAGGGCACCGTCATCGAAGCCGTCAAGGGCGGCCTCATCGTGGACATCGGCCTGCGCGGCTTCCTGCCGGCGTCGCTGGTCGAAATGCGCCGCGTCCGTGACCTCTCCCCGTACATCGGTCAGAAGATCAAGGCCAAGATCCTGGAGCTCGACAAGAACCGCAACAACGTGGTCCTGTCCCGTCGCCAGTACCTCGAGGAGACCCAGTCCGAAGTGCGCGAGACCTTCCTCTCGCAGCTCAAGAAGGGCCAGATCCGTGAGGGCGTCGTGTCCTCCATCGTCAACTTCGGCGCGTTCGTCGATCTCGGTGGCGTTGACGGCCTGATCCACGTCTCCGAGCTGTCCTGGAAGCACATCGACCACCCGTCCGAGGTCGTCAAGGTCGGCGACAAGGTCACCGTCGAAGTGCTCGACGTCGATCTCGACCGCGAGCGCATTTCCCTGTCGCTCAAGGCCACCCAGGAGGATCCGTGGCAGCGCTTCGCCCGCACCCACGTCCCCGGCCAGATCGTCAAGGGCAAGGTCACCAAGATCGTCCAGTTCGGCGTGTTCATCTCCGTCGAGGACGGCATCGAGGGCCTCGTGCACATCTCCGAGCTGGCCAACCGCCACGTGGAGAACCCGGAGACCGTCGTCAAGCCGGGCGAAGAGGTGTTCGTCAAGGTCATCGACGTCGATCTCGATCGTCGCCGCATCTCCCTGTCCCTCAAGCAGGCCAACGACTCCGTCGACCCGAACTCCGAGGACTTCGATCCGGCGCTGTACGGCATGCCGGCCGAGTACGACGAGGAAGGCAACTACAAGTACCCGGAGGGCTTCGACCCGAACACCAACGAGTGGATCCCGGGCTTCGAGAAGCAGCGCGAGGAGTGGGAAGCCCAGTACGCGGCCGCCCACGACCTGTGGGAGCAGCACAAGGCGTTCGTCGCCAAGGAGCTGGAGAACGCCGCCGCCTCGGCCGCCGAGGATGGCCAGGCTCCGAAGGAAGAGAAGCGCGAGCGCGAGGAAGTTTCCTCCAACTACTCTTCCGAGTCCACCTCCAACGGCACCCTCGCCGACTCCGATCAGCTTGCCGCCCTGCGCGACCAGCTGCTCGGCAAGTGAGTTTGCTGAATTCGCCGTATAGCGAATAGCGGAAAGCCCGTCAACCGCAATGGTTGGCGGGCTTTCCGTGTTTCAGGTCCGTTTTCGTCGCGTCCGATGGTCGTCGTGCGCGGTTGTGCGGCGGACTTTGGCGCATGATGGGTAAGCTGGGACGAAGTGAACGTGCGACGAAAGGAGCCGCGTGATTATTCGCATCGGATTGACGGGCGGCATCGCCGCGGGCAAAAGCACGGCGTCGCGCCGGCTGGCGGAGCTTGGCGCGACCGTGATCGACTACGATCTGCTGGCCCGTCACGTCGTGGCGCCCGGCAGCGTCGGGCTGGGCCGGATCGCCGACGAGTTCGGTCCGGCCGCGATCGGTCGCGACGGCGGGCTGGACCGGGCGTGGATGGCCGATCACGCGTTCGGTCCGAACGCTCCGGACGGCGCGCGCGAACGGCTCGACGCGATCGAACATCCGCTCATCTACGACGAAGCCGCAAGATTGGAACATGACGCGATCGCGGCATTCGATCATGCCGGTGCCGGCAACGGTGACAGGACACTGGTCATTGTGCACGACGTGCCGCTGCTGGCCGAGGTGATCGGCACGATCCCGTTCCGCTTCGACCATATCGTCACGGTCGAGGCGCCGATCGATGTGCGCATCGCGCGCATGATGGGGGAGCGCGGCATGAGCCGCGAGCAGGCCGAGGGGCGCGTCCGGCATCAGAGCGACGAGGCGACGCGCCGGGGGATCGCCGACGTCGTCATCGATTCGACGCAGTCCATAGAACAAATGTTCGACGCTGTTGATAGGCTGTATGCGGATTGGACCAGTCGGGAATAAACGCCGAAAGGAGCGATGATGGGCTTCAACATCCAACGCACGAACAAGCCGTTCGTCGTCAAATCGCCGTACCGGCCGTCCGGCGACCAGCCGCAGGCCATCGACGAGCTGGCCCGGCGCATCGAAAACGGCGAGAACGACGTCGTGCTCATGGGCGCCACCGGCACCGGCAAGACCGCCACCACCGCGTGGCTGATCGAACGGCTCCAACGGCCCACGCTCATCATCGAACCGAACAAGACGCTCGCCGCGCAGCTGTGCGCCGAATTCCGCGAGCTCATGCCCGACAACGCGGTCAGTTACTTCGTGAGCTACTACGACTACTACCAGCCCGAAGCGTACATCCCGCAGACCGACACCTATATTGAAAAGGACTCCAACATCAACGACGACGTGGAGCGCCTGCGCCATGCCGCCACCGCGAACCTGCTCACGCGGCGCGACTGCGTGGTCGTCGCCACCGTCTCGTGCATCTACGGCCTCGGCACGCCCGAGGAATACGCGGGCCGCATGCTCTTCCTCAAGGAGGGTCAGGAAATCAACCGCGACGACCTGCTGCGCCAGTTCGTCGCCATGCAGTACAAGCGCAACGACATCGCGTTCACGCGCGGCACGTTCCGCGTGCGCGGCGATACGGTCGAAATCATCCCCGTCTACGAGGAGCTCGCGATCCGCATCGAATTCTTCGGCGACGAAATCGACCGCATCTCCACGCTCCACCCGCTCACCGGCGACGTGATCGACCATGAGACGGAAGTGCACATCTTCCCCGCCTCGCACTACGTGGCCGGCCCGGAACGCATGGAACGCGCGCTCAAGACCATCCAGCAGGAGCTTGACGAGCGCACCGCCGAACTGCGCAAGCAGGGCAAGGAGCTCGAGGCGCAGCGCCTGACCATGCGCACCACCTATGATCTGGAGATGCTCTCGCAGGTGGGCGTGTGCTCCGGCGTGGAGAACTATTCGCGGCACTTCGACGGGCGCGCGCCCGGTACGCCGCCGCATACGCTGCTCGATTTCTTCCCTGACGACTTCCTGCTCGTCATCGACGAATCGCATGTCACCGTGCCGCAGATCGGCGCCATGTACGAGGGCGACGCCGCACGCAAGCGCACGCTCGTCGACTTCGGCTTCCGCCTGCCGTCCGCCATGGACAACCGTCCGCTCAAATGGCCGGAGTTCCTGGAGCGCGTCGGCCAGACCGTCTATCTGTCCGCAACCCCCGGCGACTATGAGCTGGGACTGTCCGACGGGGTGGTCGAGCAGATCATCCGCCCGACCGGTCTGCTGGATCCAAAGGTCGAAGTGCGCCCCACCAAGGGGCAGATCGACGACCTGCTCGCCGAAATCAAGGACCGCGTGGCCAAGAACGAACGCACGCTCGTCACCACGCTCACCAAGAAGATGGCCGAGGATCTGACCGACTATCTGATCGAGCGCGGCATCAAGGTCGAATACCTGCACTCCGACGTCGACACGCTGCGCCGCGTCGAACTGCTGCGTGAACTGCGCGAGGGCAAAATCGACGTGATCGTCGGCATCAACCTGCTGCGCGAGGGCCTCGACCTGCCCGAGGTCTCGCTCGTGGCCATCCTCGACGCCGACAAGGAAGGCTTCCTGCGCTCGTACCGTTCGCTCATCCAGACGATCGGCCGCGCGGCCAGAAACGTGTCCGGCACGGTCATCATGTACGCCGACGAAACCACCGACGCGATGCGCAAGGCCATCGACGAGACCGAACGCCGCCGCGCCAAGCAGATCGCCTACAACAAGGAGCATCACATCGACCCCAAGCCGCTGATCAAGAAGATCAGCGACGTCAACGACATGCTCGCCAAGGAGGACGTGGACACCCAGACCCTGCTCGCCGGCGGCTACCGCAACGCGAACAAGGCCGGCAACTCGCATCTGGGCGTGCCCGCCATCGGCAAGGAGGAGGCCGACAAGCGGCATGAGGAGATCCTCAAGGCCGGGCTGCCCGCACAGGACCTCGCCGACCTGATCCGCCAGATGAGCGAGCAGATGCACACCGCCGCCGAACAGCTCCAGTTCGAGCTCGCCGCCCGCCTGCGCGACGAAATCCGCGACCTCAAAAAGGAACTGCGCGGAATGACGGAAGCGAACAAGTGAGCTTCCGTAGCAGCGAGCAGCGGTAGCGTCGCGAGCGTCGCATATAACGCGGAAGCGAACAAGTGAGCGTGCGCGGGCGAGTCAGCGCCTGTACATATGCTGGGAGGCATGTCTGAAACCCCCATTGCATTCATGATCGCCACGTTCGTGGTGCTGGCCGCGTTCTTCGTCGTGGACCTGTTCGTCATCGGCCGCAAGCCGCACGTGCCCTCCACCAAGGAGTGCCTGCAGCACATCGCGTTCTTCGTCGTCGCGGCGCTCATCTTCGGCGGCATCATGTGGGCCGTCGCCGGCGCGAAGCCGGCCATCGAATTCTATTCCGGCTGGCTTACCGAATATTCGCTGAGCGTCGACAACCTGTTCGTGTTCGTCATCATCATGTCCAACTTCGCCGTGCCGAAGGTGCTGCAGAAGTACGTGCTGTCCGTCGGCATCACCGTCGCGCTCATCCTGCGCGGCATCTTCATCCTCATCGGCGCCGCGCTCATCGAACGCTTCACCTGGATCTTCTTCATCTTCGGCGCGTTCCTGATCGTCACGGCGCTCAAGCTCGTCACCGGTGGCGACGACGATGAGGAGTACCACGAGAACGGCGTCATCAAGGCCCTGCGCAAGATCATGAAGATCTCCGACGAATACGACGGCGAAAAGCTGCGCACCGTCAAGGACGGCGTCAAGTACTTCACCCCGATGCTCGTCGTATTCCTCGCCATCGGCACCACCGACGTCATGTTCGCGTTCGACTCGATCCCCGCGATCTTCGGCCTGACCAAGGACCCGTTCATCGTGTTCACCTCCAACGTGTTCGCCCTGCTTGGCCTGCAGCAGCTCTACTTCCTGCTCGGCGCCCTGCTCGACAAGCTCGTCTACCTGCCGCTCGGCCTGTCCGTCGTGCTCGGCTTCATCGGCGTCAAGCTCATCATGGAGGCGCTGCACGGCAACTCGCTGCCGTTCCTCAACGGCGGACGGCCGATCGCATGGGTTCCCGAGGTGCCGACGTGGCTGTCGCTTGCGGTCATCGTGCTGGCCATCGGCGGCGCGGCGCTCGCCAGCGTGCTCAAGATGCGCGCTTTGGACGCGGCTTCCGCGCAGGGCTCCGCCAAGGCCGAGTGAAGCGTTGGCGTATCGCCGGTAAACCTTTGCGGAACATGAGGTGTGAACGCTCACAACACACCCATGGAAAAGGTGGCTCGAATCGATTTTTGCTAGTAGACTGACTGTCGGCGGCTGGGCCAGAAGGCCCGGCCATAATCAAGGATAGGATAGGCATTCATGCGTAAAGCCAAGATCGTTGATACCATCGGTCCCGCCACCGAGGATTACGACAACCTGCTCAAGCTCGTCGAAGCCGGTATGGACGTCGCTCGTCTGAACCGCTCCCACGGCACCCCCGAGGATCACCTTCGCGTCTACAACAACGTGCGCAAGGCAAGCGAGGCCACCGGACGCAACGTGGCCGCCCTGGTCGATCTGCAGGGCCCGAAGATCCGCTGCGGCTGGTTCAAGAAGAACGCCGAGGGCGAGGACAAGGTTCAGCTTCAGCTTGGCCAGGAATTCATCATCACCACCGACGACATCGAGGGCGACGAGCACATCACCTCCACCACCTTCAAGGGCCTGCCGGGTGACTGCCATCCGGGCGACCCGATCCTGATCGACGACGGCAAGGTCCGCCTCGAGGTCACCAAGGTCGAGGGCAACAACGTGTACACCAAGGTCGTCGTGGCCGGTCCGGTGTCCTCCCACAAGGGCATCAACCTGCCGGGCGTCGCCGTCTCCCTGCCGGCCCTGACCGAGAAGGACGAGGCCGATCTGCGTTGGGCCATCCGCACCGGCGCCGACATCATCGCCATGTCCTTCGTGCGCTTCGCGACCGACATCGACCGCGCCCACGAGATCATGGACGAGGAAGGCCGCCGCATCCCGATCGTCGCCAAGATCGAGAAGCCGCAGGCCCTCGAGAACCTCGAGGAGATCATCAAGACCTTCGACGGCGTCATGGCCGCCCGTGGCGACATGGCCGTCGAGTGCCCGCTCGAAGAGGTCCCGCTGGCCACCAAGCGCATCATCGAGCTGGCCCGCCAGTACGCCAAGCCGGTCATCGTGGCCACCGAAGTCCTCGGCTCCATGGTTCACTCCCCGGTTCCGTCCCGCGCCGAGGCCTCCGATTGCGCCAACGCCGTCCTCGACGGCGCCGACGCGACCATGACCTCCAACGAGACCGCCGTCGGCGAGTACCCGACCGAGACCGTCGCCACCATGTCCCGCATCTCCGGCTTCGCCACCGAGCACGGCTTCGACCGCATCCCGGAGCTGAAGAACCTCGACATGTCCTCCACCGGCGCCGTCTCCTCCGCCGCCGTCGACCTGGCCGACAAGCTCAACGCCAAGGCCATCGTCGCCTACACCCAGACCGGCAACACCGTGCACCGCGTCTCCCGCGAGCGTCCGGCCGCCCCGATCTACGGCATCACCAACAACGAGCACACCTACCACTGGCTGGCCCTGTCCTGGGGCACCGAGGCGTTCTACGTCCCGGAGGACTACCATGACAAGTCCCGCAAGGACCTCATGGCCTACACTGACGCCATCCTCAAGAAGGCCGGCAAGGTGTCCGACGGCGACAAGATCGTCGTGCTGAGCTCTGCTCAGGGCGAGCACGCCGCCGGCTCCACCGACTCCATCTACGTGCACACCGTCGGCAACAACTGATCCGGCACGGCCGCGTAGACCAGCCGGTCTGATGGCATAAAGAAGCCCCTGTCCGCAACCCAAGGGATTGCGGACAGGGGCTTTTTCATACCCGCTCAGGCGACTGTCGACATTGCGTGGCCGCAGACAGCATGCGGCCATAACCGACCGCCTGCGAACGTCACCGTGGAGTGCGGCGGAATCGCCGGCGGCGACTATCCTGCGTCACTGGCCGAGCTGATGATCCGGCGCGCTGTGCAGACGCAGAATCGCGATCAGCGTCTTCGCGTCGACGATGGTGCCGTTGACGGCCATTTCGTACGCCTGGTCCAGCGTGTACAGGCGCACGTCCGGACGCGGCGTCTCCGGGCCGAAATCGCCGCGGTCCGTAGGATGCAGCCCCGTGGCGAAAAACAGCGCGGTGTGCTGTGCCGAGAAGCTCGGCGTGTCCAGGAACCGGGCGAACTGGACGAACCGGTCGGCGGTGTAGCCGGCCTCCTCGCGCAGCTTGCGCACGGCGATGTCGAGCGGCTTCTCGTCCTGCTTGGCCGCGTGCCCGCCGGGGATTTCCAGCGTCCAGCGATGGGTGGGGATGCGGTACTGCTCGACGAGCGGGATAAGCCCGTCGTCGGTCATGGCCAGCACGCCGACGGCGTCGCCGTTGTTGCCCTGCAGCACGTAGCGTTCGAACGTGCCGGCCTGCGGCGAGGAAAGGGACACCTGATCGACGTTGAAGTAGTGGCTCTTGACGATTTGCTTGCGCGACTCCTCCTTGAGCGGAGAGGTGCGCCACGGATCGAACCTGCGGTAGGTTTCGTTGCTCATGACTGCCTCCTTGGTGGCATGATCGGTTTCATTGTATATCGTTAACATCGGGGGCCCGGGGTTTTGACCCCGGGCACAAGGGGCGCGTGTCGTCATGGAAACGGGCCGGTCCGGCCCGCCCGGAAGGCGGGGCGCGCGCCCGCGACTCGCAGAAATCCGACAATGCAGTCTCCGTCCGAAAAGTATGGTATTCTTCCGTGAGTGCGGAAAACGCCCTCGTATCCCAATTGGTAGAGGAAGCAGCCTCAAAATCTGCGCAGTGTGGGTTCGAGTCCCACCGAGGGCACGCGATTGGAGCAAAGAAGGCTACTCCCTTTTCTCTAAGGGCGTAGCCTTCTTGTGCAATGACGCAAAATAACTGTTGTCAGGTCGGGTGGAGGGTTATAAGAAGACGCCCGGCCACTGATGAAAAGAGGTTGGCATGGTGGCAAGGAAAAAGACCTCGGAAACACCCGATGTGCTGGGTTCGGTGTTGACCGATGACGAACTGAAGGCCGCGGCGGAGGGCAATATCCCCGGCGAGCCCGTTGCGGACGAGAACGAAACTCCCGAGCCCGAGGAGAACCATCAGCGCACCGTCGTGGTGGCCGAGGACGAGTCCGTCAACCGTATGGATCTGGTCGCCATGCTCGAAGACAACGGTTACAAGGTCGTCGGCGAGGCCGCCAACGGCGAGGAGGCCGTCGATCTGACCCGCAAGTTCCGTCCGGATGTCGTGTGCATGGACGTCAAGATGCCGCGCATGGACGGCATCGCCGCCGCCGGCGTGATCTGCGACGAAAACATCGCCCCGGTGGTCATGCTCACCGCCTTCTCCCAGCCCGATCTGGTCCGGCAGGCCACCGGCGCCGGCGCGATGGCATACGTCACCAAGCCGTACGAGGAGTCCAAGCTGTTGCCCGCACTCGAAGTCGCCATGGGCCGCTTCGCTGAGATCAACGATCTGCTCGACACCGTCGAACGCAGCGAGAACAAGCTCAAGAACGCGCAGGACGAGCTCAAGAAGATGGAGGCCCAGCTCAAGAAGGCCGAGGACACGCTGGAGGAGCGCAAGCTTGTCGACCGCGCCAAGGGCCTGCTCATGGACAAGGCCGACTTCTCCGAGCAGGGCGCGTTCCGCTGGATCCAGAAGACCTCCATGGACCAGCGCATCCCGAAGAAGCGTCTCGCCATGGCCATCATCGCCAAGTACGGCGATCCCAAGCCGGAAAGCAACGATGACTGAGGCATCGCCAGCCAATACTGAAACGCGCGGAACGCTGCTGGTCGTTGACGGCCACTCACTGGCGTTCCGCGCGTTTTTCGCTCTTCCCGTCGAAAACTTCAGCACCGACGCCGGCCAGGCCACCAACGCGGTGTGGGGGTTCGCGACCATGCTGTCCCAAGTCATCGACGCGGAACGGCCCGACCATCTCGCCGTCGCGTTCGACGTCAAGGGCGGCACGTTCCGCAACCAGCTGCTGCCCCAGTACAAGGGCACGCGCGAGGCCGCGCCCGAGGAACTGCTCACCCAGCTGCCCCTGATCCAGCAGATGCTCACCGCGCTCGGCGTCACCTATATCGAAAAGCCCGGCTATGAGGGCGACGACGTGATCGGCACGCTCGCCACGATGGGCGCCGCCGCCGGCTACCGCACGCTCGTCCTGTCCGGCGACCGCGACGCCTTCCAGCTCATCGACGACCATATCACCGTGCTGTATCCGGGCCACCACTTCAAGGACCTCAAGCACATGACGCCCGAGGCCGTCGAGGAAAAATACCATGTCACGCCCGCACAGTACCCGGATCTCGCCGCGCTGCGCGGCGAGACCGCGGACAACATCCCCGGCGTGCCCGGCGTGGGCGACGGGTTCGCCGCCAAATGGATCAACCAGTACGGCGGACTCGACGGCATCATCGAACACGCCGACGAGATCAAGGGCAAAAAGGGCGAGGCGCTGCGCGACAATCTGGAACAGGTCAGGCTCAACCGCAAGGTGAACGCGCTGGTGCGCGATCTCGACCTCGGCGTGTCCGTCGACGACCTCACTTTCGGCAAACCCGACGCGAACGCCGTGGACGCGCTGTTCAAAACGCTGGAGTTCGGCGTACGCTCGCGCAGCAAGATCCTCAAGTCGTTCAACGGCGGCGTCAAGCCGACGCTGTTACCGCAGGGAACGGACGCAGCCGGAAACGCAAGCCAGCCCGACGAGCCGGCGCTGACCGTGCCCGAACTGACCGTCTGCACCGACGCGTCGCAGATCGGCCAGTGGATCGACGCCAATCTCGCCGACCCGTGGCAGCAGGGCATGACGAACGCCGCCGGCGACGCCACGGCGCAAGACGGAGCCGGCACCTGGACGCTGCTCGCACAGGGAGATCCCAAGCCCGGCCGCAGCACGCTCGACAACGTGACCGTCATGGCCGCGGGCCGGGCGCTGCTGATCAAGACGCCGTTCGACGAGCCGACCAAACATGCGCTCGCCGCACTGCTTGACGAGCACCACGGCACGCTTGCCGTGCACGGCTACAAGGAACATCTGCATCTGCTCGGCGCGGCCGGACTGCACCTGCCCGAACCCAAGTTCGACACCAAGCTCGCCGGCTACCTCGTCCACCCCGACTTCCACGCGGACACGCTCGAACAGGCCGCCGCGCACTTCCTCGACCTGCACGTCGAGAACAGGAAGCCGCAGGTCACGCAGGGCCTGCTCGACCTCGGCGACGACAACGCCGGCGACGAGGAGCCAAAGGAAAACCCGAACGAACTGACCGCCACGCGCATCGCCATCGTCCGGGCGCTCGCCGACGCGCTGGCGCCCATGCTCGAACAGCGCAGCCAGTCGCATCTGCTCGCCGACATCGAGCTACCCGTCTCCCGTGTGCTGCACGGCATGGAAGACGTGGGCGCAAAGGTCGATGAGCAGCGGCTTGACACCATGCGCGAGCAGTTCGCCGCCGACGCGCGGCAGGCGCAGGAAATGGCGTGGGATCTGGCCGGCAGCCGCGTGAACCTGCAAAGCCCCAAACAGCTGCAGCAGGTGCTGTTCGAGGACATGGGCCTCAAGGCCACCAAGCGCACCAAGTCCGGTTCGTACACGACCAACGCGTCCGTATTGCAGGACCTGTACGTCAAGTACGCGAACGACGACCGTGCCAGCGGATTCCTCGGCGCGCTGCTCAGGCACCGTGAAACCAACAAGCTCAAGCAGATCGTGCAGACGCTCATCGACGCGACGAATCCGCGGGACGGGCGCATCCACACGACGTTCGAACAGACCGTGGCTGCGACCGGACGTCTGAGCTCGGTCGACCCGAATCTACAGAACATTCCGAACAGGAACGCCGCGGGCCGCGAAATCCGTTCCGCGTTCGTGCCGGGGGAGGGCTACGCCTCGCTGCTCAGCTGCGACTATTCGCAGGTCGAACTGCGCATCATGGCCGACCGTTCCGGTGATGAGGCGCTCATCGAGGCGTTTCGTTCCGGCGCGGACTTCCACCGCTACGTCGCCTCGCTCGTCTACGGTGTGCCGGTCGACCAGATCACGTCCGACCAGCGCAGCCACGTCAAGGCGATGAGCTACGGCCTTGCCTACGGCCTGAGCACGTACGGCCTCGCCCAGCAGCTCAAGATCAGCCCGTCGCACGCCGACGAGCTGAAGGCCAAGTACTTCGCCACGTTCGGCAAGGTGCACGACTATCTCGAGTCGCTGGTCGCCGACGCACGCGCCAAGGGCTACACGGAAACGATGTTCGGCCGCCGCCGGTACTTCCCGGCGCTGTCGTCCACGAACCGCGTCGCCCGCGAGGCCGCCGAACGCGCCGCGCTCAACGCTCCGATCCAGGGCTCGGCCGCCGACATCATGAAAATCGCGATGATCCGCGCCGACCGGGCCCTGCGCGAGGCCGGCGTGAACAGCCGCATCATCCTGCAGATCCACGACGAACTCGTCGTCGAGGTCGCGCCTGGCGAGGCCGAACAGGTGACCGGACTGGTCGCCGACGCGATGGAGCACGCCGTCGACCTGTCCGTGCCGCTGGACGTGTCCACCGGCATCGGCGACGACTGGCAGCTCGCCGCACACTGACCGGACCACCGCCAACCCGTCCGTTTGCACGGCGGAACGCCTCGTGGCGGAACGCCGCGGAAACGGGTCATCTTCCGTAAAGGAGCACCGTCATGCCCACGCTCAAGCAGGTCGTCGACGTACTGGAAACCTTGTATCCGCTGCGATACGCGGAACATTGGGACGCGCCCGGGCTGATCGTCGGCGACCCGGCACGGCAGGTGCGGCGTATCGCGTTCGCCGCCGATCCGACCGCGGCCGTCGTCGACGCGGCGATCGCCGGACACGCCGACCTGCTGGTGACGCACCATCCGCTGCTGTTCCGCGCCGCGCACGAAGTGTCCGCGATCGGCGCGCACGGCGACGTCGTGCGCCGGCTGTACGAGTCCGGCTGCGCGTTGTGGGTCGGGCATACGAACGCCGATGCGGCGTACCGTGGCGTCGGACAGGCCGCGGCCGACGCGTTCGGACTCGTCGACCAGCACCCGCTCGTGCCGATCCGCGACGACGAGGCCGCCGCGGCCGGCCGCGAGGTCGGCTTGGGGCGCGTCGGGCGGCTGGAGGCGCCGATGACGTTCGAGGCGTTCGCCCGGCGCGTCGCCGGCGCGCTGCCGCACACCGAACTCGGCGTCACGGCGAGCGGCCCGCTCGACCAGACGGTCGAAACGGTGGCCGTGCTGCCCGGCTCCGGCGACTCGCTGTTCGACGAGGTGCGCGCCAGCGGCGCGGACGTGTATGTGACCAGCGACCTGCGCCACCATCCCGCCACCGACGCGATCGAACAGGCCCGGCACGAGGCCGGCCTGCGCGCGCAGGGCATCCATATCGGGCTCGGTGACGCGCGCATCCGTCCGTTGCTCGTCAACACGCCGCATTCGGCCATCGAATCCCTGTGGTTCCGGTATGCGCTCGAAGACGTGCCCGCGGCCGTCGAACGGGCGACGGGAGAGTGGCCCGACGTCGAATGGCTGCGCATCAACACTGATCCGTGGACGCTGCGGCTGTAACGTGTGTAACGTGACATGGCATAACGTGACACGGCCGTGCCGCGGCCGTAACGGCGCGCAATGAGATATGCGATGTGCGGCGTACGCGGATCGGGACGCGCATACCGCATACGGACAAGGCAAGGGGGATATGAGACATGCATGATGTGATCGACATGGACGCGCCCGTCGAGGTGCGTTCGCGCACAACCGTATACCGCGGCGCGATCTTTTCCGTCGAGGACATGACCATCGCGCTGAAACGGCGCGACGGCGGCGAAGTCGACATCCGCCGGCAGGTGCTGCGCCACGCGCCCTGCGTCGTCATGCTCGTGCACGACGAGGAACGCGACCGGTACGTCGTCGAACGCGAGTACCGCGTCGGCTCCGACCGGTTCGCCTACGGCATTCCCGCCGGACTCATGGATCCCGGCGAGGATCCCGAAACGGCCGCATTGCGCGAACTCGCCGAGGAAACCGGCATCGTGCCCGCCGAACCCGGCGACGTGACCATCGAACACGTGGGCGACTACTACTCGTCCGAAGGCATGGCCGACGAGCTCGCGCACATCATGGTGCTGCATCTGAAGCGCTTCAAGCTCGTCGAACGGCATCTCGACGCCGACGAGCACGTCGACTCCGCATGGGTCGGCTGGGACGAGCTGCTCGCGCTGCCCGTCACCGCGTCCAATTCGATCATCGCCATCCAGCACGAGCGCATCCGCCGGCTGCTCGCGGAACGCGGCTGACACGCCCGCAATGCAAATCGTCGCACAGTGTTCAGCTGACACGTCGTCAACATTCATATTGTCGTGAGATACTGGGGATATGCAGATCAGACCAGGTTTGATGTATCCGCTTGGTGCCAGCTATGACGGCGCCGGCGTGAATTTCGCACTGTTCTCCCAAGTCGCCGACAAAGTCGAGTTGTGCCTGTTCGATGACGACGACAACGAGACGCGCATCGAAATGACCGAACAGAACTCGTACGTGTGGCACAACTACATCGCCGGCATCCAGCCGGGCCAACGCTACGGGTATCGCGTGTACGGTCCGTACGATCCCAACCGCGGCTTGAGATGCAACCCGAACAAGCTCCTGCTCGACCCGTACGCCAAAGCCATCGAAGGCAACATCGACGGCGACGAGAGCCTGTTCTCGTACTACTTCTCCAGTCCGGACGACGTCAACCGACGCAACGACCTCGACTCGGCCGCGCACACCATGAAATCCGTGGTCGTCAACCCCTACTTCGACTGGAGCAACGACCAGCATCCGCGCATCCCGTACCACGACTCCGTCATCTACGAGGCGCACGTGCGCGGCATGACCAACCTCAACAAAAACGTCCCGCCGGACATCCGCGGCACGTACGCCGGCCTCGCCTATCCGAGCGTCATCGAATACCTGAAGAAGCTCGGCGTCACCGCCATCGAGCTCATGCCGATCCACCAGTTCGTCAACGACACGTTCCTGCAGGAAAAGGGCCTGTCGAACTACTGGGGCTACAACACCATCGGCTTCTTCGCGCCGCATAACGCGTATTCGAGCTCCGGCGAACGCGGCCAGCAGGTCAACGAGTTCAAATCCATGGTCAAGGCGTACCATCAGGCCGGCATCGAGGTCATCCTCGACGTGGTGTACAACCACACCGCCGAAGGCAACCACATGGGCCCCACCCTGAGCTTCAAGGGCATCGACAACCAGTCGTACTACCGTCTCGTCGACAACGACCCGCGCCACTACTTCGACACCACCGGCACCGGCAACTCGCTGCTCATGCGCTCGCCGCACGCGCTGCGCCTCATCACCGACTCGCTGCGCTACTGGGTGTCCGAAATGCACGTCGACGGCTTCCGCTTCGATCTGGCCGCCACGCTCGCCCGCCAGTTCCAGGAAGTCGACAAGCTGTCCGCGTTCTTCGACATCGTCGAGCAGGATCCGATCATCAGTCGCGTCAAGCTCATCGCCGAACCGTGGGATCTCGGCTCCGGCGGCTATCAGGTCGGCGGCTTCCCGTCCAGCTGGTCCGAATGGAACGGCCGCTACCGCGACTGCGTGCGCGACTTCTGGCGCTCGCAGCCGTCCACATTGCCCGAATTCGCGTCGCGCCTCATGGGCAGCTCCGACCTGTACCAGATGAACGGCCGCCGACCGGTCGCGTCGGTGAACTTCATCACCGCGCACGACGGCTTCACCATGAACGATCTGGTCAGCTACAACGAGAAGCACAACGACGCGAACGGCGAGGGCAACCGCGACGGCGAGTCCAACAACCGTTCGTGGAACTGCGGCGTCGAGGGCCCGACCACGATTCCCGACGTGCTCGACCTGCGCGAACGCCAGATGCGCAACATGTTCGCCACGCTGCTGCTCAGCCAGGGCATTCCGATGATCTGCGGCGGCGACGAGGTGGCCCGCACC
Source organism: Bifidobacterium miconis (assembly GCF_019331735.1). Classification (GTDB taxonomy): domain Bacteria; phylum Actinomycetota; class Actinomycetes; order Actinomycetales; family Bifidobacteriaceae; genus Bifidobacterium; species Bifidobacterium miconis. The sequence continues at coordinate 56,824 of NZ_JAHBBH010000001.1, forward strand.
CAGCAGGGCAACAACAACGCGTACTGTCAGGACAACGAGATCTCGTGGACCAACTGGGATCTCAACGAGTCGCAGAAGGATCTGCTCGAATTCGTCTCCAAGCTCATCCACCTGCGTCTCGAACACCCGGTGCTGCACCGTCGTCGCTTCTTCTCCGGGCGAGAGCCGGGGGAGAGCCCGGACAGCCTGCCGCAGGTCGAATGGTTCGACCACACCGGCTCCATCATGGATATGGACGACTGGGCGAACACGCATGCGTTCACGGTGATGATCTTCCTCAACGGTTCGAACATCCCGGAAATGGACTACTACGGCAAGCAGCTCGTCGACAACGACTTCATCATGATCTTCAACGCGCATTACGAGCCGATCATGTTCACGCTGCCGGACGAGAAGTACGGCCGCAAGTGGCAGCTCATCATCGACACGCACAATCCGAAGGGCCCGGAGCTGAGCTACGAAGCCGGATTCGTGATCACTGCGCAGTCGCGCAGCTTCATGCTGCTCAAGAGCGCGAAGAACCCGAACCCGGAGCAGCTGTTCTGAGCGGGGATCGGGATTTTGATTCCCGACTTCCGCCGCGGAACGGTGACTGATCGATCGGCCCGGCGTTTCGTCTCATTGACGGACGCCGGGCCGATTCGTGTTTGATTCGTATTCGATTCATATGGCTGCGTTGTGCGCTGGGCCAAGTAATCCGTTCGCCCGCTGCCCGAATGATCGGTTCGCCGACGTCTCATGATCCGGCAAGCCGTCGGCCGATCCGCCGACGTCAGCGGTCGGACGCGAGGCGTGATTCGATCATGTCGGCAGGCTGTTCTGACCTGCCGTCGGCGAGCGTGTCTGCCGCGGCGACGTTCGCGCCGGCCGCGGCGGTAGGCACGACGGCACCCGCCGTCGCGTTGGCCGCGGCCGCGTTCGCCTCGTCGATGCGGTTCGTCTGGAACCGGACCAGCTGCATCTGCACGCGATCCGCCTCGATCGCCGCGATCTGACGCGAAAACACGATGAACCAGCCGAGGAAGAACGCGCACGCCAGCGCCTCGAGATTGGTGAGCGTGTCGTAGCCGCGCAGCATGTAGATGCCGAATCCGGCGCACACCGCGATCGCGAGGTCGGAGATCGCGTACATCGCCTTCGGCATGCGCGGCGCCAGCCACGGCAGGGCGAGCAGCAGCACGCCCATAACCAGCGGCAGTCCCTTCGCGCACACGTTGTGCATGATGTAGTGCGGCGTGTAGCGGAACACGCCGATGCCGATGAACGCGAGGCCGGAAACGGTCAGCAGCAGCGACAGGATCGCCGTGCGCACCTTGAAGTGGCGGACCTCCGGCTCGACCTCGTCGCCGTAGCGCTCGTGCCACAGCCGTTCGAGCCGCTGCGTGGTGATCAGTTCGGACACGGCGAAGTAGCTGACGATGATGATGCACGTGCCGGCGAGGATGAGCGTCGCGTTGAACATGGTCGCCGCGAACGTGGTGCGATCGCCGAGCTGCGAGAAGTTGTTGTGGTACCAGTACGGGTCGTCGGTGGTGAGGCCCGCGGTGCTCACGCCGGAGATCACGAAGAACGGCAGCAGCGAGGCGAGCGTCTTCGCGTTCATGAGCTCCGCCTGCACGAACGTCATGTATCCGGTCACGCCCGCGAACCCGGCGCAGGCGGCCGGCATGTAGCCGGCGAGCAGGTGCATGCCCATCACCGTGTTCACCACGCTGAACAGGGCGAACGACGACAGGAACACCGTCGACGCGTAGACGACCGACAATGCGAGGATTTCGAACACGCGGCGGATCGGCACCCACCAGCCGTTCTTGAGCGTGAACGAACGCGAGTTGCTCGCGTAGCCGACCGCGAACGAAATCACGCCGCACGCCGCGATGATGGCCGCCGCGGCCGTGAACCGACGCTGCGTGACCTGCCAGATCGCCGATGCAAGATCAAGATAGAGCTTCATGCCGAAGAACGCGACGATCGCGCAGATCAGGAACGACACCAATCCCAACGTCTCCGCCCGCTGATGACGTCCCATCGGTGATCCTCCCTCCATGCGCACACGCTGCATGTTCATTGTAATAGCGTCATGGGGTGGGCTGCGCCGCGAGGATATGGAGCATCCGTGCATGTTTTGCGCGTTTTCGTCCGATGGTCTGGTATAGTAAACGATTGTTGTTTTGCGGCCGGCCTTGTGCCACGCAAACGTCAACGGGCTGTAGCGCAGCTTGGTAGCGCGTCTGCTTTGGGAGCAGAATGTCGCAGGTTCAAATCCTGTCAGCCCGACAGAAACGGCGGAATTCCAATGGTTTTGAGACCATGGGATTCCGCCTTCGCTGTTATCGGGGACGTATCGGGTGGATTGCCGGCCCGTTGCCCTGTTCAATGGTCGTCGTATGCGCAATATCCATGGTTCCGGGTTGCGGTGGGGGTATCGTCATGACCGTTGGACCCGTGCCTGGACCAGTACCGGATGCAGGGTTTGGTGCGGGAGGAAGAAAGGAAGGATCGGCATATGGTCACGTCGCATCGCAGTCGGGTGGTGATCGTCGGCACGGGCAGCGTCGGCGCGGCGACGGCCGGCGCCATCGTCCTGCAGGGATTGTGCGACGAATTGGTGCTCATCAACCACAATCCCGACAAGGCGTCCGGACTGGCCATGGACCTCATGGACGGTTCCGACTACACGGGCCGGTTCGTCTCCATCCGCCGCGGCGACTGGGCCGACTGCCGCGACGCCGACATCGTGATCGTCACGGCTGGGCCGAAGCCGAAACCCGGCGAGACGCGCTTCCAGGAGCTCGGCGCGGCCATCGACATCGTCGATCCGATTCTGTGCGCCATCCGCGACTCCGGATTCGACGGCATCCTCATCATGGTCTCCAATCCGGTCGACGTGCTCAGCTGGTTCGCATGGAAGCGCACCGGGCTGCCGCGCGCGCAGGTCATCGGCTCCGGCACGGCGCTCGACACATCCCGCATGAAGGCGATCATCGGCGACATCACCAGACTCGACCCGCGCATGGTGTCCGGCTATGTGATCGGCGAGCACGGCGATTCCCAGTTCGTGCCGTGGTCCACGGTGTCGTTCGTCGGCAAAAGCTTCACCCAATATCTGCAGGACAACCGTTCCCGCTATGCGGACATCACATTGGACGGCATCGAGGAGCGGACGCGCCGGCGCGGTCTGCTCATCAAGTCGCTGCGCGGAGGCACCAGCCAGGGCATCGCAGCCACCGTGGCCGGACTGGCGCGCACGATCCTGTGGGACGAGCGGCGCGTCGTTCCCGTTTCCACGCTGATCGACGGCGAATACGAATACGACGAGCACGACGTGTTCCTGAGTCTGCCGGTCGCGTTGAACGCCGACGGCGTGGGCGATTTCGTCGACCTGCATCTTGACGAGAGCGAGCTGGCCAAGTTCCATCGGTCCGCGCGCATCGTGCGGGAGCATTGCGCGATGATCGCCGACCGTCTGTAGGAGGCCGCTTGGCTGGGATGATGCCTGTGCGCATCCGCGCATACCGATCGGAGGACGCCGCCGCGACGATGGATGTATTCCGTCGCGCCGTCACCGGTACCGCATCGCGTGATTACGACGACGAACAGATACGTGCGTGGGCCGGCCATACCGGCACGCCGGCACAGTGGGATGCACGACGGTCGGCCGTGCATACATGGGTCGCGGAGACGGCGAATGACGGTCTGCCGGTCGTCGGCTTCATCGACGTCGACGACATCGGATACATCGACATGCTGTTCGTCGATCCGACGGCCGCGCGTCACGGCGTCGCCTCGCGGCTGCTCGAGCAGGTGGAACGGTACGCGGCGGCCAACGATATCGCGGAACTCTCCGTCCACGCCAGTATCACCGCACGGCCGTTCTTCCTGCGTCACGGTTTTGACGAGATCGCCGTCCGGCATCCGCATATCGGCGACGTTTCATTCGTCAACTACCTCATGGCGAAGGATGTCCGGTTCCCGGGATTGCGCTCGGAAAATCCCGGGAACCAGACCATGTTCATATGAACATGCATATGCGCGCCATACCGCGGCTGACCCGTCGTCGTAATGTTCGCTGTTGTGTGGTTTGCCGGTTCCCTGGATGAAGCGGCCCAATCCCGGGAACCGGGCCCATACAGAAATCCTGTATTGCAGATTGCCATGACGCGGCATGCGGCAAACAATCGAGGTATTGCATCCGATGTGGGAAAGGAACGAACCATATCATGGGGTGGAAGGCTGATGATCATGAACGACGTCGACATGGCGGCCGCGGCCGGCTGTCGCCGATGATCGTGACGATACTCGCCGTTGCGGTGCCGATACTGGTCATCGTCGGCGGACTGGGATTGAGCTACTGGTACACGCACCGCACGGCCGACACGTCACACATCATCTATGAATATTCGCGGTCCGCGAAATTCACCAAGGTGCAGCTCGACGCAGCCGGGCACAAAACCGCCGAAGTATTCTCCGTCTTTTCCGGCTGTACGATCGAACGCATCTCCTACGACGAGACACGGGCCGACAGGCTGCTTAACCTCGAGGACGAATCCAAGGCCGAGTCGCCGTCCTACTGGTCGGCGATCTATGATGCCTATCACCGGTACGGACGCAGCCGCATCTTCATCGCCACCGTCGACCTCACCTGCGACGGCAGCGACGCGACGCTCAGCTCCGGCGAACAGTCGATGACTGATTACCTGTATCTCAACGACGACGGCAGAACCTGGACCGAAATCGATCACGGCAACGGCTGACGATTGGTCGAAGACGCGGCATAATGGGTGAGAAATCATTCACGTCGTCAAGGAGGAACTATGGCCATCGAGAACGCCAAGGCGCTGATCATCGTGAACAACTGGGGTATCGAGGAGACGGAACTGACCCGTCCGCTGCGTGACCTCAAGGCCGCGGGCGCTGCGGTCACGCTCGCCGCGACCGAACTCGAACCGTGCGAAACCGTGCAGCACGACCGCTACGAAGGCGAGACGCTCACGCCGGACGTGAAGCTGTCCGACGTACAGGCCGCCGGCTACGACCTGCTCGTCGTGCCGGGCGGCACGTGCAACGTCGACCGTCTGCGCGTAAACGAGGACGCGATCACGCTCGCGCAGGAGTTCGCGCACGAAGGCAAGCCGATCGCCGCGATCTGCCACGGCGCATGGCTGCTCGTCAACGCCGGTCTGATGGAGGGCAAGACCGCGTCGCCGTGCCGCTACATCGCGGCCGACATCGAAAACGCTGGCGGCCGTTACATTGACAAGCCGTTGACCATCGATGACGCGAACGGCTGGAAGCTCATCACCTCGCGCACGCCAGCCGACCTCGACTATTTCGTCGGCGCGATCAAGGACACGCTCGCCTGAGTCGCATGCTTCTTCGACATCACACAGTATGACGATGCCGTCCTGCCCGATCAACTATACATGGTTTCGATCGGTGGTCTCGATGACGGCAAGACGGCTTTCGTTGATGCCATCCCGTATCGCCGCTTTGATCACCAGATAGAACACGTATAGCGTGACGGCGGCCAGTACAGCCGCGAGCAGCAACAAGATGATGATGGACATGACGTCTGTCATGATGAACTCCCTTTTTCGCTGGCCATCCAACGGCCATCTCTATTCATTGTAGAGCATGCCGCAACATCCGGTACGATGTCACGCGACAAAGCGCAGGTAGGTGCGATCGTCGAAGGATTCCCGACCAGGGGCGAAGCCTTTGGTGGTGCGGTAGTCGTGGATGAGCTGCGGATCGTCACGACGCAGACGATCCAGTTCTCGCTCCGATTCGGCAAGCGTCGGACGCAGCAGGGGATAGCCGTCCGAGGCGAGCACCACCTCGTCGCCCGGATTGATGGGGACCGTACGGATCGGATACGTCGGATCGGCGAACCCGTCGAACACGAAGTATCCGTATTCGCCGCGCCGGTTCGCGAACCGCGACTGCAATCGTAGGAACGGCAGGATCATGTCACGAGCCGGATCGTCCGTTCCCTGTGTTTCTGCCCGGCCTGTGGCGGCGGATGCCGAGACCGATGCCATATCATCATCCTGTGCGCGGCTTGACCCGTCGCCCAACGCCAACGCCTGCGCGGCGAACGATCGCAGTTCGCCCAACAGCTCGTCCACGCGCTTCACCGTCGGCGTCTGCACGCCGTTCACCATGATCTGACAGTCGCCGAACAGCCACGCCTCATGCCGGCGCGCACTGTAGATCACCGCGTTCGCCTGCAATCGTTCCCACGGCTCGCGTTCAAACAGCGCGGCATCATCGGCAGCGATGTCATACTGCGCTCGCAAGCGTCCATCCAGTATCGTCTGCGCCTGCCGCATCGTCGTATTCGCAGGCAATGCGGCAATCGCGTTCGACAGCAGATTCTTCGCGACGACCCCGCCGCTCGGCCGCCACAGTCGCCGCACGCTCTTGCTCGTCACGCCGTCCACCACGGCAGCAAAACTGCTCGTCACGATCAGACCGTCCTCATTCAACGACTGGTCGGCCTTCTTGCCCCGGCAGCACCGTTCGATCACACGCATGCCTCCACCATAGCGCGCGAAAGCGGACGTACGGTCGCCGACTTTCTCCCGAACCGATACGATAATCCCTATGACTGCAACGACATATCTCGATCCCTGGCCCGCGCCGACGGCGAGCGGGCCGCTGAACGCCACCGTCACCATCCCCGGCAGCAAATCGCTGTCCAACCGGTATCTGGTCCTCGCCGCACTCGGTTCCAAGCCGGTCACGCTGGTCGGCCTGCTGCGCTCGCGCGACACCGAACTCATGATGGGCGCACTGGAAACGCTCGGCGTGCGCTGCGACATCGACCCGGACGTCGACACCACCGTCACTGTCACGCCACCGGCCTCCGGCCGATTCCACGGCAACGTCGACGTATACTGCGGCCTCGCCGGCACGGTCATGCGATTCGTGCCCGGACTCGCGCTGTTCGCCGACGGTCCGGTGCGGTTCGACGGCGACGAACAGGCATACGCGCGTCCGATGAAACCCGTGCTCGACGGACTCGAACAGCTTGGCGCGACCGTCGACTATCACGGCGAAACCGGCTACCTGCCGTTCACGATCACGCCGCCCGCCGCACTGCCGGGTGGCGTCGGCAACGGCGCCGATGATGCTGCCTCGCACGTTGCGATCGACTCGTCTGGCTCGTCGCAGTTCATCTCCGGACTGCTGCTCATCGGCTCGCGACTGCCGGGAGGACTGTCACTGACGCATACCGGCGAGAAGACGCCAAGCCTGCCGCATATCCGCATGACCGTCGCCGACGTGAACGGGGCCGGCGGACACGCGCTCGCCGACGAGGACGCGCGCGTGTGGACGGTCAAACCGGGCGCGCTGCAGCTGCCCGAACGCGTGGTCGTCGAACCGGATCTGTCGAACGCCGCGCCGTTCCTCGGCGCCGCGCTGATCGCCGGCGGTACGGTGCGCGTGCCGCATTGGCCGGTCGAGACGACCCAGCCGGGCGGACTGCTGCCGGGATATCTTGAGCGCATGGGCGCGACGGTCACGTTCCCGGAACGTGACGGCATCCGCTATTGCGAGGTGACGGCGACCGCCGGTGCGATTCGAGGTCTGGGCGACTTTGATCTGACCGCGGCGGGGGAGATCGCACCGTCGCTGGCGGCGATCCTCGTGTTCGCCGACGCGCCGACGCGCATGATCGGCATCGGGCATTTGCGCGGGCATGAGACGAATCGTCTCGAGGCGTTGGTGCGTGAGATCCGACGCGTCGGGGGAGAGGCCCGTGAACTGCCGGACGGCATCGAGATCACGCCGGTGTCGCGAGCCGACCTGCACGGCGCGGTGATGGAATCGTACGCCGATCACCGCATGGCCACGTTCGCCGCGATGATCGGACTCTCGGTGCCGGGCGTGGAGATCGTCAACGTCGCGACCACGCGCAAGACGCTGCCCGACTTCGTGGGCATGTGGACGGGCATGCTGGCGTAGCAAGGCCTCATTGCGTGGCGGAAAACGCTCGCTGAGCCAGCGCTCAGCGAGCGAAAACCGCCAGTCGCGGGGAATGGACGTCGGTACATACGACGAGGGGTGCTGTCGATTCCCGTGTCAGGAATCGACAGCACCCCTCGTGACGTTTTCAGCCGTTCAGCGAATCAGCGATTCACTTGGCGAACTTGTTGCCGTAGGTGTCCTCGCCGGCTTCCGCGATGGCGGCGGACTTGCGGGCGATGGCCAGCTCCTCGTTGGTCGGGATCACGGCGATGACCACGGACGAATCCGGGGTGGAGATGATGCGCGGCTCCTTGGAGCGCTTCGCGTTCTTCTCCTCGTCGAGCTTGACGCCGAACGGGGCGAGCTTGTCGCACACCATCTTGCGCACGATGTCGTCGTTCTCGCCCACACCGGCGGTGAAGGTGATCACGTCGCAGCCACCCATCTGGTAGGTGTAGTTGCCGATGTAGCTCACGATGCGGTGCACGTACACGTCGAGCGCCAGCTTGGCGTCCTCGTTGCCCTCGGCCACCAGACGGTGAACCTCGCGCAGATCGCCGAAGCCGGTCATGCCCATCATGCCGGAACGCTTGTTGAACAGGGCGTCCAGCTCGTCCACGTTCATGTGGGCGTTGCGGATGAGGTGGAACACGACGGCCGGGTCGATGTCGCCGGTGCGGCCGCCCATGACGAGGCCCTCGAGCGGGGTCAGGCCCATGGAGGTCTCGACCGGCTTGCCGGAGATCTCGGCGGAGGCGGAGGCGCCGTTGCCGATGTGCAGGACGATCTGCTTGAGGCCCTCGGCCGGCTTGCCGACGACTTCCGGCACCACGGAGGAGATGAACTCGTGGGAGGTGCCGTGGGCGCCGTAGCGGCGGATGTGGTACTGGTCGGCGATCTCCTTGTTCAGCGCGTAGGTGCTGGCGGCCTTCGGCAGCTGGAAGAAGAAGGAGGAATCGAAGACGAAGATCTGCGGCACGTCCGGCAGCAGGGCGCGCATGACCTCGGCGCCCTTGGCCTCCGGGCCGTTGTGCAGCGGGGCGAGCACGGCCAGATCCTTGACGGCGTTGATGGTCTTGTCGTTGACCAGGGCCGGCTTCGGGAAGAGGGAGCCGCCCTGCACCACGCGGTGGCCGACGGCCACGATGCCCGCGTCGGAGAGCTTCGGGCCATACTCCTCGAAGAAGCCGAGCACACGCTTCAGACCCTGCTCGTGATCGTGGATCGGCTCCTCGAGCTCATGCTTCTCGCCGTTGTACTCGTGCTTGTAGTGGCCGTCGATCGGCTCGCCGATCTTCTCCACCAGGCCGGAAGCGAGGCCTTCGCCGGATTCGAGGTCCACCAGCTGGTACTTGATCGAGCTGGAGCCGGAATTGATGACAAGGACGGTTTTCGCCATTGTGGGCATCCTCCATATTGTTTGCCGTGCCGCGAGAACGCGGCTTTCCAAATCTTCAGACTACTCGCTGCTTGCTACAAACGACGCGGCAGCGCGACTACTGCGCCTCGATGGCGGTCAGGGCGATCGTGTTGATGATGTCCTGCACGAGCGCGCCGCGCGACAGGTCGTTGACCGGCTTGTTCAGGCCCTGCAGCACCGGGCCGATGGCCAGTGCCCCGGAGGAGCGCTGCACGGCCTTGTAGGCGATGTTGCCGGCGCACAGGTCGGGGAACACGAACACGTTGACGTGGCCGGCCACGTCGTTGCCCTTGGCCTTGGTGGCGGCCACGCTGGGCGACCACGCGGCGTCGAACTGGATGGAGCCGACGACCGGCAGGTCGGGGGCCTTTTCCTTGACGATGCGCGTCGCCTCCTCGACCACGTCCACGTCCGGGCCCTTGCCGGAGCCGAGCGTGGAGTAGGAGAGCATGCCGACCTTCGGCTCGATGCCGAACGCCTTCGCGGTCTCGGCGGACTGCAGCGCGATTTCGGCGAGCTGCTCGGCGTCCGGGTTGAGGTTGATGGCGCAGTCGGCGAACACGGCGACATGGTCCTTGAAACACATGAGGAACGCGCCGGAGACGAGCTTCTGGCCGGGCTTGGTCTTGATGACCTGCAGGGCAGGGCGCACGGTGTTGGCGGTGGAGTTGATCGAACCGGAGACGAGGCCGTCGGCGTAGCCGAGCACGACGAGCATGGTGCCGAAGTAGCTGGCGTCGGCCAGCTGCTTGCGGGCCTGTTCTTCGGTCATGCCCTTCTTGGCGCGCAGCTCGCACAGCTTGGCGACCATGGGCTTGAGCACGTTCTCGTCGTCCTTGGCCTGGAAGCGCGCCCTGTCGAGATGTTTGAGCCCGAGTTCGGCGCCGCGGGCGAGGATGGCGTCCTTGTCGCCGACGATGATGAGGTTCACGATCTCGCGTTCGAGCAGGTAGTCGGCCGCCTTGATGATGCGGTCCTCCTCGCCTTCGGGCAGCACGATCGTCTTCTTGTTGGACTTCGCGCGGCCGAGCAGGCTGTACTGGAACGCGTACGAGGTGACGGGGAATTCGACGTCCGCGTCGAGCGCGCGCAGCACCTCCTCGGTGGGCACGTTCGCCTGGAACGCGTCGAGCGCGGCGTCGGCCTGGGCGGCGTCCTCGAACGGGGTCTGCGGGATGGTCCACACGGGCAGGCCGAAGTCGGCGAGCGTGTTCTTGACGGAGACGGAGTGGCGCGGCTCGCAGCCGGTCACGAAGATGCCGAGCACCTTGTTGCCGGCCTTCTCCATGCCTTCGATGGACAGCTGCACGGTTTCCTTGAGCTCGTCGGGCCAGCGGTCGATGGTGCACACGGCGAGGAACACGCCGGCCTGCAGGTCGGCGGCGATGTTCGCGTTGAACTCGTAGGTGGTGGGGTCGTTGACGTGCGACTTGTCGGTGCCGACGATGAGGGCCGCGTCGGCACGGGACACGTTCATCGCGTCGTTGAACGCGGCCACGATGTCGCCGCGGGCGGCTTCCTTGTCGCGGCGCACCTGGTGGATGTCGAGGCCGGTGGACAGGGCCACGCCGAGCCCGGCGTTGGAGGCGGCGAGCAGGACGGGCGTGAAGTGGTCGTGGTTGGAGACGGCGGGGCGGAACACGGCGGTCTTGTACTTGGTGGTCAGGGCCTTGAGCACGCCGTAGGCGACGACGTTGCGCCCGTTGGCTCCCTCGGGGCTGGCGATGTAGACGTTGGTAATGGTCACGATTATCTCCTCGTTGATGGTTGCGCGTGTGACCGCTTTGTTCACACTCATCGCCCATTGTAGTGCGAGGGGATTCGCCCTCACCGGTGCCCGGTGATGTGACTTGCATCACAGTGGCGTGATGAGGAGGGGCGTGAGGAATTTCGATTCATTCCGCACGCCCCGTTATGGCTTTGCGCGTTTTGCGCGAGGACTCTTATCGGTTACTTGTGGTAAAGACTTACTCGCTCGTATTTCGGCTCGCAGCACACGTTGATGCCGAGCTTGCGGTAGGTCGCCTCGTCGGTCGGGGAGACGATGACCGAGAAGAACGCGTCGCAGCCGCGCAGCCGTTCGAGTCCGGCGATGACCTTCGCCGCGGTCGGGTCGGACGCGCTGGTGATCGACAGCGCGATCAGCGTCTCGTCGGAGTGCAGGCGGCGGTTGGTGCTGTGCAGATGCTCGGTTTTGAGCGTGCAGATCGGTTCGATGTTCGCGTCGTCGATCACCGGCAGCTCCGCGTCCACGCCGGTCACGGCCTTGAGCGCGTTCATGAGCAGCGCGCTGGCCGCACCCATGAGCACGCCGGTCTTGCCGGTGACCACCCGCCCGTCGGGCAGCACCATCGCTCCGGCCGGCGCCCCGGTGAGCTCCTCCTTGCGCAGCGCGGCTGCACGTGCGGGGGAGAGGTTGTCGTCCACGCCGGCGCGCTGCATGATCGAACGGAGACGTTCGACCTGCTCTTCGCCGGTTCCGGTGCGTTTGAGCTGTTCGGCGGCCGTGAAGTAGCGCCGCACGATCTCCATCTTCGCGGCCTCGCGGCACGCCTCGTCGTCGTCGATCGCGTAGCCGGCCATGTTCACGCCCATATCGGTGGGGCTCTGGTAGGGGCTTTCGCCCATGATGCGCTCCATCATGGCCTTGAGCACGGGGAACGCCTCGACGTCGCGGTTGTAGTTGACGGTGGTCTCGCCGTGCGCCTCGAGATGGAACGGGTCGATGATATTCGCGTCGTCGAGGTCGGCAGTGGCCGCCTCGTACGCGATGTTGACCGGATGGTTGAGCGGCAGGTTCCAGATCGGGAACGTCTCGTATTTCGCGTAGCCGGCCTTGATCCCGCGCCGGTGCTCATGATAGAGCTGCGACAGGCAGGTGGCGAGCTTGCCCGAGCCCGGTCCGGGCGCGGTGACGACGACGAGCGGACGGCTGGTTTCGACGTAGTCGTTGCGGCCGTATCCGTCGTCGGAGACGATGCGCTCGATGTCGTGCGGATAGCCGGCGATCGGATAGTGCAGATAACAGGTGACGCCAAGCTGTGCGAGCCGGCGCCGGTAGACGTCGGCGGCCGGCTGGCCCGCGTACTGCGTGAGCACGACGGAGCCGACGTGAAAGTCGCGCGAACGGAATATGTCGATCAGACGCAGCACGTCTTCGTCGTAGGTGATGCCGAGGTCGCCGCGCATCTTGGCCTTTTCGATGTGGTTGGCGTTGATCGCGATGACGATCTCCACGTCCTGCCTCATGCTTTCGAGCATGCGGAACTTGGTGTCGGGCTGGAATCCGGGCAACACGCGCGACGCATGGTAGTCGTCGAACAGTTTGCCGCCGAATTCGAGATACAGCTTGCCGCCGAACTGCGCGATGCGCTTTTTGATGTTGTCGGCCTGCAGCGCGATGTACTTGTCGTTGTACTTGTCGTTGTCGAATCCCTGTCGCATGGGCGCCCATCCTTTTCGAACGTCGTCGTAAACGCAAGGATTATACCGGAAAACCGGTTTTGCCGCGACATGCGAAAGCGGGTCGGAACCCAAAGGATTCCGACCCGCTGTATATTCCATCAGCTGATCCGATGATCAACTTCCGAAGAATTCCAGAGGGAATAATTGCAGGATGCGTGCGGTAGCAAGGCGCACCGAGGGAAGACGTACTGAGTACGTCGACCGAGGAGCAACGCAGCTAACGCTCCATTCTGCAATTATTCCCATTCGATGGTTGCCGGGGGCTTGGAAGTGCAGTCGAGCACGACGCGGTTGATCTGGCGGCATTCGTTGGTGATGCGCGTGGAGATCGTGGCGAGGACGTCGTAGGGCAGGCGCGACCAGTCGGCGGTCATGGCGTCCTCGGAGGAGACGGGGCGCAGGACGATGGGGGAGCCGTAGGTGCGCTCGTCGCCCTGGACGCCGACGGAGTGGACGTCGGCGAGGAGCACGACGGGGCACTGCCAGATGTCGCGGTCGAGGCCGGCCTTGGTGAGTTCCTCGCGGGCGATGGCGTCGGCTTCGCGCAGCAGGTCGAGGCGTTCCTTGGTGATTTCGCCGATGATGCGGATGCCAAGGCCCGGGCCGGGGAACGGCTGGCGCCAGACGATCTCGTCGGGCAGGCCGAGCTCGGTGCCGATGGCGCGCACCTCGTCCTTGAACAGGGTGCGCAGCGGTTCGACGAGCTGGAACTTGAGGTCCTTGGGCAGGCCTCCGACGTTGTGGTGGCTCTTGATGTTGGCCGCGCCGTCGCCGCCGCCGGACTCGACGACGTCCGGGTACAGCGTGCCCTGCACGAGGAACTTGACTTCCTTGCCGCGCGCGCCTGCCTCTTCGAGGACCTGGCGCTGGGCCTTTTCGAAGGTGCGGATGAACTTTTCGCCGATGATCTTGCGCTTCTTCTCCGGCTCGGAGACGCCCTTCAAGGCAGTGAGAAAGTCGTCGGCGGCGTCGACGGTGATGAGGCGGATGCCGGTGGCGGCGACGAAGTCGTGCTTGACCTGCTCGACCTCGCCCTTCCTGAGCAGGCCGTGGTCGACGAACACGCAGGTGAGCTGGTCGCCGACGGCCTTGTGCACGAGGGCCGCGGCGACGGCGGAGTCGACGCCGCCGGACAGGCCGCAGATCACTTCGGCGTCGCCGACCTGCTCGCGGATCTTCTTCACCTGATCCTCGATGATGCCGGAGGCGTCCCAGTCGTTGGGCAGGCCGGCGCACTGGTGCAGGAAGGTTTCGATGAGCCGCTGGCCCATCGGGGTGTGCTTGACTTCAGGGTGCCACTGCACGCCGTAGAGCTTGCGGGATTCGTCCTGCATGGCGGCGACGGGGGCGCCTTCGGTGTGGGCGAGGACCTCGAAGCCGGCCGGCGCGGTCTTGACGGCGACGCCGTGGCTCATCCACGTGTTCTGCTCGGCGGGTGAGCCGGCGAGGATGCCGTCCGCGTGGTCGATGGTCGTTTCGGTCTTGCCGTATTCGCCGAGCGCCGCCTTGTCGACGTCCGCGCCGAGCGCGTAGGCCATGGCCTGGAAGCCGTAGCAGATGCCGAGCACCGGGACGCCGGCGTCGAACAGCTTCGTGTCGACGCGCGGGGCGCCGGGCTCGAAGACGGAGGCGGGGCCGCCGGACAGGATGATGGCCTTGGGATCCTTGGCGAGGATCTCGTCGGCCGGCATGGAGTGGGGCACGAGCTCGGAGTAGACGCCGGCCTCGCGCACGCGGCGCGCGATGAGCTGGGCGTACTGGGCTCCGAAATCAACGACAAGGACAGGACCTGTTGCCATGAATTCTCCCTTATATGCAATTGGGTGTTCCGGACGATTAACAGATCCATTGTGGCGGCGCAAGGCGACATTGGAGCCGTTTTGACGTGCCGGGCCTCGGGTGGGGAGAAAGTAACATTCCGTTACGTTCGTTTTAACAACACGCCGCGTTCCTTTGACGGGAAACGAACGTGGCCTATATGCTTAAAACGTTGATTCGGCGCGAAAAATGGCCGTTTTCAGGTAACGTTTCGGTGAATTGCGTATTCACAAAATCCCCATCGAAAGCAAACAAAACATTAGATTTTCCTAACATTTTCGAACACACACGCAAAAAATCGGTCAAAAGTCGGGCATCAATCGTATGATGCCAAGTGATTGGGATTGAGCACGGCTGAATCGCAAGGCTCGGCACGGCCCATGACCTACCGATAATAACCAATCGCACAACACAGTGCAGGAGTACAGGAGTACATATGACGAGTCCTGTTATTGGCACCCCTTGGAAGAAGCTCAACGCTCCGGTTTCCGAGGAATCCCTCGAAGGCGTTGACAAGTACTGGCGTGCAGCCAACTACCTTTCCATCGGCCAGATCTATCTGCGTTCGAACCCGCTGATGAAGGCGCCGTTCACCCGCGAAGACGTCAAGCACCGTCTGGTCGGCCACTGGGGCACCACCCCGGGCCTGAACTTCCTCATCGGCCACATCAACCGCTTCATCGCTGATCACTCCCAGAACACCGTGATCATCATGGGCCCGGGCCACGGCGGCCCGGCCGGTACCTCCCAGTCCTACCTGGACGGCACCTACACCGAGACCTTCCCGAAGATCACCAAGGACGAGGCCGGCCTGCAGAAGTTCTTCCGTCAGTTCTCCTACCCGGGCGGCATCCCGTCCCACTTCGCTCCGGAGACCCCGGGCTCCATCCATGAGGGTGGCGAGCTGGGCTACGCCCTGTCCCACGCCTACGGCGCGATCATGAACAACCCGAGCCTGTTCGTCCCGGCCATCGTCGGCGACGGCGAGGCCGAGACCGGCCCGCTGGCCACCGGCTGGCAGTCCAACAAGCTCGTCAACCCGCGCACCGACGGCATCGTGCTGCCGATCCTGCACCTCAACGGCTACAAGATCGCCAACCCGACCATCCTGTCCCGCATCTCCGACGAAGAGCTCCACGAGTTCTTCCACGGCATGGGCTACGAGCCGTACGAGTTCGTCGCCGGCTTCGACGATGAGGACCACATGTCCATCCACCGTCGCTTCGCCGAGCTGTTCGAGAACGTCTGGGACGAGATCTGCGACATCAAGGCCGCCGCTCAGACCGACGACGTGCATCGTCCGTTCTACCCGATGATCATCTTCCGCACCCCGAAGGGCTGGACCTGCCCGAAGTTCATCGACGGCAAGAAGACCGAGGGCTCCTGGCGTTCGCATCAGGTCCCGCTGGCTTCCGCCCGCGACACCGAGGCCCACTTCGAGGTCCTCAAGAACTGGCTCGAGTCCTACAAGCCGGAGGAGCTGTTCGACGAGAACGGTGCCGTCCGTCCGGAAGTCACCGCCTTCATGCCGAAGGGCGAGCTGCGCATCGGCGCCAACCCGAACGCCAACGGCGGCCTGATCCGCGAGGACCTCAAGCTCCCGAAGCTCGAGGACTACGAGGTCAAGGAAGTCCAGGAGTACGGCCACGGCTGGGGCCAGCTCGAGGCCACCCGTCGTCTGGGCGTCTACACCCGCGACATCATCAAGCTGAACCCGGATTCGTTCCGCATCTTCGGACCGGACGAGACCGCGTCCAACCGTCTGCAGGCCGCGTACGACGTCACCAACAAGCAGTGGGACGCCGGCTACCTGTCCGAGCAGGTCGATGAGCACATGGCCGTCACCGGTCAGGTCACCGAGCAGCTCTCCGAGCACCAGATGGAAGGCTTCCTCGAGGCCTACCTGCTCACCGGCCGTCACGGCATCTGGAGCTCCTACGAGTCCTTCGTGCACGTGATCGACTCCATGCTCAACCAGCACGCGAAGTGGCTGGAGGCCACCGTCCGTGAGATCCCGTGGCGCAAGCCGATCTCCTCGATGAACCTCCTGGTCTCCTCGCACGTGTGGCGTCAGGATCACAACGGCTTCTCGCACCAGGATCCGGGCGTGACCTCCGTCCTGCTGAACAAGTGCTTCAACAACGACCACGTCATTGGCATCTACTTCCCGGTTGATTCCAACATGCTGCTGGCCGTCGCCGAGAAGTGCTACAAGTCCACCAACAAGATCAACGCGATCATCGCCGGCAAGCAGCCGGCCGCCACCTGGCTGACCCTCGACGAGGCCCGTGCCGAGCTCGAGAAGGGTGCCGCCGAGTGGAAGTGGGCTTCCAACGTCGAGTCCAACGACGAGGCCGACATCGTGCTGGCCGCCGCCGGTGACGTCCCGCAGCAGGAGCTCATGGCCGCCGCCGACAAGCTGGCCGCCCTGGGCATCAAGTTCAAGGTCGTCAACGTCGTGGATCTGCTCGCTCTGCAGTCCGCCAAGGAGAACGACGAGGCCCTGTCCGACGAGGAGTTCGCCGAGATCTTCACCGCCGACAAGCCGGTCCTCTTCGCGTACCACTCCTACGCCCGCGACGTGCGTGGCCTGATCTACGATCGCCCGAACCACGACAACTTCAACGTCCACGGCTACGAGGAGCAGGGCTCCACCACCACCCCGTACGACATGGTCCGCGTGAACAACATCGACCGCTATGAGCTGACCGCCGAGGCCCTGCGCATGGTTGACGCCGAGAAGTTCGCCGACAAGATCAACGAGCTCGAGGCCTTCCGTCAGGAAGCCTTCCAGTTCGCGGTCGACAACGGCTACGATCACCCGGATTACACCGACTGGGTGTACTCCGGCGTGAAGACCGACGTTCAGGGTGCCGTCACCGCCACCGCCGCCACCGCCGGCGACAACGAGTGACATTAGCCTGATCGCTAGGTCATAACGGCAAAAATGCTCCCCGAGGAATCCTCGGGGAGCATTTTTTTATCGAGATACATGAGATCACAATGACGCGGCGCGTGACCGGGATCGCGTGCGACAAACCGTTGATGTTGCAAAACCCTTATTTCCCAACAGTTTCGAAACCCGCCCGTATCAATCGGTCTGATCCCGGTCACGCTCCGCGTCGCGAGAATACATGCGACGACCGCACAAGGAACGCGCACGGAACTCACGCGACACGAATAACGTGACTACGTAGCTACGTATCGTATACAATCGGAATGTTTGTAGTCTGCCCTCGAAGAAGAAGGAACTGATCCCCCGTGGATGTGTCCCTGTCCTATTTCATCCAACAGGTACTTTCCAACCCCGCACTGTTCGTTACAACGTTGCTGACGCTCGGCGTCATCTTCGTCAACGGATGGACCGACGCACCCAACGCCATCGCCACCTGTGTGACGACGCGGTGCATGCGCGTGCGGTCGGCCGTCATCATGGCCGCGGTGCTCAACTTCCTCGGCGTCTTTCTCATGACGCAGATCAACGCGTCGGTCGCCTCCACCATCTCCACCATGGTCGACTTCGGAGGCGACACGCATGCGGCGCTCATCGCACTGTGCGCGGCGTTGTTCTCCATCGTCATCTACAGTGTCGGCGCATCCATGCTCGGCATCCCCACGTCGGAAAGCCACAGCCTCATTGCCGGCCTGTCCGGCGCGGCCATCGCCATTCAGGGCGGCATGGGCGGCATCAACATGGGCGAGTGGGTCAAGGTGCTCTACGGCCTCGTGGCCAGCCTCATCATCGGCTTCGTCATGGGCTGGATCGTATGCAAGGCCGTCACGCTCATCTGTGCAGGCCTTGATCGCCGCCGCACCAACGGGTTCTTCACCTACGCACAGATCGTCGGCGCGGCCGCCATGAGCTTCATGCACGGCGCGCAGGACGGCCAGAAATTCATCGGCGTGCTCTTCCTCGGCATGGCGTTCTGCAACGGGCAGCCGAGCGTCGCCGGCGTGGTGATCCCCGTGTGGCTCATGATCCTGTGCAGCACCATCATGGGCGTCGGCACGTCCGTCGGCGGCGAGAAGATCATCAAATCCGTCGGACAGGACATGGTCCGCCTCGAAAAGTACCAAGGCTTCTCGGCCGACCTGTCAAGCGCGCTGTGCCTGCTGCTCATGACCGTGCTCGGCATCCCCGTCTCCACCACGCACACCAAGACCAGCGCCATCATGGGCGTCGGCGCGGTCCGGCGCCTCTCGGCCATCAACTTCGGCGTGGTGCGCGACATGATGCTCACCTGGGTGTTCACGTTCCCCGGCTGCGGCGTCATCAGCTTTATCATGGCCAAACTGTTCATGTTCGTGTTCTAAACCGCCGCATCCGAGTAAGTTCAGGAGGAACCAGCAATGGCACGGAAAAACGACTCGTTCTATTTCGACGGATTCAGGCAGAGCGCCGACTGCGCCTGTCAGGCCGCGCACCTGCTGAGCGACGTCATGCACACGTTCGATCCGGCGCAGCTGCGCGCGCGGATGGACGACATGCACCGCATCGAACAGGCCGCCGACGAGGTGCGACACCGGATGCTGGACGAACTGGTGACCGCGTTCATTACCCCGTTCGACCGCGAGGACATCGCCGAGCTCAGCCACATTCTCGACAACGTCACCGACAGCATCGAAGGCGTGCTCGACCGCATGTACTACGACAACGTGACCGTGATGCGCGACGACGCGCTCGAAATGGCCGACATGGTCGTGCGCGCCTGCGAGAGGATCGCGGCGCTCGTCGCCGAACTGCCGCAGTTCAAGCGCTCCAAGACGCTGCGCGAACTGGTGTTCGACATCAACACCATCGAAACCGACGCCGACCACGTGTTCATCGAGGCGATGCGCACGCTGCACACCACATGCGACGATCCGATGCAGGTGCTCGCATGGCACGACGTGTACCGTCACCTCGAACAGTGCGCCGACGACTGCGAGCACGTCGCCGACACCGTCGACAGCATCGTGATGAAAAACAGCTGACGGGGAAGCGGGCCGCCGCCCCGGCGTTACCGGACCGACACCACTCGATGAACAGTAGGCCAATTGCCTTCGGCTGAGCGGAGACGTCCCCTATCGTCGTAAGCATGGAGTTGGGCAGGTTCGAACCGCCATCGGCGGCCCAGACGGCGCTGTGCCTCGCATGCGGCGTGGTCGTCGCGGGGGCGGACGACGCCGCGACCGTCGCGACGCTCGGGCCGTTCGGCATTCGTTTCGCCGCCCGTGCGCTCGGCATCGGCCTGTTCCTCCTCGTCGCGTTCCTTGTCGGCGAGCGTCTTATGAAGATTCCGGGGGAAACGCGACGAGCCGGCGCCCTTCCCGTATTGGAACGCTACCGGTCCCTGCCGTTCGCCGGGCGTATTCTCATACCATCCGCGGCCATGATCGCATGCTGGACGCCGGTCATCGTCATGATGTACCCCGGAACCATCTGGTACGACACCGGCGACCAGATCGCCCAATGGTACGGCATCGAAGCGTACGGGCAGCCCGCCGGCTCGATCTCCTCCCATCATCCGCTGCTCGACACGATCGTGTTCGGCTCGCTCGCACGTCTCGGCGACGCGCTCGCCGGCGACTATCAGCGCGCATTGGCCGTCTACGCCGTCGTCCAGTGCGTCGTCATGTGCGTGGAGCTGACCGGCGTGTGCCTATATGTCGCGCATGTCGGGCGGGAAGGGGCCGCGCGCAAGGCCGCCGTCGCCCTGTTCGCCTTCTTCTCGCTGTTTCCCGCCCTTGCGATCTTCATGATGTCGATCGTCAAGGATTCGCTGCATCTCCTGTTCCTCGTCCCGTGGCTGGTGATGTTCGCCGAGACCGCCCGCACTCGTCTCGAGGCGCTGCGTTCGCCCCGTTTCGCCGCCGGGTTCGTGGCCTTGTCCGTGCTGGCCGCCCTGACGACGATGACCGGACTGTACGTGACGATCCTTTCCCTGTGCTGCCTGCCGTTGACGCGGGCCGGTCGGGCGGGTCGGCTGCGCGCGCTTGCCGTCGCCGCCGTCACGGCGCTCATCGCGACGGTCGTCTTCCCGGCCGCCGTCCGTTCCATCCTTGACGTGGCGCACGAGGATCAGAACCAGCTGCTGGTCGTGCCGATGCAGATGACCGCGCGATATGCGCTCGACCATCCGGACGACGTGACCGACGCGGAGCGGGCCGCCATCGACCGCGTCAACCATGTGCCGTTCGAGGACATGGTCTCCCGCTACAACCCGTATCTGGCCGACCTGGTCATCCAGTATTCGCTGCGCGATCCCTCGGGCGTGGGGGAGTATCTCCGGGCGTGGGCTGCGATGGGCCTGCGCCATCCGGACTCGTATGCGAATGCGTTCGCCGCCCTCGAATCGGGCTGGTTCTCGTTGCGGCGTACGCCGACGGACATCACCGACCGGGGGATCGGGCTCGATGAACTGCGCGGGATCGCAGAACAGGCGACGGCCAACCGTATCCGGTTCCAGATCGCCGATGCGGTCAGCCCCTCGTTCGCACGCATGCCCCGGCACCTTGCGAACCGCCCGAACCACGCGACCCGCGATGGACAATCGCGCGTCTACGCCCTGTGGGGGTTCTGGCAGTCGACGCCCGTGCTCCTGGCGCTCACGCTGACGGCACTGTGGACGTTCCTCCTGCCGGCGTTCCTCCTCTTCCGCCTGCTGCGGCCCCCATACGGTCGCGTGCTTGCCCGCACCGCGCTGCCGGCCGCGTATGCGGCGCCGCTCGTCTGGTCGCTGCTGTCGCTGCTGGCCAACGCGATCTCCGTCCCGCTCAAGCCCACAGCCAGCAGATACATGCTGTGGGCGCTCGTCGTCGTCCCGTTCATGCTCGCCCTGTGCGCGTCGGAACGGCCGGAAAGCAATTGCCCGATGAAAGGAAACGGCCGATGAACCGCGGACTTATCCTGAACCTCATCAGCAATCTCGCGTTCTTCGTCAGCGGATACGCGATCCACTACTTTCTCGGCGGATTCGCCTCGCCGGCCGCCTACGGCGTGGTGGGCACCGTCATCACCGTGCTCGACATCGAATACCTGTTCGTGTCCAACGGTGCGCGGCAGTCCCTGTCGCGCACCCTGTCGTCCGGACGGTACGACCCGCGCGACGTGGTCGTCAAGACCCTCGTCGTGCAGACGGCCATCGTCGCCGTGTTCGTGGCCGTCGACGTGTTCGGAGCCCCCGTGTTCGGCCGGGTGCTGAACGACCGGTCGCTCGACCTGTACATGCGTCTGGCCGCGTTTCTCGTACCCGCCAACGGCCTGTACGTCGTGATGCTCGGCGTCAACGACGGGCTGAAACGCTTCGGTCACAGCGCGCTCCTGTCCACGCTGTACCCGCTCGTCAAGCTCGGCACGATCCCGCTGATCATGATCGTGTTCCCCGACCGGCCGGTCATGGGCGTGGAGGTCGGCTACTGCGCGGCGATGGTGCTCGTCATCCTCATCGGCGCGGCGACGCTCGTGCCGCATCTGACCGGCATGCGCCGGCGCGGCGGGGCCTCCGCCGAGCCTCGATCCCGCATCGGCTGGCGCGAGGCCGCGCACGGCACGATCTCGTTCTCCCTGTTCTTCATCATGGCCTCGCTTGTCCTGAGCGCCGACACGCTCGTCGTCAAGGCCAACCTGCCCGACGCGATGTCCGGGTTCTACACGGGAGCGATGAACTTCGGCAAGACCACGTACTACCTCCTGCAGGCGTTCGCCGTGATCATCCTGCCCGTCGTCTCCGGCCTCATCGGCGAGGGGCTGCGTGGCGAGGCGCTCGCCAAGGCCCGCGACCTCGTGCTGCTGGCCATCGTGTTCATCCTGCCGATGGCCGTCTCCATTTCGGCCACGAGCCCGAACCTCCTGTCGTCCTTCTACTCGCGACCATTCTCCGTGGCCGCGCCGGCCCTGTCGTGCCTTGCGCTCTCGAGCTTCTTCATGGGCGCCACGGTCGTGCTCAACATGGTGCTGAACGCCGAGCGGGACACGCGCTTCTCCGACATCCTTTCCGCCGTGTCCCTGCCGGTCGTGGTCGTCGCGTTCGTCGCCGCCGCCCGTCTCGGGGGCATCACCGCCGTGGCCGCCACGAGCATGGGCGCGACGTTCCTGACGATGCTCGTCTCCTACCGTGAGGTGCGCCGTCGGTTCGGCGACGTCATGTCGAGCGCCGCATGGACCGTCGTCGGCGTCAACGTCGTCCTGTGGGCCGTGATGGCGGCGCTCGGCTCGGTGCTTCCCGTCCGCAGCTTCATCGTGCTCGTGCTCATCTACGCGTTCGCGTACGCGGCCTATCTGGCGGTGCTCGCCGTGACGGGCGTGCTCTCCGCGGCGTGGGTCAAGGCGTTCGCCGCGGGGTTGGGCCGCGGCGGCGCGGCCGGCGGACCCGCGGGAGGCGGCGCGCGGACGGCCTCGGCCGCCGCCGGCATGGAGGGGAGCGTCAGGTGATTCGGGGAATCCGGATGACCCGGATGACCCGGATGCCCCGGATGACGAAAACGAGCGTCATGCCGGTCCTCATCGCCGTTCTTGCGATCGTTCTCCTCGAACTGTTCGTCTTCAACCTGCCGTTCTGGCAGACGGTCGGCTCCCATCCCGAACAGGCCCGCGACGACGGCGTCGGTTCGGGTCTCGCCGTCGGATCGGACGGCGTCGCCGTCGTCACCGACCCCGACAACGCGTGGCGAGATCTGTCCGCCGGCCAGCCGATCGAATACCTGTACATGGGCCATTCGAACGCCGAACGCCCGCGTCAGGACGACGCCGTGCGCTGGCGGATCTCCACCGCGAAGAACACCGACGGCGGCTGGTACGACGCCAACGCCGACGTCGGCTACTCGCCCTCCTCCGAAGACTCCCGATACTCCCGGGTCGGCGGCCGCGCCACCCGCGTGCGCATCCGCTACCGGATGAGCAAGGGCTCGGTCATCCCGTACAACACGGTGACCGTGAATCCCCATGTGCCGATGCGGTTCAGCCCCTTGAGGCTCGCGCTCGAAGCCGTCGCCGCCCTGCTCGTCATCCTGTTCAGGCCCTCGTCGCCCCTCTACCGGATGCGGTTGGCGCGAACCCGAGCCTGCCTTGTCCCGCTCGCCCTGTGCGCCGCGTTCGCATGCCTCGTGCCGCTCGGCCTGTTCGCCATGGCCGCCCCGCAGGACAGTCCCGAACCGGTCTACTGGGACTTCTACGCCACATGGCAGGCCACCGACCAGTACCAGCGGCTCGCCGACGCGATCCTCCACGGCCGTGCATGGCTCGACTATCCGGTCAACGACGCGTTCGCGGCCATGACCAACCCGTACGACACGCGCTCGCGCACCCGGCTTGCCCTGAACCACCCCGACGTGCTCATCTACTTCGACGTCGCCTTCCATGACGGGCGCTACTACAGCTATTTCGGGGTGCTGCCGGCGCTTCTCCTGTTCGCCCCGTTCAAGGCCGTGACCGGCATGCCGTTGCCCACCAACGCAGGCATCGCCGTCGTCGCCCTGCTGGCCGGCGCCGCATGCTCCCTGCTCGCCGTCCAGATCGCCCGGCTGATCGGCCGTCGCCGCCCCGTTTCGCTCGGCGCGACCATGCTCGCCATGATCGCGTTCATGCTCGGCAACGGCATCGCCATGCTCATCCAACTCGGCCTGTTCTACCAGATCCCGCAGGAGCTGGCGGTCGCGTGCGCGGCCGGCGGCCTCGCCGCATGGATCCAGGCAAAACTGCACGGTCTCGATTCTGGCGCCCTCGACAGGCGGTTCCTCGCCTTCGGCTCGCTGCTCATGGCGTTGACGATCGCAAGCCGGCCGCATGTGGTCGTCGCCTCCCTGATCGCCATACCCCTGTTCACCGACGAGATCCGCCGTCTGCGGCGGGCAGGATTGCACGACCGCCGCGGGCTCCTGCACGAGGCGGTCGTCTGGGCGTGCGCGCTCATCCCGTACGCGGTCGTGTTCCTGCCCCAGTTTGCGTACAACATGGCCCGATTCGGCTCGCCCACGGACTTCGGCGCCACCTACAACCTCACCGGCTACGACATGACGCATTTCCACGCGCCGCTGACCCAATACCCGGCGTTCTTCTTCCACTATCTCCTCCAACCGCCGAACCTGACCGCCCACTTCCCGTTCGTCGGATGGGACGGGATACCACTGACCACATGGCGATCCGAACACCCGCATTTCGGCGGATGGTTCATGACCGACGCGCCGTTCGCGT
This sequence comes from Bifidobacterium miconis, assembly GCF_019331735.1. GTDB lineage: Bacteria > Actinomycetota > Actinomycetes > Actinomycetales > Bifidobacteriaceae > Bifidobacterium > Bifidobacterium miconis. Next base: position 81,672 of record NZ_JAHBBH010000001.1, read on the forward strand.
TCGTCCTGTTCACGATTGCCATATGGCGGCCGCTCATGGCCCGCGTGCGGGCCACGGGGCTTGTCGCCGGGGCGCTCGCGTGCGCGGGGCTCGCCTTCCTCGTCGACGTGCGCATCACCGGCGTCGACTATCGTTACGAGATCGACTTCGCGTGGATGATCATGATCGCCGTGGCCGCGGTGCTGTATGCGCTCGACACGGGGCTCGGTACGCTCGGCGCGGGCAGCGCTGACGGCGGCGTTGCGGATGCGGGGGAGGCCGACGCCGCGGTCGCGTCGGAGTCGGATCCCGTTCCGGCCAGGAAGAAGGACGGGGACCCGGTCGGAAAGACGCTCCCGTTCGACGCCCGCGCAGCGTTGCGGCGGCTCGTGTTCGGCTGGTTCACGGCGGGGGTCGTCGCCGCGTTGCTGTTCCTGTTCTTCAAGCAGTTCGCGCACGGCATGAACATGCCCGTGCGCATCTGGTGGGACGTCGCCTCCTGGTTCCTGTTCATGTGAGGGAGCCTCGCGCATCACGATTGATGCGCAGACAGTCGATGCCGGAGAGGGTCGTAAGCGCGGCGGACGCGTCTGTCGTATTCGACGCGGAACCGGCGATGAGGCGCGCTGCGGGCCGCGCCCGCTCCCCGATCGGCAGCCCAGCGAGCGCCACGATCCCCACGCTCCGTCTTACCGGTGTTCGCGTATCCACAGAATCGCGAGCTGCGTGCGGTTCGTCAGTCCCATTTTGTCGAGGATGCCGCTGATGCGGTTGCGCACCGTGCCTTCACTCAGGAACAGTTTGGCGGCGATGTCGCGGTTGTCGAGGCCTTCGGCGACCAGCGCGGCGATGTCGCGGTCGCGTTCCGGCAGCGCTTCGAGCGCGGCCCGGTCGGCGGCGTGATCCTGCCGGCGGCCGACTGCAGATGCGATGCCGGATGACGAGTTGGATAAATCGACCGCATCGGCTGCGTCGTGCGAAGGTCCGTCGCCCGACAGCTTGCCGAGCACTTCCGCTCCGAGCACGATCTGACCGGCCATGACCGCCTGCAACGCCGGTCCGACCGACGCGACGTCCTGTTTGATGAGATAGCCGCGCGCGCCGAGCGACACCGCCTGCGTGATGTACGACCTGTCCGCGAACGTGGTCAGAAACAGGATCTTCGCGCCCGGATCTTTGGCGAGGATCTCGCGGGCCGCCGTCAGACCGTCCTTGCCGGGCATCTGCACGTCGATGAGCAGCACGTCCGGCCGGCTTGACGGCGAGCGGAAATACTCCGTCACCGCCGCGTTCCCGTCGTTCGCCGTCCACAGCACGTCCGCCGTGCCCGTCGCCGACAGAATCGTCGCCAACGACTGGCACACGATCGGATCGTCGTCCGCAATCGCCGTTCTCATCGCCGCTCCCCGTCCAAGATGCCCAATCGCCAGCCGGCGACGCCGGAGCGCCGCCGATCATGGCTGTCCGTCATGATCATGGTAGGTCCACTGCCGCTTGGGAATCGTGACGAACACGCGCCAACCGCCGCCGTACGGGCCGCACGACGACGTGCCGCCGAGCGCGCGCACGCGACGCTCGATGTCGGCCAATCCCATGCCGCGCAACGATTCGGCGTCGCCGTCGGGGCCTGTGGCGTGAGATTCGTTGGCCGCCGGTCTGGCCGGTCCCGGATCCTGCACGACCAGCTGCCAGATCGCCGGAAAGTCGCGCAGCGTCACGCTTGCCGAACGCGCGTCGCTGTGCCGGGCCACGTTCGACAGCGATTCGCGGATCACGGCGGCGAAGCAGCGGGTGACCGGCGCCGGCGCGCCCATGATCTCGTTGGACAGGGACACGGCGAAATCGGGCGACGCCTCGCCGAACGTGTGCGCCGCATCCGCGATCTGCGCGGCGAAATCCGTGCCGTCGTCCTCGAGATCGTGCACGGAGCGGCGCACCATCGTCATCGCCTCGTTCAGCGTGCCGTTCAACGCGTCGAAGCCCTGCGCGGCGACCGTGTCGCCCGTCGCGTCAGCCACGGCCTTGCCCGCCTGCGACTGCATGATCGCGCGCGTGAGCAGATGCCCGACATTGTCGTGGATCTCGCGGGCGATGCGCGTGCGCTCGTTGAGCGTGGCCGCATGTATCGACTGGGCGCGTTCCTCGGCGACGTCGGCCAGTCGACGCCGGTTGACGCGGCCGCTGTCACGGGCCAGATCCTGCGTATGCCGCAGCGATCGGCGCAATCCGGTGACGGTCTCGCGTGACCGGCCGAGCGTCATGCCGATGACGGCGAGCAGTCCGGTGAGCATCATGACCGTGCGGTCGGTTGCGGCCGACGCCCGCACGACCGCGACGACGATCGGCGCGAGCGGCAGGCAACGGGCCAGCCGGTCGGCACGCGCGTCGCGCATCAGCGCCGGCAGGCGCGGCGCATCATAGGCCACGGCCGGCAGGAATGCGCACCATGGCGGCAACAGCAAGGCCGACGCCATGAACAGGCAGGGCGCCGCGGCGGCCAAAACCGGGGGAGTGCGCCGCGACATCAGCCATTCGGCCAGACAGGACGACGAGACCGCGGCCAGCAGACCGATCAGCGACAGGGAACCAAAGCCGGACAATGCCGCCACGGCCGTTCCGCAGGCCAGAAGCAGGGCTTTCTCCAGCAAGATGAGCATGCGGCTCATCGTAGCCGGTTCCCGGGATGCGACGGCGCGATCCCGGGAACCGGCAAACGAACATATCCGAACATGGCGCACACTGCGAGCGGCGGCATTCCAACGATTGCGAGAACAACCGAACATGCGCCGGTTCCCGGGAAATTTCGCCGACAATCCCGGGAACCAGGACCACGGCAAATCCATGACAAATGTCACGGGCATCCGGCCAAGTCGTGACGGATGGCTGTGGCGCGGCCATGCCCCGACGCGCGATGATGAAGACACCCCAAGGAAAGGAGCGGACATGACCGACAACAATGCGACGCCGGCCGTCCACGTCAGCCAGCTGGTCAAACGATACGGCGACATGGTCGCGCTCGACTACTTCGACCTCGACGTGCGACAGGGCGAGATCTTCGGCCTGCTCGGCCCCAACGGCTCCGGCAAGACCACCGCCATCAACTGCATCCTCGCGTTGCTCACCTACGATGCCGGCACCATCCGCGTGTTCGGCCAACCGATGACACCGACCTCATACGCGCTCAAACGCCGCATCGGCATCGTGCCGCAAAACGTCGCCGTGTTCAACGAGCTGACCGTCACCGAGAACATCGACTACTTCTGCTCGCTGTACGTGCCCAAAAAAGCCGACCGCGCGCCGCTCGTCGAAGAGGCGATCGACTTCGCCGGGCTGCAGGACTTCCGCAGGTTCCGTCCCGGCAAGCTCTCTGGCGGCCTGCTGCGCCGCCTCAACATCGCCTGCGGCATCGCGCACCGGCCCGACCTGATCTTCTTCGACGAGCCGACCGTGGCCGTCGACCCGCAAAGCCGCAACGCCATCCTCGAAGGCATCCAGAAGCTCAACCAGGCCGGCGCGACCGTGATCTACACGAGCCACTACATGGAAGAAGTCGAACAGATCTGCGACCGCATCCTCATCATGGACCACGGCCGCCACCTCGCGCTCGGCACGGCCGACGAGCTCAAGGCCATGATCGACACGGGGGAGCGGATCACCATCGAAACGTTCGACCTGACCGACGACGCGCTCGCCGCCGTGCGCAATCTCGCATTCGTGATCGAAGCGACGTACGACGGGCGCGAACTGGCCGTGCGATGCCGGCGCGGCGACCACAACCTCGTCGATTTGATCGGCGTGCTGCGCGGCGCGGGCGCGAACATCGGACACCTGACCAGCCGTCCGCCGAGCCTCAACGACGTGTTCCTCGAACTGACCGGCAAGGCGCTGCGGGACTGACGGGCGCGACCCGCTCATCCACCCGGCAAGGAAAGGAGAACGCCATGCGGAGCACCTTCATCGTCTCCCTGAAATCGAACCTGCGCAACACGAGCGCGCTGTTCTGGCTCATCGTGTTCCCGATCGCGCTGTCGACCATGTTCAACGTCGTGTTCGGCGGACTGGACAAGGCCATGAGCATCACGCCGGTGCCGGTCGCCGTCGTCGAGGACGCGAACTGGACGAACGCGGTCGGCGCGGACACGCTCATCACGGCACTGTCCGGCAAGCAAACCGACAACGGCAAGACCGGCACGGCCAACGGCGCGGGCACGACGACGGACGGAGCGGACACGCTCATCGGCGACATCAGCGTCGACGTGCGACTGCTGGACGCCACCACGGTCGCCTCCGCGACGAAAGCCCGCGAGCTGCTGGACAGCGGGACAACGGGCGGCATCATCGCCGCCGACCACGACGGGCGGCTCGCGCTCACGCTCAGCTCCGACACCGTCGCCAACGCCAACAACAGCACGGGCGCGGTCGGACTCGACGTCTCCCTCGCCGCGCTCGACAACGTGCTCGACCAGTACAACCGCACCGGCGCAACCGTGCGGGCCGCGCTCAAGGACAATCCGGCCGCCGCGATCACCCGCGACTTCTGGCATGGCATCGGCTCGGCCATGAACGGCACCACAGAGGTCACGCTCACCAACTTCAAACCCGCCGCGATGGCCAGATACTACTACGCGCTCATGGGCATGGCCTGCCTGATGGCCATGTCGACCATGATCTACACGGTCACCACGGCCCAGGCGAACCTCTCCGCGCTCGGCATACGCCGCACGGTCGCGCCGCTCGGACGGGCCAGGCAGCTCGTCGCCGGATTCCTCGCAGGCTGGCTGTGCTCCTGCGTGTGCCTGCTCGTCGCGCTCGCCTACATCCGCTACGTCTGCGGCATCGAGGTCGGCGGGCGCGAGCCGCTGGCCGTGCTCGCCGTGATCGTCGCATCGTTCATGACCTGCTCGCTCGGCACGATGATCGGCGCGATACCCAAGCTCACCGCGGGCGTCAAACAGGGGCTGTCCACCGCGATCTCCTGCGGACTGTCGCTGTTCAGCGGCCTGTACGGCGGATTCGCCATGGAACTGAGCGACCTGATCTCGCGCAGGGCCCCGCTGCTCGCCGACATCAACCCCACCCAGCAGGTCACCAACCTGTTCTATTCGCTCATGTACTACGACAGCTATCAGCCGTTCGCCCGCACCTGCGCCGTCCTGCTCGCGATGAGCGCGGTGTTCCTTGCGGCCGGCGTGATCATGCTCAGGAGGCAACGCTATGAACACCTGTAAGGCCACCGTGCGCGTCCTGCTCGCGCACCGCACGTACATCATCATCTATCTCGTGCTCATGGGCGTCATGATGTTCGCGCTCAGCTGGTCGCAGATCACCGCCGCCAACCGGCCCGTCGCCGACACGTACGAGCCGGGCAAGGTCAGCGTCGCCGTCGTCGACCGGGACGCGAACCGTGACGGCATCGCCGAATCCCTGCGAGATTATCTGACCGCGTCGGCCACCTTGGTCGAGTTGGACGACGACCCGGAGTCGCTGCAGCAGGCCGTCGCCTCGAACTGGACCGACCTGATCGTCATCATTCCGGACGGCTATGCTCAGCGGTTCCTCGAATCCGCGCGATCCGGCGGCGACATGCCGAAGGTCGAGACGGTCACGAGCTACACGTCGGGCGCCGGCACGATCGGCAACATGACCGTGAACGGGTTCCTCTCGCTCATGAGGATCGCGCTGATCGGAGAACATGCGCAGGTCGATCAGACGGAACTCAAGGCATGGGTCGAACGCATGGCGGCGAACTACGCCGCAGGCGGGGGAGCCGATACAGGCTCGGCCTCGCGGTCGGCCGGGCAATCGTCCGGCCGGCAGACCGCGGGGGCGGACGGCGACTGGTCCCGGTTCATGGACGGTTCGCTTTCGTTCGACCTCGATTCGCTGCCGGAAGGCTCGCTGTCCGGCCTGACGGCGGACGACGTGCGCCAAGCCGCCGTCACCGCCGCGAAAACGGCGCACGACGCGAACGCCAACCGTCCGATCGCGGTGGAACGGTCCGCGTCGCGCGACGACCGGAATGCCGGCGCGGCGAATCCCGTCGCGTCCGGGTTCGGCGACACGATGAAGACCGCGCTGTATCCGCTGTTCCTCACGCTGAGCGTGTGCGTGAGCCTGGTGGCGCACGTGTTCGGCTCCGGCGAACTGCGGCGCAGGCTTGCGGCGTCTCCGGTCGCCGCGTCGATCGGGCTGAAGCGCATGGGCGTGCTGTGCGCGTTCGCGCTGCTGATCTGCGCGGCCTATCTGACGGCGGCGCTCGGGCTGACGGTCGCGGCCGGCGCCAATGTCGCTTCGCTGCCGGCCGCCGGCGTGGCGATGACGTTCGCATCGGCCTGCATGTTCAGCCTCATGTGCGTTGCTTGTGGGTTCATGCTCGGCGAATTCGGCGCCTCCGACATGGCCGCCAACGCGTTCGCCAACGTGTTCGGCCTGCTCCTCATGTTCACGTCGGGACTCTCGTTCCCGATCAGCATGATGCCCGACGCGGTCGTCGCGTTCGTCAAGCTGACGCCCGGCTGGTGGTACACCTCGTCGATCGACATGGCGCTCGGCGTCGGCGCGGACGGCCTGAACGCATCCGGTTGGCTGGGCGGGATCGGCATCGTCGCGCTCTACACGGTGACGTTCGTGTGCATCGGGCTGGCGGTGGGACGCGTCCGCAGGGCACGGCCCGTGGACACGGCGCCGGCGCTCACCCAGCTTGCCGAAGCGTGATGCGCGAGACGCACGTCACGAGGACCGGCTGATGTTCAGACGGTACCGTTGGGCCGGATCATCCTGGAATCGCACCGGGGTGACCCGGCCTTCGCGCAGCAGTTCGCGCAGGCCGGCGGTGGCGGCGAGCGGCGTGAGCTGCAATTCGCGCATGATTTCCTTGGCGCTCATCGCCGAATGGCGTTCCAGCACGGTGGTGATCGCCTTGGACACGTCGCCGGGCGAGCCGAGCCGCGCGGTGCGCTGCTTGGTGATCGTCATGGTGAACGTGTTGATCGTGTTCACCGTGGTCGCCGGCTCGATGCCGGCCTCGCGCAGGGCGGCGGCGATGCGCTGGTAGCCGTCGCCGCCCTCCGGGTTCACGTAGCCGCCGCCCGGATACGGGGTCGATTCGAGCAGCGTGAACAGGAACTGGTTGCGGGTCGACTGGAACGGCGTGCCCGACACCGGATGGGGATCGGTGAGCACGTCGTGCGTGACCGTGCCGTACAGGCCGCCCGGATTGGCGATTTCGATGCGGTCGGTGAACACGTTGACGTGCACCTGCGTGCCGCGCGCGTCGGGGGAGTAGTCGCGGTGCGTGAGCGCGTTCGCGATCGCCTCGCGCAGCACGACGGGCGGATAGTCCGGTTTCTTGGCGCCGATCCAGTGCATCAGCGATTCGACCGTGTCGTCGATCATCACCGGAATCGGCCCGACGATCGACTTGGACGCGACCAGCCGCTCGTCGCCGCGGAACACGTCGTTGAGACTGGTGCCGGGGAACACGGCGATCGTGACGCCCAGCCGCGGATAGTATTTCTGCGGGTAGCGTCCCAACGCCAGCAATCCGGCGAGCGTCGGGCGCAGGACCCCGCCGACGTGCGCTTCGTCCGAATCGTCGTGGCGCAGCACCTGCAGGTCCAGCAGCGTGTCGACGTCGCTGCGCCCGGCGAACACGTGCGGATGCTGCTCGCGCACCCGTTCCAGCAGACCGGACACGAGCACGGGATCCAAGTCGTCGAGAGCGGCGTTCGGCACGATGTCCAGATCGTAGGTGGGCTGCAGATGCTCCTCGATGAGACGGTCCACCTCGTACGGGTTCATGTGCCGGTCGCCGTCGCCGGTGCGGATGTACGAGCCGCCGTACGGCCCCTGCTCGGTCAGATAGCACGGCTTGTCGCGCGGCAGCATTTCGTCCACGCGCGCGAACACGAGGTTCGATCCCTCGAACGGGCAGGTCACGATCGTGGGCCTGACCGGCGGCGTCATCTTCTCGCACGCCTGGCTGAGCGACTCCTGCATGGCCCGCGCGTTGAATCCCTCGACCGGCGTGAACCCGGCCTTTTCCGACAATCCGAGAATGATCCAGCCGCCCGAACCGTTCGAGAACGCGGACAGCGTGTCGGTGATGGTCGACGAGATGCGCCGCTTGCACTCCTTGACCTCGCACTGCTGCGTGTCGTTGCCGATCAGACGCATCAGTTCGATCAGCTCGGTCATCTTCGCGGTGTAGTCGTCGGTCATGGGCCTGCCTCCTTGACACCATTGTGCCGCAGCGCGGGCCGCCATACCGCCGGTTCATGGAGAATTCACATAGAGGAAAGGCTTCCCGCCGTAATCGACGGGAAGCCTTGGGATGGTGATTATGACTGGTGCCTTGTCGGTTGCAATGCGATGGGTTTGACTACCCCTCAGTCACTTCGTGACAGCTCCCCTGACAAGGGGAGCCGAGAATGCAACCGAGCACTGGTTATGTGCGGCGGATCATATCCGTTTATTTCCCGCTGCGAACAGCGAGACCGTGTGTTATTTTCGCTCTTCGCCGCGAGGCTGTGCTTACTGTTCCGCGCTCTTCGCCGCGAGGCTGTGCTTACTGTTCCTCGCTGCGAGCAGCGAGGAAGTGCTCCTCGCTCGGCAGGACGGCGTTGAGGATGACGGCGACGACGAAGGCGACGGCGATGCAGTTCGAGGCGAAGATCTGCTGGAACAGGGCCGGGAACTGGCTGAAGATGTCGCTCACCTGCGTGAAGCCGATGCCGATCGTGAGGCTCAGCGCGGCGATGGTGATGTTGCGCTGCGAGAAGCCCGCTTCGGCGATCATCTGGAAGCCGGAGAGGATGATGTTGCCGAACATCATGATCGTGCAGCCGCCGAGCACGGCCTGCGGCAGCGAGTTGAACACCTCGGCGATGGCAGGCACGAAGCTCGCCAGCACGAGGATCAGACCGCCGGAGAGGATCACCTTGCGGTTGACGACCTTGGTCATGGCCACGAGTCCGATGTTCTGCGCGAACGAGGTCAGCGGCAGGCAGCCGAACAGGCCGGACACGGAGGAGATCAGGCCGTCGCCGGCGATCGCGCCGGCGGTTTCGCGTTCGGTGGGCTGGCGGTTCAGGCCGACCTTGGTCAGCGCGGCGGTGTCGCCGAGCACCTCGACCGAGGAAACGACGTAGAGCAGGCCGAGCGAGATGATCGAACCCCAGTCGAACGTCGGCTTGAACGGCATGAACTGCGGCAGGGAGACGATGGCGAGGTTCTGGAAGCCGGAGAAGTCGACCTTGCCCATGGCGATCGCGACCACGTAGCCCACGACGAGGCCGAACAGCACGGACAGCTGCTTGGCGGTGCCTTTCATGAGCAGCTGGAACGCGAGGCAGGCCACGAGCGAGATCAGGCCGAGCGTCAGGTTCTGCCAGCTGCCGAAGTCCTTGGCGCCCGAACCGCCGCCGAACGAGGTCGCGCCGACGTTGAGCAGCGAGAAGCCGATCGACGTGACGACGATCGCGGAGACGATCGGCGGCACGAACCGGCGCCAGTACTTGGCCGTCAGGCCCAGCACGAGCTCGAGCAGGCCGCCGACCATCACCGCGCCGACGACCGCACCGTATCCCTTGTCGGCGCTGATCGCGACGGCCGCGGCGACGTAGGTGAACGAGATGCCGGTGACCATCGGAAGCCTCGAACCGATGAGCCATGCGCCGTACAGCTGCAGGCAGGTGCCCAGACCCGCGACCAAGAGGCCGGCCTGGATGATCGCCGCGGACTGGGCGGCGTCCATCTTCGCGGCCGAGGCGACGATGAAGATCGGGGCGAGGTTCGCCACGAACATGGCCATGACGTGCTGCAGGCCGAACGGGATGCCCTTCCAGAACGAAACGGGCGCGTCGAGGCTGCTCAGCGCCTCGAACGAGACGGCTTCGGATTGCTTCTTAGACAATGGGTTCCTCTCTTCCTGTTCTTCTCTTGGGGATCAGTGACGGAACTCGATCTCGCCGGTTTTCGGATCCATCGACTCGACGATCGCGAGCGAATCCACGTCGTAGCCCTCCTCGCGCAGCTGGTCGCCGCCGCCCTGGAAGCCCTTTTCCACGGCGATGCCGATGCCCTCGACGGTCGCGCCCGCATGCTTGCAGATGTCGATCAGGCCGTGCAGCGCCTTGCCGTTGGCGAGGAAGTCGTCGATGAGCAGCACGTGGTCCTCGGGGCCGAGGTACTTGCGGGAGACGATCACCGGAAACTCGCGCTGCTTGGTGAACGAGTACACGGTCGTCACGTACTGGTCGCCGTCGAGGTTGATCGACTGCGCCTTCTTGGCGAACACGACCGGCACGTTGCCGAAATGGCGGGCCGCGACGCACGCCATGCCGATACCGGATGCCTCGATGGTGAGGATTTTGGTAATGTTTTTGCCGGCGAAATGCTCGGCCCACGCCGCGCCCATCGCGTCGTAGAGCGCCACGTCGCACTGGTGGTTCAGGAAAGCGTCGACCTTGAGCACGTTGCCTTCCTTGACGGTTCCTTCCTTGCGGATGCGTTCCTCGAGTTCCTTCATACAACCCCTTTTGCGTTGCGTTCGGCCAGTAATGACAAATGGCCAGTTTACGCCGTGCAGATGACCTCGAACCGGTTGGCTGAGCCGTCGCGCAAGGCCGGCCGGGATGTGTCTCGGGGTGTCGTAGTATTGCGGGGTGATGGAAACAGAACAGCAGGAAACGGTGCGGCAGCAGGGGCAGCCGCAGACCCCGGCCCGTGCGCGGTACCGCAGCATGGACGGCATCAAGGGACTCGCCCTCATCGGCATCATCTGGTATCACCTTTCGCCCCTTTCGCTGCACGGCGGATTCGTGGGCGTGGACATGTTCTTCACGGTCTCCGGCTTCCTGCTGGGCCTGAGTTTGTTGCGCGAATGCATCGCGCGAGGCGCCGTCGACGTGAAGCGCTTCTACCTGCGCCGCATCGTGCGCCTGTGGCCGGCCATGGCGTTCATGGTCGCCGCGACCGTCTCGCTCGACTACCTGTTCGACCGCGACGCGCTGGTGGGCATCGCCGGCAAAAGCATCGCGGCCGTCACCTTTACGTCAAACTGGTACGAGATCTTCACCGGCGGCAGCTATTTCGCCTCCACGTCGCCCCAGCCGCTGCGCCACCTGTGGTTCGTGGCCTTGCTCGCGCAGGTGACGATCGTGCTGCCGTGGCTGGTGATGCTGGTGCGCAAGACGGTGCCCGAACGGCTCCGCGTCGCCGTGCCGCTCGGCATCGCCGTGGTGTCCGCGCTGCTCATGTGGGTGCTGTACCGGCCCGATGCGGACCCGACCCGTGTGTACTTCGGCACCGACACGCACTGCTTCGGCATCATGTTCGGTTTGGCGCTGGCATGGCTCGTGATCGAATCCCAGCGTTTCGCATGGCCGATGTCCGACGCGGCGAGGCGGGTCGCCCCGTGGCTGGCCACCGTCGCGATGGTGTGGCTGATCGTGCTGATGATGCGCGTCGATCAGGACGCGTCCGCCTTCCGCGGCGGACTGCTGACCGCGGCCGTGCTGTCCGTGGTGCTGCTGGCAGGCAGCATCACCTCCGATTCGTGGATGGAAGACCTGTTCGTCTGGCGGCCGCTGGCGCTGCTGGGACGCTACTCGTACGGCATCTACCTGTGGCATTGGCCGCTGTTCCTGATGTTCCAGTCGCTGCTGCCCGGTTGGCGCGGCCGCGGCATGTGGCTGATCCGCCTGCTGGCGCTCGTGTGCGCCGGGGCGATGACCGCGCTCTCTTGGTGGCTGGTCGAACGTCCGCTCGCCCTGCTCATCGACCCGTCGAAGAAGACGGACAGGGACGGCCGCAAGCTGTTCGGCGTGGACCCGTCCGTGGCCCGCATCGTCGTCGCCGTGCCGCTGGTCATCGCGCTCGTCGTCGGCTGCGTGTTCGGCTATCGCAACGCTCCCGCCAAGTCCAGCGTTCAGCAGATGCTCGAAACCAACCAAAGCGTGCTCGACCAGCAGGCGCACAAGCGCGCGTCCGACGCCAAGGCCGCCGCCGAGGCGAAGCGCCGCGCCGCCGAGGAAGCGAAACGGCGTGAGCAGGCCAAGGCCGAAGCCGAAAAGACGCTGACCGGCGACCAGGTCACCGTGGTCGGCGATTCGGTGACCGTCGGCTCGTCCCCGGCGCTCAACGACCTGCTGCCAGGCGTCGTCATCGACGCGAAGGTCTCGCGCTTCGTGCGCGACGCGCCCGGCATCATCGCCAACCTCAAGGCTCAGGGCCAGCTGCGCAAGTACGTCGTCGTCTCGCTCAACACAAACGGCACCGTCACCCCGCAGGACTACGAGGACATCGCGGCCGCGGCGGGCGACGGCCACGTGCTCGTCATCGTCAACGGCTACGGCGACCGCACGTGGATTCCCACGGCGAATCAGGCCGCGGCCGACTACGTGCGCGCGCATCCGTCGAGCGCGACCATCGCCGACTGGAACGGCGCGATCGGCGCGCACACGGACATGCTCACCAGCGACGGCATCCACCCGGAGCCGGAAGGCCAGAAACTGTACGCGCAGATCGTCAAGGACGCGATCGTCGGCTGGATCGCCGACCACGCCGACTGATCGCACGGCCTGCGGCGGCCGTCGGCTGCGGACGGCGTCGCTGACCGCAACATATGGTAGACAAGTAGGGCCGCGGGCAACCCCGCGGACAGACGGACACGGGCCCGCAGCGCGCGGGCCCGGACACAAGAAGCCAAGAAGCAAGGGGAGTAGCGTGCAGCAGGATCCGGACCTCATCGCAAGAACCGCGAACGAACTCGTCGGCGACCTCAACCCGCAGCAGGCCGAAGCCGTCCAATACCGAGGCCCCGCCCTGCTCATCGGCGCGGGCGCCGGCTCGGGCAAGACCCGCGTGCTCACGCGGCGCATCGCCTACATCCTCAGCCAATTCGGCGCGTGGCCGAGCCAGATCCTCGCCATCACGTTCACCAACAAGGCCGCCGCCGAAATGCGCGAACGTCTTTCCGCCCTCATCGGCCCCGTCGCCGAACGCATGTGGGTGTCGACCTTCCACTCGGCCTGCGTGCGCATCCTGCGCCGCGACGGCAAGTCCATCGGACTCGACTCCGGCTTCTCGATCTACGACACGGCCGACTGCGAACGGCTCGTCAAGCTCATCGCCGCCGACCTCAACATCGACGTCAAGCGCTACACGCCGCGCGCGATCCTCTCGCGCATCTCCGACTACAAGAACAACCTCGAAGGCTGGCAGGACAAGCTGCGCGAGCAGGCGCCCGACTACCGTCCCGGCCAGCGCGGCTACCAAATCGGCAACCCGGGCAACGCGGAGGCGCTGTACGCGATTGTCTACGCCGAATACCAGCATCGTCTCGCCGCCGCGAACGCCGTCGACTTCGACGACCTGATCGGACGCACCGTCGAACTGCTGCGGCGCGATCCGGCCGTCGCCGACTACTACCGCCACAAGTTCCGCTACATCCTCGTCGACGAGTATCAGGACACCAACCACGCGCAGTACGTGCTCATCCGCGAACTCGCCGGCGTGGACGCGGCCAAGGGCGCGCCGGCACCGGCGAACATGCCGTACGCCGGGCGCGAGGGGCAGGCGTGGATCACCGTCGTCGGCGACTCCGACCAGTCGATCTACGCGTTCCGCGGCGCCGACATCCGCAACATCCAGGACTTCGAGCAGGACTTCCCCAATGCGAAGACCATCATGCTCGAACAGAACTACCGTTCCACTCAGACCATCCTCGACGCGGCGAACGCGGTCATCGCCCACAACGAGGGACGCAAGCCGAAGAAGCTGTGGACCGCGCTCGGCAAGGGCGAGCCGATCGTCGGCTACGCGGCCGACAACGCGCAACAGGAAGCCGCTTGGATCGCCGGCGAAATCGCGCGCCTGCACGGCGAGGAGAACATCGGCTACTCCGACATGGCGATCATGTACCGCGCCAACGCGCAGTCGCGCTCGCTCGAGGAGGCGCTCATCAACGCCGGGCTGCCGTACCAGCTTGTCGGCGGCACGCGCTTCTACGAACGCCGCGAAATCAAGGATGCGATCGCCTATCTGCAGGGCATCGTCAACCCGGCCGACGACGTGAACATGCGGCGCATCCTCAATGTGCCCAAGCGCGGCCTCGGCGCCCGGGCCGAGGCGATCGTCGCCGGATACGCCGAAACGAACGCGATCCCGTTCTACGCGGCCATCGAGCGCCTCGACTCGATCGAGGGCGTGCCCACGCGCACCGCCAACCAGCTGCGCGCCTTCCGCGACCTCATGGACGGGCTGCGCAAGTTCGCCGCCGACCCGGCCAACCGTCCGAGCGACATCGTGGCCGAGGTGCTCTCCAAGTCCGGGCTGCTCGACGAACTGAAGAAATCCGAAGACCCGCAGGACGCCTCGCGCGTGGAAAACCTGTCGCAGCTGCAGTCCGTGGCCGCCGAATTCGAACAGAACACGCCCGACGCGACGCTCGCCGGATTCCTCGAGACCACCGCGCTCGTCGCGGACTCCGACCAGCTGCCGGGAGAAGGCGAGGACTCCGGCAAAGTGACGCTCATGACCCTGCACACCGCCAAGGGCCTCGAATACCCGGTCGTATTTTTGACCGGCATGGAACAGGGCACGTTCCCGCACTCGCGCGCCATGGAGGACGCGAGCGAACTGTCCGAAGAGCGCCGTCTCGCCTACGTGGGCATCACGCGCGCCAAGCGGCGGCTGTACGTGACGCGCGCGGCCGTGCGCGCCCAGTGGGGACAGGCCAACGAGATGATGCCCAGCCAGTTCCTCGACGAGATTCCCGACGGTCTGATCGATTGGAAGCGCCGCGAGGCCGGCGTGGAGCGCATGCGTGCGAACTGGTCGAACGGCGGGTTCGACGACGACGAGTTCGGCGGATGGGGCGACGACGACTTCGGCGGCACGACATACGGCGGTTCGGCGTACGGTTCCGGCTCGCGCGGGGGATCGTACGGATCCTCGTCCTCGTACGGATCGTACGGATCGACCGGCTCGACGTACGGATCGTCGTCGTACGGTTCCTCCTACGGTTCGTCCGATTCCGGATACGGTTCGTCGTACGGATCGGGGACGCGGCGATTCGGCGCGAATGCCGGTTCACGCTCCCGCAGCGGTTCCGGCACCGGATCGCGGTCGGGCTCCTCCTCGAACGGTCGTTCCGGCTACGGCTCCCGCTCGTACGGCTCGTCCGGCTCCTCGTACGGCTACGGTTCCGGCTCGGGATCGTCGTCGCGCAGCGGCCGCGTCACCACGCGCCGCGTCGCGCCGAAAGCCGCCGGCTCGTCGTCCGCGGCGGGCAGCGCGGGCACGCCGCGCGACAACGGCCTGAACATCGCCGATTTCCACGTCGGCGACCGCATCACGCACGACATGTACGGCCTCGGCACCATCGTCGACACGCTCGACAAGGGGCCCAAGTCGGTCATCACCGTCGATTTCGGATCGGCGGGCACCAAGCGGCTCATGCTCAACCGTGCTCCTATCGAAAAGCTCTGACGAGCTTTTCGATAGGAGCCTTCGCGGCACAGCCGCTCACTTCGCCTACGGACAGTCCGCTGGACTGTCCGCTTGACGGCTCAGCTATCGAAAAGCTCTGACGAGTTTTTTGAGGGGAGCCTTCGTGGGGGAGGGCTGTATCGGAAAGAGCGGAAAAAGTCAAGTCTTGTTTTTCTGATTTGCCGCTGGCATAATCTGCACAGTTCACGGGAAACAGAAAGTTACGAGAGGAAGACATGACCCGCAAACTGTTCGTCACCCTGCCCGCCATCGTGCTCGGCGCGCTCATCGCCGTCGCCCCGCAGACCTTCGCCTACGTGTGCAAGGTCGAGGACGGCATGAAAATGGCCTGCCACTACACCGCGCAGGCCGCGCTCGGCATCGGCGTCGTCATCGCGCTGCTCGGCGTGATCGGCCTGTTCGTCGAGCCCAAGGTCCGCGCCGGCCTCAACATCGCCGTCGCACTGAACGCGCTGCTCGCCGTCGCCGTGCCGACCGTGCTCATCGGCGTGTGCAAGGGCGCGATGATGCACTGCCACATGGTCACCCTGCCGACGCTCATCGTGCTCGGCGCGCTTGCCGTCGTCTTCGCGGCGATCGCCGTGCGGCTGGACCTGACCGGCGCGAAGAACGCGGGACGCTGAGGATTCCGGCCATGCCTCACGTCACCCTCGGCAGCCTGCCGTTCGAGAACCTCAAGCGCAAGCCGTTCCGCACGGCCGCGCTCGTCATCGTCGTCACCATGCTCACCGTCGCGTTCTACGGCGGGGCTTTGCTCGCCACGAACCTCAAGGCGGGCCTCAGCAGCATGCAGGAGCGCATGGGCGCCGACCTCATGGTCGTGCCGCAGAACACCGGCGCCAAGGCGGAGGCGCTGCTCACCAGCGGCGGCTCGAGCACGTTCTACTTCACCAACGACATCGAACGGGCCGTCGCCCAGGCGGACGGCGTGAGCCAGGTCACCGCGCAGACGTACATTTCCTCGCTCGCCGCCGCCTGCTGCGACGAGAAGGTGCAGATCATCGGCTTCGACCCGGCCACCGACTTCGTGATCGAACCGTGGATCGCCTCGCAGTACGACCGCACGCTCAAGGACGGCGAGGTCGTCGCCGGCGCGAACATCAACGTGTCCGCCAACGGCACGATCAAGCTGTACAACCACGAGTTCCCGGTCGCCGCGCAGCTCGCCTCCACCGGCACCAGCCTCGACAACTCGGTGTTCGTCAACGAATCCACCATCCCCGCCGTCGTCTCGTACTCCGCGAAAACCGGCCACGCCGCCATCCCTGCCGAATACGCCGACAAGGCCGTCTCCGCGGTGCTCGTCAAGACCGGCGACGCGGACGCGAAAACCGTCGCCGCGAACATCGCCGAAACGGTCAAGGCCGACGGCGTCACCGGACTCGGCTACGTCTACCCGGGCGGCGTGACGGCCTCCACCAAGGCCAGTCTCGACGCGATCATCGGCTACGCCGGCCTGTTCCTCGCCGTGTTCTGGGTCATGGGCCTGATCGTACTGCTCGCCGTGTTCGCCTCGTCGATGAACGAACGCAAGCGCGAGTTCGCCGCCTACCGCATCATGGGCGCGACACGCGGCATGCTGGTCGGCGTCATCGTGCG
The DNA here is from genome assembly GCF_019331735.1 of Bifidobacterium miconis. GTDB lineage: Bacteria > Actinomycetota > Actinomycetes > Actinomycetales > Bifidobacteriaceae > Bifidobacterium > Bifidobacterium miconis. The sequence goes on from NZ_JAHBBH010000001.1 coordinate 98,763, forward strand.
CGAATCCGCGACGGTCGGCCTGATCGGCGGCCTGATCGGCATCGGCTCCGCATCGCTTGCGATCCTGCCGTTCAACACGCTGATCGGCGCGCGCCTGCAACTGCCGTACCTGCAGTCCGGCGCGTTCACCGTGCTCGCGCTGGCCGTCGCCGGACTCGCGTTCGCCGTGGCCACCGGCCTGATCGCGTCGGTCGCGGCGGCGGTCAAGCTGTCCGCCCCGGAAACGTACCTGACGCTGCGCGAGGGGGAGTAAACGATGCCCGTGCTTGACATCCGCTCGCTGACCCGCGAATTCAACCGTCGCGACAAGCCGTTCGCCGCCGTCGACCACGTCGGCCTGAGCGTCGACGCCGGCGAGTTCGTCGCGATCGTCGGCCGGTCCGGCAACGGCAAGACCACGCTGCTCAACCTGATCACCGGACTGCTCAGGCCCACGTCCGGCACGGTGAGCGTCGACGGGCTCGACGTCGCCTCGCTCGACGACCGCACGGCGTCCGCCATGCGCAACCGCACGATCGGCTTCGTCACCCAGTCCGCCACGCTGCTGGGCAATCTGACGGTGCTCGACAACGTGATCCTGCCGGCCGTGATGGCGGGCGACGATCGCGACGCGGCATCGGGCAACGGCGACGTCGCGACGGTCCCCGCCGCTCCCGCCGACCCGGACATGCCCGACGTGATCGCGCCCGAGCAGCACGAAGCCGGCGACGACCCGCTGGTCCGGCGTGCCCGCGCGCTGCTCGCATCACTGCAGGTCGACGACCTTGCCGGATGCTATCCGAAGGAGCTGTCCGGTGGCGAAATGCGGCGCGTGTCCATCGCCCGAGCGCTGATGAACCGGCCGAAACTGCTCATCGCCGACGAGCCGACCGGCGATCTCGACGCGGACAGCACGGCCGTCGTCATGCGTCTGCTGCGCTCGACCGCCGACGACGGCACGGCGGTGCTTATGGTCACGCACGATCCGGATGCGCTCGCGTACGTCGACCGCACGCTGCGCATGGATCGCGGCCGGCTTGCCGCGGCGTGACGATTGCGGCGTGACGGCCGGGTGCGGACACGCGCTGTCCGCACCCCGTGTGTATAGTTGACGATTGGTGTGCGCCGCGAGGCCGCACCGTCTGGAGCCTTGGCCCATCAGCGGGTCGGCGACCGGGAACCGCACGGTTCCCCGCCGTTCGCGCTCGTCGCGGAAAGCGCTGGAGAGGCTGGCTCAGCGCGCCGGTCGCAAGATCGTCGCGTTTCCGTTCAGACAACGACAGAACAACAAAAGGAATAAACCAATGACGAACGTTCAGCGTTCCCGCCGTCAGGTGCGCCTTTCCCGCGCCCTCGGCATTGCACTGACCCCGAAGGCTCAGCGCATCTTCGAAAAGCGTCCGTACGCCCCGGGCGAGCACGGCCGCACCCGTCGCCGCACCGAGTCCGATTACGCGGTCCGTCTGCGCGAGAAGCAGCGTCTGCGCGCCCAGTATGGCGTGTCCGAGAAGCAGCTCCGCCGCGCCTACGAGGAGGCCACCCGCACCGCCGGCCAGACCGGCAACGCCATGCTGACCGACCTCGAGACCCGTCTGGACAACCTGGTCCTGCGTGCCGGCATCGCCCGCACCACCGCCCAGGCCCGTCAGTTCGTGGTGCACCGTCACATCCTCGTCGACGGCAACATCGTGGACCGTCCGTCCTACCGCGTCAAGCCGGGCCAGACCATCCAGGTGAAGGCCAAGAGCCAGACCATGGTTCCGTTCCAGATCGCCGCCGAAGGCGTACACCGTGACGTGCTGCCGGCGGTTCCGGGCTACCTCGACGTGAACCTCGCCTCCCTGAAGGCGACCCTCACCCGCAAGCCGGAGGTCGAAGAGATCCCGGTGCAGGTCAACATCCAGTACGTCGTCGAGTTCTACGCTCGCTGATCTGGATTCTCTACCAACTGTAAGAATTTACAGCTTAAGGACATACATACGCGCGAACGCCCCGTGGCCCAAGGCCCGGGGCGTTCGTGTATCCCGGCTATATTGAAACCATGATTCTGCATCTGCATCTGGTCCGCCACGGGCAGACCACGTTCAACCGCTACAACCGACTGCAGGGCTGGTGCAATTCGCCGCTGACCGAATCGGGCCTCGCCGACGCCGACAAGGCCGGACGCAAGCTCGCCGGCTACGATTTCGCCGCCGCCTACTGTTCGGACACCACGCGCGCCGAGGTCACCGCCGCGCGCATCCTCGACATCAACGAGGCCGCGGGGCATGCCCGTCCGGCGCTGGTCGCCGACATGCATTTCCGAGAACAGTGCTACGGCTACTTCGAAGGTCAGGACATGTCGCTCGCGTGGACGGCCGCCGGCGGGCCCCACGGCGCGAGGAACTACAACGACATCGTCGCCAAGTTCGGCCTCGCGGCCACGCGCGACTTCCTCAAGGAAGCCGATCCGTTCCACGATGCGGAATCCGACGAAGAATACTGGACGCGCGTGGAAGGCGCGTTCGCGCTGATCGCCGGCAACCCCGATCTCACGGACGGCGACGACGTGCTGCAGATCTCGCACGGCAACACGCTGCTCAGCCTCGCCCACCGCTTCGGCGGAGCCGATCTCGACCTGAGCGAGAGACCGGCCAACGGTTCGGTCACCGACGTCGACTTCGACACGGACAAGCCGTTCGCCCAGGCGCTCACGATCACGCGATACAACCAGTGAACGCCGTCCGCGCCCAATCGTCCGGTTGCGCGCGTCGCGTCCGTTGGCTAGTGTGGTGCGGGTATTGTGTGCACGGGTAATGCCGTGATGCAGGAAAGAGGTTCTGATGGGTGTTGGAGAAATCGCCGGCCTGATCGCCGCGATCGCGTTCGCCGTGCTCGCGGGGTTCATGATCTACCCGCTGATCCGCCTCGGCAAGCTGTTCGACCAGATCGCCGAAACGGTCAAGGAGTCCGGCGAACACGCGATTCCGGCGCTCGACGAGGGCGTGACCACCGTCAGGCAGGTCAACAAGTCGCTCGAGGACGTGAACCGCATCTCCGCGGCGGCCTCCGCCACCGCCAACAACGTCGGCGCGCTCACGGACCTGTACGGTTCGTTCCTCGGCAAGCCCATCATCAAAATCGCCTCGGCCACGTACGCGCTCAAGTCCACGGCGCAGTCCTTCCTCGCGAAGCAGGGCGTCGGCGGCGCGAACGGCAACGCGACCAAGGGGGAGTGATGCTCAAGCGAATCTTCTGGCTCGGCCTCGGCTTCGCCGCCGGCGTGATCGCCGTGTCCAAGGCAACCGCCTACGTGAAGGCCAACACACCCGACGCCATGCGCCAGTTCGTGCTCGGTCCCGACCAGGATCACGTGACCATGCGCACCCTCGAAGGGCTCGTCAACGAATTCAACGCGACGCGCCGAGCCCGCGAGGCTGAGCTCAACAGGACCTACGTCGAGCGCGCGAGCCGGTAGTCGCGCGACCGACCGTCCACTTTCCGCACAGCATCTATCGGACGGCAAACCACAACCATCCGGACGGCGCCCGCGCGCCGCCCAAATACAAGGAGTCCAATCACACTTATGCGCACTTCAGAAATCGCGAAGCGCTATCTCGACTATTTCGGCAAGCACGACCATCTCATCGTGCCGTCGGCGTCCCTGATCTCGCCGAACCCGACGACGCTGTTCACCATCGCCGGCATGGTGCCGTTCATCCCGTACCTCATGGGCGAGCAGACCCCGCCCAAGCACCGCATGGCCTCCAACCAGAAGTGCGTGCGCACGCTCGACATCGACGAGGTCGGCAAGACCACCCGCCACGGCACCTTCTTCCAGATGCTCGGCAACTTCTCCTTCGGCGACTACTTCAAGGAGGAGGCCATCCACTACGCGTGGGAGCTGCTGACCACCCCGCAGGACCAGGGCGGCTACGGCTTCGACCCGGAGAAGCTGTGGATGACCACCTTCACCGACGACGAGGAAGCCCGCTCCCTGTGGAAGAACGAGGGCGTCGACCCCGAGCACATCCAGATCATGGGCATGGAGGACAACTTCTGGACCACCGGCGGCCCCGGCCCCGGCGGCCCGTGCTCCGAGATCTACGTCGACCGCGGCCCCGAATACGGCGTCGAGGGCGGCCCGATCGCCGACGAGAACCGCTACATCGAGATCTGGGACCTCGTCTTCGAGAACTACGAGGTCGACAACGTCAAGTCCAAGACCGACCTGCACATCGTCGGCGAGCTCGAAAACAAGAACATCGATACAGGCGCCGGCCTCGAGCGCCTCGCCTACCTGATGCAGGGCAAGCAGAACATCTACGAGACCGACGAGGTCTTCCCGGTCATCGAGGCCGCCGAACGCCTGTCGGGCCGCAAGTACGGCGAGGACGAGAAGGCCGACGTGAAGTTCCGCGTCGTGGCCGACCACGTGCGCTCCGCCCTGATGATCATGTCCGACGGCGTGCGCCCGAGCAACGTCGGCCGCGGCTACGTGCTGCGCCGCCTGCTGCGCCGCACCATCCAGGCCATGCGCGTGCTCGGCGTGACCGATCCGGTCATCCCGGAGCTGCTGCCCGTGTCCAAGGACGCGATGGTCGCCTCCTACCCGGAGCTCAACGACACGTTCCACGACGTGTCCGAAGCCGCCTACGGCGAGGAGGACGCGTTCCGCCGCACGCTCGACAACGGCATCCAGATCCTCGACGTGGCCGTGGCCAACGCGAAGAAGAGCGCCGACCCGACCGTCTCCGGCGACGACGCGTTCACGCTGCACGACACCTACGGCTTCCCGATCGAGCTCACCCTCGAAATGGCGGCCGACCAGGGCGTCAAGGTCGACGAGGCCAAGTTCCGCGAGCTCATGAGCGAGCAGAAGTCCCGCGCCCGCGCCGACGCGCTCAAGAAGCGCCACAACGTGGACCTGTCCGTCTACGACGACTTCAAGAAGACGCTCGCCAAGCCGATCGACTTCCTCGGCTACACGGACTTCTCCGCCCGCGGCACCGTCATCGGCATCATGCAGGAAGGCAAGGGCTCCGTCCCGGCCGTCACCGCCCCGGCGAACATCGAGGTCATCCTCGACCGCACCCCGTTCTACGCGGAGGCCGGCGGCCAGCTCGCCGACCAGGGCGAGATCCTGTCCGACGACGGCGCGGTGCTCGAGGTCGACGACGTGCAGAAGCCGATCAAGGACCTCATCGTCCACCAGTGCCGCCTGACCGAAGGCACCCTCGTGGTCGGCTCCCCGGTCAACGCGAGCATCGACCTCGACCGCCGCGGCGCCATCGCCCGCTCGCACACCGCCACGCACATGGTGCACAAGGCGCTGCGCGAGGAACTCGGCCCGCAGGCCACCCAGCGCGGCTCCGAGGACGCCCCGAACCGCCTGCGCTTCGACTTCCAGTGGTCCAAGGCCCCGTCCAAGACCGTGATGAACGCCGTCGAGGCCCGCGTCAACGAGAAGCTGCGCGACAACCTCGCCGTCACCACCAAGGAAATGAAGTTCGACGACGCGATCGCGCTCGGCGCGATGCACCTGTTTGGCGAGAAGTACGGCGACATCGTGCGCGTCGTGTCCATCGGCGAGGACGGCTGGAGCCGCGAGCTGTGCGGCGGCACCCACGTCGACCACGTCGGCAAGATCGGCATGGTCAACATCATGTCCGAAGCGTCCATCGGCTCCGGCGTGCGCCGCGTCGACGCGCTCGTCGGCGCGGGCGCGTACGATTTCAACGCCCGCGAGCACGCGCTCGTCTCCCAGCTGAGCGACAAACTCAACGCCCGTCCGGACGAGCTCGCCGAGCGCGTGAACACGCTGCTCGCCAAGCTCAAGGAATCCGACCGCCGTCTCGCGGCCATGTACGAAAGCCAGCTGGCCGCGGCCATGCCGGCGCTCGTGGCCGAGACGCGCGCGTCGTCCGCTCCGATCAAGGTCGCCGCGAAGAACGTCGGCCACTTCGGCTCGTTCGACGCGCTGCGCAAGACCGTGCTCGACGTGCGCGCCCAGCTCGGCGACGAGGCGCCCGTCGTGGTCGCCCTCGCCGGCGTGTCCGAAGACGACAAGCCGATGGTCGCCGTGGCCACCAACGAGGCCGCCCGCAAGGCCGGCATCAAGGCCGGCGACCTCGTGCGCGGCGCGTCCAAGATCCTCGGCGGCGGTGGCGGCGGCAAGCCGGACTTCGCCCAGGGCGGCGGCGCCGATGCCTCGAAGATCGACGAGGCGGTCGCCGCGCTGAAGAACGAGGCGCTGAAAGGCTGAGTCGCCTGGTGGTATGGCTCGGCGTTGATTTGGGTGACGCCCGGGTCGGACTTGCGCTGTCCGACCCGGAGCTCACCCTCGCGCACCCTGCAGGCAATGTCAGGGTGTTCGGTGATTCATTTCAGGCATTGGACGACGTCATCGGCGTCATAGAGGACGAATCGGTGGAACGCGTCGTGGTGGGACTGCCGCTGCAGCTCGACGGCACCGAAGGCAAAAGCGCCAAGAAGGCACGCCGTTGGGCGGCGAATCTCGCCAGACGAATGCAGGACTACATCGATGCGGGGGAGTGCGCCGTCGCGCAGGTTCCCGACATCATGCTGCTGGACGAACGGCTGACCACGGTCAGCGCGCACCGGCAGCTGAACGAAGCTCAGATCTCCGGCCGCAAGCACCGTCCGGTGGTCGACCAGCAGTCTGCGGTGGTGATACTGCAGTCGGCGTTGGACGCGAACGAGTAGAGACGGAAAACGGGGAGAGAACCATTGGGTGAGGATCTCGAGCATTTTTTCTCTGATGAGGGAGCCGGGGACGACGCGCATGGCGACCTGTTCGACATGCCGCCCCAGCCGCCGGCGTCGCGCAGCGAAATGCGACGCCGGCGCGAGCGGATCCGCCGTCGCAGGCTGATCACCGCGGTCGCGGCCGTCGTCGTCATCGTGCTGGTCGTCGCCCTCGGCGTCACCGGCATGGGCAAGCTCAAGGCGTGGCGTGACGCGCGCAACGGCAGCAACGTCACCGTGGTGCAGGATTACAGCGGTCCGGGCGACGAGGACGTGACGTTCACCGTGTCGAGCGGTCAGGGAGCCGGCGAAATCGCGGAGAACCTCGTCAAAGCGGACATCGTCAAGTCCGCGTCGGCGTTCACCAACGCGGTCGCGGCCGCCGACGCCACGCTGTATCCGGGATCGTTCGCGCTCAAGACGCATATGAAGGCGTCCGACGTCGTCGCGATCCTCTCCGATCAGAGCAAGGCCAGCGGCTTTTTGGAGGTCAAGCCCGGCGAACGGCTCAGCGACGTCATCGCCAACGCCTCGGCGCTGGACGGCTTCGATGCGGCGGCGTTCAAAAGCCTGCTCGAAGGCGACGGCAGCGGCATCCTGCCGAGCGAGGCCGGAGGCAGCTTCGAAGGCTGGCTCGAACCCGGCGTATACAACGTGCAGGACCGTAAGGCCGCCGACGTCGCCAAGGACATGGTCGAGGCGCGCATCGCCAAACTCGACGAGCTCGGCGTGCCGTCGGGCAGCAAGCGCGAGGACATCCTCAAGATCGCGTCCATCGCCGAGGCCGAGGTCAACTCCGAGGAATACTACGCGAAGGTCACCCGGGTCATCGACAACCGCATCGAACAGGGCATGACGCTCGGCATGGACACCACCGTGGCCTACGGGCTCGGCATCAAGGCCAGCGAGCTGACCGACGCCCAGCTCGCGGACGATTCCAACCCCTACAACACGCGCGTGCACACCGGACTGACGCCCACCCCGATCAGCAATCCGGGCGACAACGCCATCAAGGCGGCCCTCAACCCGGAGGAAGGCGACTGGCTGTTCTTCGTCACCGTGAACCTCAAGACGGGCGAGACGAAATTCACCACCGGCAGCCTCGACCAGCAGAACGCGCAGTTCGAGCAATACGTCAAGGAATACAAGACCAACAACGACAACGCGAACTGACCGGCCGCCAATCTGCGTGGTCAGAACGCAATCCCGAACAATGCGGCCGCAAGACCCGCAATCACGATCACCGGAGCGAACGGCACCCTGCCGGCGTACGGTGTATCGGATTGCGGGTCGAACCGTATCCACAGCGCCATCCACGCCAGTCCCATCAGCCCCATCGCCAGCCACCAGACGACCATCGCGTCCAGACCGAACAGGCCGACGGACAATCCCATCATCAGCGCGCACGTCACGTCGCCGAATCCCAGCGCGCCCGGCTTTGCCAACGCGAGCAGGCACTGCAGCACGGCCGCGACCATCGCGAACAGCACGGCCTGGGGCACGACGAACAGCGCGTTGATCGCCAGACCGTAGACGATATCGGCGATCAGCTGCGCCAGACAGCCCGCGGCGATCCACGCGCGCGGCACGCGTCGGCGGCGCACGTCTTCGGCACCGACCGCCAGTCCACAGAGCAGACTCGGCAACATCGCAAGGTAAGGCATACCGCTACAATAGCCCGCAGTTGACGACGACAAGCGAAAAGGAGAGTACGGTATGTTGCGCTGGCAGACGGCGGGCGAATCGCACGGCGAAGCATTGGTGGCGATGATCGAGGGGCTTCCCGCGGGGGTCGAGATCCGCACGGACGACGTCGTGTCCGCTCTGGCGCGGCGCCGCCTCGGCTACGGCCGCGGCGCGCGCATGAAGTTCGAACAGGACAAGGTGCGCCTGCTCACCGGCGTGCGTCACGGCTCCACGCTCGGCTCGCCGGTCGCCATCGAGATCGCGAACACCGAATGGCCCAAGTGGACCGAAGTGATGAGCGCCGACCCGCTCGACCATGACCTGCCGCGCGAAGGCCGCAACGCGCCGCTGAGCCGCCCGCGCCCGGGACACGCCGATCTGACCGGCATGCGCAAGTACGGCTTCGACGACGCGCGCCCGGTGCTCGAACGCTCCAGCGCGCGCGAGACCGCGTCCCGCGTCGCGCTCGGCGCGGTGGCAGCCAAGTTCCTCGAACAGGCCGCCGGCATCCGCACCGTCGCGCACGTGCTGTCCATCGGCGGCGCCGGCGTGGACGAAACCGCAGCGGACCGCGTGCTGCCGACCCCCGACGACGTGGACGCGCTCGACGCGTCCCCGGTGCGCACGCTCGACAAGGCCGCCGAGGAACGCATGATCCGGCGCATCGACGAAATCAAGTCCAACGCCGACACGGTCGGCGGCGTGATCGAAGTGATCGCGTACGGCGTGCCCGCCGGCATCGGCACGTACGTCGAATCCGACCGTCGTCTCGACGCCGCGCTGGCGGGCGCCGTCATGGGCATCCAGGCCATCAAGGGCGTGGAGATCGGCGACGGCTTCCTCGAGGCCGTGCGCCCCGGTTCGGCCGCGCACGATGAGATGGTGCCGGGCGAAGACGGCCGCATCACCCGTCTGACCAACCGAGCCGGCGGCATCGAAGGCGGCATGTCCAACGGCGAGCCGATCCGCGTGCGCGCCGCGATGAAGCCGATCCCGTCGATCCCGCGCGCCCTGCGCACCGTCGACGTGGCCAGCGGCGACGCCGCGCAGGCCATCAACCAGCGCTCCGATTCGACCGCCGTGCCGGCCGCTTCCGTCGTCGCCGAGGCGATGGTGCGGCTCACGCTCGCGAAGTTCGTGCTCGAGAAGTTCGGCGGCGACAGCGTGGCCGAAACGCGCCGCAACATGGAAAGCTACCTCGCCTCGTGGCCGGAGCACATGCGATGAGCGATGCCGGCACACAGCATCCCGTGGCCGTCATCATCGGCATGATGGGCGCGGGCAAGACCCGCGTCGGCCGCGAGGTCTCGCAGATGATGGGACTGCCGTTCAAGGACGCCGACATCGAAATCGAACGCGAAGTCGGCATGACCATTCCCGAATATTTCGCGCAGTACGGCGAACCGGCGTTCCGCAAGGTCGAAAGCGACCTGATCCGGCGCACGCTGGACGATTTCGGCGGCCTGTTCGCGCTCGGCGGAGGCGCCCCCATGACGCCCGCCACGCAGGACGCGCTGGCCGACTACATCGACGGGGGAGGCCGGGTGATCTACCTGCAGGCCGACCCCAAAGAGGCCATGGAACGCGCCAACCGCGGCGGCGGGCGCCCGATGCTCAACGGCGGCGACGCGAACGCGCGCTGGATGCGCCTGTTCGAGCAGCGCGATCCGGTGTTCGACCGGATCGCCAACGTGCACGTGCGCACCCACGGCTCCACGCCGCAGATGGCCGCAAGAAAGGTGATGAACATGATCGAGGAACGAGTCGTGCACGTCGGGGTCGTCTCGGCGGACGACTACAACGTGCGCATCGGCGAAGGCGCGATGAACCATCTCGCCCCCGTGCTCGGCGACAAGCCGGCGCGCATCGCGCTGATCCACACCCAGCCCGTGCAGCGGCACTCCGACCGGGCGCGCGCCCTGCTGCGTCAGGCTGGCTACGAGGTGTCCGACATCGTGATCCCGGACGCCGAGGCGGGTAAGACCGTCACCGTGGCGAACGGCGTGTGGGAACGGCTCGGTGCCGAAGGCTTCACCCGCTCCGACGCGGTGGTGGGCGTCGGCGGCGGCGCGGCCACCGATCTGGCCGGGTTCGTCGCGGCCACGTGGATGCGCGGCATCCGCTACGTGAACTGCCCGACCTCGCTGCTCGCCATGGTCGATGCCTCCACGGGCGGCAAGACCGGCATCAACACGGCCGCGGGCAAGAACCTCGTCGGCTCGTTCTACACGCCCGCCGGCGTGCTCGCCGATATGACCACGCTCGCCTCGCTGCCCAACGACATCTTCATCGAGGGTCTCGGCGAGGTCGCCAAATCCGGCTTCATCTCGGATCCGGAGATCCTGCGCATCCTCGAAGAGCATGCGGGCGAGCTGCGCGCCTTCGACGGCGCGTCGTTCCTCGGCACGCCGCTCGAGGACGTGGTCGCGGAACTCATCGAACGCACGGTGCACGTCAAGGCGAAGCATGTGTCCGCCGACCTCAAGGAGGCCGGACTGCGCGAATTCCTCAACTACGGGCACACGATGGGGCACGCGATCGAAAAGATGGAGCACTTCCGCTGGCGCCACGGCAACGCGGTGGCCGTCGGCATGGTGTATGCGGCCGAACTGGCGTGCCTGCTCGGCCACATCGACCGCGATCTGGTCGACTATCACCGTTCCCTGCTCGCCTCGCTCGGACTGCCGACCTCGTGGAACGGCGGATCGTTCGAGGACGTGCTCGCGATCATGCACCGCGACAAGAAGGCGCGTGGCAACAAGCTGCGCTTCGTCGTGCTCGACGGCGGCCCCGGCCGCATGATGCACCTCGACGACCCGCCGGCCGACGCGGTCGAAGAGGCGTTCCGCCGCATCCAGCACTGATCCGACGCCCGCAATCATCGTCAAAGGAGCAACCATGACCAAAGTGATCGTCGTCAACGGGCCGAACCTCGGCCGTCTCGGCGTGCGCCAGCCCGACGTGTACGGGCGGCAGGACCTTGAAGAACTGCGTCGCCTGTGCACCGCGTGGGGCGCCGAACTCGGTCTCGACGTCGAAGTGCGTCAGACCGACGACGAGGCCGAGATCATCCACTGGATGCATCAGGCCGCCGACGAGAAGACGCCCGTGGTGATGAACCCGGCCGCGTTCACCCACTACAGCTACGGGCTCGCGGACGCCGCCCATATGGTCGGCGACGCCGGTCTGCCGCTGATGGAGGTGCACATCTCCAACCCGTCCGCACGCGACGAGTTCCGCAAGCGCTCCGTGATCAGCCCCGTCGCCACCGGCACCATCACCGGACTCGGCTTCTTCGGCTACAAGCTTGCGCTCGAAGCCGTCGCGCACATCCTCGCCGAACAGGGCGAGTGACGCGCACCTTGTTGTCCATTTCGGGCCCGTCCGTTCCATGCAGCGGACGGGCCCGTCGCGTAAACACGCCCGGTCACATGCGGATGATAGGATGAAATTCCATGGTTAGAAGACAACATGGCAATTCCCAAGAACACGTCACCAAGCATATTTTCGTCACCGGCGGCGTGGTTTCCTCACTCGGCAAGGGTCTGACCGCATCCTCGCTCGGCCGTCTCCTGCGCAGCCGCGGCATCCACGTTCTTCAGCAGAAGCTCGATCCGTACATCAACGTGGATCCGGGCACGATGAACCCGTTCCAGCACGGCGAGGTCTACGTGACCGAGGACGGCGCCGAAACCGACCTCGACATCGGCCACTACGAGCGCTTCCTCGACGTCTTCCTGAGCCAGAAGGCGAACGTCACCACCGGCCAGATCTATCAGGAGGTGCTGCGCAAGGAGCGCGCCGGCGAATACCTCGGCCAGTGCGTGCAGGTCATTCCGCACATCACCAACGAGATCAAGTCCCGCATGCGCGCCCAGGCGTCCGACGACGTCGACGTGATCATCACCGAGATCGGCGGCACCGTCGGCGACATCGAATCCCAGCCGTTCCTCGAGGCCGCCCGCGAGGTGCGCCGCGACCTCGGCGCGGAGAACTGCATGTTCGTGCACGTCTCCCTCGTGCCGTACATCTCCGCCGCCCACGAGCTCAAGACCAAGCCGACCCAGCATTCCGTCATGATGCTGCGCCAGCTCGGCATTACCCCGGACGCGCTCGTGCTGCGCTCCGACCGCCCGCTCAACAAGTCCATCAAGGACAAGATCTCCCTGATGTGCGACGTGGACGAGGAGGGCGTGGTCAACTGCGTCGACGCGCCGAGCATCTACGACGTGCCGAAGATCCTGTTCAACGAGGGCCTCGACGCGTACGTCGTGCGTGAGCTCGGACTGCCGTTCCACGACGTCGACTGGGACGAGTGGGCCGACCTGCTCGAACGCGTGCACCACCCGAAGCACGAGGTCAACGTCGCGATCGTCGGCAAGTACATCGACCTGCCGGACGCGTACCTGTCCGTCACCGAGGCCATCAAGGCCGGCGGCTTCGCCAACTGGGCCAAGGTCAACGTCAAGTGGGTCGCGGCCGACAAGTGCGAGACCGAGGAGGGCGCGGCCGCCGCGCTCGACCAGGTCGACGGCATCGTGATCCCCGGCGGCTTCGGCATCCGCGGCATCGACGGCAAGATCGGCGCGCTCAAGTACGCGCGCGAGAACAAGCTGCCGGCGCTTGGCCTGTGCCTTGGCCTGCAGTCGATGGTCATCGAATACGCCCGCCACGTGCTCGGCATCGAGGACGCGAACTCCACCGAGTTCGAGCCGGACTGCGCCAACCCGGTCATCGCCACGATGGAGGAGCAGAAGGACATCGTCGCCGGCCACGGCGACATGGGCCACACTATGCGCCTCGGCTCCTACCCGGCCGTGCTCGAGGAGGGCTCGCTGGTCGCCGAACTGTACGGCACCACGCACGTGACCGAACGCCACCGCCACCGCTACGAGGTGAACGTGGCCTACAAGGACCGCCTGCGCGAGGCCGGCCTGCGCATCTCCGGCCAGAGCCCGGACGGCGAGCTCACCGAATTCGTCGAACTGCCGCAGGATGTGCATCCGTTCTATGTGGCCACGCAGGCCCATCCGGAGTTCAAGTCCCGTCCGACCAAGCCGCACCCGCTGTTCGCGGGCCTTGTCAAGGCCGCGCTCGACCATCAGGAGGCCGGCCGCCACTGACGCGGCGACGCGCAATGCGCGCGGCGAATCGGACGTGAGATACATCACGCTCAGCCGATAACGAATCATGCCCATGGATTCCTTGGAATTCATGGGCATGGTGCATAATGAGGGGCAACGCGCAAGAGCGCGGGCAGTGGTACACACAAGAGAATGAACAAGAGTTCGCATGAGCAACAATAACGGACAGTTCAACAACGGGTTCCCCCAGCGCGGCAACGGCGGCGCCGGGGCGATGGCGTTCTCCGCGGACGGCGAATCGACCGCGGTCCTCAAGCCGGTCAGCCTGGACTCGTTCGCCGTTCCGATGTCGGCCGACGAGATCAAAAGCATCGAGCGCGCGCCCAAGCGTCATCTCGTCTGGCCGTGGGTGCTGGCCGCCGTCATCGCGATGCTCGCGGCCTTCGCGGGCGGCGCTTACTGGTTCTTCCAGTCGCACGCCCTGCCCGGCGTGACGCTGTGGGGCAACTCCGTCGTGGGCAAGTCGCAGTCGCAGATCGTCGACGAGATCGACTCCGCCGTGGCCAAGTCCAGCGTCACGGTCTCGTACAACGGCAACACCGCCAAAATCACGCTCAAGGACCTCGGCCTGAGCGTCGACTCGCAGACCATCGCCAACGAGGTGCTGAGCGCCAAGCGCGACGCCGCATGGTGGCAGCGCTACGCCTTCTGGATCACCAGCGACGTGGCCACCGAGCCGGCGAATCCCGCCGCGGCCGATTCGACCGAACTCAACAGCCGCCTGTCCATCAGCGAGGTCAAGCCCGTCGACGCGCAGGTCACGCTCAACGCCGACAAGACCGGCTTCGAAACGGTGGCCGGCCAGCAGGGACAGGGCGCGGATCCCGAGCCCGTCGCCAAGGCCGCGGTCGCGCTTGTCGAAACGCTCGGCGCGAACGAATCGAAAACCATGAACGTGGAACTCAAGTCCACCGATCCGGTCGTGACGGACAAGATCGCCGAGCAGGCCAAGGCCACGCTCGACAAGCTGACCAAGAATCCCGTCACCCTCAAGATCGGAGACCGCACCATCGCTACCGTCGACGCCTCCGCGCTGGCCGCGTCCTCCACGATCAACGCGAACGAGAACGCCAAGCTGGCCGCCGGCGAGACGCGCAACGGCTACGTCGTCTTCAGCGCCGACAAGCTCCAGCAGTACTACGAGCAGAGCATCAAGCCGACCTTCAGCACGAAGCGCGAGGACCGCGAAGTCATCGTCAACAACAACGACGAGGAAATCAAGGTGCTCAAGGAAGGCCATGACGGCATCTCCATCACCGAAGGCGCCGATGCGAACATCGGTACGGACGGCGCGACGCTGCTCGCCAAGGGCGGCGGTTCGCTCGACGTGCAGGGCAGCATCGACGCGATGCAGACCAAGAAGACCAAGCGCCACGTCGTCGTCGACCTGTCCGATCACAAGGTGTACGCGTACGAGAACGGCAAGCTGATCCGCACGATGAGCATGTCCGCAGGCCAGGGCAACGACTACAAGACCGGCGCATGCGGCGGCGACCTGTGCACGCCCACCGGCGACTTCACGATCTGGCTCAAGTACGAGTCGCAGAACATGAGCGGCAACCTGACCCTGTCCGACGGCACTCAGGAATCCTGGGACGTCAAGGACGTCGGCTTCGTCAACTACTTCTCGCACTCGGGATGCGCCATCCACCGCATCGCCACGCAGACCGCGTTCAACGATTCCGACATCGCGGCCATGGGCAAGAACACGTCCCACGGCTGCGTGGGCATCGGCTGGGATCAGGCCGAATGGTTCTTCAGCTGGGCCGTGTACGGCACGAGCGTCCACGTTCAGGCGTGACGCCGGGACGGCACGGGCATGATGCACGCGGCGGGGCGGTTGGATCCGGAAACGGACCCAACCGCCCCGCCGTTTGTGCCGAACCGGCATCGCTTTCTGGCCCCGTTTCGGCCGAATTGGTCAGCGTTCGGCCAAATCCGGGCGACCGGCTAGTGTTTCGTACCGGGTTCTGTTAGATTTACGTAGGAACTTTGTGAAGTCGATTGGAGGGAAGCGTACGGTGAGTGAAAACCAAGCGCCAAACGCCGCGGCTGACGTGGAGATGAGCCAGTATGTGGCCGATCGCGCCCGCGTCAACGAGGAGAAAATCAAACAGGATGACGAGATCATCCGGCAGTTCGGCGACTACAGCTACGGCTGGCACGATTCCGACGCCGCCGGCGAGGCCGCGAAGCGCGGCATCGACGAGAGCGTCGTGAGGGCCATCAGCGCCGACAAGGGCGAGCCCGAATGGATGCTCGACATGCGTCTGCGCGGATTCAAGGCGTTCCTCGACAAGCCGATGCCCGACTGGGGCGTCGACCTGTCCGGATTCAACGCCGACGATTTCAAGTACTACGTCAAGCCGATCGACAAGCAGGCCAAGACGTGGGAGGAGCTGCCCGACGACATCCGTTCCACGTACGACCGCCTCGGCATCCCGGAGGCCGAAAAGAAACGCCTCGTCTCCGGCGTGGCCGCGCAGTACGAATCCGAGGTCATTTACAACTCCATTCAGGAGGACCTCAAGAAGCAGGGCGTGATCTTCGTCGATACCGACACCGCCGTGCGCGAATACCCCGACCTCGTCCGCAAGTACTTCGGCACCGTCGTCTCCCCGGAGGACAACAAGTTCGGCGCGCTCAACACCGCAGCGTGGTCCGGCGGCTCGTTCGTCTACGTCCCCAAGGGCGTGCACGTCGACATCCCGCTGCAGGCCTACTTCCGCATCAACACGCCGGCCATGGGCCAGTTCGAGCGCACGCTCATCATCGCCGACGAAGGCTCCTACGTACACTACGTCGAGGGCTGCACCGCGCCGATCTGGTCCGAGGACTCGCTGCACGCGGCCATCGTCGAGATCATCGTCGAGAAGCACGCGCGTGTGCGCTACACCACCGTGCAGAACTGGTCGAACAACGTGTACAACCTCGTCACCCAGCGCGCCTACGTGCGCGAGGGCGGCACGATGGAATGGGTCGACGGCAACATCGGCTCCAAGGCCACCATGAAGTACCCGGCCTGCATCCTCGCCGAGCCGTACGCCACCGCGTCCACGATGTCGCTCGGCTTCGCCGGCAAGGGCCAGTATCAGGACACCGGCGCGAAGATGATCCACCTCGCCCCGCACACCAAGTCCACGATCGTCGCCAAGTCGATCTCCCGAGGCGGCGGCCGCTCCGCCTACCGCGGCCTCGTCAAGATCGTCGACGGCGCGTACGGCTCGTCGAACTCGACCGTGTGCGACGCGCTGCTCGTCGACAACTTCAGCCGCTCCGACACGTACCCGCATGTGGACGTGCGCGAGGACGACGTGACCATGGCGCACGAGGCGACCGTATCCAAGGTCTCCGAAGACCAGCTGTTCTACCTGATGAGCCGCGGCCTCGAGGAGAAGGAGGCCATGGGCATGATCGTGCGCGGCTTCGTCGAGCCGATCAGCCGCGAGCTGCCGATGGAGTACGCGCTCGAACTGAACCGTTTGGTCGAACTGCAGATGGAAGGATCGGTGGGCTGATTCCCATGGCATCGAATACTGCTGAACTCAACATTCCCGTCGCTGACCCGAACGACCCGTACGCGATTCCGGCGGCCATGCCGTCGAGCGCCGACAAGGAGCCGCGCTCGTTCGACGTGGCCGACTTCCCGGCGCCGACCAGCAAGCAGGAGGACTGGCGTTACACGCCGCTCGAACGCATCGGGGAATTCTTCGACGTGTTCAAGCCGAGCGGGGAAACCACGCTGGTCATCTCCAACGTGGACGGCACGCCCGTCGATCCGAAGCACGTCGCCGTCAGCCAGAAGAAGCTCGGACAGGGCGTCTCCGGCACCGTGTCCAAGCCCAGCGACCGTGCGGCCGCCGTCGAATGGAACTCCGGCCACACCGCGACCATCATCGAGCTGAACGGCGAACTCGGCCAGCCCGTGCTCGTGCGCGTGCTCGGCGGCGGCGAGGACCTCGACGCGCTGCATCTGGTCATCGCGGCGGCCGACGGCACGCACGGCGACGTGGTCGTCGAGCACACCGGCGTCGCGCGCCTCGCCGAAGGCGTCGAAATCACCACCGGCAAGGACTCGCACGTCTCCACGACGTTCATCCAGGAGTGGGACAAGAGTTCCAAGCACGTCGGCAACCACCGCATCCACGTCGGCGAAAACGCCTCGCTGCGCCACTCCGTCGTCACGCTCGGCGGCAGCGTCGTGCGCATCCGCATGGATCAGGACTTCGGCGGCCCGCAGGGCGACCTCAACATGCTTGGCATCTACTTCGTCGACCCGGGCGAGCACATCGAACACCGCACGATGGTGGTGCACAACCATCCCGAATGCAAGTCGCGCGTCGTCTACAAGGGCGCGCTCGACGGTAAGGACGCGCACTCCACGTGGGTCGGCAACGCCCTGATCGCGCCCACCGCGCCCGGCACCGACTCCTACGAGCTCAACCGCAACCTCGTGCTCACCCCGGGCGCGATCGCCGACTCCGAGCCGAACCTCGAGATCGAGAACGGCAATATCATCGGCGCCGGCCACGCCAGCTCCGTCGGCCGGTTCGACGACGAGGAGCTGTTCTATCTGCAGTCGCGCGGCATCCCCGAAACCGAGGCGCGCAAGCTCGTCGTGCGGGGCTTCTTCGGCGAACTCGTCGAGGAGATCGGCGTGCCGTCCGTCGCCCAGCACCTCATGGACGTGATCGACCGCCGCCTCGCGCGCGGCGAGGACGCGGCCATGCAGGCGGTGCTCGAAGACAAGTAACCCATCACAGACTTTTCATCCGTCAGTAACAGGAGAATCCAATGTCCACTCTGGAAATCAAGGACCTGTACGCCTCCGTCGAAACCAAGGAAGGCCGCAAGCAGATCCTCAAGGGCGTGAACCTGACCGTCAACTCCGGCGAAACGCACGCCATCATGGGCCCCAACGGTTCCGGCAAGTCCACGCTCGCCTACACGCTGGCCGGCCACCCCAAGTACGAGGTCGATTCGGGCGAAGTGCTGCTCGACGGCGTCGACATCCTGAAGCAGACTCCGGACGAGCGCGCCAAGGAGGGCCTGTTCCTCGCCATGCAGTACCCGGTCGAGGTGCCGGGCGTGTCCATGACCAACTTCCTGCGCACCGCCAAGACCGAGGTCGACGGCAAGGCCCCGGCGATCCGCACCTGGACCAAGGAGCTGTCCGAGGCCATGAAGCGCCTGCGCATGGACCCGAAGTTCGCCACGCGCTCCGTCAACGAGGGCTTCTCCGGCGGCGAGAAGAAGCGCGCCGAAGTGCTCCAGCTCGAGCTGCTCAAGCCCAAGTTCGCGATCCTCGACGAAACCGACTCGGGCCTCGACGTCGACGCGCTGCGCATCGTGTCCGAAGGCGTCAACCGCGCCAAGGAGGTCAACAACTTCGGCATCCTCATGGTCACGCACTACACGCGCATCCTCAAGTACATCAAGCCGGACATCGTGCACGTGTTCGCCGACGGCCACTTCGTCAAGACCGGCGGCCCGGAGCTGGCCGACGAGCTCGAGGAAAACGGCTACGACGCGTACCTGCCCGAAGGCGCCGACTCCGAGTCCGCGCTGGCGTGAGGCCGGCATCAGTCGGAAGGACCGATATGGTTGATTTTGCAGCGATTCGGGTTCAGTTCCCGATTCTGGACCAGGAGATCCACGGGCATCCGCTCGTGTATCTCGATTCGGCGGCGACGTCGCAGAAGCCGCAGTGCGTGATCGACGCGGAGGCGGAGTTCTACCGCACGATCAACGCCGGCGTGCACCGCGGCGCGCATGAGCTGGCGGCGCGCTCGACCGTCGCGTTCGAGGAGGCGCGTGCCAAGGTCGCGCGTCTGGTCGGCGCGAACGCCGAGGAAGGGCAGGAGGAGATCGTCGTCACCGGCGGCGCGACCGCCGGCCTGAACCTGCTGGCGACCGCGTTCGGCAACGCGAGCCTCGGACGCGGGGGAGCGGCGGCCAAGCGGTTCGCCCTCAAGCCCGGCGACGAAATCGTCGTCTCCAAGGCCGAGCACCATTCGGTGCTCCTGCCGTTCCAGGAGCTTGCCTACCGCACCGGCGCCACGCTCAAGTGGTTCGACCTGACCGAGGACGGACGCATCCGCTCCGACACGGCCGACGAGGTCATCACCGAACGCACCAAGGTCGTGGCGATCACGCACGTGGGCAACACCACCGGCGCGATCACCGACATCGCCCCGATCGTGCGCCGCGCGCATGAGGTCGGCGCCGTGTTCATCCTCGACGCATGCCAGTCGGTGCCGCATCTCAAGGTCGACTTCCACGCGATGGACGTCGATTTCGCCGCGTGGAGCGCGCATAAAATGTACGGTCCGACCGGCGTCGGCTTCCTGTACGGCAAGCGCGAACTGCTTGAGGCGCTGCCGCCGGCGAACTTCGGCGGCTCGATGGTCGAGCTCGCGTGGATGGACCAGCCCGCACAGTACATGGAGCCGCCGGCGCGCTTCGAGGCCGGCACGCAGCCGGTCGCGCAGGTCGTAGCCGCGGGCGTCGCCGCCGAATGGATGATGAACATTGGGCTGGAGAACATCGAGGCGCACGAGAAGACGATCGCCGCCGAACTCCTCAAGCTCGGCGACATTGACGGTGTGCGTATTCTGGGACCGCGCGAGAACGTGGACCGCATCGGCACCGTCGCGTTCGACGTGGCCGGCGTGCATCCGCATGACGTCGGACAGTTCATCGACGCGCAGGGCATCGCCATCCGCGTCGGCCACCATTGCGCGCAGCCGGTGCACCGTCATTTCGGCCTGTACGCGTCCAACCGCGCGTCGAGCGGCGTGTACAACAGCGTCGACGACGCGAAGGCGCTGGTCGAGGCCGTGGCGAAAGTCCGTCCGTTCTTTAAGGTGTGATGTATGAATGATTTTGGCATGAGCGGCGACGACCTCGAACAGATGTATCAGGAGGTCATCCTCGAAGCCGCACGCGACCCTCACGGCAAGGAGTCCTTCGCGCCCGACCTCGCGTCGGAGGATGGCGCAGCGACCGGCGACAGCACGATCCGCGCCAGCCATGAGTACTGCACGCCGGGCGAATCCCACCAGTTCAACCCGACCTGCGGCGACGAGGCGACCGTCCACGTCGAAGTCTCCGACGCCGAGCCGCATCGCATCGAACGTCTCGTGTGGGACGGCCACGGCTGCTCCATCTCGCAGGCGAGCCTGTCGGTGATGGTCGACCTGTGCGCCGGCAAGACCGTGGACGAGGCGATGGACCTGTTCCGCGACTTCCATGAGCTCATGGAGTCCCGAGGCGCCGGCCTGAACGACG
Organism: Bifidobacterium miconis; assembly: GCF_019331735.1. GTDB lineage: Bacteria > Actinomycetota > Actinomycetes > Actinomycetales > Bifidobacteriaceae > Bifidobacterium > Bifidobacterium miconis. Next base: position 119,609 of record NZ_JAHBBH010000001.1, read on the forward strand.
ACGCCAAGGAGGAGAAGCTCGAGGACGCGGTCGTGTTCCAAGGCGTCTCCAAATATCCGATGCGCATCAAATGCGCGCTGCTCGGCTGGGAGGGCATGCGCGACTCGGTCGCCAAGGCGCTGGCCGCGAAATGACGGTTCCGGCTCTCCTCGCCTGAGGGGAGCCGGAGTATATTGAATACGAATGGTCCATACAAGGTCTGGAGAACAATGAGCGACAATCTGGTGCCCGAACCCGAACCGTCGGTGTTCGATGCGGTGAACAAGGTGCTGGGCGACGAGGAGGCCGCGCGTCGCGTGATGGCCAACCCGAATCTGGCCGCGGGCTTCCCGAATGGACGTCCCGCGCCGGTTTCCGATGCGGCGAACGGCGATACCGAAATGTGCGCGTGCGGGCGCCATCCGAAGAGCGAATGCGGCCACGGCGACGAGCACAGCAGCGAGGACGACATTCCGCTCAAGGCCGTCGACGAGATCGGACGCGCCACCGCGGCCGACGTCAAGGAGGCGCTGCATCAGGTCATCGATCCGGAGCTCGGCATCGACGTGATCGATCTGGGCCTGGTGTACGGCATCGAAATCGACGAACTGGGCCGCGCGATCATCACGATGACGCTCACCACGCCGGCCTGCCCGCTCACCGATCTCATCGAGGACGAATGCGCGAGCACGCTGGCCGGTCTGGTCGAGGAGTTCCGCATCGACTGGACGTGGCAGCCGCGCTGGACGATGGACAAGATCACGCCGGAGGGCCGCGAACAGCTCGCCGCGCTCGGCTTCAACTTCGACAATCTGCCCAAGTACTGATCCGCAACGGTGATGCGGCGACGGCGCTTCGCCGCATCATCCGTCCCAGACATGAGCAAGCCCCGACCGCAATGGCCGGGGCTTGCTCATACACGCTGTCCGCGCCGCCGATCAGTCGTCGACGATCGTGCCCTTCGGCACGACGGTGATGCCCTCCGGCGTCACCGTGAAGCCGCGCGCGAGATCATGCTCGGTGTCGATGCCGACGGTCGAGTTCTCGGTGAGCACGACGTTCTTGTCGAGGATTGCCTTGTAGACGCGCGCACGACGATTGATGACCACGCCGTCGAACAGCACGGAGTCGACGACCTGCGCCCACGAGTGGATGCGCACGTTCGGCGACAGCACGGAGTGGTGCACCTCGCCGCCGGAGACGATCACGCCGGGGGAGACGATCGAATCGGTCGCGTGTCCCAGACGGTCGCGGCCGGCGTGCACGAACTTGGCCGGCGGCAGGGTGCCGGAGTTCGTGTAGATCGGCCACGCCTGATTGTACAGGTTGAACTCGGGCACATAGGCGATCAGGTCCATGTGCGCATCGTAGAACTGCTTGATGGTGCCCACGTCGCGCCAGTAGGCGTGATCGGTTTCCGTGGCTCCCGGGATGACGTTCGTGTTGAAGTCGTACACGCCGGCCTCGCCGCGCGCCGCGAAGTACGGGGCGATGTCGCCGCCCATGTCGTGCTTGGTGTCCTCGGCCTTCTCATCCTTGGCAAGCGCGTCGAACAGGGCGTCGGTGTTGGCCACGTAGTTGCCCATCGAGGCGAGGAACGAGCCCGGATCGTCCGGCAGGCCCTCGGTCGTGGCCGGCTTCTCCTGGAATTCGCGGATCTGGTTCGGATGGTCCGGATCCACGCTGATCACGCCGAACTGGTTCGACTGCGCGATCGGCTGACGGATGCCGGCGACCGTGAACTCGGCGCCGGATTCGATGTGCTGCTCGACCATCTGTCCGAAGTCCATGCGGTAGACGTGGTCGGCGCCGACGATCACGACGATGTCGGGCTGCACGTCCTCGATGATGTTGATGGTCTGGTAGATCGCGTCGGCGGAGCCGAGGTACCAGTGCTTGCCGAGGCGCTGCTGCGCCGGGACGGGGGAGACGTAGTTGCCCAGCAGCGAGGAGAAACGCCACATCTGCGAGATGTGACGGTCAAGCGAATGGGACTTGTACTGGGTCAGCACAATGATGTGGCGGTAATCGGAGTTCACCAGATTACTCAGCGGGAAATCGATCAGACGGAACACGCCGCCAAAGGGCACGGCGGGCTTCGCCCGGTCACGGGTCAACGGCATCAGGCGAGTTCCTTCACCGCCGGCTAGGACGATGGAAAGAATCTTTTGCTTGTTTTTCGCCATCTGATGCTCCTCTCTTGGGTCTTAAGCGTCTTGCGACACCGAACTTCTGTGCGTCCCACGCTTCCTCGCATGGCCTGACACACTCAATACTTGCACAAATTCGGCGACACGCAAGGCAGCCGCGCGGGCATGTCGGCAAGTTTCGGTGACTTTTCAGCGAATTCTGGTCGAATAGAAGGCCACGGCGCTGGAAGCGGCCACGTTGAGCGAGTCGACGCCGTGGCTCATGGGGATTTTGACCGTCAGATCGGCATTGGCGATGGTGTGCCGGCTCAGCCCGTCGCCCTCGGTGCCGAAGATGAGCGCGAGCTTGTCGATGTGGTCGGATTCTGCCGGAGCGTTGTTCAGGCGGCGGACCAGTTCGTCGAGGCTGATCGAATCGTCGGTCAGCGCCATCGCGACCGTGGTGAAGCCGAGCCCGTGCAGCTCCTTCAGCCCGTCGAACGGCCAGGCGTGCTTGGATTCCATGCCGATGCGCGTCCACGGGATCTGGAACACGGTGCCCATCGACACGCGGGCGGCTCGGCGGTACAGCGGATCGCCGCAGGAGGGGGTGACCAGCACCGCGTCCACGTCGAGCGCCGCGGCCGAGCGCATGAGCGCGCCGACGTTCGTATGGTCGACGATGTTTTCCATGACGGCCACGCGACGGGCGCCGGCGCACACGTCGGCCACGCTCGGCAGCGGCCAGCGCCGCATCGCCGCGAGCGCGCCGCGGTGCAGGCGGTATCCGGTGAGCTGCCTGAGCTGTTCGGGGGAGGCGACGTAGACGGGCACGTCCGCGCCCCAATGCTCGTCCACGTATGCGAACGTGTCGGCCATGCCGTCGATCCACGGTTCCTCGACCAGCAGCGAGATCGGTTCGCGTCCGGCCGCGAGCGCCCGGTCGATGACCTTCGGCGATTCGGCGATGAACAGGCCCTTGGCCGGTTCGAGACGGTTGCGCAGCTGCATTTCGGTGAGGTTCGTGTAGGCGGCCACGCGTTCGTCGTCGATGGAGTCGATGGTGATGAAGCGCATGAGACGCCCTTTCCGTTCCGTGCAGACTGGCATGAATACAAGAAAACCCCGTGTTTCCACGGGGCTGTTCCGGTGTCCGAGATGGGACTTGAACCCACACGCCTGTATAAAATAGGCACTAGCACCTCAAGCTAGCGCGTCTACCATTCCGCCACCCGGACAAGGTGTTGTTGAAGGCAACGTGTAGATACTTTACCAGTGTTCCCCCATGCGTCAAATCGTGCGGTCGCCGCGGCGTGTCGCAAGGCATGGCGCTGGTTTTGTGTACGCTGGTGAACCATGACGAATCCTCTTTTCCTGCTCAATCCGGCGCAGGACGACGTGCCGGTGAACAGCGACGAACTCAACACCGGCTGGAAGATCACGCTGCCCGCCTCGGTCAGGCGGCACGCCGTTCAGGCCATGCGCCTGTCGGACGGCGACGAACTCGACCTGTCCGACGGTCGGGGGCTGCGCATCCGGGCCGTGTTGTGCGATGCGGCCAATGCGGTGGCCGAGGTGTTGGAGGTTGGCCGGGAGCCGCGGCCGGTCACCCGACTGGCCTTGATCCAGGCGCTGGCGAAAACCGGCCATGACGAGCAGGCCATCGACATGGCCACGCAGATCGGCGTCGACACGGTGATTCCGTGGCAGGCCGACCGGTCGATCGCCAAATGGAAGGCCGGGCGTACGGACAGGAAATGGTCGCAGACGCTCGCGGCCGCGACCGAACAGTCGCGTCGCGCATGGATGCCCGAACTGGCCGATTGCGTGACCAGCCGGCAGATCGTGGCCGACTGCCGCCGCGCGTGCGTGCACGGCGATCTGATGATCGTGCTGCATCAGGACGCGACCGACACGTGGGACGGCATCGAACGCCGCGTGCGTGCGCTGGCCGACCAGTGCCTCGAGGACGGGCGCCCGCGCACCGTCAGCGTGATGGTGGGCCCCGAAGGCGGCATCAGCGACGCGGAAGTCGACATGTTCAAGGACGCGGGCGCGCAGGTGTGCGTGCTCGGATCGAACATCCTGCGCGCCTCCGCGGCCGGTCCGGTGGCCCTGTCCCTGCTGTCGAGGACGCTGGGCCGAATCTGAGGCAAAACCGTGGCGAATGCGGCAAATGACATGCCCGCGCAATAGCATGGAGCCAGCGCACAGCGCGAAAACCTACGGACGCTACGAAGGAGCGACATGAGCGAGCCACAGGACTGCCTGTTCTGCAAGATCATCGCCGGGGAGATCCCCAGCACGAAGGTGTACGAGGACGACACCACCTACGCCTTCAAGGACATCAACCCGAAGGCCAAGGTGCATGTGCTCATCGTGCCGCGCCGGCACTACGCGAACGTCGCCGAGCTGGCCAAGGCCGATCCGGCCGAACTGGCGCACATCGCCGAAGTGGCGCAGTCCATCGCCGACAAGGAATTCCACGGCGCGTACCGGCTGATCTTCAACACGGGCCTCGACGCGGGCCAGACCGTCTTCCACGTCCACGCGCACGTGCTGACCGGCGAAAAGCTGGACGAGTAGCGGCGGCGGGACGCGGCGGGAAGATCGCCGCTCCCCGCCGCGTCGGCGCGCAGTCCGACAAGACCCATACGAAACAACCAACGAGCACACAAGAGGTTTGTTTGGCGACCACAACGCGAACCATCACCATCCCATCAGAACTTGACCCGGTAGCCGTGCTGGGGCCCGTGGACGAGGTCCTCAGGCAAGTCGAACGGGCGTTCCCGGACCTGACCATCATCGTGCGCGGCGACCGCATCGCGATCATGTCGCGGTCCAAGCAGTCCGAACCGCAGGCGGCGCAGGCCGAAGACGTGCTGAACACGATCATCCGCGCCGCATACAGCGCGCCGATGGACGCCGACACCGTCCGCCGCCTGCTCGACCAGCAGGTGCTGCCCAACCACGTGCGGCAGGACTTCCTCGAACGCGGCCGCCAACAGCGCGCGGTCGTCCCGCGTCCGGCCGAAACGGCGGCGCGGAGTATGGACGAGCCGGGGGAGCAGTCGCAGGAACGCCGCAGGCCGCGCGTGCCCGGCGTCATCACCTTCGCGCTCGGCCAGCCGGTCCGGCCCAAAACCGCCGGGCAGATCGCCCTCGTCAACGCCATCGAATCGCACACCATCACGTTCGCCATCGGCCCGGCAGGCACCGGCAAAACGTATCTGGCCGTCGCCAAGGCCGTGCAGGCGTTCCAGGAAAAGCGCATCCGCCGCATCGTCCTGACGCGCCCGGCCGTGGAGGCGGGGGAGAACCTCGGCTTCCTGCCCGGCACGCTCAACGAGAAGGTCGACCCGTACCTGCGCCCGCTCTACGACGCGCTGTCGGACATGCTCGGCTCCGACCAGCTGCGCCGGTACATGGACGACGGCACGATCGAGGTCGCGCCGCTCGCCTACATGCGCGGCCGCACGCTCAACGACGCGTTCGTCATCCTCGACGAGGCGCAGAACACCACCGAGCAGCAGATGAAGATGTTCCTCACGCGACTCGGCTTCAACACGACCATGGTCATCACCGGCGACATCACGCAGGTCGACCTGACCGTGCCGCGATCGGGACTGGCGACCATCGAGCACATCCTCGGTGGCATCGACGACATCGCGTTCGCCCACCTCGAATCCGCCGACGTGGTGCGTCACAAGCTCGTCGGCCAGATCGTCGCCGCATACGAGCGGCATTCGGCCATCGCCGGCGACCACAGCACCAAGGCGCGCCGCGAACACGGCGAAATGAAGCAGTACGGCGCCTACGCGGCCGCCGCCGCGTACGAACGGGCGGGCCGCGCGGAACGCGCCGAACGCGAACGGGACGAACGAGAGACGGCCGCACAGACGGAACGGAAGGAGCACACGCGATGAGCGTCGACGTGACCAACGAAACCCAGTGGACCATCGACCCGAAGGTGTTCTCCGACCTCGGCGTGTGGGTCATGGACCAGATGCGCGTGAGCACGCAGTCCGACCTGACCATCCTGTTCGTCGACCCCGAGCCGATCGCCGAACTGCACGAGCGCTGGATGAACCTCGAAGGACCCACCGACGTGATGAGCTTCCCCATGGACGAGCTGCGCCCCGGCGACGGCAAAACCGTCATGGAAGGCGTGCTCGGCGACATCGTCATCTGCCCGTGGGTCGCCGCCCAGCAGGCTGCCGCCGCGGGCCACGGCACCCTCGAGGAAATGCTGCTGCTCACCATCCACGGCATCCTGCACCTGCTCGGCTACGACCACGTCGGCCCCGAACAGGAACGGCAGATGTTCGGGCTGCAGCGCCAGCTATTGCTCACCTTCATCGCCGTGCGCCACAGCGTCGGGGAGCAGGTCGGACTGCCCGCCGGGGCGCCCGACGCGCTCGCCGCATACGAGGCCGAGCACGGCACCAACCGTCAGCTGGGCCACTGACGGCGGTGTCGGCCCGACCGGCCGACATCGCATCCGGCCCACCCAACCATCAACGATCAACAAAGGAACTTCATGCCATCGGACACGTCGGCCATAGCGCTGACCATCATCCTCGTCCTCGTCGCGGCCCTGCTCGTCTGGCTGTCGCTGACCCTGGCCGCCGCGGAGGGCGCCGTCTCGCGCGTCACGCGGGCCAGCCTCAACAACCTGATCCTCGAAGTGCAGACCGACTCGGAAACCTCCCAGTTCCTGCGCATGAAGAAAATCGGCCGCATCCACAAAGTGCAGCATCTGATCGCCGACCGCTACGCCACGGCCGGATCCTGCGCGTTCTTCCGCATCGCGTGCAACGTGCTCGACGGCGTGCTCGTCGCCTGCATCGCGTCGCTGTTCAGCCTGCCGATGTGGGCCGAACTGCTTGCCGGATTCGTGTTCGCGGTGCTCGTCGCCGTGGTGTCGATCCTCGTCCGCCCGCGTTCCGCCGGGGCGCTCAAGCCGGTCGACATCATGCTCGGCCGGGCCTCGCTCGTCTCGATCGCCGTGGCGCTCACCCCGTTCGCGCGCATCGGCGGACAGCACGACGCCAAGAAGCGCGGCCGCGACGATTCCGACCTGTCCGATGACGAGGAACTTGAGAAGATCCAGCTCGAACAGGGACGTGCCACGATCGACCGTCTGGTCGAGGCGAACGACTTCGACCCCGAGGTCTCGGAGATGCTGCGCAACGTGCTCACGTTGTCCGAAACGCTCACGCGCGAGATCATGGTGCCGCGCACCGACATGATCTGCATCGAGAAAACGGAGACGCTCGAAAGCATGCTCAAGCTGTGCTCGCGTTCCGGCTTCTCCCGTGTGCCGGTGATCGGCGAGGACGTGGACGACCTGATCGGCGTGGCCTACCTCAAGGACGCGGTGCGCGCCACCGCGTTCAACCCGGCCGCAATGGGCCGCGAAGTCGGCTCGATCATCCGCCAGCCTATGCTCGTGCCCGAATCGAAGCCGGTCGACGACCTGTTCCACGAGATGCAGCGCACGCGCCAACATGTCGCCATCGTCGTGGACGAATACGGCGGCATCGCCGGCCTTGTCACCATCGAGGACGCGATCGAGCAGATCGTCGGCGAACTCGAGGACGAGCACGACCGCACGCAGCACGCCGAACCGGAGAAGATCGGCGACAACAAGTGGAGCATGCCCGCACGCACGCCGATCGCCGATCTCGAGGAAATCTTCGAAATCGACATCGACGAGGACGACGTCGACACGGTATACGGCCTGCTCACCAAGCTGATCGGCCGCGTGCCGATCGTCGGCGCGTCCGCCGTGACGCGCGGCCTGCGCCTGACCGCGGTCGATTCGGCCGGCCGGCGCAAGAAGGTGTCGACGATCGTCGTCGAACCCGCGCACGTCGAGGGCGTCGGGGAAGATGGCGGTTCGACCGAAGACAACGAGAAAAGCGGCAAGGCCGACGGCAAGGGCCGTGCGGACCGCGACGAGAACGACAAGGAGTAGCATGAGCGAACACGACGAACAGCAGGCGGAGGGTTCCGGTCCGGCGCATGATGCGGCGCACGATTCCGCGCACGGTCCCGTGCAGGGGGAGCAGCCGTACCGTTCCGGCTTCGTGGCGGTCGTGGGCCGCCCGAACGTGGGCAAGTCCACGCTGATCAACGCGCTGATCGGCAAGCAGATCGCCATCGCGTCGTCCCGCCCGGAAACCACGCGCAAGGCCATCCGCGGCATCCTCACCACCGACCACGCGCAGCTCGTGCTCGTCGACACGCCCGGCATCCACCGTCCGCGCACCCTGCTCGGCCAGCGGCTCAACGACATCGTCGAGGAATCCCTGTCCGACGTGGACGTGGTCGCGTTCCTGCTGCCCGCTGATCAGGAGATCGGCCCCGGCGACCGCCGCATCCTGAGCCGCCTGCGCGCCGACTTCGCGACCAAGCGCGACGACGGCACGTTCAAGTGGAAGGTGCCGCTGATCGCCATCGTCACCAAGATCGACGAACTCAACCGCGAACAGCTCATCGCCAAGCTCATCGAAATCAACGAATTCGCCGACTTCTCGGACATCGTGCCCGTCAGCGCGCTCGAACACGACAATCTCAACGAAGTGAAGAACGTGCTCATCGACCACACGCCCGAAGGCCCGCAGATGTACCCGGACGATCAGGTCAGCGAGGAACGGCCCGAGGAGACGATCGCCGAACTTGTGCGCGGCGCGTTCCTCGAGGAACTGGACGACGAGCTGCCGCATTCGCTCGCCGTGGTCGTCGACTCGATCGAATACCCGGAGGACAACGAGTCCGGTGCCGCATACGACGGCAAGATCCATGTGCTCGTCTCCGTGTACGTGGAGCGCGACTCGCAGAAGCCGATCATCATCGGCAAGGGCGCGGAGCATCTCGTGCGCGTCAAAAAGAAGCTGCGCACGCCCATCAACCGCATCGTCGGCGGCAAGGCCAAGCTCGACCTGCACGTCAAGGTCGCCAAGGGCTGGCAGTCCGATCCTAAGCAGTTGGAGAAACTAGGATTCTAGTTTCTCCAACCGCTTAGGATCGCTTCGCGGCTCGCTATCGCGGCCGCTCACAGTCCACTGGACTGTCCGCTTAGGATCGCTTCGCGGCCGCATGGCCGCAGCCCATACGGAAAAAGGCTCCCGAATTGGGAGCCTTTTTCCGTTGCCGGGCGCGATGCTACTTCTTCTTGGTGTACATCTGCGTGTTGAGCAGGGTGGCATAGCGCTTGATGACCTTCGGGCGGATCACCTTGAGGGAGGCGGTCATCAGACCGTTCTCCTGCGTGAACTCCTCGGGCAGGATGATGAACTTGCGCACGGATTCGGCGCGGGAGACGCCCTCGTTGGCCTGATCGACCCACTTCTGCACCTCGGCGCGGACCGCGGCGTTGCCGGCGGCCTCCTCCATCGGCATGTTGCGGTCGAGACCCTTTGATTCGAGCCACGGGCGCAGCGTCTCCTCGTCCAGCGTGATGAGCGCGGAGATGAACGGGCGCTTGTCGCCGAGCACCAGCGCCTGCGAGACGATCTCGCAACGCTGGATGACCTCCTCGATCGGACCGGGGGCCACGTTCTTGCCGCCAGCCGTAATGATCAGGTCCTTCTTGCGTCCGGTGATGTACAGGAAGCCGTCGTCGTCCAAACGGCCCAGATCGCCGGTCGCATGCCAGCCGTCCGGCGTGAACGCGTTTTCGGTCGCCTCGTCGTTCTTGTGATAGCGGTGGAACACGACCGGACCGCCGACCTGGATCTCGCCATCCTCCGCAATGCGGATCTTGAAGCTCGGGAACGGGATGCCGACCGAACCCTCGTGGAACGGCACGCCCAGCGGGTTGAACGCGCACGGCGCGGTCGTTTCCGTCAGGCCATAGCCCTCGTAGACCGGGATGTTCGCGCCGCGGAAGAAGTTCATGAGCTCTGGGTCGAGTGGGGCACCGCCCGAAACGATCCACTTGGCCCGGCCGCCGAGCGCCTCGCGCAGCGACTGGTAGACGACCGGATCGAACGAGGCGCGGCGCATGGCGGTCAGTGCCTTGGCCTTGCCGAACTCGCTGACCTCCTTCATGTACTGCTGCGCCGCGGTGACGGCCGCCGCGAACACGACGCCCTTCGCGCCGTGGCCAGCCTTCTGCGAGGCCGCGTTGTACACCTTCTCGAGCACGCGCGGCACCACGATCATCACGGTCGGCTTGGCGACCTGCAGGTCGGCGAGCAGCGTCTTGATGCCGGTGGCGATGTACACGCGCATGTTGGAGGCGACGACGATGTAGTTGATCGCGCGTGCGAACGTGTGCGCCTGCGGCAGGAACAGCAGGATGGAGCCGGACTTGTCGTGCTGGAGCAGGTCCGGCATGTAGTCGCGCAGGTTGAACGCGTCCGTGCAGTAGTTCTCGTGCGTCATCTCGACGCCCTTCGGCGCCGACGTGGAACCGGAGGTGTAGATGATCGAGCACAGGTCGGTCTTCTTGAGCGAGGCAATGCGCGCGTCGAGCTCCTCGTCGCTCACCGAAGCGCCGTACGCGGCGATCTCGTCCAGACCGCCCGTCTCGATGCAGATGATGTGCTCGAGCGACGGGCACTCCTCGATCGCGCCGTCCGCCTTGTCGCGCATCGCGGTGTCCTGCACGATGAGCAGGCGCGCGTCGGAATTGTTGACGATGTTGCGGATCTGCTCGGCCGAATCGGTGTCGTAGATCGACGCGAGCACGCCGCCGCACGCCATGATCGCCGCATCGGCGAGATCCCACTCATAGGAGGTGCGGCACATGAACGCGACCGCATCGCCCTTCTTCAGGCCGTAGTGGATGAAGCCCTTGGCGACCCGGCGCACTTCGGCAAGGAACTCGTTGGCCGTCTTGGTGACCCACTCGCCGTTCTCCTTGTACGTGTACAGCGGATCGTCGCCCATGCGGCGGGCGCGGTCCTCGTACACGCTGTAGATCGTCGTATGCTCGTCCAGCGGCGGGTTGCCCTGCGTTTCGGCCGTCAGCAGCCCGGTGGCCGGATCGATGAACGTCGTGGTCGGGTATCCCGGACCCCATTCGTCCGTGTGAGGCAGGTCGCGGGCCTCGGCGTCGGCGACCTCGTCGGGGGAGACGTAGTCCGGGGCGTCGGACGAGTCGTCGCTGACGGGGTGCACGAAGTCGCCCCCCAGTCGCAACGCCTTCTGCACGAGGCTGGCGGCCTGCTTGTTCAATGAGGTGATGACGGACACGAATATCTCCTTGACGTTCTTCACAACCACGGCTGATGGTCTTCTCAAATGTTGAATCATAATCGTTCTTTGCGGGTCCGTCACCTTACGGTAGCGTAGGAATCTGCGTTGCGCCCGCCCGCCGCAGGGATCGCACACGTTTGCAAAAACTCATTCGTCCAATGGAATCTGACGCGCCGAGATTCGCGATGTCCGTTAGACTGGGGCGCGGAGCAAGGAATGCTTCGACATTAGAAAAGGAAGGGCTCTCATGGCTGAAACCCAGGAAGCCACCGTGAAGTTCGGTGTCCTCAACGAGACATCGTCAGACGAATCCCGCGTCGCGCTGACGCCGGACATCGTCACGCGGTTGCGCAAGGCGGGAATAACCTGCCTGATCGAAAGCGGCGCCGGCATTGCCGCTCACTACACCGATGATGATTACGCCAAGGCGGGCGCGCAGGTGCTGTCCGCCGACGAAGTGGTCGCCCAGTCCGACGCGCTCGGATTCGTCGACCGTCCGTCCGCCGCGCTCGTCGCGAAGATCAAGCCCGGCACGTGGGTGATCGGCATGCTCGGCTCGTTCACCGACGCCGACTACGTCGCCGCGCTCGAACAGGCCGGCATCGTCGGCATCGGCATCGAAAAGCTGCCGCGACAGCTCAGCTCCGCGCAGTCCATGGACGAAATGACCTCGCAGAACTCCGTCATGGGATACAAGGCCGCGCTTGTGGCGGCCAACGCGTACGGATCGTTCTTCCCGATGATGACCACGGCCGCCGGCACCATCCGCCCGGCCAAGGTGCTCATCCTCGGCGCCGGCATCGCCGGCCTGCAGGCCATCGGCACGGCCCGCCGGCTCGGCGCGGTCGTCACCGCGTACGACGTGCGCCCGGCCTCGCGCGGCGAAGTCGAATCCCTTGGCGCGAAGTTCCTCGACCTCGGTCTCGACTTCTCCAAGGGACAGGGCGAAGGCGGCTACGCGCGCGCCCTCACCCCGGAGGAGCAGGCCGCCCAGCAGGCCGCCGTCGACGAGAAGGCCGCCGGATTCGACGTCATCATCACCACCGCCAAGGTTCCCGGCCGCAAGCCCCCGGTGCTGCTCACCAAGGCCGGCGTGGACGGCCTCAAGCGCGGCGCGGTGATCGTCGACTGCGCGGCCAGCGACCTCGGCGGCAACGTCGAAGGCTCCACGGTCGGCACGACCGTGACCGACGGCGGCGTGACCGTCATCGGCGCGCCGTATCTGGCCAGCGAGGTCTCCAACACGGCATCCAACCTGCTCGCGCGCAACGTCGCCGACGTGCTCGCGCATTTCGTGCGCGGCGGCAAGCTGTCCATCGACCTGAACGAGGAACTCGACGACGCGCTCGTCGTGGCCGGACGCCCGGCGGCAGCCGCGCCGGCCGAGGCATAGGCAAGAAAGGGGAACCATCATGGATATCGTCGTTGCGATCACCCTGTTCGTCCTGGCGCTGCTTATCGGCGTCGAAGTCATCGGCAAGGTGCCCGCCACCCTGCACACGCCGCTCATGTCCGGCGCGAACTCCATCCACGGCATCGTCATCGTCGGCGTGGTCATCGTCGCCGCGCACGCCACCAGCCCGCTCGCATGGGTGTTCATCTTCCTGGCCGCCGTGCTGGGCACGATGAACGTCGTCGGCGGCTACGTGGTCACCGACCGCATGCTCGAGATGTTCAAGTCCGACAAGTCGAAGAAGAAGGATTCCGAGAAGAACGAGGAGGCCAAGTAAATGGGTACGCTGGCTGAAACGCTGGGCACGCCGCTTGGCGTCGTCGAATGGTTCGTCTACCTGCTGGCCGCGGTCATGTTCGTGATCGGCCTGCACCTGATGAACTCTCCCAAAACCGCCCGTCGCGGCAACATGATCTCCGCCGCCGGCATGATCATGGCCTGCGTCATGGCGTTCATCGTGCTGTTCGTCGGCGAGATCGGCAACGGTTTCCAGCACGGCGTCGCCGTCGCGCTGCTCATCGCCGGCATCGCGATCGGCGCGATCGTGGGCGTGTGGAGCGCCAGACAAGTCAAGATGACCGACATGCCGCAGCTCGTGTCCGTGTTCAACACGGTCGGCGGCGGCGCGGCCGCGCTCGTCGCGCTCAACGACATCCTCAACTCCGAGGAGGCAGCCGGCCCCGGCATCGTCGTGCTCATCACCGCGGGCCTGGGCATCATGATCGGTTCGGTCACGTTCACCGGCTCGCTCGTCGCCGCAGGCAAGCTGCAGGGCGTCAAGTTCCTGAAGAAGCTCACCCTGCCGGCCAAGGGCGTGTGGAACATCGCGTTCATCGTGCTCACCGTGCTCGCGTTCGTCATGCTGTGCGTGCAGCCGTCCAATGCGGTGCTCTGGTGCATCCTGACCACCGTGTTCGCCCTGTGCTACGGCCTCGTGTTCGTCATCCCGATCGGCGGCGCCGACATGCCGGTCGTCATCTCCGTGCTCAACGCGTGCACCGGCACCGCAGTCGCCATGAGCGGCCTCGCGATCAACAACATCGCGCTGATCGTCGCGGGCGCCCTGGTCGGCGCGGCCGGCGTGACCCTGTCGCTCGCCATGAGCAAGGCCATGAACCGTCCGCTCATGAGCGTGCTTGCCGGCGGATTCGGCGGCGGCTCCGACGCGGCCGGTTCGGCCGAAGGCCCCGAGGGCACCATGAAGGAGACCACCGCCGACGACGTGGCCGTCCAGCTCGTCTACGCCGACAAGGTCATCTTCGTGCCCGGCTTCGGCCTGGCGCAGGCGCAGGCGCAGCGCGAGCTCGCCGACCTGGGCGAACTGCTCAAGGGCCACGGCGTCGAGGTCGAATACGCGATCCACCCGGTCGCCGGCCGCATGCCCGGCCACATGAACGTGCTGCTCGCCGAGGCCAACGTGCCCTATGAGGAGCTCGTCGACCTCGACGACATCAACCCGCAGTTCCCGACCGCGAACGTCGCGCTCGTCGTCGGCGCGAACGACGTGACCAACCCGGCCGCACGGCGACCCGGCACCCCGGTTTCCGGCATGCCGATCCTCGACGTCGACAAGGCGCAGAATGTCGTCGTCATGAAGCGCGGCCGCGGCAAGGGCTACGCCGGCATCGAAAACGAGCTGTACTTCAAGGACAACACGCAGATGCTGTTCGGCGACGCAAAGGCGGGACTGCAAGCGGTTATCGCCGCCGTCAAGGAGCTCATCGCGTAATGGAGCGTGCTGCGTTGCTCGACACTCGACGTACCTTCGTACGCCTTCGTGCCGTGCGCCTTGCCGACGCACGCATTACGCAATGAGCTCGCATTCATCCACGTAGCGTAATCTCGCAAGAAAGGGCGGCTTCCTCTCGAACCAACGAGGGAAGCCGCCCTTGTCGTTTTACAGTCCGAACACGCCGCGGACGAAGCCGGTGACCTTGCGCCAGTAAACGTCCGGCGCGGTGCTGGCGCTCATTGTGTGGCCCGCGCCGGGCACGAGCAGCTTCTCGCGATGGATGCTCGCGCAGGCGGCGTAGTTGCGATTGAGAGAAGCGGGGGAGACGAAGTCGTCCGCGCCTCCGTGAACGAACAGCATCGGGATCGTGGCGTGACGCAGCGCCCCCGTGCATGACGCGTCCTCGAACCGATAGCCGGCGTGCCGACGGCACACACGGCTCGCGAGCCCGACCATCAGCGACGCCAGGGGCCGGGGCAGACGGAACATCGTCATCGCCGTATCGGTGAACTGGCGAACCGTCGACGAATAGCCGCAGTCGCAGACCGCGGCGACCACGTTGCGCGGCAGGCGGGCATCGCCGGCCGTCATCATCACCGTCGCCGCGCCCATCGAATTGCCGTGCAGCAGCAAGCGTGCCCGAGCATCGGCCTTCACGATCAGATCGATCCAATCCAGCAGATCGAAGTGCTCCAGCCAACCCATGCCGATATAGCGCCCCTCGCTCAGCTCGTGCGCGCGCAACGCCGGCACCAGCACCGTGAACCCGAGCTTCGCGTAATGATGCGCCCATTTCGCCATCTCTCGCGGTTCGCCGGTATAGCCGTGGCAGCAGACCGCATACATGTGGGGCGTCGGCGACGCGCAATCCGGGTCGAGCAGCCATCCGTGCAGCAGCAGTCCGTCACGGCTGCGCAGCGTGACCGGCTGCTTTGCCTCGTCGAACCACGCTTCCGACCGCGCGATGTCGTCGGCGTCACGCACGGGAGACTGATCGTCGCCGTAGCCGCTGCCGGATTCGGGCTGACGGTTCGGAATCGACCACGGTTTCTTCGTATCGAGCGCGAAACGGAACAGCACGTGCGCGGCGACGATCGTCGAGCCGACGGCGATTCCGGCCGCCGCAGCGGACGCCCCCAGCGCAATCATCGTGGTTTTGGTGGTCTGCCTCATCGCATCCTCGATTCCATATGCGGACCAAACGGGTCCCATTCTTCTTGCGCGTGGCGGTTTTCGCTCGCTGGACGCTGCGCCAGCGAGCGAAAACCGCCATAACGCGACTGCTGCACTCCATTGTAGGCCCGTCATGTCTAGCATGTCCGCCACCCGTGTATACTAAATTGCTGTTGCTTTGGCGAGGGAAGGCGCAGCTCGTAAGAGTCCCGTTCTTCCGTAATCGACTCGGCGTATGGCTCACCTCCTTGGTGCGTTCTGCGACGCGTCGTGGCGTCAAACAGACAGAACGACAAGTAACACAACCAAGGAGACCAATTATGGCTACCACCATCAAGCTTGAGGGCGAAGTCCGCGACGAGTTCGGCAAGGGCGCTGCCCGCCGCATGCGCGTCGCCAAGCAGATCCCGGCCACCATCTACGCCGGCGGCGAGACCCCGGCGTTCGTCAAGCTCCCGATGAAGGAGACCACCCTGTCCCTGCGTCACACCAACGCGCTGTTCTCCATCGCGTTCGGTGGCGAGACCAAGCTGGCCGTCGTCAAGGACGTGCAGCGCAACCCCGTCAAGCGCATCGTCGAGCACATCGACTTCTACGAGGTCAAGGCCGGCGAGAAGATCGACGTCGAGGTCCCGGTGTTCGTTGAGGGCACCCCGAAGGGCGTTGCCGTCGCGTTCGTCGACGTGCAGGAGCTCAAGGTTCGCGCCGACGTCGCCAACCTGCCGGAGAAGATCGTCGTGAACGTCGACGGCCTGACCGACGGCACCAAGGTCCTGCTCAAGGACGTCGTCCTGCCGGAGGGCGTCGAGCTCGACATGGATGACCTCGAGGAGTCCGTCGTCACCGTCGAGGTGCCGGAGGATGCCACCGAGTCCACCGCCGCCCCGGAGGCCGCCGCCGATGCCGCTCCGGCTGACGCCGCTGCCGCTCCGGCCGCCGACGCCAAGTGATCTTCCCGATCATTCGCCGGTCCATTGATCGGCTGATTGGCTGATCGACGGATCGCGTCGAACTGATCATGGGAAAGCCCGTACAGGCCAACTTGTACGGGCTTTTTCCGTATGAGGGAGGGGTGCGTCGTCCGCCGACTGCCCCGCCGTTTGCCTCCATTCATAATGTGAAACTCTCGCACACGCCGAAGCCGGTGTGTGAGAAAGTAAACACCAGAAGTTGGCGCCACAAGCGCCGACTGCACCTATCGGCACATGCCGGCCGCGGTTCACGCAGCACAACGACGATCACGGCGGGCATCTGTACACACAAAAGAAGTTAGCAATGACTGAACAATCTCATCACGATCCCGCGGCGCTTGACAAGCTCACCGAGCCGTTCACCGTCCTGCCGAACGACAATCCGGCCTCCGACGCGAAGCGCAACGAACTCATCGACAAGCCGGCCTTCGGCCAGGTCTTCTCCGACAACATGGCCCACATGACGTGGACCAAGGGCGAGGGCTGGGGTGACCGCCGCATCGAGCCGTACGCGCCGCTCAAGATGGACCCGGGCGCTTCCGTGCTGCACTATGCGCAGGAGTGCTTCGAGGGCCTCAAGGCGTACCGTCACGCCGACGGCTCCACGTGGCTGTTCCGTCCGGACGCGAACGCCGAGCGTTTCCAGAACTCTGCCAAGCGCCTGTACCTGCCGGAGCTGCCGATTGACGACTTCATCGGCTCCGTGGCGGCGCTCGTCAAGCGTGATGTGAACTGGGTTCCGTCCCGCCGCGAGTACACGCTGTACATGCGTCCGTTCATGTTCGCCTCCGAGCCGTTCCTCGGCGTGCGCGCCCCGCAGGAGGTCGACTACTGCGTGATCGCCTCCCCGTCTGGCCCGTACTTCCCGGGCGGTGTCAAGCCGGTGAGCATCTGGGTGGAAGACAAGTGGTTCCGCACCGGCCCCGGCGGCACCGGCTTCGCCAAGTGCGGCGGCAACTACGCCGCCTCCCTGCTCGGCGAGTACACGGGCATCGCCAACGGCTGCGAGCAGGTGTGCTTCGTGGACGCGGCCACCAAGACCTATCTTGAGGAGCTTGGCGGCATGAACATGATGGTCGTGCACAAGGACGGCCACGTCGAGACCCCGTCGCTGACCGGCAACATCCTGCCGGGCGTCACCCGCCGCTCGCTGATCCAGCTGCTGCAGGACGACGGCCACGACGTTGTCGAGACCATGATTGCGCTCGACCAGCTGCTCGAGGACATCAAGTCCGGCGAGGTCACCGAGGTGTTCGCCTGCGGTACCGCCGCCATCATCACTCCGATCGGCCGCTTCAAGTCCGAGAAGTTCGACGTGACCGTCGCCGACGGCGGCTCCGGCGAGCTGACCGTGGCGCTGCGCAACCAGCTGCTCGGCATCCAGCTCGGCGAGATCGAGGATCCGCACAACTGGATGTGGAAAGTGTGCTGATAATCATTCTTATTAACGGATGATTGGAAAGCCCTTGCAAACGCCCAATGTTTGCAAGGGCTTTTTCGATATCGTACGTGTATCAGGCGATGACGTCGAGGCGGCTTTCGCCGTCGGGCGTGACGCGGCTGACGGAGATGCGCTCGGCGATCTGGTCTTTGAGCCAGTCGACGTGCGAAATGATGCCGATGTCCCTGTTGCGGGAGATGCGGCGCAGCATGTCCACCACGTCGTTCAGATACTCGCCGGACAGCGTGCCGAACCCCTCGTCCACGAACAGCGTATCCATCGCCACGCCGCCGTTCTCCGCTTGGATGATGTCGGCGAGCGCCAGAGCGAGCGCCAGCGATACGAAGAACGTTTCACCGCCGGACAGGGTGACGGGGTTGCGTTCCTGTTCGGTGCGCCGGTCGAACACGGTGATGGCCAGTCCGAGTTTCTTGTTGCGGCCGGCGGAGGCGTCGGCATTGTCATCGAGCCGTAGTTCGTAGATGCCGCCTTGGATGTCGGCCAGCAGTTCGTTCGCCCGGTCGAGCACGTCGCGGAACCGCGCGGTGACGGCGTAGGTGATCAGGGACATTTTTCGCTTGGCCATCGATGCGGAGTTCGTTTCGGCGTTCGTCAGTGCGGACATGGATTGCAGCGGCTCGAACCGTTCCCTGAGTTTTTGCCACGCGTCGGCATGGCCGTCGAGGTCGTGCAGTGCGCGCTCCCAGCCGTCCCCGAGCGTGCGGATGCTGCCGTATTCGGTGTTGGCCGTGTTCAGCCGGTCGTTGGCCTGCTGCCGTGCGATGCGGAACGCTTCGATGTCGAGTGCGGCGATGGCGTCGCCCAATGCGGTGAGTGTGCCGTTGTCGCGGACGGATACCGGTTCGGCGGCAGACGCATCGCGATTGGAGTCGTTCGCGTCATGCGCGCGCGCGGCTCGGTCGGTTTCGTCCAGCGTGGATGACGGATCGGGCAGTTGCAATACCGAACGCATGTTGCCGCTCAATTCGGAAACAAGGGATTGCAGCGTGGCGCGGGAGCGGTTGAGATTGGCCCGGGCCGCCGTCACCTGATTCTGATACCGGTCGATCCGTTCGTGCAGTTCGGCCGCGACGTCGTCTGCCAAACAGGCCTGCTGCGCATCCTCCGCGGAGTCGAATCGGCTGCCGTGCACCAAATCGGTTAATGTGCGTTCCGTCTCGCCGAGAGCGTATGCAAGGGCGTCCACTTGGGTTTGTTGCTCGATGCGACGCTTGTCCAGCGCGTCGTATTCGTCGATGCGACGCTGCAGTTGCTCGGCATGTTTGCCCTGTGCTTCGGCTTCGGCAAGCTTGTGCTGCGCCAGTTCGCGATCCTGCCGCACCGAAGCCGTCGTATAGCCTTCGGCGCGCCGGCGATCGGCTTCCATGCGCTCGCGGGCGGCGCGTTCATCCGTTTCGGCGCCGGTCTGCTGTTTTTCCGCGGCTGTCACGGCTTCGATGGCCGCATTAACCGCTTTCTTACTGCGCATCAGTTCCTCGCGCCGCCTGCGCACGTCGTCCAAGTCGACGATCCGCTGTTGCAGTTCATCGATGCGCTGTCGGGCTTCCTCGACGGAAAGCGATTCGGCCTGCTGCCGCTCGGATTCCAACATGCCGTTCGACTGCTGCAGTTGGACATACGCGTCTTGAGTGTGCTTGCGGGCGTGCTCGAACCGTTCCTTGAGCGATTCCAGTTCGCGGCTGCTGTGTTCGTCGTCCGGCTTGACGGCGAGTTTCGGATGATGCTCGCTGCCGCACACCGGACATGCTTCGCCCTCGACCAGACCTTCGGCGTACTGCGCTGCGCCGGAATCCCTGACCGACTGTTCCACCAGCTGCACGGTGCGCTCGGCGTCATGTTCGGCTTGCCGGGCTTCGTCAAGCTGCCGCTGTTGCGCAGGGATCAGAACCGTCAGCTGTTCGGCGCGCTGAGCGTGCTGCAGCAGTTCCTCGCCGCGCGCGAGCTGGTCGCGAAGCCCCTGCTCTCCGCCAAGACGCTGATCCGTGTTCTGGATTTCTTCGTCCAGTGATTCCGGCGACTGCATATGCTCCAGCGCGGTTCGTCGTTCCTGTACTTCGGCCCGCGCCTTGTCCAGCGCGTTGAGAGCCTGAGCATGACGTTGCCGCGACTGTTCGGCCTCGGCAATGAGACGTTCATGCGTGTCGGCCTGTTCCAGGTCCTTGCGTGCGGCCTCCGTGCCGGCGGCGGCTTTGACCGCCTGTTCACGTTCGTCCGCCATCGACTGGCGGGCGGGATAGGCGTGAAGCTCGTCCGTTGTGGCGCTGAGCTGTCGTTTGCGCTGCTCGAGTTCGCCGAGCTGCTTGGCTCGCTCACGTTGCTGCGCGACGATGGGCTTGGCCTCGTCGCTGCGATCAAGCGATCGTCGGTCGGCTTCGACGCTGTCATGCTGGCTGTTGAGATTCAGCAGCGCATGAAGATCGGATGCCTCCCGATCCGCACGTTCGCGCAGACTCTCGACGGTTTGGCTGAGCAGCTGAGCATGTTCGGCGGCGCGTTCGGCTTCTTCCACCGCGCGTTTGCCGTCCGTTAGGCGTTGGGCGAGCATCGCGCTCACCCTGCCGGTCGTCTCGTCGATAATGGCGCGAATCTGCTCCGGCGAATGCAGCGGAACGTTGATCGTTCCGGCATCGGTCAGGCCCCACGGTGCATTGTCGGAAACCAGGGCACCCGTCTCATTCGTCTCGCGCATGTTGTCCGCATCGTCATACGTGCGGGCTCTGTCAGTCGCGGTGACGTCGGCTGTACCGTTGACGCCACTGTCATCAGATGATCCGTCGGATGATGCGTCGCCGTTCGGTTGCGCGATGCTCCCGATCTGGCGCGCGACGCTGCGAGCGTGCATGATGCTGGAGACCAGCGCCGTGTCCCTGTTCGCGACATCCTTGCGCATGGCATTGCACCGGTCCTTGAGCTCGTCCTGAATCCGCTGGTAGACTTCAGCGCCAAGCAGATCCTTGATGAGATTGGTGCGGTCCTCGGGATTCATGCGCAGAAAGGCGGAGAACTGGCCCTGCGCCAGCATGATGGTTCTGCCGAACTGCCTGCGATCAAGGCCGATGATGCGCGTGATCTCCTCTCCCGCCTCCTTTTCCCGGGTGGTGATTTCCTTGCGATGATCGGCCGCTTCGGCATAGTCGAAATACCGTTGCGGATCGTTGGCGGCGGTCTCCACCAGCCCGGCAATGCCCGTATCGACGCGCATCAAACTGACCTTGGAGGCATGGTTCGTGAACCCCTTGCCGTTGGACTTCGGCTGTTCGTATGCCGGGGAACGGCGGACCTCATAGTATTCATCGCCGGACGCGAACATCAGATCGACATAGGTTTCCGTACGGTCGTTCATCAGGAACCGGGAACGGAAGCGCTGCTTGGATTCGCCGTCCTCGCCGTTCGACGTCGCACCGTACAGGGCAAAGGTCAGGCAGTCCAGAATCGTGGTTTTGCCCGCACCCGTCTCGCCGTCGATCAGAAACATGTGCGAACTGGTCAACGCGGCGAAATCAATCGCAAATTCCCCCTTGTACGGGCCCACTCCCTGAAACTTCATGGCAATCAGCTTCATGTCAGCGCTCCTTTGCTGCAGTATCGTCGTTCGTCACCGTACCGTCGGCGTTCTCGTCGCGACGCTCCCCGGCCGCGCCATCGTCGCCCGCATATTCGGCATGGTCGCTGCGCACGCTCTCCACCGTGCGTTCCAGCACGGCACGTTCCGCATCATTCGGCATACGGCCGATCTGATCACGGACGAACTGGTTAAGCACCTCCATCTCGGAAGTGACCTTACGCAAGTCGATGGTTTGTCGCCGACCGGCATCAAGCCGCCGATCATACACCAGGTTCTTCTCCAACGCATACGGATACCAGCCGTCGATCTTCTGGTATATGCCTTGGGGAAACTCACTGACATGCACGGTGACGGACACCCAGTCATCACGATGACGCTGAACGGTCTCCTCATCCTGAATGTCCTCGACGCTACCTTCGACCTGCGCAAACGCCGGCTCGCCGGACTCAACAGGCAGCGTATGCAGATGCTCGATGCCGTGACAGGTGGCGTCGAACACGACGACGCTTTTCCCATTGCCTGCAACGGGCGGGTTGTGACTCTCGGAGAACGAATAGGCGAGCAGCGAACCGCTGTACCGGGCCTGAGGAGTCCGATCATATGCAAACACGGAATCTGCCGCGTCCAATACTGGAATCCGCACCTGCTGCGGGCGATGCAAGTGACCGAGCGCCAGATAATCAAGCCCGGAATTGGAGAACAGACCGGCCGGCACGCTGTCCACGCCGCCCACCGTGATCGCGCGCTCCGAATCACTGGACTGCGCGCCGCCGACGAACGCGTGAGCCATCAATACTGCGGGCATGTCCGGGTCTGAGACGTGACGTTCCGCAAGATCGCGCGTGACCAGCTGCAATGCGGCGCGCATCATGCCCTCATGCGAGCGGGGAATGGTCCAGTCGACGCCGCTGGAGTCCAGTACGCCCTGCAACTGCGAGCGGGCCGCATCAGGATCCAGATACGGCAGCGCATAGACGGCCATCGATTCGTCGTCGCGCTCAACGATCACCGGCTCGGCGATGTCGTCGATGCGGCATCGCATGTGGATGTTCGGCTGCATGAGCGCGGATCCGGCATCGAGACGAACCGCGGAATCGTGATTGCCGGGCGTGATGATGATCTCCAACGGCTCGCCGTCAACCATCGTGCGGCCAAGCCGAACGAACATCTCATTGAACAGCTGCACCGCATCGCCTGACGGCATGGACTGGTCGTACACGTCGCCGGACACGCACAGCACCTGCACATGTTCGCGTTCGATCACGCCGATCAGCCATTCCAACGCGGTGCGCTGGTACTTGCGCAGGCTCAACCCCTTGAATCTGCGGCCGATATGCCAGTCGGATGTGTGCAATACCCGCATGTCCGTCTCCTTGCATGTCTCGTGCGTTCCGCTTCACGGCGTTCGCTCCGGCCCATTGTAGAATGCGGGAGCGGTCTGCGCTCGCTGTACGCGGTTACTGCGTATAACCGGACAATCCGATTGACGGTGCGTGTCACGGCGTGTCGGCGCGGGCGACGACGCACGCCGGTCGATGATGGTCGGCGTGAGCGGTACGACGGTGGTCCACCGCTTGCGCGAGCGCAAAACCGTCACATGGTTTTCAGCGTTTTCAGCCGCAACCGCAGGTTCTCTCGATGATTCGCCTGCCAGAATCCGTAGGCAACGGTAGCCGACCGGCAACCGCATCGGAATACGAAACCATAGCAAGGAGCGCATCATGAGCATCATGCACCACGACACCATGCGTTTGGACTTCGCCGAACCGTGGCTGCTGTCATCCCAGCCCTCGTCCAACAGCGCATACGAGCCGCAGTACGACATGCCGGCCGTCCGGGGGAGACGCGCATGATCTGGAAACTGTTCGGCCTGTTCAATCTCTTCGGAAATCTCCGTCGGCCTCGACGCTTCGCGTACGACGACCGTTACCGGCATGACGATCCACATCCTCACGGACACAGCGACTACCTTGGCCCTCGGGACGATCGGAGTCGATTCGGCGGCCCCGAGCCGCCGTATCACGCAGGGCAAGGGCCAGGGCCGCGCCAATGGTAATACCCGCCGATATTCGGGCGGGATATCCGGCGATATTGACAGATTGGAAGAAACCATGTAATACGAACGCAACGGCAGAAAAGAGGCGCTGATGCGATACTTCACCACCGACACGCATTTCGGGCATCCGCTCGTCACCGTACTGCGCGGATTCACCACGTTCGATCCCAGTCGCGCGCAATACGAACACGTTCTTACTCAACAGGGACGCAAAGCGGCCGAAGACTGGGCGAAGGGCGTCGTCTTGGACGATTCGCGGCTCAACTTCCGCAAAGCCGCGGACACCGATGCGCATGACGCGGCGATCGTCGCCAACATCAACAAGGTCGTCGGTCCGGACGACGAACTGTGGATCCTAGGCGATATCGGATACCGCACCTCCGTGAACCATCTCAAGGACTGCCTGCGCCAGCTCGCCTGCAAGCATCTGCACGCGGTCATCGGCAACCACGACGACTGGTGGCTGGACGACAAGCCGGCGCGGAACCTGTTCGAAAGCATCGAACCAAACGATACGGTAGAACTGGGCGGATTCGACCCGCAGCGGCCGGGCGCAACCGAAACCGTCAACCTGTCGCATTTCCCGTACCGCGAGGACCTCGCCTACAGCTGGCCCGACGACGTCGCGAAATTCCACGATAAAGCTCTGCCGTTCAACGGACGCAAACTGCTGTACGGGCACACGCATCAGCTGTCGCCGGCCGGCGCGCGCCCTGAAGCGCTCAACGTCGGCCTCGACGCATGGAACCTGCAGCCGGTATCGCACGCGCAAATCGTGGATTGGTTTCGTGATCTGCCGGACGATGATGCCGGCGACGATGATCGTCTGCGCTCGCCGTACCTCGACATGCCATCGTTCCCGGATGCGCGTGGCGGCAACGGCATCGCGAACTGATGCGATGACGGAAATTGAAATGAAGTGCGGGCTTGCGAATCGCGCCTGTGAACGATGCCGCAAGCCCGTTTTGATAGGTCAGAATTCTTCAATCCAACGTCGGCGACGCTGGTAGGCGACGGGATCATCCCAATCGCGCATGTCGAAACCATTATTGGCGGCGATTGCTGCTGCATTCAAGGCTTCTCGGACACGATGGTTGGTGCCGTAGTCGGTGGACCAGCTGCGTTCAACCCAACGGCACAGTGTCATGCGCCGTGCGGGAATGTGCACGTTGCCTCGCGCTGCGTATGCGTAGCCGATAACGTCGGGAACGCATCTCGGCGCGTGTCGCTGGAATATGTCGGCGTACTGCATCAAACGGTTGGCGCGTTCCGCTTCGGCTTCCATCACGCGGTACGGTCGGTCCTTCCATGTTCTGGACATTGGTGTGTTTCCTTTCGACTTAGGTGTTTGTTGCCCTAGTCGAAAGGCGCGGTGAATCCCCGTGTGATCATGATGCTCCTTGGCATATCAAAATTGGACTATGACTGATCAATCGGTATCGTGCCGCACTTCGGACGATTCTTCGGATCGAGCTCTGAGCTTGTTCATTGCCTTGTTGAACGGACTGAGCCGACGTTGCTTGTCGATGTATATGAGCCGGTCGCTGCGTTCTTCCATGCAGTCGTCGCAGATCAGCGCGGCCACTTGCGTGCCGTCGTCGTCGCAGGGGTCGAAGAACGCGGTGCCGTAATGACCGTATGACGTCATTTCGATGGCGCCGAGGGGAAGGAAGTCATCGTCGGCGTGGCCTTCCTCCGACAGCTGATCGATTGCGCGGATGCGATGGTCGATGCA
Source organism: Bifidobacterium miconis (assembly GCF_019331735.1). GTDB lineage: Bacteria > Actinomycetota > Actinomycetes > Actinomycetales > Bifidobacteriaceae > Bifidobacterium > Bifidobacterium miconis. Next base: position 145,074 of record NZ_JAHBBH010000001.1, read on the forward strand.
GACTTCTGCCGTTATTGTCTTGCCGCAGATCAGGCATCGAAACGTGAATGGTTCTGTGCTGTCGTTGTGCATGGTCGTTCTCCGGTTGAAGATGTTCAGATCGTCAGTGGCACGCTCAAGTCGCCGGCTTGGGAGAACCACACCAGATTACAACATACGAGATTTGGACACGGCGAAAGCTGTTCAGAATTGCTTGCGTCGCAGTATTTTAAGATAGTTCTTGCGGAAATCCCGTCGGTCTTTGAACATCTTGCGGTCGGTGGCCGTGTCCTCGCCTGCATCGAACTTCAAAGCGGTCAGTTCTACGGTGCACATGAGATCAGCCGCTTGCTCCAATCGGTAGTCTTTAGGTTGAGCGTCGCGGTATACGACAGCTTCTTTGGACAGTGCATATCCAATGGATGTCTTCAGTGCGTTGGTGACGATCTGCTGGCCATTGTCGTAGTACACCTTGATCGTCTTGTATGACTGGAACTCGTCGAGATGAGATAGGAAGAAGTCCGCGAGATCTCGTTTGAGTTGCGCCTCGAATCGAGTTTTGCTGTCGTCGAACATGCTCTTGCGATGTGCGAACGTTACGTAACGGAATGGCAGGTTTCGAGCGAGCGTAAAGAATGCGAAGAACAGACGTTTGCGATCCGCGAAGTCCATGCCATCGTAATCGTCGTGACCGTTGAACAGTGGTCCGGCGTGGAACGGAACGTCGGGAAGGCCTGAATCAGTTAGATGTCGTTCGTACTTTTCGATATGCTCGGTAATCGGCTGAGACTGTACGTGGAACACCAGCGTAATCAGATAGTATTCGGACAGCTTGCCCCATTCTCCGGATTCGTCCACGAAGACACTTAGCTCGTTCATCTGTCTCCTGACGATATCGTGGAAAGAGATGCCGGGGGAATACCCCCGGCGACTTGGAGCCTCACCCTTACGGGACAAAGCGCATTTATTATGCCAAAACAGATTACGACACGCAAGTTAGAAGCATATCGTCAGCCGGTTCTGTTGTTGTGCTTAGCTACACTTATTGCCATAAGTGTAGCTAAGCACAACAACAGAACCGGTTTTTACGACATCGTTGTCAATGACAATTATCATCTGCGATATATTCACATTTCCCATGCTCAGTTTGAGACGATCCATCCGTTCGCGGATGGCAATGGCCGATGCGGAAGAGCGTTGGTTCATACGATCCTGCGCAATAAGGGTCTTATACGTGCTAAGTCTCCGCTGGCCTGCTGCGCGACACTAAGGCATATTTCAACGCACTGACGGCCTTCCGCAAGAGATGCCGCTCTCCCATTGTGGAATCGTTCGTGGAGGCGTGTCTGTTCGCGGCAGCGAGCGGACGACAACTGATCTATGATCTAGTCGATCAGCTTGATACCGCGAAAACGGCATTGCGGGGAGTGCGTTCGGATTCTCCGGTATAGCAAATCGTGCCGCAACTGATCGCCCAGCCTATCGTTACGACGGAGTACCTGTGCGATTCGCTTGGATTGAGCAAACCACAGGCCGAACGCGCGGTAAAGCGCCTCGAGGAAGCCGGAGTGCTGACGCGGCGTGGCGGAGCGCGTCGCAATGTTATCTGGGAGCATCGCAGAATTCTCGATGTTCTGGACGAGTACGCCGCCGGTCTGAGAAGAGGATGAGTGTGACTGTCCGGTTTGATGGCCGCTGCTCTGTGCGACTATGAATGCCCTGATCTGTCATGCATGCGATTATGAACCCTAAGGTGCGTTGTTCGGGATTGACTGGTGTACTGACTGTTACCTGAGTAACTTGGCGTGTTCTTCGCGAAGTCTCTCTACTCATTCATCGGCTTCTTGCCGAATAAAGCGGAAAGAGATGCCGGGGGAATACCCCCGGCGACTTGGAGTCTCACCCTTACGGGCCAAAGCACATTCATTGTGACAAAACAGATCATGTTACGCAAGTCGGAAGTGACGAATGTAATCTGCTCAATATCCGATGACCGAGTAACCCCTTGCTATTTTGAAGGGTCGCTTCGCTGGTTTTTGCGAACTTCGTTAGTTGCGTTTTCGTTGCAATGATGCCGGTTCCGTTACTTTCGCCAGATTCGTTGATTGCCTCCGATTTCGCTGTTCTCAGGGGTCATCGTGTCTGAATCGTGTATGAGCTACAGACACGATGACGAGCATCATTCCAGCGACTGACTCGGCTCGATGACTGAGTAACCATGCATGATGCTCAGGAAGCCGCAAATCATAGCGGACTGATCTCATCAATCTTCAGTCGGTCTTCCAAGAGCAGTTTGTGCAGCAGGTTCTTGCCGTGCGCTTCCGGCACAATGGTCTCTCCGTACTTCGTCATCAGCCGGATAACCGCATCAGGATTAACGGGATAATCTCCGGTACCGCAGAAGGTCAACCTGGTCTTTCCTCCATAGAGATCAATCAGGTCGAACAGCGACTGAAAGTACGAATAGTCAGCTTCGCCCAGCGAATGGCCGAAGACCTTAACCTCCGCAATACCATCCCCGTTGTTCTGCGCATCGAACAGGGTCTTGTTCCTCATGGCATCCAGTATGTGCTGCCGGCGCAGGGTCAGCACCCGTGCGGTCTTTGTGAATTGATAGACGCCGGGCTGGTTCATGCACGACTGTCCGTCGATGCCGAACACAACGTGATACTCATATCCACTAAGAATCTCGTCTTCGCGACGGGGAAGGTCGCCGTGCACGTTTCGTATATAGTAGACCGATGGATCGTTGACAAGAGCCATCGGGACCGTGTAGTTGAAGGAGAGGATGGCGTTGGATTGTTCTTCAAGTGGCACTTCCGTGCCACCGGCCTTGGCAATGTTTTTGTACGTAACGTCACAGCCGTCATCATATGTAGGTCTTTCCTTCACCACTGCGTCCAGATAGTTCGCAAAGGAATCCTCAATCACATGCAGTTCAGAAGCGAAGATGCCAAGTACGCTCTCCTTGAACTTGACCAGCGCCTCTTCTTTCTTCTTAATCTGAGCCTCTTCTTTGTCAGTCGAATCAGCTAAGTCAGCTAAAACAGAGAAATCCACCTTGTAACGCAGACGATTCTTGACCATCGTGTAGACGTGCTGCACGTCAGCCGGCCAGTCGTCACGTTGACGACTGGTGTCACGGGTGCTTGTCACTTTCCAGTAGCCAATCGCATCCGCAAAACTGATTTGGCCTTCGCCGATGACCCACTCTCCAATCGCGGTCTCGACGTCCTTCCACTCCTTAAGTTCCTTATCACTGTCATGCCAGAAGGCAAACAGGTAATCCCAGATGCAGATACCCCCAAAGGGTTTATCGCTCAGCTTCTGCAAGAGGTGAGGTACGGAGCCATCCGATTCCCGATATTCTCTATACCGATAAAGGAAAAAGTCGGGATAAGACGACGGAATCTGCTGTGCCAGATCGAACCCGTTGCCCAGAACGATGATCTGCGTATACGCCAAACTGAATCCTTTCCTAAGGTCGAGAACCGACCTCACATCTCCTCGAACTCTTGCGCCGGGATGGCGGTGTCGAACAGGCCGACCTGCGTATCCTGCTCGTGCTTGTCGATGCCGGCGTACGAGAGACTGTCGTCCTCGTAACGCTTGAACTTGTACACGGCGTCGTTCATACGCGCTGGGTTGAACACGTTCAGGCTCAGCGGCAGCTCGAAATCATCCTTGGTAAGTCCCGTGACCTTCTTGAACAGCCCCGGCTCCAGCTTCGTGATGACGTCCTTCAGCGTCTGCTCGCGATAGTCGGTCAGATACATAAAAATCGGGATGCGCGTGGCGAACTTGATGAGCTTCTCCTGCACCTGCTTGCGAAGGCTCGTGGTCTCCTTCTCCGCGTCGCGCAGCTCCTTCTTCTCCTTGGTGAGCTTCTCGTCCTTGCTCTTTATCTCAGCGGGCACAGTCGTGAACGCATGTTGCTCATACTCTAGCTGGCTCTTGCCATAGCGTTCGCCGACTACGGCGAGCTTGCGACGCAGGACCTCGGACAGGAAGTTGCCGTCGCCGCACGCGGGTTCAAGGAAGCGGCTGTCGATGCGCTCGGTCTCCTGTTTGACCATATCGAGCATGGCGTTGACCTCGCGCTCGTTGGTGAAGACCTCGCCGTGTTCCTCGACGCGTTGTTTCGACTTGACCTGTGCTGCCACTGGGAACCTCCTTAAAGTTCCATACTACGGGCAAAACGAGATGTTTCCGGGAAATACAGAAAAGCCGGCACCCGGTCGCCATAAGTGGTGACGGGGTGCCGGTAATAGCGCTATCACGCTGCGGAGATGTCTCTTTGCTGGGTCTGCCGCTGGACGCCTGATTCACAAGCGTGTACACGGCCTGTGCGATGGCGATGACGCCGAGCAGGATGCTCACGCCGAGACTGGTCAGGCCCACGTAGTCGGCGGGGATGTGCTGCTTGAACGCCTGCACAAGCGCGGGTATGGCGAGGGACGGTTGCTGTGGAACACGCATGATGGTTCTCCGATTCACGGACGCGGCCATTACCGAAGAACATGAAGAACAGAAGTGGTCACCTCATATAGATACACCGCATAATGAACTCGACCGCGCGGTCGGGGAGGAATCGCTTGAGCTGCATGAGCGCCTTGTACGAGCCGCCGACGGCGACGCGCACCGGGGGATTGCGGCGGGCAAGCGTCGCGGCGATGACCTGAGCGACGGTGTCCGGGCCGGCGCCGGTCTGCTCGTCGTGCGCCATCTGGCCGACCGAACGGCGGCATTCGGCCAAGTATGGCGAGTCTGTCGGTTCGGCGGTCACGCGGGCGCCGGTGAATCCGGTGGCGAGGTCACCCGGCTCGATGATCGTGGCGGCGATGCCGTGTCGGCGTCCTTCCAATCGCAACGCCTCCACGTACATCTCCAACGCGGCCTTGGTTGACGAATAGTGTGACTGGAACGGCAGTCCGATCCGTCCGCCGATCGACCCGACGACGATCACCCTGCCGCGGCGGCGCAAATGCGACGCAGTCCGCCGCAGCAACGGCAACGCGATCTCATCGACCTGCAACACACCGAAATAATTCACGTCGAACTGCCGCCGCACCAGCTCCATCGGCGTGCATTCCGCCGAACCGGCGATGCCGAACCCCGCGCAATGCACGATCGCATCCAAACGGGGGAGCGCGCCCACGACCGCGCGAATATCGTCCGGTTTGGTGACGTCCATCTCCTCGGTGATCAGCTCGCCGCCGCACGCTCCATCAACACCGTCGAGCCGCTGCACATGCGCAATCTTCACCGCATCCAATCCGACCGCAACCACACGCCAACCGTGCCGCGCCAACAGTTCCGCCGTCGCCTTGCCGATGCCGCTCGTGCCGCCGGTCACCAGCGCCACGGCCCGTCCATCATCCTTGATCGCATCCATGCGCACCATTATAGGAATCGCGCAAAGCCGATACGGTGATTATCCGCTTCTCAAGCCCCGTCAATTGTGAGTGCAAGATCGATCGAATGGCATACCATGCTGTTGCGGAACCATTACGAACGATTGGTGGCCAATCATCGCATAATGCACAGCCGATTCGCCCGTGACCGGAGGTGACCATGAAAACAGGACTGGCCGAATGGCTGAGACGCGAGCGTGATCAGAAGCTGTCCCATGGCTTGTACCACAACACGCAGCTCGTGTTCGCCTACAACTCGAACCATATGGAAGGTTCCACGCTCACTCCGGAGCAGACGGCGCAGCTCTACGACACCGGCGAACTGCTGCCGGACAACGGCAATGACGTTATTCGCGCGGACGACGTGATCGAGACCACGAACCATTTCCGCGCATTCGACTGGATGCTCGACCACGTTGACGATCCGGTCGACAAGACTTTCGTCTGCACGCTGCATGCGATCCTCAAACGAGGCACACGGCAGGAGGCGGACCCGGACCGGAACGTCGGCGGCTGGAAAATCCTCCCCAATGTCATCAACGCCATTCAAGGCGTGCATACCGTGCTGCCCGCCGACGTACCGCAGGCCATGAACCGCGTGTTCGTCGAGTTTGCCGAACTGGACGATGATCCATATGCCATTGCGCACGCGCATTGGATGTTCGAGACCACGCACCCGTTCTCTGACGGCAATGGCCGCGTCGGGAGACTTGTCCTGTTCAAGGAGCTGATGAGACTGGGTGCAGTGCCTCCGCTCATTCGAGACGAAAACCGTATGTTCTACATTCGCGGACTGTCCAGGTTTCCCGCAGAACCGGGGTATCTTGTGGACACGCTGTTCAGCGAGCGAGACTATTACCGGCAACTCATCGACATGCTTGCCCCGGACCGAATCGACTGCACCTACGTCGACCAGTGGAAGGATCGCCGGGCGGTCGAACGGGAGTGTGCCGAGCATCCGGCGGCCAATCCATACGTGAAGGTCCGCTGGAGTGATGCTGATCTGCATAACCGGGTTCCGTCCGAACGGCTCATTCTCGGTGCCGGTTTCGTCCCATCAGGTGAGGTCAGCTGAGTTGCTAGGTTCTGGATCGCCTGATGTGAGCCGAGTGACCAGCGTGATCATTGCCGGTTCATAACGCAAGAGTTTACGTGCGGTTCATGTTCGGACTCGTGTGCCGGCGTGGGCGCGCTGGGATAATCGAACCATGATCGAAGCGTTCGAAGGTGAGCTGACGGTAATGTGGACCGAGCCGGTAGTGTGGATACCGGCGGTGTCGATGACTATTGGCGGGCTGATCACCGTCATCGTATGCGTGGTGCTGCTGCGCAGACGCCGGCGGTTCCGCGACACGTGTACGGCCACGGTGCCCGGCATTGTCAGCGAAGTGCGGGAGGATTCAGACAACGACGGGACGTTGTGGTCGCCGACATTCTCCTACACCGTTGACGGCCGCGAGCGCACCCTCGAATCAGGCACGTGGTCCCGTCCGGCCAGGTTCAAGGAAGGCGACGCCGTGACGGTGCACTACGACCCGTTCCAACCGGATCATGCATGGGTGAGGGAGGACCGGGGCGGCACGATCCTGCTGTTCGCGTTTCTGGCGGGCGGTTCGTTGGACCTGATTGTTGGCGTCGTTTGGCCGTTCCTGTGGTCGGCACTGCAGCAATGAAGAGCTGGTTTCCTGACTAGGGGGAGCCAAGGCATTGAGGGTGTGTGCGACGGCGGGACGCCCATCGTTATGGCTGCGGCGTTGCGACGATGAAAAAGTAGTCGCTGCGGCCGTAGGAGCGGGCGATACTGACGCGCGTTGCCGCCGATGCGGCCGGTATTGATCCGACCGAAGGGGAGCCCGACACGTCAATCGTCAGCCCGTCGGCATACGGCTCCCCATGCTCGCCGAGATACGCGTCCATGCCGGCCCGTTCGGCGGGCGTCGGCTCGCCGCCATAGTCGATGACGCCGTCCGCGTGGACGCGCGTGTTGAGATTGCCGTCCTGCACGAGTGCGATCGATCCGTGCGAGGGGAGAAAATCGGCCATGCGGCGGACGACCACGGGACGGGACGCGCGCATGCGCCGGGACTTTCCGCTCCCGCGTCCGGACTCGAATATGTCCCGGGCCACGATGGCGTTCAGCGGCTCCCCGGCCATGCGGGCGGTCACGTAATCGTCCGGCAGCAGCGAGAGCGACGCGAACCGGTTGCACGCCGACTCCTCGAACCGCTTGTTGTAGTTCGCGGACGAAATGACGAACAGCTGGTCGGCCAGCGCGTCATCGGTCTGCTGCAGGTAATGGCCGAGTTCGTGAAGCAGCGTGAAATTGCGGCGCGCGGTGTATTCGCGCGTCTCGTTGAACTGTATGCGAATGACGTTGCGCTCGCCGACTCTCATCGCGGGACTGAACAGGCCGAGCAGATCGGTCTGATCGTCGACCGTCGCGGTACCGGCGCTGCTCAGACTGGTGTGGGCGAGCGCATGCACGTATCCGATCGTCACGTCATCGGACCAGTGGTCGACGATCCGACCGGGGTCGGCAAGGCAGTCCTGCACGAAGTCGGGATGCCGCGACGACGCTAAGGCGAGCATGGCCCGCGCCTGCCTGTCCACGGCCAAACGATAGCCGGCATCGCCGGGGAAGCGGCTGGCCTTATGATCGTCCGGCGAAACTGCCGGATCATGGGCCGAAAGCTGCTGGTTGGCGATCATCGAGCATCCCCCGGTCGTTGCTGGCCGAGAATGATGCTGCTGGCCTGTTCAAACGCTCCTTCCATGGCTTCGCGCCCATGACCGGACATACGCGCGGCAAGTCCGAACTGTGCCTGATGAGCGAGCATGACACGGGGGTCATCGTCGATGCGTGCGGGATCGTTCGTGTTTTCCGAGCCATTCGCGTGATCCGTGTGGCCGTTCATACGCGCGAGCGCATCAGCCGCCGCCCGCCAGCGCGGTTGTTCCGCCATAATCAGGTAATCGTCGCCGATGATCTCGTCACGATGCGGTGCGTCGGGGAATCCCGCGTCGGCCATGGCCTGCCGCTGTTCGTCGTTCAGCTGCCATCCTCCGCGGCTGAGTGCGATCCGTTGCGGCGGGGTCAGGTGCAGCACGGTTTTCAGCGCATCGTTGTAGGCGGCCAGTGCGTCGCTGGTGCCGTATCGCAGCGTTTCCTCGCCGTGCAATGCGGGCAGCTGCGCGCACATGGCGTGCCAACGATCCAGTTTGCGCCGCATGGCAAGAAACCGCCGTTCGGATGAAACGGTCGGCTCCGCGGTCGGCCGTGCTCGCCGCACGCCAACCCTCGCATTGGCGCGATTACCCGTCATCGCATGGAACACGGCGTCGTCGAACGCGTCCAACGGTTTGTACAACAGCCGTACGGGAATCTCCGTGGCCAGATCCGGCCAGACGATCATGGGCAGTCCCATCGGCGTGCTGTCAACGGACAATGCGCCTTCGGTACGTTCCGTGACATTGCTGTTCATTGGCATGACCGTCACGGTGCGTTCGTTGTCGCCGACGGACACAATCAGCACGTACTGCGAATCGCGCGCGCCCTGAACGCCGGCGTCTTTCGCCAGCCAAAGCTGGCCTGCGGCGACCGGTTCGGCCAGCCGAGCCGCGATGTACGCGGGAGACTCCATGCGCATGACCTGTTCCGGAATCGCGGACGGTGCCAGCATGAATTTCGGATCCGTCATAGCGGACTTATGCTGCGCGCTGTTCATCACCATTCACCTCCAAAGGCGTCTGCGTAGTCCAGTTCGTCGTCTTCGTATGCATCGCCGTGATCCGTACCGGATCGATTGCCATCCTGCGTCGCGGCCATGCGTTCCAAGTCGATATCGACCTGCATGATGGCGACGAAGTCCTCGACGATGGCGGGATGGCAGGCCACGAACAGTCGGGTGAGCATGTTGGCCTCGACGGTGCCATCGGCGGCCTTCAACACGTCGTACAGCATGGCCGTCACCTGTTTGCGCGGGTATTTCGGCCGTCGTATGCGTCGGCCTTCGCGGAAGTCGGCGAGCGCCTGATCCGTCGGCCATTTGATGCGATGCTGATGCCGGCCGGCCACGGGCCACAGCAGATCCTCCGTCGCGTTGGACCGAACGTCGGGACACTCCCGCAGTCGCCACAGCGAGGACGATTTCGCGTTGACGAAACGGTGTCCCTCGTCGACTTCCATATCGTGTTCGAGCACGCGGCGGGTGCGGCCGAATTCGGTCTGGTCGAACAGGTCGGCGAGCCAGTGCGCGACTTCTCCGGCGATGCAGTGTTCGAATTCCTTGTCCGTCTCGCACGCCTGCAGCAGACGGATCAGATCGGGATTGAGCCGGGCGTTCCCCGCATCGTATTCCAAAGATTCCATCGGTTCTTCGGAAGGATCGCGGTAGATGAACTTCATGGCCCACGCGTCCTCGTCGCCGCCGAACTTCACCATGACGGCCGGATACCGCGTCAGTCGCTGCGCCACGGCGGCGACCACCAGACCGTAGACCCGCGCAAGGTTTCCGTTGGCGAACACGTCCTCGCCGTAGCTTGATCCCATAGCGTCCCTTCCACGAGCCGATGCCACACCAAGTCTACCCGCCAAGCCTCGCCCGACGACACGGCGCCGGCACGTCGCCGCGGCCGTGCCAGCCATTTCTCGGGCATATGCCATGCCGCTCCTTTCGCCATTGCGTCTCCGCCCCGTCACCCTTGATAACCGGACAATCCCGTATCCGAGGTACGGAACGGAGAAAATGGAATGAATCGCATGACGATGTTCGGAAAGGTCTACACTGCACAATCATCAGTGAAGTGAGTTCCCGAATTAAGGGGTTGTGGTATGGCTGAACAAGGCAATGAGGTCTCCGGCACGCTGAAGGTGTCCTGCATGCAATGGATGGCTCCCGTCCTTCAGGCGCTGAAGGAGCTAGGAGGCAGCGCCAAGTTCCAGCAGGTGCACGATCAGATCGTGCACGATTTCAATCTTTCTCAGGAAACGCTGACCGCGGTCGGAGGCAAGAACAAGGTAAACAGATTCGACAATGATTTGCGATCCGCGAGAAACCATCTTGTTCAGGGCGGATACATCGATAATTCGGTTCGCGGCGTGTGGACGATTACGGAAAGCGGCAAAACGGTCGACATGAACGATGCGTTCGCGTCGGAGCTCATTCGCGCGAACCGCAAGGCAACCGCGGCGCGGCGCAAGAAAACGGATGCCAACAATGTCCTTGGCGACAGCGATGTGGCGCAAACCAGATACTGGGCGTACCGTCCAGGCGCCGGAGCGTCGAAATGGCAGGAATGCCAGCAGGATTCGGTCATGATGATCGGATGGGGACGGATCGGCAGCGTCGATCAGTTCCAGAGCCAGAACGATATCCAGCAAGCCCTGCAGCAGAAGTACGAACTCGTGTCGCCAGCCAAGAACCGTGCCCATGCGCTGTGGCAGTTCGCCAACGACATGAACACGGGCGACGTGATCGTCGCCGTCAATGGTTTCCGCAGCGTCCTCGGCATCGGAACGGTTCAGTCGGACTACGAATATCAGCCGGGCGACGGCGAAGAATTCGACCATCTTCGCCAAGTAGTGTGGACCGTGACGTTTGATGACGGAGACGCTCCGGAAATCGGGCAGCAGTTCGCCAACAAAACGCTGACGGAAATCACGTCGGACGAAGCCATTCAGCAGATCAATGCCCTGTTCGACGACGACGAGTTGGACGATGACGACGATGCCGTCTCCACCGCCGAGCAAACGCCGTTGGAATCATACTCCCGAGCCGATTTTCTGAACGAAGTGTACATGGACGGCGATTCCTATGACCGTCTGGTGGCGATGCTGGACAAAAAGAAGAACATCATTCTCGAAGGAGCCCCGGGGGTGGGCAAGACCTTCGCGGCGAAACGCCTCGCCTATTCGATCATGGGGGAGAAGGACCCCAGCAGGGTGCAGATGGTGCAGTTCCACCAGAGCTATTCCTATGAAGACTTCATCATGGGATTCCGTCCGTACAAGGACGGGTTCGAGCTCAGGCACGGGGTGTTCTACAATTTCTGCAAAACCGCTGAGGCCGACGAAGGCCATTCGTATTTCTTCATCATCGACGAAATCAATCGAGGCAATCTGAGCAAGATCTTCGGTGAGCTGTTCATGCTCATCGAGAGCGACAAGCGCAATCTCAAGCTGCGGTTGCTGTATTCGGACGAACAGTTCTCCATTCCCGCCAACGTGTTCATCATCGGCATGATGAACACCGCGGACCGCAGCCTGGCGATGATGGATTACGCGTTGCGCCGCCGATTCGCGTTCATCGACCTGCTGCCCGGATTCGACACGGACGGATTCAAGGCGTATCAGCACAGCCTGCACAGCGCCAAGTTCGACAGGCTCATCGACACCGTGAGGCAACTGAATCAGACCATCGCCAAGGATGAGTCCCTCGGTCGGGGATTCATGATCGGACATAGCTATTTCAGCAATCTGACCGCGCAGCAGGCAGGAGACGACCAGACGCTGTCCGGCATCGTCGAATACGAGCTGATCCCCCTGCTCGGAGAATACTGGTTCGACGATCCCAAGAAGGTCGAGGATGAGGCTGCCGAACTGAGGAACGCCATCCAATGACTTCGGCAAGTACCATACCCATCCGCAACGTGTACTACATGCTCTCGTACGCCTTCCGCGCGCTGCGGGAGCAGCAGTACCGGAAATTGGACGTGGAACCGTTCGCCAACATGGCGGATCTGTGCGCGGCCATCCTCATCCGCGGCATGGCGGTGCAGCTCAAACGCGGCCTGACCCGGGATTACATTCCGCGCACCGAGGAGACGGCTTCCCCTCGCGGTCGTATCGAAATCGCAGCTTCCCTGAACGGCGGAACGATGCAGAAACGGCGACTGGTCTGCACGATGGACGAGTTCACCGTAGACTCGCCCATGAACCGCATCATCAAATCGACCATGATGCTGTTGCTCCACGCCGATGTCGCCGCAGAACGCAAAGCCGAATTGCGCAAGCTGCTGGTTTATCTCGCGGATGTACGGCGCATCGATGTGCGTCATGTCGATTGGCATATGCGATACGGTCGAAACAACCAGACGTACCAGATGCTGATCGGCATCTGCTATCTGATCGTCAAAGGACTGCTGCAGGGGAACAGCGACGGCGCCTACAAGCTGATGGACTTCCTCGACGACCAGCGCATGAGCCATCTGTACGAAAACTTTCTGATGGGATACTACACGCGCGAGTGGAAGGGCATCATCAATACATCACATCATCGCATCCCTTGGATGGGCGTCGGCAACGGCGACGATCCGGGCAAGGCACTGCCCGTCATGCAGCCCGACATTGTGCTGGACAACGGGCAAAACGTGCTCATCATCGACGCCAAATACTACACGTCAACCATGCAGGCGAGTTACGACCGGTACAAACTACGATCGGCGAACCTGTATCAGATCTTCACGTACGTCAAAAACAAAGATGCTGAACTGGCCATGAAGGACAACCAGTCGCATGATGTGTCCGGCCTGCTGTTGTACGCAAAGACCGATGAAGACGTGGTGCCGGACAACGAATACAGCATGGGAGGCAATCGGATCGGCGCGCGCACGGTGGATCTGAATCAGGAGTTTTCCATGATTGCGCAACAGCTCGATGACATCGTTATCCGTAATTTCAGCGTCACGCGTTAAGGGGAGTTCACATGGCTGATAGAACATCGCACATCGCTGCCGCCGAGGTGCCGGCTGTTCACGATGATTTGCATCGCGTCATCCAACAGGCCGTGACGGATGCTGCGGCGGGAGAGAACGGGGACTTGTTCATCATCCTCACCCCGGCCAGACTGCGCACGTATGCGGAACGGGCGACGCTGGAATATCTGGGAAAGCATCCGATCGGACGGCCGGGCGTGACGGTGAACGTGCACTCGTTCGCCAGTCTGGTGCGTTCCGTGATCGGCAACCGGGACGCCGGCAAATACGCGAAACCGATGCTCGGCTCGTTCGCCCTGCGCGAGTGGCTCGCCGCGCTCATGAGACAGGATCCAGCCACGTTCCGCAAAGCCGGTGACACGTTCGGCTCGGCCAGCCAGTTCGCGAACCAGATCGCCGAACTGTTCGACGCGGGGATCACGGCCGACGATCTGGAACGGGCGGCCGCGGCCGATCCGGCGAACGGGATGCTCGCCGACGATCGCATGGCCGCGCTCGCCATACTGCTGCGCGCGGCGGAACGACGGTTCGGCGATGCACGCGTGCTGCCGGGCGGTAACGCGGCCGTCGCGTGGCCGTGGATCGAAGACCGGGGAAACACGTTGCACGTCTACCTGTACGGATTCGAAAAACTGTCCGCGGCCGAAGCGAGAGCCGTATCCGCATTGCAGCGTCACGCCCACATGACGGTCTGCGACGAACCCGGCTATCGGGCGGACATCACTGACGCGATATTCGGTTCGTCCTCCGGCAGGCATGCGGCCGCAAGCGATCATGCCAGACTGCCGGAACCGATTCCCGTCGATCCCGGCCGTGTCGTCGCCATGTCCGCAGCGGACGAAATGGAGGAGGTGCGCGCCGTCGCCTGTCTCATCCGCGAACTGCACGACCACGGCGGTGCGGACGGCGCACCGGTACCGTATGAGCGTATGCTCGTGACGGCACGCGACCTGAGCCCCTACCGGGCTATGCTGGACAGCGAATTCACGTATCAGGGCATCCCCGTCAATGCGACGCCAGCCGCAACCCTGGCCGACGGCCCGTTCGCAGACCTGCTGCTGGGACTGCTCGACGAACGCCTGTACGAAGAACGGCCCGACCGGGCCGCCGTCATGCGCGTGTTCCGCACGCGGCTTCTGCGCGACCCGCACCGGCAATGGCGCATCACCAATCGCGATCTCGACCGACTGGATCGACGGCTGCAATCCGAAGATCCCGCCGCAGTATGGTCAGACGGCGAACACCGGACGACCGGCGCGACGGTCACCGCCATACGCGCGCTGATCAACGAAGCGCGACCAGCGTTCATGCCACCGACCGGCACGGGACTCACCGTCCGCGAAATCCTGGCGCGCATGGTCCGGTTCCTGGCCGACCACCGCGTGAACCTGTCGTGGCGACTCGTGCTCGAAGAATCCTCCAGTGACAAGGACCGGCACGACAGCGCAGAACTTGAGCAGCGGTTCACGCGCACGCGCGAAGCGTGGAACCTCGTCATGCACTCCTTCGACGAACTCGTCGAACTGTGCGGCGACGAACCGTACGACGACATTCGTGCCACACTCCCCAACGGTCTCGAAACGCTGCTTGCCGCCACGCCGGCCGGCGCCGAACCCAAATCGACCGACGCGGTGGACGTGGTCGCCTTCCCGACGGCCATGCGCCATTACGATCGCGTGTTCGTGCTCGGCTGCAGCGAATCGGCTTTGCCGGCCATCCCGCACGAATCGGGACTGCTCAACGACACGGAGCGGCTCCGGCTCGCCGAGACGCTCGCGACAAACGGCAAGACGATCGAAGCGGCCATAATGCGCTCGCTGTCGGTGCACGGCAAGGCCCGCCGCGAAGTGCTTGCGTTCAACCGCGTGCTGCGGCACGCCGGCCGAATCACGCTGCTGTGCCCGCGCAACGCCGGGGGCGCGTCGCAGACGCTGTCCCCGTTCGCGGCCCGACTGCTGCCGAACCTGTCCGACGGTCAGGGAACGCGCAGCCAAACCATCGACGATCTGCCGTTCGCCGACAACATTGCCCCCAACGGGATCGCCATGGATGAGCAGGACGCAACGGACGATCGGGCGCATCGTCCGCTCACCCGGCCGGTCGACCGCAATCCGCTGGACGGGCCGGTCGCGCTCGCGCTGTTCACCACAACGGAACGCAACACCGGCGAACGCGTGCTGGAAACGTCGATTTCCGCAGCCGAACGGTACTACGCCAACCCGTTCGAAACGTTCATGGACAAGGGACTGCACGTCAAGGCGCTTGAACCGTTCGCGCTGGACGCTGCGATCGAGGGGCTGTTCTACCACGCGGTGCTCGAACGGACGGTCGACGTACTCATCGCGACGGGGAAGAACCCCGCGAGCGTGTCAAAAACGTACCGTGCCGACGACGGCACGCCGTTGGACGCGCACGCGCTGGTCAACCTGTTCGCCGATCCGGACTGGCATCCCTCGCCGCTGCCCGAGTACGGATTGAACGGGCAAAGCCTGATCGACGAAGAACCGAAGTTCGCGATATTCCTGTCCGGCAACCGCATGAAAGCCGTGCATCGGCAACTGGTGCAACGGCTGCACGCCTTCGTCGACCGACTGCATGCAACCCGGGGAAAGTGGAAGGACAACCTGTTGACGCCGCTGGACGGCGAAGAACAGCCTCTCGTCACCACGACCCGGCCGTTGTTCGCCGAACAGCAGTTCGGCGACATCAACGGCGTCAAAGGAGACTGGGATCCCGTCACGCATCAGCTGACAGGTCACGGCGACGACGGCCCGACCGAAGTCCGACTGGACATTCGAGGCAAAGTGGACCGCATCGACGAAGTCACCAGAGGCGACGACAAGGCCGCGTTCGTGATCGACTACAAGTCCTCGGGCTCGAACTACACGCTGTTCGCCGACATGAACGGCGCGAAAGTCTACTACGGCCACGAACTGCAGCTGCTCACCTACGCGTATGCGGCGATGCGCAACCTGCACGAACAGCGGCCGGACCTGCCCGTGGCGGGCGTCATGTTCCTGCCGATCAAGGCAAGCGGCACCGGCGTGTCCGCCACCGTCAAACCCGGCACGCTCGTCTTCAAGCCGGCGGACGACGCAACCGGGCCGGAACCGTCCGGAAAACCGGCCGATAAACAGGCCGATCCCAACGAACAGTGGACTATGCTCTTTGCCGGCGCCGAAGGCAGGCTTCCCGGCATCGCGTGCAAGGCCAAAAACACCCCGCTCGACATCGGGGACATGGGCCTGCTCGTACAACCGTGGCAGTGCAGAACAACCCCTTCGGGGAAGGCGGCGACCAGCGCACTGCCTTCGGTCGGCACGAAGCAAAAGGATTTCGCCGCCCTGCTCGAATACGTGCAGAACATGATCGTCCGCGCCTGCCAAAACATGCTCGACGGACGCGTCTCGCCGTCCCCGTACCGGAACATCGCGGACGAGAAGAACGGTGCCCAGTACAGCGACTTCAAGGACGCGATGGCATTGGACCTCGTCGACGGACGCGCCTGGCACTACGAGCGTCCGCTGTTTCTGCAGGACTTCCTCGACAGGGCCGCAAGCGGCGAAATCATGGACCGGTTCGCGACGCCGGAATCCGCCGTCACGATCGGCGACGTCGACGCTGGCAACGGCAACGAGGACGATATCGACGCGAATGATACGGACGATGCAGGCAACACGGACGGCAAGGAGCAGGCATGACCCACGACAACCGGTATTTCATCAACGCGTCGGCCGGAACCGGCAAAACCACCCGACTCCTGCAGGACGTGATGATCGACCTGTTCAACCGCAGCCGGAGCGACGAACACGCGTCCATCCGCAACTCGCTGATCATCACGTTCACCGTCGCCGCGGCCGCAGAACTGCGCTCCAAACTCGACCGCAACCTCGCGTTCGCCGTACGCTACGCGCGCACGCACGAGCGGCTGATGTCCGGACAACCGGTCGACGACGACGCGGCCGAACATGACGTCGACTTCTACATCGGCGGCGACGACGGCGAACTGGCCTCGTCCATCCGCTCCAGCAGCGAATCGGCGGCATTCGCCGCGCGCGTGTTCTCCAAGGCGCAGGACGAACTGCCGTCCACGCACATCAGCAGCATCGACGCGCTCAACAAATACATCGTCGACCGCAACGCCAGCGAACTCGGCATCGACCCGGGATACCGGATCCTCGCCGACACGGCCATGGCCGCGCAACTGCGCAACGGCATCCTCGACGAACTGTTCGAACAATGGTACGACCCAAACTGGCACAGCGAGCCGGTCAATCTGAACGGGACACCGGTCACGGTCGGCAACGCCGAATTCGTCGACCTGCTCGACAACCTCAACGGCCCGGCCTCCGACGACAGGCTCGGCCGCGAAATCCTCAGTCTGTACGATCGCGCGCAATCCAAGCCGGCCGGTCTCGTCTGGCTCGACTCGCTGTCCGAACCGTACCGCACGCAGTTCTCTGCGACGAAACCGCTGCGCGGCGCCAACTGGATGGTCGACCGCGCATTCGACGAATGGCGCGACGGACTCGGACCGCTGCGCCAACAGGCCGCGAGCACGCTGCACGACATCGGCGCATCATGCGGCGACGCGCGCGACGGCGAACGGCTCATCGCCGACAGCCGCGTCTTCTCCGCGCTGTTCGCGTCATTCGACGCCATCGTGGACGCGTACGAACACGGCGGGTGGAACGACGTGAAAGCCGCGCTGCAAGGACCATACGACGCGGTCGGCCAGTTCAACCTCACCAAACAGGGCGTGCCGAGCAAGCAGCTGTCCGCCAGCAAGTTCGCCGCGGTGAGCGACCTGTTCAAACAAGTCCAACCTGGCACGGACAGCAACCTCACGGCCACGAATCTGGTCAAAACCGTGCGCGGATACGCCGACAAACTCACAAACCCGGTGTTCGCATACACCGCCGAACAGACGGACGCGCTCGACGAGGTCGCCCGCCGGCGCATCGACACGCTGGTAGTGCTCGTCAAACTCTTCGCAGCCCGATACGACAGTGAAAAACGTGCGTCGGCGCTCGCCGAATTCGCCGACATCACGCACCTGGCCGACCGGGCGCTGCACGATCCCGCAGTGCGCTTGCGGCTGCGCGACCAGTGGACGTACCTGTACGTCGACGAATGCCAGGACAACAATGCGATCCAAAACGAGATCATCGACCTGCTTTCCGATCCCATCGGCGGCAAGCCCGACGCCAAAGTGACCATGGTCGGCGACGTCAAGCAGAGCATTTATGCGTTCCGCTACGCCCAACCGGACGAGTTCCGCCGCAAAAGCGACGAAGTGCTCGAGCGCGACGCCGCCCTGCACCGCACCGGCGACGAACGGCACTATCGCGTGCTGGAGGAAAACCACCGCTCCGTCCCGGAGATCCTCATCTTCGTGAACACCGTGTTCGACCGGCTCATGCGCCGGAACATGGGCGGCGTCGACTATGTGCGCCGGACAGACGGCGGCGAATACGCGTCGAACGACCGTTTCGTCATCGCCGGACCGCAAACGGGAGACGACGGCCAATCGAAAGCGTATGACGCCGGCGCGGTGGAACTGCTCATCCGCACCAAAACCGATCCCGAAGAGAACCGGCGGCCGCTCGACGACACCGACATTCCGCGCGACAGTTCGGACCAGCAGCAGATCGACATGGTCGTGCGCCGCATCCGCGCCCTGCACGATGAGCCCCGACCCGGGCACGACGCCGGCTACTCCTACGGGGACATCGCCGTGCTGGCGCGCAGCACGAAAACGTTCCCGGAACTGTACGATGCGCTGAGCGCCGCCGGCATCCCGGCGGACGTGACCGGCGTGGGCACGTACTATCAGACACCGGAAGTCATGATCGCATTGGACTGGCTGCGGGCGATCGACAACGCGCTGCTCGACGCGCCGATGGTCGCGCTGCTGCGAACGTTCGGCTTCTCGGACCGCACGCTCGCCGAACTGCGACTGCTTGATCCCGTCAATGGTCCGGCCGTCGATGCTCCGGACAGCGTTCCGGCCGACGGGCCGGATGACGACGACGCGGCGGCGGGCGGCGCGAAACGCGGCTATATGCGTTTCTACGACCTGCTGCGCAAGACCGCGGACGGGACGTTCAATGCACGCAAGGAACTGGCCGACGAATGCCGGCGGTTCCTCGACCGACTGTCCGATTTCCGCGCGTTTGCGGAACACCATCCGATCGACGAACTGCTCTGGCGCATCTACACGGAAACCGGCTGGTACGACTATTGCGGGGCGCTGCCGGACGGCGTGCAGCGGCAAGGCAACCTGACACGGCTGTGCGAGAAGGCGCGAACGTTCGAGGCCACGGGGGAGCGGGGCATCCTCCCGTTCCTGGCCGCGGTCGAACATTGGGCGGAGTCGCGCGACCGGCAGGTGAACGAGGAGGCGTCCACGCTCGCCACCAAGGACGCGGTGCACGTGATGACGATCCACAAGGCCAAGGGCCTGCAATGGAAGGTCGTCATCCTGATGGGCGCGCAGGCGAACCCGATCAGCGAGCGCACGCGCAGCGCGTTCGAAACCATTCAGGCGCCGGATGGCGACCGAGGCATCGCCGCGTGCGATTTGCGCGACGAGCGGCACCAGATCAAAGTCGGCACGTTCCAGCGTGACCTGCTTGTGCGGGAGGCACGCCGCCGCGGCATCGACGAACAGCTGCGACTGCTGTACGTGGCGCTCACCCGACCGCAGGAAAAGCTCATCATCGCCGGCACGTGGACGCGCACGCTCGCCGATCCGGACTCGTATGTCGCGAATCTGAACGACTACTGCAAGGACGCGCGCCTTGCGGACGACGGTGCGCTCGATCCCGAATACATCTCGCGCAACTACGGGGACGCGTCCGCGCAGGGCACGTACCTGAGCTGGATCATCAGTTCGCTGTGGGCCGCGGATCCCGTTTACGATTCGACCAACGAGACGAACTCGTTCGCAGCGTTCTGGACGGCCGTATCGGCGAATGCGGCCTCGGATGTGCCGCCCGAGGCGGGAGCCGCGGACGACGTGACGTCAGGAATCGCCGCTGAACACGCTTCTGACATGACGTCTGAACCGAGCGCTTCGGCGGAGGACGATCGGCAGATGTCTTGGCCGGTTGCGCTGCCGTCCGGACTCATGGACGACACGGTTGCGGTCGCTTCGGTGCCCGGCCGCGCATTCACCATGCACGCCGACTATGAGGACATCGAAGCGCAGCCGGTCATCGACGAGCATGCGGACGGTTTCGACGCCATGACGACGAGGCCGACGACGGACGGGTTCCTGTCGCTTGACGACCGGCGCGTTCGGCGGCGTCCGGCCACCGTCAACGCGTCCGGCATCCGGCGCTGGCTCGACAGCCTGCCCTCTGACGATCATGATCCGAGCGACGATCCCGACATGCCGTCCGATCCGTCTTCCGATTCGTCGGGCGACGACGACACCGGTGACGGCGGCGAGGCGATGGGCGGCACCGGTGCGACGGCGACGAACATGGACGACGCGTCGGCCCGGCGGTTGGCATTCGCCTCCTACCCGCTGCCCGACTTCATGATGGACGCCGATGCCAGCCCTTCGCCTGCGGAACTCGGCGTCGCCGTGCACAATGTGCTGGAACTGTTCGACTGGGCCACTCCGGCCGGTGCGACGGCCTGCGCGGACGAACTGCATGCGGTGATCGAGCGTCTCGCCGACAAGGAGATCATCTCGCGCGCCGTCGCCGACCGCATCGGCCGCGGGCGGCTGTTCGACGGTATGCTGTGGTTCGTGGCGGGAGGGGCTGACGCCGATCCGACGGCCGGGGACAACGGCATCTTCGGACGCGGCGGCATCCGCGGGCACCGTGTGCGGCTGCTGCGCGAGGAACCGTTCTCACTGCTCGTTTCCGCCGATGAATTGCGTGCGCTGATCGGTGAATCCGGCGAAAGCGGCTCGGACGATGCTCCGGCTGATGTTGTGCCGGATACCGCGGTGCAGGACGTTGCGGATGACCGGATCATCGTGCGAGGCGTCATCGACGGCTATTACGTCGACGACGAAGCCAAGCGGATCGTCCTGTTCGACTACAAAACCGACGCCGTGCGCGACGACGAACGCGCCGACGGCAAGGCCGGACTGGAACGGTGGAAGCAACGGCTGCATGACGACTACTACGGCCAGCAGTCGCTGTACGCCGAGGCGTTGCGGCGGCTGTACCCGGGATATTCGGTTGCGGAGCGATGGCTGATCGGCCTTGCCGGGCAGCGGCTGATCGACGTGTCCGATGACGGTTCGGACGATCTGGCCGGTACCGTATCGGGCCTCGGCGAGCCCAATGTTGCGTCGGATGGGGATGCGGTTGCGCGTGACCGCGACACGCCGGACGCAGATTGTCCGGTTATGAAGGGTGTCCCGGAAACGCCGGGACGCGACGGGCAAGGCATCCGGACGGACGTCGGGAAACCCGATACGCAGGCCAGCATCTTGGAAAGGATCAGCGACATGGCAACCACGAACGACAATATCGACATCACCGGCAACGACGAGGCGCAGGACGGTGTGATGATCCGCTTCGACAGCCCCGCCCGGCAGACGGTCGGCGGCATCACCAAAATCACCGGACTGGTGCGTGCCAAATACCTCATCGGCATCATCGACAATCTCAACCTGCAGGCCAACCCGCGCAACGCGAAAACCGGACAGGTGACCAGCGCCATCCAGGACTCCATCGAGCATGATCCGATGCTGTTCCCGTTCAAGACCAAGGGCCTGCTGCTCGCGGCAAGCACCTACAAGGAATTGGAGCGCAACCGGTTCCTGCTCACCTTTGACGAACCGGATGTGGAGGGCATTCTCGACGGTGGCCACAACACGCTGGCCATTGGTCTGCTCATCCTTCGTCACGCCATGGAGCATGCCGGCCTGAAGATGCCGCGCGGCGCAAAGACGTGGGCGGACTTCAAGCAACTGTGGTGGGACAACCGTTCCCTGATATCCGACTATCAGGAGGCCGTCAAGCAGGATCTGGCCGTGTTCAACGATCCGAATAGCCCGAACGGCGAACTGTCGTTCTACGTCCCGGTGGAACTGCTGGTGCCCGCAGACCCGGACGACGAACTGTGCGTGGGGGATTTCCGTACCAACCTGCTGGAGATCTGCGAGGCGCGCAACAACAATGTGGAGCTGACCGCCAGCACCAAGGCCAATCAGAAGGGCTATTTCGACGATTTGGCCAAGCTGCTGGTGGAGGAGAACCTGCCGGTGGCCCAGCGCGTCGAATGGAAATCCAATGACGGCGGCGACGTCAAGGTGCAGGACATCATCGCATTGTCGTGGATCGTGCTGCGCCTGCTCACACCGGTCAAGGACGACGACGGCAAGCCGGTCGAGGCTCCCGCCCCCGCCAAGCTCTACAGCGGTAAGGGCGGCTGCCTCGACCTGTTCGTGCGGTTCATGGGATCCCCGGAAGTCACCGCGTCCTCGTCCGCAGACTACCGTGCGGAAATCCGCAACGTGCGCGTCCACAAGGCCCTTGCCCTCGCGGTGCAGCTGCCGGCCCTGTACGACGTCATCTACGAACGGTTCCCGAAGCTGTACAACGAGGCCAACGGCAAGTACGGCCGCATTGCGGCGGTGAAGAACCTGAACAAGCCCACCAAGTCCGGACTCGTCAAGACCACGCCGTTCGCCGGCAATCCGGTCGACACGGCCAGCCCCGAGGGATTCATCATGCCGCTGGTCTACGGGCTCACCGCGCTGGTGAACCCGGACACCATGGAATGGCGTGTGGATCCGAACGAATTCCTCGACCAGTGGCTGCCGAAGATCGTGAAGAACTACGTGCAGGTGTTCTCCGCCTGCAACTACGACCCGCAGAAGGTGGGCAAGGAAGCTTTGAGTTACACCACCGCGGAGACCGCATACCGCATGGCGCTCGTCGGCATGCTGTCCTGATGCCATGATTCGGCCGGCAGGACTTCCTTCCGCCGGCTACATTGCCTTCTCCGTTTCTGGCGTTGCTCTTGCGGTACGGTGTGGAAGCGGAAAGCCGTTCCGCTGTAGCGAGACTGTTGTAGGCTCGTTACGGCTTTGGCGGACGCAATGCGAATGAGGGGAGCGGCTCGATGGAACTTGCGCTGGAGAGCAACGCCTTCTTCATGGGGGTCGAATATCTGGCGGTGTTCTGCTGTGGGCTCATGGGCGGGCTGTGCGCGGTGCGCAAGAACTATGATCTGATCGCCATGCTCATCACCGCATGGCTGACCGCACTGGGCGGCGGCATCGTACGTGACATCGTGCTCGGCTCGCTGCCGCCCGTCGGCATCGCCGACAAGGGATTCGTGATCACCGCGCTCGTATCCGGTCTTGCCGTGGCGGTGTTCCATCCCGAGGTCGACAAGCTCAAATGGTCGATGCTCACCATCGACGCGCTGTCGGTCGGCCTGTTCGCCGTCAACGGCACGTCCAAGGCCATGATCCTCGGCATGTCCGGCATGACATCCGTGTTCCTTGGCATGATCACCGCGCTGGGCGGCGGCTTGGTACGCGACATGCTGCTCAACGACGTGCCCATGTTCATCCGGGACAAGCACTGGTACGCCATCCCGTCCGCCGTTGGCAGCGTGCTCACCGTGTTCGTGTGCAAGGGCGTGCAGGCTCGCGTGCTCAACTTCAACGCGGAAGTCGCGCTGGACGTCTCGATCGTCGTGCTTGTCGTCGTCATGCGACTGCTGTCCGTCAAATTCAACATCACCATGCCGGGCGCCATGGTGCGGCATGAGGTGTTCCTGCCAAGCCAGTCGAAGTACCTGCAGCGGCCGGTCATCCATCCCCATGCCGAGGACGACGACCGGCGGAATGACGACGACTGACACCCGCCCCCGTGGCTCTGATTTCGTAACAACAAAAATCCCCGCGGACCGATATGGTTCGCGGGGATTTTCGTTCAACCCTGACGGGCTATGATCACATGGCGTTGATCGCGACGGCCAGACCGGACTTGCGGTTCGCAGCCTGGTTCTTGTGGATCACGCCGGCGCCGGCAGCCTTGTCGAGCTTCTGGGCGGCGACCTTGTAGGCGGCCTCGGCGGCGGCCTTGTCACCGGAGGCGATGGCCTCGCGGGTGGCGCGGACGGCGGTCTTGAGGGCCGACTTGACGGCCACGTTGCGGATGTGCGACTTCTCGTTGGTCAGCACGCGCTTCTTCTGCGACTTGATGTTTGCCACATTTACTCCAAACGACGTTTGCTATAAGGACATACAAACGGTCATGATAACATGCCGTGCGGATAAAACACAGGCCGCTTCAGGAGTGTCGCCGAGAAAAATGCCGATAGGCACCGTTAGACTAGAGTATTTGGCGAAGACAACCGCAACGACGACCGTAAGGAGACGGATCAGGTGATCGAACCGAAGAACAAGCCCGGATATACCGACCAGTCGCTGATCCGCAACTTCTGCATCATCGCGCACATCGACCACGGCAAGTCCACCGTGGCCGACCGCATCCTCCAGCTGAGCGGCATCGTGCCCGAGCGCGAGATGCGCGACCGCTTCCTCGACCGCATGGACATCGAGCAGGAGCGCGGCATCACCATCAAATCGCAGGCCGTGCGCGTGCCGTGGACGTTCGACGGCACTGAATACACGCTCGGCATGATCGACACCCCCGGCCACGTCGACTTCACGTACGAGGTCTCCCGCGCGCTGGCCGCATGCGAGGGTGCGGTGCTGCTCGTCGACGCCACGCAGGGCATCGAGGCGCAGACCCTCTCCAACCTGTACATGGCCATCGACCACGACCTGACCATCATCCCCGTGCTCAACAAGATCGACCTGCCTTCCGCCGAGCCGGACAAGCATGCCGAGGAGATCGCCGGCTTGATCGGCTGCGAGCCGAGCGACGTGCTGCGCGTGTCCGGCAAGACCGGCGAAGGCGTGGCCGAACTGCTCGACCGCATCGTCATGGAGGTGCCCGCGCCGCACGGCGACCCGAAGGCACCGGCCCGCGCGCTCATCTTCGACTCCGTGTACGACTCGTACCGCGGCATCGTCACCTACATTCGTATGGAGGACGGCGAACTTCACGCCCGCGAGAAGGTGCACATGATGGGCATCGGCATGACGCATGATCCGATCGAGATCGGCGTCATCAGCCCCGACATGATGCCCACCAAGGCGCTCGGCGCCGGCGAGGTCGGCTACATCATCACCGGCGCGAAGGACGTGAGCCAGTCCAAGGTCGGCGACACGCTGACCTCCGCGGTGCGTCCCGCCACCGAGCCGCTGCCCGGTTACCGCGACCCGCAGCCGATGGTCTACGCCGGCCTGTTCCCGATCGACAACGCCCAGTTCCCCGAACTGCGCGACGCGCTCGACAAGCTCAAGCTCAACGACGCCGCGCTCATCTACGAACCGGAAACGTCCGTCGCGCTGGGCTTCGGCTTCCGCTGCGGCTTCCTGGGACTGCTGCACATGGAGATCGTCTGCGAGCGCCTCGACCGCGAGTTCGGCCTCGACCTGATCTCCACCGCGCCGAACGTGCCGTACGACGTGACCGCCGAGGACGGCAGCGAGCACCATGTGACCAACCCGAGCGAATTCCCGGACGGCAAGATCAAGAAGATCGTCGAGCCGATGGTCGCCGCCGACATCATCACGCCGAAGGAGTTCATCGGCGCGGTCATGGACCTGTGCCAGGACCACCGCGGCATCATGGGCACGATGGAATACATTTCCTCCGACCGCGTGGAGATGCACTACCGCATTCCGCTCGCCGAGATCGTGTTCGACTTCTTCGATCAGCTCAAGTCCCGTACCAAGGGCTACGCGTCGCTCGACTACCACGAGGACGGCGAGCAGGCGGCCGATCTGGTCAAGGTCGACATCCTCATCCAGGGCGACAAGGTGGATGCGTTCAGCGCGATCGTGCACCGCGACAAGGCGTACAGCTACGGCGTGATGATGACGAAGAAGCTGCGCGAGCTGATCCCGCGCCAGCAGTTCGAAATCCCGATCCAGGCGGCGATCGGCTCGCGCATCATCGCGCGCGAGAATATCCGCGCGCTGCGCAAGGACGTGCTCGCCAAGTGCTATGGCGGCGATATCTCTCGCAAGCGCAAGCTGCTCGAAAAGCAGAAGGCCGGCAAGAAGCGCATGAAGATGCTCGGCCACGTCGAGGTGCCGCAGGAGGCGTTCATCGCCGCCCTGTCCACCGGCGACGCCGGCAACGACCGCGACACCAAGGACAAGATCCGCGCCGCCCAGAAGACAGAAGGCTGATTTCCGCTTGGCCCCCTCGGCTGAGGGGGCTGTCAGCGGAGCTGACTGGGGGGAGCGTCGAGGTCGTCGGACCTTATGTATTTGGACTTCCCTCATGTATAACGGGTTCGGTTATGAAGGGAACGCATTTGCATGGCCGACTGAGCTGAAGGGGAGCTGCATACATGACTTACGAAGTCTACGTCCACGTCCCGTTCTGCATGCGATGCCGAGGCGTGAAGCGCACAGTCCAGTGGACTGTGCGTAGCCGAGGTGAGCGGCTATGCCGCGAAGGCAACGTCGCAGGAGGTATGTGCTGATGCTCGAGGTATACGTCCACGTCCCGTTCTGCATGCGACGTTGCGGATACTGTGATTTCAACACGTACACCGCCGTCGATCTCGGCGCGGGGGCCTCGCGCGGCAACTACGCCAACATGGTCGTCCGCGAAATGGAACTGACCCGCCAATGGCAGCTTGACCACGGCATCGAGGAGCCGACGGCCGACACTGTGTTCTTCGGCGGCGGCACGCCCACGATTCTCTCCGCTGACGATCTCGTGGCCATGCTGGACGCGATCCGCCGCATCTGGGGCATCGCGCCGGGCGCGGAGATCACCACGGAAGCCAATCCGGACACCGTCAACGAGTACTACATCAACCGGCTCGCCGAAGGCGGCTTCACCCGTATCTCCTTCGGCATGCAATCCGCCGTGCCGCATGTGCTGCGCACGCTCGACCGTACGCACACGCCCGCGAACGTGGCCGCCGGCGTCGAAGCGGCGAACAAAGCCGGCCTGCGTTCCAGCGTCGACCTGATCTACGGTGCGCCGGGGGAGAGCCTCGACGATTGGCGCACGTCGGTGCGTACGGCCATCGACCTCGGTGTGAACCATATTTCCGCGTACGCGCTCACCGTCGAACCGACCACGAAAATGGGCCGGCAGATCGCCGCCGGCACCCTGCCCAAGCCGGATGACGACGACGAGGCCGCGAAATACGAGATCGCCGACGACCTGTTCACGGCCGCCGGACTTGAATGGTACGAGGTATCCAACTGGGCGAGGCCCGGTTACGAGAGCCGGCACAATCTCGGCTACTGGCGCAACGTCGACTGGGCCGGGCTCGGGCCGGGCGCGCACTCGCACTACAATCATGCGGCAGCTGCCGAAACAGCAGATGTGGAAGATGCGCCGGACGCATTCGACACGGCCAAACAAGTCCACGGCCTGCGCAGCTGGGACATCGCACACCCGCGCCTGTGGGGCACCGCCATCAACGAAAGCCGCGTTCCGTGGGGCGGCAGCGAAACCATCACGCCGGGCGAAAACCTCGAGGAGCTCATCATGCTCGGGTTGCGCCTGCGCGAAGGACTCGACCTGAACCGCATCAACCAAGCCGTCGCCGAGGCCGAATCCAACGGCGAAACCGCGCCGTTCCGCCAGATCGACCCGGCCGAACTCCGGCCCATGATCGACGACGGGCTCATCGTCGTCGATGCCGATTCCCACCGCGTCGTGCCCACCCGCAAGGGCCGTCTGCTCAACGACGCCGTCATCGAACGCTTCTTCGACCTCGCCGGCATCTGACGCATCCGGTACGCGTTTGTCGACTGCGAGCCAACTGACGGCCGCTGCGAAACGGCTGCGAAACGACACGGGCCAAATTGGACGAATATGGCGTTTCCGTCGATTCGGCGGGATAATGGAGCCGTAAGCGCGCACGGATGCAATGCCCGCGGCGAACCTTTCGCTTCGGCATGCGGTTGGACGGATGGCGTTCGGTGCGGACGCCGGATGCGGAAGGGGGACACGATGATCATCGCAGGACTGTTCATCGTCATCATCGTGCTGTACGCCATCATGCTGGCCGTCATGACGGTCGGACTGCTGGCGTTGGGCGTCGCCGCGGCGTTGGCGGTCGGCGCGGGAATCTGCCTCGGCATCGCCTTCGTGCTCGCCGTCGAGGGGGCGGCAATGCTCGCATGGCGCGCATGGCGCGTGCATCAGGGGAAGGCAGTGGCGTCATGGTGCAAGCCGGTCGGCACGGGCGTGGCCGTGGTGGGCGGCTTGTGGTTCGTTGCCTCCTGCGCATTGCTTATCCTGCTCACGACGCAGATGATCGGCCTGTTCGTCTGACGGTCGTCGGCGCAGACGCCGGTCGGGCGGTCTGGCAGCATGACCGTCATTATGCATTCCGCCGGTGCGAGCCGATGCGTACGCGTCGGCTCGCTGCTGGTAACGGCGACTTGCATTTTGCTAGGTACCTTGTATTATTTGCGAGGTACCTAGCAATTTTTGTGTTCGGGAGGTCGTGAGGATCATGCCGATGGATGATCGGGAACTGGTGGAGCTGTTCCATGACGTGGCGCGCATCAGCCACCAGCGGGAGGTGCGCAACAGCGACGCGCTCGCGCATGGCAGCGGACAGTCGCGTTGTCTGCTCACCTTGAGCGGTCTCGGGCCGATCAGCCAGCGCCGGCTCGCCGCGATCCTGGGCATCCGCTCGGCGTCGCTGAGCGAACTGCTCGGCAAGATGGAGACGCGCGGCTGGGTCGCGCGCACCCCGCATCCCGAGGACGGGCGCACGTACATGGTCGCGCTCACCGAGGAGGGGAAGGCCGAGGCGATGCGCCGGCGGTCGGCCGGCAACGGCGCCTCCGGCGAACTGCTCGCGGCGCTTACCGAAGACCAGCGTGAGCAATTCGGCGAAATCCTCGCCGAGATCAAACGTCACTATCAAGAACTCGATCGTCGCGAACATTAATGTTTTGTCGGACTTAATGTTATGGGTTCTGGCTACCCCTCAGTCACTGCGTGACAGCTCCCCTGACAAGGGGAGCTGAGAATAAGAAGGTGTCGGTTCAACTTCGACAAAGCGCCAATCCTCTGTCCTCGAACACGTCGTCGTCAAACAGCATCAACTACAAGAAACAGCACCATGCCCAATTCCAAACAACGCTCACTGAGCAACCGTCGTCGCGCGCTCATCTTCGTCAACATCATGCTCTCGTGCATCGCCACCACCATCATGGCGACGGCGCTCACCACGGCCCTGCCGCCCATCGTCGCCGACCTCAACGTCGACATGCAGACCGGCCAGTGGCTCACCAGCGGCTACTCGCTCGCCATGGGCATCGTCATGCCGTTGACCGCGTTCCTCATCACCCGGTTCCCGACCAAACCGCTGTATCTTACCGGTGCGGCGCTGTTCATCGCCGGCTCGCTGGTCTGCGTGGCGCCGGTGCCGTTCGCCGTCATCATGGTCGGCCGCGTGATCCAAGCGTGCGGCAACGGACTGCTCATGTCGATGGCGCAGGTCGTGCTCATGACCATCTACCCGGACAACCGCGGCACGATCATGGGCTGGTACGGCCTCGCGGTCGGCGTCACGCCGGTGATCGCACCGACCTTGTCCGGCCTGATGGTCGACGCGTTCGGCTGGCGGTCGATCTTCTATCTGGTGATCGGCGTGATGGCGATCTCGCTGATCGCGGCATGCTTCGTGTTCGGCAACGTGCTCAGGACTTCGCGACGATCGTTCGACATGCTGTCCTTCGTCGTGAGCATCATCGCGTTCGGCGGCGTGACGCTCGGCGTCGGCAACATCGGCTCCATGCCGTTCGTAAGCACAGCGGTACTGCTGCCTCTCGCACTCGGCGTCACGGCGTCCGTATGGTTCGTGCTGTTGCAACTCAGGCGAGAACGCCCGTTCCTCGACGTGCGCATATTGCGTAATCGTGGATTCGCGTTGAGCGTGATCGGCAGCATGCTGCTGTACTTCGCGATGATGGGCTCGTCGGTGATGCTGCCGCTCTACGTGCAAACCATCAAGGGAGGGTCCGCGTCGATGGCCGGCTTGGTGAGTCTGCCCGGCTCGCTCGCCATGGCGATTATCAGCCCGATGGCTGGCAGACTCTATGACCGGTTCGGTGTGAAGCGGCTGTTCCTCGTCGGTGGCATCTGCCTGACCGTGAGCAACCTGTGTATGGGACTGTTGCCGTTGGCGGCGTCGATCTGGGTGGCTGCCGTGATCAACGTGGCGCGCTCGCTTGCGATCGGCTGCCTGATGATGCCGCTGGTGACCTGGGGCACCACCTGTGCGGGTGAGGGGCGGCTGGCGGATGCGAACGCGCTGCTCACCGCGTTGCGCACCATCGCCGGTGCGATCGGCCAGGCCGTATTCGTGGGGCTCATGACCGCGCTGGCGGCCTCCGCGCATGCTGGTGGCATGGAACTGGCCGCGGCGAACATGCGCGGTCTGAACCTGACGTTCCTGGCCATGGGCGTGTGCGCGATCCCGTTGATCCTCATCCCGCTGGTATTCTTGCGCGGCGACCGAAGCATGCGATAACGGAATTGACCATGACGGTACGTGCCGAGAATTATGTCGATTGACTTCGAGCGCTCGAAGTTGGTATATCTGCTGATGATGCAAGGCATCCACCAGGAGGTGGCCGGATGATATCCGATGAGAGCATAGATCACGGCGTCCCCTTTGATTGGGGACGCGTATCAGACGAATACGCGCGATATCGCGACATTTATCCGGCGCGGTTCTACCAGAAAATTCTTGACCGCGGTCTGTGCTGTGACGGGCAACATGTTCTTGATCTGGGCACCGGTACAGGTGTGATTCCGAGAGCGATGGCTCGATATGGGGCAACATGGGTCGGCGTCGATATCTCCGACCGGCAGATCGCTCAAGCGCGGCGGCTTTCCGAAGGTATGGGCATCGAATATCAGGCGATGCCGGCGGAGCATATCGATTTTCCCGATGGCACATTCGACGTAATTACCGCGTGCCAATGCTTTTGGTATTTCGACCATGAGGCGATTCATGACATCTTGCATCGCATCCTTAAACCGAATGGACGCATCCTTGTGCTGTATATGGCATGGCTGCCGTTCGAGGATCCGATCGCGGAGGCAAGCGAACGACTGATTCTGAAATACAATCCAAACTGGAGTGGTACCGGGGAGCGCATGCATCCGATCGACATTCCTGCCTGCTATGCGGACGGCTTTGAACTCGTTCATCATGAGGAGTACCGGCTTGCCGTGTCGTTCACGCGCGAAAGCTGGAACGGACGAGTGAAGGCATGCCGTGGCATCGGCGCGTCCCTCCCGGTACATGAGATCGCTGCGTGGGAGCAGGAGCATAAGGCGCTGCTCGGCCGCATAGCTCCGGAACGGTTCGATGTGCCGCATTATGCTGCAATGGCGGAGCTGAAACGTATTTGAACGGCGATAATGGTCATAGATAAATCTGAAACGAATGGCGGCGACATCATGAACGAATCAGCATTTACTCCTGCACCTGCACCGGCATCATCGACTATGTCGTCGAATCGTATGCTGCTGGACTGGACCAAGGAATTGCAGGCTCTGGCCCAAACCGGATTGATGTACAACCGGGATCCGTTCGACCGGGAGCGATACGAACGTATCCGCGACATAGCGCTCAGCATGCTCGCCATGCAGGTTGACATGCCGGCCGAACATATACGCGGACTGCTCAGTGCTGGATACCCGACACCGAAACTCGACACTAGGGCAGCGATCTTCGATGCGGACGGTCGGATCCTGCTCACGCACGAAAACAGCGGTGAATGGTCGCTTCCCGGTGGTTGGGTCGATGAGAATCAGTCGGTGCGGTCCAACACGATCAAGGAAGTCAAAGAGGAGACCGGGCTCGACGTGACCGCCGACCGACTCATCGCAGTGCAGGATTGCGCTAACCATAACGGCCTGTCCTTCCCGTACGGGGTGATCAAGTTCTTTGTGCTGTGCACCCGCATTGATGGGCAGTTCGAGCCGAACATCGAAACGACGGAGATCCGCTACTTCGACGAAGACCAGCTTCCCCGACTCTCCACCACGAGAAACACCTCGGAGCAGATCGCCATGTGCTTCGCCGCCCGCCGCGACCCCGACTGGACGACGCTGTTCGAGTAGATGAGTGGTTTCTCTATTCCACGCCGCGCAGCAGTGTGTGCACGTAGTCGTGCAGTTGCGTGCGGGTGAGCGTGTGGCCGCGCAGGTATGCCCAGTCAAGCACGAGCATCACGGTGTTCGCATAATGATCGGCGATCAGATCGTCCGGTAGATCGAATCGGTCGCGGTCGATGCAGGTGCGGATGATCTCGTGCGCCTGACGCTCGATGAACATGTGCAGACTGGCGAACATCGGGCCTTCGGGTGGGTTGTTCTTAAGGATCGCACGTAGCGGCTCCGCGTTGGATTCCAGCAGGTCGGCCATTGCGTCGAGCGCCGTGTCCACGCGATGTTCCGGGTCGGTTGACGCGAGATCTGCAAGGTCGGCCTGTTTGGACAACGCGATCCAGCAGTAGTTCAGCAGATCGTCACGATCTTCGAAATAGTTGTAGAACGTGGCGCGCGGATAGTCGGCGCGCTCGCACAGTTCGTTGACGCTGATGTCGGCGAACGACTTGATTTGCAACAGTGCCGTCATCGCGTCAAAGAACGCGTCGAGCGTGCGTTGTGTGCCGCGTGTGATCTTGCCGTTGATGTCTTTCTTCATGTCCGTTCATCATAATCTAACGTCCATAATTTTGCAATTGTCTAAATTTATGCTATTTTTGACAACTGTAAAAATATGGACGTCTGGAAAGTTGGATATCATGGCGAATGACACGAGTGTGACGAAGACGGCGACCCCGGCGGTGCCGACTGCCGAACCGCTGACCCTGCCCTGCGGCGTGACTATCAAGAACCGGTTCTACAAGTCCGCGATGAACGAGGCGCTCGCCGGACGCGACTGCGCGCCGACCGGAGCGCACGTGCGCCTGTACCGAGAATGGGCTCATGGCGGCGCGGGCGTGCTCGTCACCGGCAACGTGATGGTCGATCGCGCGCAATTGGGGGAGCCGGGCAACATCGCCGTCGAAGACGAACGCGACCTCGCGATGTTGCGTCGCTGGGCCGCGGCCGACACCGAAAATGGCGCGCACTGCTGGATGCAGATCAACCATCCCGGCAGGCAGTCGCCCATCACCATCAACCCGCATCCGCTTGCGCCAAGCGGAGGCAAAGTCGACGGCGAATACGGCCGCTTCTTCGCCGAGCCGACCGAACTGACCCGCGAGCAGATCCGCGACATCATCCGCCGGTTCGCCAACACCGCACGCATCGCCAAGAAGGCCGGCTTCACTGGAGTGGAGATCCATGCGGCGCACGGCTACCTCATCAACCAGTTCCTTTCGCCGCTCGACAATCGGCGCGCCGACGAATATGGCGGCGGCCTCGCCAACCGCGCCCGCTTCCTGTTCGACGTGTTCGACGCGGTCCGCAAGGCGGTCGGCCCCGACTTCCCGATCGCGGTGAAACTCAACTCATCCGACGTACCGATCGCCGTCAAGGTCAGCGAGCGCGACGGTGCGCCGGGCGGCTTCAATGAAGAGGAATCCATCTGGGTCATGAAACAGCTCGAAGCGCGCGGCGCCGATCTCATCGACATCTCCGGCGGCACCTACGCCAAGCCGGTCATCCAGACCAACGGCGGCGCGGCCGAAGACCGCCGGCGCGGCGTCTACTTCACCGATTTCGCACGCCGCGTCAAAGGCGAGCTGACAGTACCGGTCGCGCTGACCGGCGGCTTCCGCAGCGCCGCCGACATGAACCGCGCGCTGGACGAAGGCATCACGCAGATGATCGGCATCGCCCGTCCGCTCGCGCTCGTGCCCGATCTGCCGAACCGCATCATCCGCGACGGCTGGCAAGGCTCCGTTGACCTGCCGCGCGTCACGACCGGCATCAAGCCGCTCGACAAGACGTTCGGCGGCATCCTCGTCATCAGCTGGTTCGAACTGCAGATGCACCGCATCGCGCGCGGACATCGCCCCGATCCGCATATCGGCGGCATGCGCGCGCTCCTGTTCGCCGTCAAACAGCACGGTCCAGCCGCGCTCGCCCCGCGCCGCCGCAAAGGTCGGCAGTGATTTTCGCTATCAATGTTCAATAAACCACGAATCCGCCAGTGTAAGGAGTTGTCGAATGGATATTGCCATCGTCACCGGTGCGTCATCGGGTCTTGGCGCGGCATTTGTTGAGGCGATCGTCTCACGCTACCGGAATCTCGATGAGATCTGGATCATCGCTCGACGCGAACAGCGATTACGTGCGCTCGCCGATCGGTACGACGATCCACACATGCGCATACGGGTCATTCCACTGGACCTCGCCGCATCAGAATCTTATGAGAAATTGACCGAGTTGCTGAAGGAAATGCGGCCGAACATCCGCATACTCATCAATAACGCCGGTTACGAGCGTGAAGGATTGCTGCGCGAGATGAAGCCAGATGATATCCGTGCGATGATCGACCTCAACGTGGCTGCCATGACGATGGTCAATCGCGCGTGCCTGCCGAACATGCAGCATGGGAGCTTCGAGATCGTTACGGGATCGGTGTCGTCGTTCGCGCCAATCCCTTGGCAGGCCGTGTACGCTGCAAGCAAAGCGTACGTGCGGTTCCTGACGTGGGCGGTGAGAGAGGAGGAGCGCAAGCGCGGCGTGAACGTGATGTTGTTCAGTCCGGGCAACATGAACACCGAAATGAACGTGCGCGGTGCCGCTTCCGGCAAGCTCGCCCGGCTGCCGTATCTCGACCTGCGCCGGGAGACGGCGAAGGCGCTGTCGAAGGCGGAGCGCGGATGCGCCGAGTACACGCCGTTGGCGTTCTACAAGCTGTACCATGCGTTCGCCAAACTGGCGCCGACCGCATTGGCCGTGCGCATCACCAGCCTCGAATCGGGCGGTGCCGGGCGTCAGAGTTGATCATTGATCGACGGCATCCTGAATCGATCGCAGTCGAGTCCGTGAGGCTTATATTCGCCATCGGGGGCGTGCTCTCCTGAGCGTTGGACGGCCTTGCCTCGATCGGAATAGATGCCGCGCAACGAGCCGATGGGGTCGCCATATACCACAATCCGGCGCGGGACACCAGTCTGTTGCGCGGCGAATCGATACCGTAAGCTGGGACGAATGAGCGAACATACCAAGACCGAACGCGCCGCGGGAACCGCGGACATCCCGTCCTCGAGCCTGCCGCAGGCCGATCGCGATGCGGAACACATGCAGGGACACTGGGTGCTGGCCCGGCTGGGCAAACGCGTGCTCAGACCGGGCGGCGAACGGCTCACCAGGCGCATGCTCGCGCAGGTGGCGATCGCCGGCCGGCACGTGGTGGAATTCGCGCCGGGACTGGGCCGCACCACGCGGCTGATCATGGAAGCCGGTCCGTCGGCGTACACCGGCGTCGACCGGGACGACAAGGTGGTGGACATCATCAAGCCGCTGGCGGCCTCGGTGGGCGGCACCTGCGTGCTGGCCGACGCCGCGCAGACCGGATTGCCGGACGCGTCCGCGGATGTGGTGGTCGGCGAGGCGATGCTCACCATGCAGTCCGAACGTGGCAAGCGGGAGATCATCGGCGAGGCGCATCGCCTGCTCGCCCCGGGCGGACTGTACGCGATCCACGAAATGGGCCTCGCGCCGGACGACCTCGACGAATCCGTCAAGGATGCGATCCGCAAGGATCTCGCGCGGGCCATCAAGGTCAACGCCCGTCCGCTGACCGAGACCGAATGGCGTGCGTTGCTCGAATCCGTCGGTTTCGACGTGCTGTGGAGCGGCAACGAACCGATGGCATTGCTCAAGATGCGCCGCAATCTTGCGGACGAGGGTGTGGCCGGCGTGCTGCGCATCGTGCGCAACGTGTTGACTCACCGTGATCTGCGTGCGCGCGTCATGCAGATGCGTCGCGTGTTCAACACGTACGGCGACAAGCTGACCGGCGTCGCGTTCGTGGCGCGCCGGCGATAGTGTTGTGTTTGATAGCGGATACGCTAGGAGGATGCGTGCGGCGGCGGATCGATCGCCGTACGAAGACCGATCATATGACCGTGCCGGTGTCGGTGTTTTCGCAACGCCGGGATCGGCGGCGAACATGAAGGAGTTCGATGATGAGCGAACAGACGAACAATGCGAACGAAACCCAGCAGGCTGAGGTGATGGAGTTCATCAATGATCTGCACCCGCTGGTCGAGGTGCAGCCCGAGGCGACCGTCTCGCGCACCGTGATGCAGGTGGAGGGTGCCAACGTGGTGCTCTTCTCCTTCGACAAGGGCCAGGAGCTGAGCGAGCACACCGCCGCTATGCCGGTGCTCGTGCAGTGCCTCGAAGGCCATCTCAAGGTGACCGGCGGCGGCAAAACCGTGGATCTCGTGCCGGGAGGCATCCTGCACTTCCCGACCCGGCTGCCGCACGCGGTGTACGCCGCGGAGGCGTCCAAGATGATGCTGATCATGATGCGACACTGAACGTCCGCATGCCGGAATCGTCGGTGCTCCTACTGGGACAACGACTGTCGCCGGTCGGTTATCCGATCGGATCGATCCGTTCCGCAATGTTCCGCAACATTCCGTAACACTTTCGGAGCGTGACGTGGAGCGGCTCTACGATCGATGATCGACATGCGGACGGCATTATGGACGCGCGGCAGGCGCGGGACTAGCGTGAATCGCATGGTCGTATGGGATTCCGAACAGTATCTGCGATTCAAGACGGAACGCACGCAGCCGTCGCGCGATCTCGCCGCGCAATTGCCGCCGGACGACGGGGCGGTCACGCGCGTGCTCGACATCGGCTGCGGGCCGGGCAACAGCACCGCCGTGCTGCGCGAACGCTACCCGCGCGCGACGATCCTCGGCGTCGACAATTCGCCGAACATGATCGACGCGGCGCGCGCAGCCCATCCCGACATCGACTTCGCGCTGTGCGACGTGTCGAAACCCGACGATCTGGCCGCGCTGCCGCACGACTTCGACGTGGTGTTCTCCAACGCGTGCATCCAATGGGTGCCAGACCACGCGCATCTCATTCCCGCGATGCTCGGTCTCCTACGCAAAGGCGGCATGCTGGCCGTGCAGACGCCGATGAACTACGAGGAGCCGATCCACCGCATCATCGCCGAACTCGTGCACTCGCCGGCCTATGCGGACCGATTGCCGCAGAGCCGCGAATTCTTCAATCTCACGCCGCCCGAATACTGGGAATTGCTGCACGCAAACACCGAAACGTTCCGTATCTGGAAAGTCACGTACATGCACACGCTGCCCTCGCATGAGGCCATCATGGACTGGTATCGCGGCACCGGACTGCGCCCGTACCTGCAGGCGCTTGCGGACGACGGTGAGCGTGAGACATTCGAACGCGCGGTGTTCGACAGGGTTTGCAAAGAGTACCCGACGCAGTCGGACGGCAGCATCATCTTCCCGTTCCCGAGATTCTTCCTCACTGCCATTCGGTAACCATTCCGGATGCCGACAGCGTTGGGGGTTGGCGATCGATGATCGTCGATCGCCAACCCCCAACACTGTTCTCGGCAATGAGCGGGAACTCATTCGGCGTTCAGCGCATCCTGATATCGTCGCCCGGCGTCGGCGAGCGCCGCGTCGTCCAGTTCCATCGACTCGAACACGACGAACGGCTCACGCCACACGGCGTGCGTGTACCGGGCCATCATGCGGTACGGCGAGAGCACTTCGTCGATCGTCGCACCCTCGTCGACCGGCTGGTATTCGGATTCCGGCCCGCCCGCGGTCGTGGCGACCATGATCTGCTTGCCGCGAAGCGCCTCGCCGTCCGGTCCGTACGCCCAGCCGAACGCCAGCACCTTGTCCTCCCACTCCTTGAGCAGCGCGGGGGAGGAGTACCAGTACAGCGGGAACTGCAGCACGATGCGGTCATGATCCTCGACCAGCCGCTGTTCGACGGCCACGTCGACCACGCCGTCCGGGTAGAGCGCGTACTCGTCGCGCACGGTCACCGCGTCGGCCGGCAATTCGCGCGCGGCCCGGACCAGCGCCGCGTTTGCGCGCGAGCGACTCAGATCGGGGTGAAAGGCGAGAACCAGTGTCTTCATAATGTCTCCTTCGACTTCGTTGACGGTGACGGGCATACGTTGTACGCGTATTGCCACTACTGTATCGCATGGGATGTCATCGATCGGGGAAGGTCGGTTTGGAACCTTTTGTCATCGCGTCAACGTGCCGCGTCGCGTGCGGCGATGCGCTCGCAGAAGCCGGTCTTGTCGGCTTCGGTGATCGGACGCAACACGTGTGCCGGATTGCCGACGGCGATCACGCCGGCCGGGATGTCGTGTGTAACGACCGAACCCGCGCCGATCACCGAACCGCGGCCGATGGTCACGCCGCCGAGCACGGTCACGTGGCCGCCCAGCCACACGCCATCCTCGATCACGATCGGCTTGGCCTGACATGCCCCGTTTTTGCGCTCCTCGAAGTCGAGCGCATGGTTCGTGGCGAACAGGCCGACCATCGGCGCGATCCACACGTAGTCGCCGATCGTGATCGGCGCGTTGTCGAGCATCACGCAATCAAAGTTGATGTAGGCGTGCGAACCGATCGAGATGTTGCGGCCCATTTCACAACGGAAGTTCGGCTCGATGAACACGTCGTCGCCCACCGAGGCGAACAGCTGCTCCATGATCGCGCGGCGTTCGGTCTCTTGGTCGTAGTCGAGCGCATTGTAGGCACGAAACAGCTTCTTGGCTTCCACGCGTTTGTGTTCGATCTCCGGGTGCGAGTCCTGATAGACTTCGCCGGCCACCATGAGATCCCATTCGGCGCGGCCTTCGGGCGTGAGGTCGGCGGTGACGTCGTAGGTATTCACGGTCATGATTGAATGCTCCTTCGCTGATGTTGCGCGCCTGATGTTGCGTGCGATCGTGCATTATAGTTGACGCATTCGATGCGAGGGAAGGCGATCTGCGTCCGGCCAAGTCCGCAGGTGCGATCGCAAGTCCGCGCGTACTATTGCGCACGCCAGATCATGCCGATGTGGGGGATGCCGTCCTCAAGGAATTCATCGGAGATCTGGGTGAAGCCGAGCTGCTCGTACAGGCCACGCGCGTAGGTCTGCGCCTCGATATGCACGACGTCGGCGTGCGCGCGTTCCTGCGCTACACGCAGTCCCTCGCGCACGATCCGCGTGCCGAGACCCTGCCGGCGACGGGTCGCCAACACGCGGCCGATCGAGACTTCCGGAAACGTGACGCCCGGGTCGACCACGCGGCAATAGGCGGCGATGCCATCCTCGTCGTGCAGGAACACATGCCAGCAACGCCGGTCCGCATCGTCGACCTCCTGATAGGCGCACCGCTGTTCCACCACGAACACCGCCACGCGCACACGATAGA
Source organism: Bifidobacterium miconis (assembly GCF_019331735.1). Classification (GTDB taxonomy): domain Bacteria; phylum Actinomycetota; class Actinomycetes; order Actinomycetales; family Bifidobacteriaceae; genus Bifidobacterium; species Bifidobacterium miconis. Next base: position 184,655 of record NZ_JAHBBH010000001.1, read on the forward strand.
TCTCGTGCAGCTCCGCCACGCTCAACTCTGCAAACCGTTTCACCGTCAACTGCATGCGGCCATGATAAGAGCTGCCGACGATTTCGTGCCCGAACTGTGGGCCAGCCATCGGGTCGCGATCGTTGCGTCGCCGATCGACATACAGCTGATGAGTCAGTCGGATCAGTCGCGCACGGCAAAACCGGCGTCGGCGATGCGTTCTTGCATGTCCTTGGCGATGGACAGGCAGCGGGCGCGCGGAATGCCGGCCTTGACGCCGATGCCGGTCAAATCAGCGAGCGTGATGCCGCGTCCCTTGCCGTTGACCGCCGTGGTGTGCTCGCCGTTGATGCCGGGATTCTCCGTCAGGTCGTACGCGGGGGAGAGCCGCCAGGTGGCATGATCCCGGTCGTAGAGGTAGGAAAAGTTCTTCGCATGATCGTCGCGGTTGCCAATGAACACGTTGAAGCACATGAGCCGGTACATGCGCTCGCATTCCTCGGCGCTGTCGGTCATGCGCATGGTCAGCCGCATGAGCAGACCGTAATCGAGGTTGGCGATGCGATGCGAGGTCTCCAGTAATCCGCCGGCTGATACCATGTGCATCTTACGGGTGCTGCCATCAGTTTGCCGCACGCGATCGAACCGTTTGACGCCGAAATATCCGGCGCAACGTTTCGACGGGAACAATCGGGTCTCCGGCATGACGATGCCGCATTCCCGGGCAAGACATGAGATACGATATTCGGTCTCTCCGATGCTGGGCGGATCCACGGATGAGGGGAACTTGATGATCCAGTCATCTCCGTCAATCGCAGTGAGAATCTTCGGCCGTGCGCCGCCGGACGAGCCGCCAAGCGCGAACAGGCGGTCAAGATCATCCGAAAAATCGGTGCTCAGCAGATGCAGGCTTTCCTGGGCCAGCGTGTCAAGATCAACCGTATCGGCATGCTCGTCGTCGATCGGAGTCGCTGGCTCGTATTCCAGCGCGCCCATGTCTTGGAAATCCCCTCGATCAGTCAGTCGACGTCCTGCGCGATGACCTTGCAACACGCCCATCACAACCTTGCCATCGTGAATTGCCCGACATCATCATTGAACCGCAGTTGCCCGGATACAGACAATGTCCTGCGTCGATACCCGGCAATGCTCGAACCGTATACCGACTCGGACGAAAGAACGCCGCTCCGGGCGCACGGCTACGATGGGGCGCCATGGGCGAAGAAAAACATGGAGGAGGGAATATGGCGGTCACCTGGCTGCTGTTGTTCGTGACCATCTGCTGCGAAGTGGTGGCGACATTGTCGCTGCGCGCGTCCGAAGGGTTCTCCAAACCCATCTGGGCGATCCCGGTCGTCATCGGATACGTGACGTGCTTCTACCTGCTGTCCGTGGTGCTGGAACGCGGCATGTCGACCGCGCTCGCCTACGGCGTGTGGTCGTGCGTGGGCATCATCCTGACCGCGTTCGCCGCGCGCGTGCTGTTCCATGACCCGCTGAACTGGAAGATGCTGCTGGGCATGGCCATTATGATCGTCGGCATCGTCGTCATGCAGTGGGGCACGCACGCCGCGGCATAGCCGGCGCAGACCTAGTCGGTCAGGCAGGGAAGCGGATGGTTCTGAGGAAACGCGCCGATATCGGTGAGCGTCTCGTTGCGGAGCATGCCGCCGCGTTCATCGTTTTCCTGAGCGGCGATGGCCAATGTCCGCCATCATGAGGTTGCGCTACCAGAGGATGTCGATGGGGGCGGTGGTCTTGTTCTTTTCGATGATGAGGCAGATCTCGTCGGGGGATTCCTTGCATCCGCGTCGCAGCCACAGCCAGATGATCGAGGCGACGGATGAGATGAGGATCTCCATGGCGTAGTCGGCGGGAATGCCGTTGTAGCTGGTCTGCGGTTCGGCGCCGAACCGCCGTGCCTGAGTGACGATCAATCGTTTGAGGACATCGCGCAGCCGGTCATACAGTTGCATGTCGGTGCCGGATTGCGACACCGCGTCGAAAAACGCGAAGTCGTTCTTGAAATAGTGCAGCGCCTCGACGATGGCGCGTGTCTGAAACACGTCGCAGATCGCCCTGCCTCCGGTGCGCGTCGTCACCTGCGTGTTCGTTTCGGCTTTGGTGATGAGGATGCCGGTCAGGTCGTCGATGGTGTCGTCGATGAGTTGCTGGCGCAGGTCGAACTTGTCGATGTAATGCATGTAGAACGTGCCGCGGTTGATGCCGGCCGTCCGCGCGATGTCGCTGACGGTCATCGCGTCGAAGCCCTTCGACTTGACGAGGGTGGTGAACGCGGCCTTGATTTTGGCTTCGGTCTGCGTGTTGCGTTTGCCGGTTGCGGTGGCCATGTGCGTCTCCTACGCGTGATGTGCGGCGGTTGCGCGCCGCTGGGTGAATGCTACGACGATTATAACAACACGTTGTCTGTTTAGTGGCTAAAACGACCGTTTTCTGCAAAGTGTTTAATTTGAACAACATGTTGATAGTTGTCGATTGATCTGCGCTTTTCGATACGTTTACCATCATGGCAGTTAAATCAACATGTTGTTCATTCAAGGTGTTGATTGCTGAAAAGATTGTGACGCACACAACTGACGGCTTTGACTACCCCTCAGTCGGCTTCACCGACAGCTCCCCTGACAAGGGGAGCCAAGGGAGAAGATCATGCCGGCGACGCAGACACGGAAAGGCATGGGAATCATGGCATACATCGAAATGGCGCACAGCTTCAAGCGGTACCACATGGGAGACACGACCATCACCGCCAACAACGACGTGAGCTTCGGCATCGAGAAAGGCGAGCTGGCGATCATCCTCGGCTCGTCCGGAGCGGGCAAATCGACCGTGCTCAACATCCTCGGCGGCATGGACACGAATTCCGAAGGCCAGGTCATCATCGACGGCAAGGACATTTCGAACTACACCGCCCACCAGCTCACCGACTACCGCCGCTACGACATCGGCTTCGTGTTCCAGTTCTACAACCTCGTCGCCAACCTCACCGCCAAGGAGAACGTCGAACTCGCCTCCGAAATCGTCAAGGACGCGCAGGACCCGGTGCAGACGCTCATCGACGTCGGATTAAAGGACCGAATCAACAACTTCCCGGCACAGCTGTCCGGCGGCGAACAACAGCGCGTCGCCATAGCGCGAGCAGTCGCCAAGAACCCCAAGATCCTCTTGTGCGACGAGCCGACCGGCGCGCTCGACTACAACACCGGCAAGCAAGTCCTCCAAATCCTGCAGGACCAGAGCCGCAAGAAGGGCGCGACCGTCGTCATCGTCACCCACAACTCGGCCATCGCGCCCATCGCCGACCGCGTCATCCACATGCACGACGCGCGCGTCAAATCAATCGACATCAACGAACATCCTATGGACATCAAGGACCTGGAGTGGTAACCATGACCGAGCTCACCGACTTCATCGAACCGGACGCGACGCGCCGTCCGAACCCGGACCCGCGACGCGCCACCAAACGCAAACGCCACAGTGACGGCGGATTCGTTCGCAAGCACATGCTGTGGAAGGACATCCGCGTCACCCTCGCCAAATCCAAGGGCCGGTTCCTCTCGATCGTCAGCCTCATGATGCTCGGCTCGTTCGCACTCGTCGGCCTGTTCGCCACCGGCCCCGACATGCAGGCCACCGGCACCACCTTCTACGGCGAACACAACCTCGCCGACGTGACCGTCATCAGCGACTACGGACTCAGCAAAGACGACGAAACCATCATCCGCAACACCAACGGCGTACGCCAAGCCGAATTCGGTTACTTCAAGGACGTGACCATCACAGGCAGCAACCACAGCCTGCGCATCTACTCCAAACCGAACGCCGTCTCCGGATACCGAATGATCGAAGGACGACTGCCAAACACCACCGGCGAAATCGCGCTCGACTCGGCCGAACGCGACCGGTACGCAATCGACAGCACCGTACAGGTCACCGAACTGCCCGACATCGCCGGCGACACCATCCTCAAACAAACCAAGTACACCGTGGTCGGCTTCGTCGACGCCAGCGAAATCGTCTCCAACCTCAACATGGGCCAGTCCACGGCCGGCACCGGCGAACTCGACGGCTACGGCGTGGTAGTGCCCGGCACGTTCGACTCGGACGTGACGATGATCGGCCGCGTCACCTTCAACGACACGCAACACGTCGGCTACTGGACCAGCGAATACCGCGACCGCGTGCAAACGCACAAAAACACGCTCGCCAAACGCCTCGCCGGACAGCCCAAAGCACGCGAAGCCTCCATCCGCGAAGACCGCCGCCAGCAGATCAACAAGGCGCAAGCCAAAGTCGACGACGCGAAACGGCAACTCGCCGACGCCGAACAACAGCTCACGGACGCGAAAACCCAGATCGAAACCGCCAAGGACCAGATGACCCAAGGCGAAATCACCGCCATCGACCAAGGCTCCGCCACAGCCGCCGAACTGTCCGGAGCGCTCGCGCAAATCGCCGCGGCCGACTCGCAGATCACCGCAGGCCAAACCCAGCTCATCGCAGCCGCCCAACAACTCACCCAAGGCCAGTCGCAACTTGACTCGTCATGGCAGCAACTCACGCAGGCCAAAACCCAGCTCGGCGCGGCCCGCACCGTCCTCGCATCGGTCAAACCAATCCTCGACAAAACCGGCGCGATTCTGACCGGCTGGGCCAACAGCGGCATCACCGGCAGCGTATACGACACCATCAAAGCACAGTACGACAAGGCGCTCACCGCCTACAACGACGCCGTCGCGCAATACAACACCCAACTGAACGCCTACAACACCGCGCTCCGGCAATGGAACGACGGTGCCAAACAACTCAAAGAAGGAACCGAGGAATACCAGCAGAACGTGGCCGCGCTCGCCGACGCGTCCAGGCAGCTCGCCGCCAAGCAGAACGAACTCGGGCAGGCCGTCTCCACCGCGCCGGCGAGCGCAACGGGAGGCAACGCCGCGGACGGCAGCGTGTCGTCCGGCGCCACGCAGCTCATCCAAGGCCAGCGCGACATCGAAAAAGCCGAAGACCAATACGCCGAAAAACTGCAGGAATTCAACGACGCGAAACCCGCCGCAGAACAGAAGATCAAGACGGCGGAGCATGACATCGCGCTCGCCCGCGAGAAGATCGACACGCTCGAGGTGCCCGCCTATTCGATCGACGGCCGGCGCGAGGGGCTCACGTCCAACGGCTACCGCGTGTACGAGATCATCGCGAACATCGTCGGCAAGCTCGCCATGATCTTCCCTGTGTTCCTCTATTTCGTCGCCGCGCTCGTCACCTTCTCCACGATGGGCCGCATGGTCGACGAGGAACGCATCAACTCCGGCACGCTCAAGGCGCTCGGCTACGGCAACGCCGACATTCTCAAGAAGTTCATGGTCTACGGCTTCGCCGCATCCACCGTCGGTACTGTCCTCGGCGTCGTCGCCGGCCACACGATCCTGCCGCTCATCGTCTACCACGCGTACAGCGACGGGTTCACCATGCCGGTCATCGAACTGAAGTTCCATCCCGTGGTCACCGTGGTCGCGTTCCTGCTCGCGTGGGTGAGCGCCGTCGTGCCTGCCATGCTCGCCGCCACGCGCGAACTCAAAGACAAGCCGGCCGCGCTCCTGCTGCCCAAGCCGCCGGCGAACGGGTCGAAGATCTTCCTCGAGCGTCTCGGCTTCATCTGGAACCGGCTCAGCTTCACGCGCAAGGTCACCGCCAGGAATCTTTTCCGTTACAAGACGCGCGGATTCATGACGATCTTCGGCGTGATGGGCGCGGTGTCGCTGCTCGTCGCCGGACTCGGCGTGCAGGGATCGATCGACCAGATCAGCGAACGCCAGTTCGATGAGGTGATCCACTACGACATGATCGTCGCCGAAAAATCCGACGACAACGACGAACAGCGCGCCGCGGTCGCCAAGGACATGACCGACAAGGCCGTGGACGAGGCGATGCCGATCCGCTACGAGGAACTCACCAAAACCGCCGGCAAGCAGGGCGACAAACAGTCAATCACGCTGCTCGTCACCGACGATGCGTACAACTTCAACGACTACGTGACCTTGCGCTCGCGCGTGGGGCACCGGCCGCAGATCCTCACCGACCGCGGCGCGGTCATCTCCGAACGCATGGCCTCGATGCTCGGCGCGACGGCCGGCGACACGATCCGCGTTACCGGCGAGGACGGCAGGGAGCGTTCCGTGCGCGTCGACGGCGTGAGCGAAATGTATATCGGGCATCTCATGGTCATGACGTCCGGCGGTTACGAGCACGTGTTCGGCGAGGGCTACCAGTCGAACGCCTACCTTGTCAGGCTCAAGGACAATTCCATCGCCAACGCCGAGAAGCAGGGCGCGCGGTTCATGGAGAACGACGGCGTGCGCGGCGTGGTGCAGAACACCACCATGAAGAATCAGGTCGCCACGATCGTCGACTCGCTGAACCAGATCATGGAGGTGCTTGTGCTCGTGGCCGGCATGCTTGCCGTGGTGATTCTGTACAACCTCACCAACCTGAACGTGTCCGAACGCATCCGCGAGCTGTCGACCATCAAGGTGCTCGGCTTCCATTCGAACGAGACAACCATGTACATCTACCGCGAAACCATCGTGTTGTCCGTGCTCGGCATCCTCGCCGGCTACGGGTTCGGCGCCGGGCTCCACCGGTACATCATCACCGAGGTGCCGCCGGACGAAGTCATGTTCGACCCCATGCTCGGCTGGCCCGCGTTCGTGGTGCCCGCACTGCTCGTCGCCGCGGTGCTGGCCGCGCTCGGCGCGGTCGTCTACCGGCAGCTCAGGAACGTAGACATGCTCGCGGCCCTCAAGTCGGTCGACTGACGATACGGCTATTGTTCCGATGCGTTGAACTGCGCGGTTTGAACTTGAAACCGTGTCCTTGAATCAAGAAGTTCAATTTGACAGACGCTCCTTTCGGTTCATATATTGAACCGAAAGGAGCGTCTCGTATAACCGGTACTGGTAGAATACTGAACTGTTGTCCGTGAGATTTGAACTACCGATAGACGAGAACGGGGGAGCGGCGTGGACGATTTTGCTACGCGGTTGAAAACCGCAATGAACGCGCGTCATCTCAAACAAATCGATCTCGTGCGGGCCGCACAGCAGGTCGGGGTCAAACTCGGCAAAAGCCATGTCAGTCAGTATGTCAGCGGCAAAACCGTGCCACGCACCGAGATATTGAACTTTCTGGCGACCACGCTGGACGTCGACGAACAATGGCTGCTCGGACACGACACGACGGCGAAGACCGCAACGGCACGAGTCGAACGGCATATGCCCTCATCGGTGTCCGGGAACGCGGACGGTGGCGCCTCGGAAACCCGCACCGGCCGACGCAACGAATCGTCACCCGCATCCATCCATCCGGAGGAGGAAGGAATCCCCATGCGCCAGTTCCACAAATCAACCAAGCTCGACAACGTGCTCTACGACGTGCGCGGCCCGGTCGTCGACGAGGCGGCGCGCATGGAGGAGGCCGGCATGCACGTGTTGAAGCTCAACATCGGCAACCCGGCGCCGTTCGGCTTCCGTACGCCGGACGAGGTCGTCTACGACATGGCCCGCCAGCTGACCGAAACAGAAGGCTACTCCGCGTCCAAGGGCCTGTTCTCCGCGCGCAAGGCCATCATGCAGTACGCGCAGCTCAAGAACATCCCCAACGTAGGCATCGAGGACATCTACACCGGCAACGGCGTGAGCGAACTGATCAACCTGTCCATGTCGGCCCTGCTCGACGACGGAGACGAGGTGCTCGTGCCCAGCCCCGACTACCCGCTGTGGACCGCCTGCGTGAACCTCGCCGGCGGCACCGCCGTGCACTACACGTGCGACGAGCAGTCCGAATGGTATCCGGACATCGACGGCATGCGCGCCAAGATCACCGACCGCACGGTCGCGATCGTCATCATCAACCCGAACAACCCGACCGGCGCGCTCTACCCGCCGGAGGTGCTCCAGCAGATCGTCGACCTCGCGCGCGAGCACCAGCTCATGATCTTCTCCGACGAAATCTACGACCGGCTCGTCATGGACGGGCTCAAGCACGTCTCCATCGCGTCGATGGCGCCCGACTTATTCTGTGTCACGTTCTCCGGCCTGTCCAAGTCGCACATGATCGCCGGCTACCGCGTCGGATGGATGGTGCTGTCCGGCAACAAGCACATGGCCAAGGACTACATCGAGGGCATCAACATGCTCACCAACATGCGCATCTGCTCGAACGTGCCCGCCCAATCGATCGTGCAGACCGCGCTCGGCGGACACCAGTCGGTCAACGACTACATCGTGCCCGGCGGCCGCCTCTACGAGCAGCGCGAATACATCTACAACGCGCTGAACGCGATCCCCGGCGTCACGGCCGTCAAGCCGAAGGCCGCGTTCTACATCTTCCCCAAGATCGACGTGAAGAAGTTCAACGTGCTGGACGACGAGCAGTTCGCGCTCGACCTGCTGCACGACAAGCGCATTCTCGTCACGCGCGGCGGCGGCTTCAACTGGCAGGAACCGGACCACTTCCGCATCGTCTACCTGCCGCGCATCGAAGTGCTCAAGGACGCGGTCGGCAAGATCACCGACTTCCTGTCGTACTATCGGCAGTGAGTTCAATGTCCGGCCGATTGTGCCGACGTGATATACATCGATGAAAGTTCAATATATTGCGTTCGTTAGGGTGTTGCCGGCATAGTTCAGAACAGTTCAATATGGAGTATGGGAAGGGCGGAACGTCTGTTCGGAGACGTTCCGCCCTTCTTGTTGCGCCTATGTACAGTTGATTGAACTCAGCTCGCCGAGCCGGCGTCAGGCACGGCGGCGAACACCTCATGGTGCGAGTCAAGCACGTGCATGCGCCCGACCGGCCAGAACGTGAACACGGCGACGCCCTGCACGTCGCTCAGCGGCACCTGGCCACCGTGAGAGTCGGACTGGTGCGCGCGGCTGTCCGCGCTGCCGGAACGGTTGTCGCCCATCACCCACATCATGCCGTCCTGCACGGTGACGCTGAACGCCTCGTCGGACGGGTTCACGCCGGAGCGAAGATACGACGACTCGTCGATCGCCGTGCCGTTCACCTCGATCGGCGCGCCGTTGCCCGCGCAGCTGACCGTGTCTCCCGGCAGTCCGATCACGCGCTTGATCAGATCGTCGCCCTCGCCGCTGGCAAGCCAGTGGTCGGGATCGCGGAAGACGACGATGTCGCCGCGCTGCGGCTTGATCACCTTCACCGCGGCCACGCGGTCCTTGAGCTGGATCGTGTCCAGCATGCTGCCGGACGGGATCACGTACAGGCCGACCAGGAACACGCGGATCAGCGCGAACACGACGACCGGCACCACGATCCACGGGATCAGCTCCAGCAGGCTTTCCTTATTGCTGCCGCCGTCCTTGTCCCCGTCTGCCTTGCCGTTCAGGCCTTGCTGATCCGGTCCCTGCTTCCGCTCGCCGTTCGCAACGTTCTCGGCATGGGTCATGGCTCGCCGCCCCGTTTCCGCCATCGCTGGCACTCCTGGCACTCATGTGTCGTGCCGTCGTATAAGGTCCTGCCGAGCATCCTACTCGCATCGGACGGTCCGGGCGAGACATGCGGCGCGTGCTGTTCACGCCAGACGCGCAACCGCCATATGGAACTTCAACGAGGAAAGCGGCGGCCGATTGCCGTCCGTTGCCATATTCCGGGCTCCGCATCAGATGACAGCGGCCCACGAATCGGCCATGTCACCATCCCAGATCGATCATGGCGGTAAGCGCCATGACGCCGGCGACCGGCAGCGTGACGATCGGCATGCCAATGGTCACGACGGTAACAACGATGCGCATTGGCAGCGGATGAGCCTTGGTTTGCGCGGTTTCCGGGCTTGTCGGACAGACATGCAGTGCGGCGACGGCGAACCAGGCCGCGTATCCGATGATGGCCGATAGCAAGAGTCGCCAAATGCCGGGCATGGTGTCGCAGTCGGGCTGGGTGAGGTCACAGGACAACGGCAATCCGGAGAACAGGTTCGCGACAAGCCTATCGTCAATCCAACACCACGCGGTCGGCAACTGACAAGCCAAGCCCGTCCACCACAGTATGCGCGTGATCGTTCGTCGCATTCCCGTCATTTCCAGTCCCCGTTCCCGACATGTGTTCGCTCACCCAATATAATCCGCGACCACGGTCATGCGTACCGGCCGCCACCTTCTGGGGGCGAACAGGAAAAAGAGGATGGGGCGGATTCCATCATCCGTCCCATCCTCTGTTGCATGTTACGCCGATTGATATTCTATCTTCGGGAAGTTACGGCATAAACTTCTCAAAACTCTTAAGAAGTTTACTGTCTGCGATCCGATCGCGCAAAGCAATGTCATCCCCTCCTTCTCCTATCATCTCGAGATGACGAGGGGAAGGGAGGTCGCTCCGCTCACGATGACGAGGGCGCGGCAACAGAACAGTATCGCCGCGCGAACGCGCGACGATACTGTCATCGGGAGCTACCGCACGAAGAAGCAACGCTTCGCGCGGCGGCACCGCTACGCGCGAAGGAACACGCTCATCTCGTTCTCGCCACGATTCGCCCACGCGAAATACGGGATTAAGGTTGCCGTCACCGGCTCACGACGGACCGGCGCATAATCCGCATACAGCGGCGCGAACGCAGGCGACCCCGCCGAGGCACCGGCCGGAACCGGCTCGCGCCACGCTGGCACCTCCAAGCGCACCATCCGACGCGAGACCGGATCGACCTCGCCCTGACCCTTGTCGTCGATCCCGGTGGCGCCGGCCTCGAACGTAAACGGCACCACCTTCACCGAAGCCGGATCTGCCAGCACCGCGTCCACGTCCGCGTGCAGCAGGTGCAGGTTCGCGCCGTTGTCCTTCTCTTCGGCGCAGAATGTGATCGGGCCGCGTACGAACGCGACCTTGCCCACGTCCTCGCGCACCATCGGGTTCGCGGCCAGCATGCGCACCGGCATCGGGAAATCGAACGCGATCTCGTCGCCGTCGCGCCATTCGCCGGTCAGATACAGGTAGCCGTCACGCACCTCGCGCGTCACGCGGCCGTCCTGCTCGCCGGAGGCCTTGAGCGCGACCGCCGGATCATCGCCGGCCCAGCCCGGCAGACGGAACGCGAGCGTGAACTCGGCCGGAGCGTCCAAACGCACCGCCACGGTGCCGTCGCCCCTCCACGGCAGGTTCGCGGCCACGTCCAGCGTCACCTCCGCGCCGTTCAGCGTCGCCTTCGCCACGCCGCCCATGTACAGGTGCGTGTACAGCGTGGACGCGTCGTCCGCCACCGTGTACGCGTATTCCTGCACCGACTCGACGATGCGGGCGATGTTCGGCGGGCAGCATGCGCAGCCGAACCACTTCTGGCGCACGGTTTTGACATGGCCGATGCGCTTGTCGCGGTGACTGGCGTAGGGATTGACCTCGAGCGGGTTGACGTAGAAGAAGCTCTTGCCGTCGAGCGCCATGCCGGCCAGCGTCGTGTTGTACAGAGCCTGTTCCATCACGTCCGCGTATTCGGCCTTCGGTTCGATCTCGAGCATGCGGCGGGCGAAGAACGCCAGCGAGATGGCTGCGCAGGATTCGGAGTAGGCGGTGTCGTTGGGCAGGTCGTAGTTGTAGGAGAACGCCTCGCCGTTGTTGGTGCCGCCGATGCCGCCGGTGATGTACAGCTTCTTGTCGACGATGTTGCGCCACAGGGTCCTGCACGCCCTGAGCAGTGTCGGATCATCGGACAGCTTCGCCACGGCAGCCATGCCCGAGTACAGGTAGCCGGCGCGCACCGCGTGGCCGACCGCCTCGTCCTGCTCGCGCACCGGCTTGTGCGCCTGCGCGTAGGCGGGGTCGAAGTCCCAGTTGGTGTCGGTGTATCCGGAGTCCTTGTCCCGCTTGTCCTCGGCCAGGAAGTAGTTGGGTTCCGTGCCGCGTTCGTCGATGAAGAACTTGGCGAGATCGAGGTACTTGCGTGCTCCGGTGACTTCGACGAGGCGGACGAGCGCCATCTCGGCGATCTCATGGCCCGGATACCCCTTGCACTGGCCCTCCTTCGGCCCGAAATACTCTGCGGTGTAGTCGGCGAAGCGCTCGGCGGTCTTGAGCAGCTTGTCCTTGCCGGTGCCTTCGTAGTATGCGATCGCGCCCTCGACCAGATGGCCGAGGCAGTACAATTCGTGGTGCCAGCGCAGGTTGTGGAACGCGCGGTCCATGCCGTTGAGGATGTAGTACGTATCGAGATAGCCGTTGTCCAGCTGGGCCGCGCACACGATGTCAATCGCCGCATCCGCGGTCTTCTCCAGCTCCGCGTCCGGATGCTGGGTCAGGCTGTAGCCGACCGCTTCGATCCACTTCGAGAAGTCGGTGTCCTGAAAGACGAAGCCATAGAATTTAGACGGATCGGGCTCTTCGCCGTCCTTCGGAAATACCGCGAAACCACGGTAGGAGAATTCCGGAAGATAGGACTTCTGTCCCTTCTCGTCCCGGCGCGCGTTCTGGGCCGCGGCGGCCTTGAAGTTGTGCATGCAGTAGCTGGGTGCCGCGCCGGGCATGTTGTCGTTGAGTGCGTTCCATTGGAATGGGATCACGGCCGTGCGCACGAGCTCCTGCTCGGTGTGCCAGAACGGGTCGGTGACGGTGACGTTGCGCAGGGCGAGCGGCTTGCTGTGCTGCGTCGTGATGAGGTTAATTGAGGTGGACATGTGAAATGACTCCTTGAGTTTGTTAGGGGTTGGAATACATGACTAAAGAGGTGCTTGATGCGCTCGCTCAGGCTGACGCTACGGGAATCCCACCGGGATTCCCGCTGAATGAGTCAGCCTTTAACGGCTCCGATCATGACGCCCTTGTTGAAGTATTTCTGCAGGAACGGGTAGATCACGAGCAGCGGCATCGTGGAGACGATGATCACGCCGTATTTGATCTGTTCGGCGATGTGCTGGTTCTCGATGGCGTTGCGGGCGTTTTCGAAGACGTTGGCCTTGTTGGCGAGCAGAATGTTCTGCAGCACCACCTGCAGCGGTTGCTTTTTCGCCGAGGTGACGTAGAGCAGGCCGGTGAAGTAGTCGTTCCAGTGGCCGACGAAGTAGTATAGGCCGATCACGGCGATGATCGCCGAGCTGAGCGGCAGCACGATCTTGAAGAAGTATCCGATGTAGCTCAGGCCGTCGATCTGCGCGGCGTCATGTAGATCCTCGGGAATCGACGTCTCGAAGAACGAGCGTGCGATGATGAGGTTCCACACGGAGACGGCGCCCGGCAGGATGAACACCCACATGTTGTCGAGCAGGCCGAGATCCTTGTACAGCAGGTAGTTCGGGATCATGCCTCCGGCGAAGTACATGGTGAACGTCAGCAGGAACAGCATCACGCGGCGCGGCTTGAATTCGCGGCGGGACAGTGCGAACGCGCCGGGCAGCGTGACCGCGAGGTTCAGCGCGGTTCCCAACACCGAATACACGATGGTGTTCCAATAGCCTTGCCAGATGCTGGTGTTGGCGAACACCTTCTTGTATCCGGCGAAGTTCAGGCCGAGCGGGATGAGCGTGACGTCGCCGGCCGCGACCTTCGCCTGATCGGATACGCTGGCGATGATGACGAACCACAGCGGGTAGATCACCACGAAACAGGTCAGGGCGATGATTGCCCAGATGACGATGTCGGTCACCCAGTCGGCGATGCCCTTCTTCTGGCGGAAATGCTTGTTCCAGGGGATTTCGGGCGCCTTGGTTGAAACTGATGCGTATGCGTTGCTCATGATGTTGGACTCGTTTCTAGAAGATGCTGGTTTCGGATGCGCGGCTCGCGATGAAGTTGGCGAGCAGCAGGAACGCGAAGTTGACGAGCGTGTTGAACAGGCCGATGGCCGTGCCGTAGGAGTACTGGTATCCGAGCAGACCCAGCTTGTAGGTGTAGGTCGAGATGACTTCGGAGGCCGGGAGGTTCATGGTGTTCTGCATCAGGAACACCTTCTCGAAGCCGACGGAGAGTACGGATCCCATGTTCATGATGAGCAGGATCACGCAGGTCGGCATGATGGTGGGCAGATCGACGTATCGGATGAGCTGCAGACGGCCCGCGCCATCCATTTTCGCCGCCTCGTACAGCGACAGATCCACGGAGCTGAGCGCGGCCAGATAGATGATGGCGTTCCAACCGCAATGCTGCCAGACTTCCGAGATCCAGTAGATCGGCGCGAACAGGTTCGGGTTGTCCAGCATGCTCGAATCGCCGATGAACCGGCCGATCAGGCCGCTGTCGGGGGAGAGGAAGATGTTGATCAGGGAGACGACGACCACGATGGAGATGAAGTGCGGCATGTACGTGAGTGTCTGCACGAATCCCTTGACGCCCTTCGATCCGATCTGGTTGATGAGCAGGGCCAGGATGATCGGGAAGATGAACCCGAGCACCAGAGTTCCGAGGCTGACGCGCACGGTGTTGATGATGGTCTCGGTGAACATCGGTGCGGTGAAGTACTGATGGAAGTATTTCAGACCGACGAACTTGCCGCCGGTCAGTCCGGCACCCGGCGTGAAGTCACGGAAGGCCAGTTGCAGACCCCACATCGGCACGTAGGCGAATAGTCCTACGAAACCGAGTGTGGGCGCCACTAGCACCCACAGTTGCCAGTATTTTTGGAAATGACGGGCCAGCCGTGCTCCGATGGATGGTTTTGCCTGATCCGTGTCTCCGGTGGTCTTCATCGTCGTTGATTGCGACATCGCATCCTCCGCTTTGATTGGATAGTGGCGAGAAAGGGTTTTCGTTGTTGTTGGAAATATAAATGAGATATATGTATTTTCATTATCGAAAACGTTTTCTCTATATCACGAGGATAACGCCGAAACGCAGGAATGTCAATTCGGTTCGCCAACGTTGCGAAAGTGTTGCGAAGCGTTACGGAGACATGAAAAAAGCCGATCCACGGGTTGCGGATCGGCGTATCGGTCGGGGATATGCGGGGAGCAGCGGGGGAAGTGCGGCTCAGCAGCCGGTCGAAGCCCGGCGCGTGAGCTTGCATGACGCGTATTCCACGCCATACGAGGGATTGCCGTCCATCGCGGCCATCAGCCGACGTGCAGCCAGATGCCCGATATCGTACAGAGCGTTGGACATACTCGTCAGCTGCGGATCGGTATTCAACACGATCGGACCCCAGTCGTCGTGGCCCATCAGCGCCACATCCTGCGGCACGCTGATCCCGTGCGAATGCAACGCGTCGAGCGCGCCCATCGCCAGCACGTCGCTCTGGCAGATCACCGCGTCGAACTCGGTACCCGCATCGACCAGTCGCGCGATCTCCTGACGCGACCATTGCGCCGTCCACGTACCGAATCTCGGTATGTTCACCGGCGTCAGTCCGAGCTCGTCCATGGCCTCCATCGCGCCTTGCAGTCGGTCCGTGGCCGCCTTCGAGCTGGCCTCACCGCAGATGATCGCGATGCTGCGCCGGCCGATCTCGGCCATGTGCCGCACGGCCGTGCGGCCGGCGTCGACGTTGTCCGCCGTGATCGAGCAGTCGCGTTCGTCCGAGGAGGCGGCGTACGCGTAGACGATCGGCACCGGAACCTCCTCGTGCAGCGGGGGACGGATGTTCGTGTTGTGGTTCACGACGAGCAGTCCGTCGACGTTGCGGGCCAGCAGCGCGTCGATGCACTGGCGTTCCAGCTTCATATCGCCGAATGCGTTCGACAGCAGCACGGTCACGCCGTTGGCGCTCAATTCGTTCTGCACCCCTGCCATGATCGGGCTGGAGAAGGAACCCTGATCGGCCGCGAACATGCCGATCGATCCGGATTTGCCGGACACCAAGGTCTGCGCGATCGGATTCGGCTCGTAGTTGAGTCGTTTCGCGATCTCGTTGACCTTCTGGCGCGTCGCCTCGCTGACGCCCGGTTTGCCGTGCAGCGCCTTGGACGCCGCTCCCACCGATACCCCGGCCGCTTTGGCGACGTCGGTCAGGGACGTCCTTCCCAGCATGCCTGTGCTCCCCATATTGTTGCCGCCGGCCATAACGCCTCCGATCGTGTGCGGTTGTCTGCGAAAAACGTTTTTGTATCACGTTCATCATAGACGAATCGCAACGGCTCTAGGGCGGTATGGTTCGGCGGCGGATGTTTGCCTACATTGACCTGCTATGCGATGGATCGACTACTTGACGGCCTCGTCGTACAGCTTCTGCCAGGTCTCGACGCCCTGATCCAGACCGGAGTTCTGCAGCTTCTTGACGTAGCCGTCCCATTCCTTGTCGACGCCGCCGTTGACGACCCACTTCGAGAACTGCGACAGCGCGTAGTTCGTGACGGCGGTGTTGATGTTGGCCAGCTGCGTCGACTGGCTGGTGTCGGGTTGGACGTACGAGGGCATGTAGTCGTCGGAATCCGCGAGGGTCTTGTAGATGTCGCCGTAGGCGGTTTCGACGTCCTTGAGCATGTAGTCGTCCTGCTTACGCGAGGTGTCGTCCTTGGAGGTCAGCGTGACCTCCGGGGGAATCCAACCGGCGAAGTATCCGTAGATGGCCTGCAGCTTCGGCTGGGTCTCGGCGTTGACCTGGGTCTTCTCGTAGTTGTGGTTGCCCTTGTCGGTGGTGAAGTCCGGGATGGAGCCGACGTACTGCTCCACGGAGATCTTCTCGCTGTACAGCGCGTTGACGATCTTCCAGATGGCGTCCTTGTTCGGTGCCTCCTTGGCGACGGACAGACGGCCGTTGACGATCATGAACTCATCGGCGTTGTAGTCCCAGCTCGGTTCGGTGGACGAGGTAGCCTTCAGCGGCGGCAGCGAGACGTAGTCGTACATGCCGTCCTGGCCGAACGAGGCGAGCTCGTTGAACCCGACCTGCACGCCGACGGTCATCGGATCCGCCTGAACGTCCGCGTTGTACTTGTTCACGTCCTGAGTCAGAGTGTCCTTGGGCAGCAGTCCCTCGTCGACAAAGCGGCTCAGGAGCTCCACCAGGCTCTTGTACTCGTCGGAGATCAGGAAGTTGCCGACCTTGCCGTCCTTGACGTAGTAGCCGTTCGAGCCGGCGGTGTTCTTCACGAGCTGCGTCGTGATGCCGGTGGAACCCATCATGCCGAAGATGAAGTTGCTGCCGATGCTGGTGGTGACGAGCGGGGAGAAGCTGAACGGCACTTCGTCGGCCTTGCCGTTGCCGTTCGGATCCTGCGTCTTGAACGCCTTGAGCACGGTTTCGAGCTCGTCCCAGGTGGTCGGCTCCTTGAGCCCCAGCTTGTCGAGCCACGTCTTGTTGATCATGAGACGGATGGCGGAGTTCAGGTTGGTGCTGTCCTTGGCGCTGGGCAGTCCGTAGATGTGGCCGTCCTGCGTGACCACCTTTTCCGCGTCCGGGTATGTCTCGAAGAACTTCTTGACGTTGGGCAGCTGCTTGTCGATATGCGGCTTGAGATCCTCGAACAGGTTGCCGAACTGCAGCGTGGAGGCCAGATCCATAGCGCAGATGGCCACGTCCGGAATGTTGCCGGAAGTCAGCATGCCGGGGCGCTGCTGCTGCCATTGGTTGGTGTCCAGATCGGTCCATTCGATGTCGCAGTCGCAGGCCGCCTCGAGCTCCTTGGTCCACGACATCTCGTTCATCTTCGGGCTGTTGGATACGTCGTGCACCACGCTGATCTTCACGACGGGCTTGCCTGCGGAGTTGACCCGTGTGTCGGACTCGGACGTGCCTCCGCATGCGGCCAGCGTGGACAGCGACATCACCGCCGCTGCGGTCGCGGCGATCGTCTTGGTTATCGGCTTCATTGCTTTGTTTTCTCCTTGGTGGAAACGACGTGTTGCGGTGCGTCTCCGGCGAGCTTGAGATGTGGTTATTGAGAAAACGTCTTCGTTAAGGGCGTACATCGTTGTTGATGAGTATCACTACTCGTCTTCATCGTAACGAAAACGTTTTCTTGATTTGAATCATAAGCCGTGATCTCAAAAAAGTCAAATGGCGTTTTGCGGGATTGCAACGTGTTCTCTTATATAAAAAAGCAGGCGACACGCCGAAATGATGTCGTATGACTTGCGGCAGTTTGCTGGAGGGTTTATATTCGTCCTACCACTTCGAAAACGTTTTCTAACGGACTGTCGGCGCAGCGGCCCGAAGGGGAACGCGAAGAAGATGACATACAAAAACGTTTGCGTAAATTCATGGTGGCAGGACGTAGGTGGTCACCCGCATTAAGGAGCATCACATGTCAACACGGCATTCCATTTCGATTCGCACCGACGACCGTGTCAAGGAGCAGGGCGACCTGTTCGGCGTGTTCTTCGAGGACATCAACCATGCCGCCGATGGCGGCCTGTATGCCGAACTCATCCAGAACCGGTCCTTCGAGTTCGACCCGATCGACAACCCCGACTACGCGCCCCTGACCGGTTGGACGGTGCTGCCCGACGACGGGACCACCGGCGCTCGAGTCGCCGACGATCATCCACTCAACGCCAACAATCCACATTATCTCGTGCTCGGCCCGTCCGAGGCCGATCTCGCGGGCGTGTCCAACGACGGATTCAACGACGGCATCCCCGTCAGCGCGGACGCACAATACGCATTCTCCTGCTACGCGCGCATCGACGATGCCTCCGCATCGGCAACGGCCAAGCTGCGCGTCGAGTTGCGGTCCGCCGATCTGCGGACCATTCTTGCCGACGAGACGTTCGTCGTCGCCGGCGGCGCATGGACCCGGTTCGCCGCCACGTTCTTCCCAGATCGGGACGATCCGACCGCCGTGCTGGTCGTGCGCAGCGATACACGGGCGACGCTCGACCTTGACATGGTCTCCCTGATCCCGCTCGACACGTTCGACGACGACCACGTGCTGCGCCGCGACCTCGCCGAGAAGCTCGCCGAACTCAAGCCCAGGTTCGTGCGATTCCCGGGCGGCTGCCTCATCCACGACGGCGCATTCGACCCGGCAGCCCGAGACTCCGTATACCGCTGGAAGTTCACAGTGGGGCCGGTCGAGGAACGCCCGTCCAAGCGCAACCGCTGGAAGTACAACCAGACGTTCGGTCTTGGTTTCTACGAGTATTTCCGCATGTGCGAACAACTGGGAGCAGAACCCATTCCGGTCATCTCGCTTGGCTGCAATGCTCATCATCATCTGCAGGACGACATCGAGAATCTGCAGTCGTGGATCGACGATGCGCTTGACGTGATCGAGTTCGCCAACGGACCGGTCTACAGCACGTGGGGCAGGGTTCGAGCTCAGATGGGTCATCCGGAACCGTTCCATATGAAGTACATCGCGCTCGGCAACGAGGAGGAGTACCAGGAGTTCTACGACCGGTACGAGATCGCCGCACACCAGATCCACGACCGCTACCCGGACATTCAGATCGCCGGCAGTGCGGGCGTCTGCCCATACAGCGACCTGTACGATCCGGCGTTCGAACAAGGCGATCGGCTCAACACTCCGCTGATGGATGTGCACTTCTATCACGCCCCGGAATGGACGGTCATGAACGCGGCTTCGGCGAGCGCGTTGAACCACGTATCGTCGAGCGTGGCGTATTCGCCGAGGAACACCTTGGTGTGGTAGGGGTGGTTCTCGTACCGGTAGGCGTTCATGACCGTCCATTC
>NZ_JAHBBH010000010.1 GCF_019331735.1 Bifidobacterium miconis
ACAGCCTCTCAATCGTCAAACATCGGGCACCAAACGCGGCGACTATCATGGAGACCGAAGAGGTGGTTGCCATGATGCGGTTGTTCCACAGTACGACTGTCGGTGACGGCGGCGATGATGCCGCCCGCACCCTGCCCGAATCGACATACATCCGCCCGGCCGCGGTGGCCGGCTCGTTCTACCCGGCCGATCCCGGCGAACTGAAGGACATGATCGACCGGCAGCTGGATTACGCGCGCACGCTGCTGCACGATTCAGGGTTCGCGCAACGGCTGCCCGCCGGCGCGCCGAAGGCGGTGATCGTGCCCCATGCCGGATACGTGTACTCCGGCACCACCGCGGCGCTCGCCTACGCGCTGCTCGAACGCGGCCGCGGCACGATCCGCCGCGCCGTGATCGTGGGCCCGACGCACCGTGTGGCCGTGCGCGGCGTGGCCTGCCCGACGGCTGCCGCATTCCAAACCCCGCTTGGCACCGTGCCGGTCGACCGGGACGCGGAACGCCGTGCGCTCGCGGTCGTGCCGTCCATGATCGTCAACGACGCGACCCATGCGCGCGAACACGCGGTCGAAGTGCAGATCCCGTTCCTGCAGCGCGTGCTCGGCGACGATCTGAGCATCGTGCCGCTCAATGCGGGCGACGCGAGCCCGGCCGAGGTCGGCGACGCGATCCGCGCCCTGTGGGGCGGGCCGGAAACGGTGATCGTGATCAGCTCCGACCTGTCGCACTATCATCCCGAATCCGTCGCCCGCGCCTTGGACGACGCGACCATCGCGCGCATCGCGCCGCTGGGCGAGCCGACGATCCGGCCGAACCGCGCGTGCGGCGCGTACCCGATCAACGGCCTGCTGGACGTATGCCCCGGCAAGGGCATGACGCTGCGGTTCCTCGGATGCTCGACCTCGGGCGACGACGGGGAAGTGGCACTGGCGAACGCCGCGGCGGGAGCTCCGTCGGATGACAGCCCGCGCGCCAAGCGTCCGCCGATGCGCGACCCGGACACGCCGGTGGTCGGCTACGCGTCGTTCGCCGCATGGGAGCACGACCCCGAGCATGACCCCGAAGGCCATGAATCGCTGCAGGCCGCATCCGACCGTCGTCGTGCCGCCGACGGCGCGTTCGGCAGTGCGGCCAATCTGCCGGACCATGCCGACACGGTGCTGCCTGGTCTGGCCCGCGCCGCGCTCGCGCAATACTTTGGCCTCGCCCAACCCGGCGACCCCACGCCGGCCGACATCGTCGCCGCGCACCCCGAACTGAACCGCCCGGGCGCCAGCTTCGTCACCCTGACCGAACACGGACGGCTGCGCGGCTGCATCGGCACCATCGAGGCGTACCGCCCGCTCGGCCGCGACATCGCCGAACACGCGATCGACGCCGCCATCCACGACCCGCGGTTCCGCCCGGTCACCGCAGGCGAATACCCGGACGTCAGCGTCGAAGTGTCGGTGCTGTCCGCGCCCGAACCGATGCGCGTGCCGTCCCGCACCGCACTGGAGCGTATGCTCGAACCCGGCCGCGACGGGCTCATCATCGACGACCGCCACGGCCATCGCGCCACGTTCCTGCCGCAGGTGTGGGCCGAACTGCCCGACAGCCGCGAGTTCGTCGGCCATCTGCTGCGCAAGGCGGGACTGCCGGCTTCCTATGACTGGCATGACGGCAGCGTGATCTGCAGCCGGTACACCGTCGCCGCGTTCGACGAGGCGCGGCGATGAGCGCGAACGGCGGAGAGCCCGGATTCGCGCGAACGTCGGCGGTGCCGCCGACCGGACCGCTCACGGCGGACGAACGCCCGGCCGAGCACGCGACGGAACCGTCCGTTGCCTCGTCGGCGACCGGCCGCTGGCAGCACCGATTGCCGGACGGCCGCGTGCAGTGCGACCTGTGCCCGCGCCACTGCGCGCTGCGCGACGGCCAGCGCGGCTTCTGCTTCGTGCGCTCCAACCACCACGGCACGATCATGCTCGACACGTACGGCCGCAGTTCCGGCTTCGCGATGGACCCGGTCGAAAAGAAGCCGCTCAACCACTTCCATCCCGGAAGCGCCGTGCTCAGCTTCGGCACGGCCGGCTGCAACAGCGCCTGCCGCTACTGCCAAAACTGGTCGATCTCCGCCTCCCGCCAGTGGAGCACGCTCGCTGTCGAAGCGAGCCCGGAGAACATCGCCGCGGTCGCCGCCGACTACGGCGCGCAATCGGTCGCGTTCACCTACAACGATCCGATCATCTTCGCCGAGTACGCGATCGACACCGCACAGGCCTGCCACGAGCTCGGCATCAACGCGATCGCCGTCACCGCCGGCTACATGTCGGACGCCTCGCGCGCCGACTTCTACCGGGTCATGGACGCGGCGAACATCGACCTCAAAGGCTTCACCGAGGACTTCTACCGCAGCGTCACCGGCACGCGGCTGCGCGACGTGCTCGATACGATCGCATACGCGTGCAACGAAACGGACACGTGGGTCGAACTGACCACGCTGCTCATTCCCGGCTACAACGACGACGACGCGCAGCTGCACGCCGAATGCGCGTGGATCCGCGAGCATTGCGGCCGCGACGTGCCGCTGCACTTCTCCGCGTTCCACCCGGACTACAAGATGCGCGACGTGCCGCCGACCCCGCTCGCCACGCTTGTGCACGCGCGCGGGATCGCGATGGGAGAGGGCCTGCGCTTCGTCTACACCGGCAATGTGGTCAACCGCGACGGCGACACCACGTTCTGCCCCGGATGCGGCGCGGCGCTCATCGTGCGCGACCGGTACGACATCGTCTCCTACCGGCTCTCCGCCGACGGGCATTGCCCGGACTGCGGATCGGCGATCCCCGGCAGATGGGACGCCGACGGAGCCGGCGGCTTCGGACGGCGTCGGTGGCGCGTCGCCATGCGGTAGGAGAGGTTGGTGCGGTCTGCGCAATTCGGGCGGCTGATGTCCGGTCCGCGCGGTCGAGGCGCGGCAGAGTCCCGCAAACGCCGTCGTTCCGGACTTTGTGAAGATTCTGACGGGAAGCTGTGAGGATTACGTTGTTTTCACCTGCCGCCCAGCGCGTTGCCAAGAATTTTTACTAGGCTCACGAACCGTGAGGAATTTTTTCAAAGGCATATCGCTGACGTCGTTGGCCGCGGGCGCGCTCGCCGCGGTCACGTCGTTTCTGCTGTCGGCCAAGATAGGCATGGCCGGCTCGGTGATCGGCGTCGCCGCGGGTTCGATCGTCTCCGCGGTCTCGTCGCAGATCTACAAGAACGTGCTGAGCGCTTCCGGTCAGAAACTGCAGGACGTGACCGGCGTCGGTTCGTCGTCGGATGACGGCAAGGCCGACAGCAAGACCGATGCAGCTGCCGACAGTGCGTCCGATACGTCCGATACGGCCGGCGTGGCGAATGGCAATGACGAAACGACCGTGCTCGCGCCCGGCGCCGTCGCGTTGCAGGAACGTGCGGATGCGGCCGCTCGTGCAGGCCGCGTGATCAGCTCCGCGGACGGCGCCGATGCGACAGTCTCCGATATGACCGCGGTCGGTGCGGACGGCACGACCGTGCTGCCGACGATCGACGGTGCGGCCGGTGTGTCCGGAGCGGAGCAGGCCGGCAACACGCTGGCGAATCTGGTCAACGCGACCGAAACGGCGCACCATGGCGGTTCCGTTGATCGTGCCGGCCAAGCCGGTCGTGTCGGACGCGTCGCGTCGTCGCAGGGCGTGCATCATGTGGCCGCGCCGAGCATCGCCACGACCGTCAGGCAAAAGCGCATCGCGTTGGCCGTCGCCATCATCAGCTCGCTGGTCGCCGTGGCCGCGACCGCCGGCATCATCATGCTGATCACGCAGGGACAGGGCACCGACTCCGTGGTGCGCGACATTGTCAGCACCACGCAAACCCCGTCGCAGCCGAGCGATCAGGGGCAGACCGGCAACGCGCCGACCGAAGGCCCGACGGACACGCACCACGGCACGACGGACGATACCGGCACGACGGACGGCGACACCGATGGCACCGATTCCGGCACCACCGGTTCGACCACGCAGGACGGCGCCGATGCCAACGATTCGACCGATTCCGGCACCAGCGGCTCCACGTCGGACGGTACGTCGTCCGGCTCGTCGAACGGTTCGACCTCGTCCGGTTCGACCAGCGGCTCGGACGGTTCGACCTCGTCCGGCACGTCAAGCGGCACGTCCACCGATTCCGGCACCAGCGGATCCACCGACAGCGGTTCCAGCTCCTCCGGCGGTTCGTCTTCGGGCACGACCAGCGGATCGGATTCGTCCGGCAATTCTGGTTCGACATCCTCCGGATCCTCTTCCTCGAGCGGCGGCGACTCGTCGTCCGGCTCCTCCAGTGGCACCGGTTCGACGGACGGCTCCGGCTCGTCCACATCGGGGGAGAGCGGATCGTCATCCGGTTCGGCGCAGTGATCCGACGGCAATCCGCCATCCGGCCGGTGTGACGCGGCGGGCGGCTCGGCTTCTTCGGAACTGTCGGAACTGAGCGAAGCCGCCGACACGCCGATGTTGCGGGCCTGACCATACTGTCGTATGCTATCTCAGGTTCGCAAGAACGGGGCTATGGCGCAGCTGGTAGCGCATCTCCATGGCATGGAGAGGGTCAGGGGTTCGAATCCCCTTAGCTCCACCAACAAAGGCCCGGAAGCCAATCGCTTCCGGGCCTTTTGCATATCATTCGCATCCGGCAACGTGTTTGGCGTGACATTGTCCCTGGCACAGCCGGCCTACTAGCCGCAATGTCACGCTATAAGGTTGATTTGCGTGACATTGCGGCCAGTGTCTCCACTCTGCCCTCGGCAATGTCACGCAAGTGCCGCATGAACCGGACCCTACACGCCACTGTCTCTACACGCCACAATACGAAGGGCTTTTTCACCACACGATGGTGTGGCCGGCGGCAGCGGCCCCCAATTCCATGTGCAGCTTGGCGATGCCAAGGCCGATTTCGGATTGCACGCCATCCAACGCCTCGGCGCGGACCGTCTGGCCGTCGGCCAGCAGCGTGAACCGGAACGGCTGCTTGCCCAATGCGCTCGGCGCCAGCTGCGCGGCCTCCAGCGCGCTGACGAACCACGCCGGTGCATCGGCCAGCGTGCCGCCGCCCTCCACGGCGCCCAATTCCTCGACCGGCTTGCTGCGGTGCGGCCGGCCCGGACGGGTGGCGTGGCCGAAGGCGATCGCCGCGGGCATGCGCTCGCCGTCCTCCAGATGCCAGAAATCGTCGTGTTCCGCCACATCGTGCAGCACGGCCCAGCCGGTGTCCAAACCGAGCGACACGGCGGTCAGTGCGAGACGCTCGCCGAAATATCCGGCACGCTCGTCCAGATCGGCGGTGTCGCCGGCGGCCGCGTCGCGTCCGATCAGCGCAAGGCACCAGCGCACGTTCCTGAACCGGCCGTAATGCGTCGGGCATCCGCCGAACGCGTCCGTCTCGTCATGCACCAGCCGGATGTTGAGTCCGCCCTCCGCATTCGCCGCGGCCACCGCGGCGCGCAACTCATCCAGCGCGGCCGCATCGATCGGCTGGTCGGCGAAATCGCGCACGGCATGACGGGCTTCCATGGCTTCGGTGATGTTCATTACGGCTCCTCAACAACGTGTCCGTCGACGGACGGCACGAACGGCTGCATGATGCTGCACCCATCGTAGAAGACGCACGATATATTCTCTGAGAGATTTTTCACAGAGGCGCGCTGGCGGACGCATGCCGACCGGCGTAGGCTGGAATCGTTTGGCAACCGTATGTCGTAGTGAAAGGACGCTATCATGGCAACGCTCACCGCTGAGATGAAGACCTTCATCGAGAACAACCTCGCTTGGATCGCCACTGTCGACAAGGACGGCAACCTCGACCTCGGCCCGAAGATGTCGCTGTTCGTACTTGACGACAACCACCTCGCCTACCACGAGCGCACCGCCGGCCAGCATTACCAGAACCTTGAGAACGGTTCCCCGCTGGTCGTGGCCGTCGCGAACCTCGCCGAGAAGAAGGGCTACCGCTTCCGCGGCAACGTGACCCTGCACACCGACGACGCGATCTACGACGAACAGGTCAAGGTCGCCGAGGAGAAGGGCACCAAGAAGCCCGCCGCCATCCCGGTGCTCGAGATCACCGAGATTCAGGACCTGTCCTCCGGCGCCACCGCCGGCAAGACCATCGAAAAGGACTGAGCCGGTCCTTTCCGGCCGCATCTTGCTCGGCCGGTATTTGGTTTGGCCGGTGTCCGCGAATCGTCGCGGGCACCGGCCTTTTGCATTGCATGGTGCGTTACGTGGTCCGCAAGATCCCGGCGTCCTCGAAGGCTTCGCGGTAGACGTCGATCAGCCGCGGCAGCCGCATGGACGCGTTCGCCGGGCTGGTGGACGGCAGCTGGATCATGGGCACGGCGCACCCTGCGGCCGACAGTCCCGGTTCGATGAGGCGACGATACAGCTGCCCGGCCTTGGCGCCGGTCGTGAACACGCGCGTGACGCGCGAGCCGCGCAGGATCGGCGTGAGATCGTTCGGCATCGCATTGCGGATGCTCGAGTCGCTTGCCCCGACGATGTCGCACGAGGCGATCACGTCCCACAGCGCGACATGATGCCGCAACGCGAATGCGCGCCGCGAATCGGGGGAGTCTCCGGGCACGTCGTTCGGATCGGCAGGATCGGCGAACAGGGCGGCCATCACCGGCCAGAACCGGTTCTGCCGGTGCATGTAGTAGAACCCGGCCTCGCGGGATTTCGGGCTCGGCATCGACCCCAGCACCAGCACCCGGGATGCCGCGTCCCAGACCGGTCCGAACCCGTGTTCCACGTGTTCCATTCGTCTTGCCCTGCGATTCAGCGGATCCGATACTCGTGTCCGCGTTGCGTGATGAAGAACCCCAGCCGGCGCATTTTGCGCGTGAGCGAATACAGGGTCGTCGCCATCACGTCCCGCTGCTCCGCGAATCCGACCCCGTCGCCGAAGACGAGCCGCGACAGGTCGTCGAAGCTCAGGAACCGCCCGTCGGCGCGGATCAGCGCCTCCAGCGCCGAGTATTCGCGCGGCGACAGGGCGATCGGCCGGCTGGCGCTGCGGTAGTAGGCGCGTTGGGCCCGCGTATCGAGCGTCAGGTCGCCGTGGATGAGCAGCGCCGGACCGTCCGACCCGGCATGGCCGGGCGACAGCAGTTCGACGTAGGACAGCAGTTCCGCATCCGAGAACGGTTTGTTGATCGTGACCGACGGATGCAGGGGAGAGGCCGGGTCGTCGATGGCGTAACGGCTGGTCTGCTCGCGTCCGCGCGGCATCGACGGTGTGGCGAGCAACGCGATTTTCGGCAGCGGCCGGGCGTGGCTTTCGCCGCCGTCGGCATCGCCGTCGGCCGGATGGGGCTGCAGGAGCTGCGCGAGCCGGCCCATGAGCTCCGGGTCGGTCAAGTCGTCAAGCAGCACCGCATCATAAGGTTTCGGGGCGTGACCGCCGCGGCCGTCCCGGCCGTCCCAGCCGGCGCGGCGGGCTTCGCCGGGCGGCGTCCGCTGCGGAAGATCCTGATCGTGCAGGCTTGCCGCGATCCGAAACGCCTCGTCAAGCTGCCGCGCATCCGACGCCACGTCGACCGTGTGCCCGGCGGACTGCAGCGTTCCGGCCACGGCCGTACCGAGCGCCGCACTGCTGGTCACGAAGAGCAGATCCATCGTCGCCTCCCGCATCCCGCCGGATATCCGTATGCTCCAGCACGTATATTCCAGCACTATAGTCCCGCGGGTGCGCAACGGGACCGCCGCCTGAACGGTCGTTTCGGCCGGCGTGCCCGGCGCGGCCGCGCCCATCGCGCGTTCGATGCGGAGCGCCCCATGCCGCATGCGATATCGCCCGGCCGATATGATGTGAACGGAACGAACGGCCCGACCTTTGCGAAACGGGGGAGACGATGATCGACGAAGTGGTGATGCTCAGGCACGGACGGACCTCGTACAATCTGGCGCGCCGGCTGCAGGGGCAGATCGACGTGCCGCTCGACATCGTCGGCCAATGGCAGGCCGATCAGGCCGGCTTCGAGCTTGCGCAACGCTACTACTGGGCCAAAGTCGGCAACATCGCCCGCAATCCCGAGCTGCTCGCCCAGCCCGGTCCCGACGCGGCGGAACGCAGCAGCATCGACGAATACCGTCAGGCCCCGGCCGCCCGCCGCCGGCTCGTCGTGCTCGCGTCCGACCTGTTCCGCGCGCAGCAGACCGCGCACGCGTTCGCCGACCTGCTCGGCATTCCGGTCGAGCTCGACCCGCGCCTGCGCGAGCGCAAATTCGGCCAGTGGGAGGGCCTGACCCGCGAGGAGATCCGGACGATGGACGAAGCCGCGTACGTCTCGTGGCGCAAGCATGAGGGCGGCGAGCTCGCGTACGGCGTGGAGAGCCGGCGCGACGTGGGCCGGCGCGGAGCCGAGGCGATGCGCGCGATCATCGTCGACCCGCGGTATGCGGCCGAGCCGACCACGTTGGTGGTCGTCGGCCACGGGTCGTGGATCGCGGCCACGATCGAAACGCTGATCGGACTCGACCCGGACGGCAACGCGCTCGGCGGCATCCGCAACGCCTCGTGGAGCCGGCTGAGCGTGGTCGGCGCGATGGGCGGCGTGCCGCTCGACGAGCCGGTCTGGCAGCTCGACGAGTTCAACCGGTCGCCCATGATCGCCCAGTACGCCGACTGGGAGAACGGCCCGGCGGATCTGCGCGGCCCGGACATGCCCGGCTGGAAGCCGATCGCCATGTGACGAGGGGGACGACGGATCCGGACCGGCGCGCGGACGTGCGAGAACGCGCGCACGCACGCAAGCGCACGCACGCTCACGCATTCCGCACGCGAACATGAACGTGATGTGCCGATATGCCCGCCACGGCGGGCCTGTCGCACCATAGGGACTATTCTTGTCACGGTTTTACACGGGACGCGGCGGCACGCGCCGCATTCGAACGGCGGAAGGCGGGTGAGACGAGACATGCTGAGAATCTTCAGCACCATCAACGGCCAAGTGGAGCAGGTGCAGAAACCCGAGAACGGTTCGTGGATATCGCTGAGCGAACCGACCGACGTGGAACTCGCCACCATCGCGCAGGAGACCGGCGTGGACCTCGCCGACCTGCGCGCCCCGCTTGATGACGAGGAACGCTCCCGCGTCGACATCGAGGACGACTACACGATGATCATCGTCGACATCCCGACCGTCGAGGAGCGCGGCGGCCGCGACTGGTACGAGACGATCCCGTTGTCGATCATCGTCACGCAAAGCCTCATCATCACCGTGTGCATGCAGGACACGCCCGTGCTCCACCCGTTCATGGAGGGCACGATCCGCGGGTTCAACACGTTCATGCGCACGCGGTTCATCCTGCAGATCCTGTACCGCAACGCGACCATGTACCTGCGCTACCTGCGCATCATCGACCGCGAAAGCGACAAACTGGAATTGAAGCTCCGCCATTCCATGCAGAACCGCGAGATCGTGATGCTCATGGAGCTGAGCAAGACGTTGGTGTATTTCACCACGTCGCTCAAATCGAACGAAATCGTGATGGAGAAGCTCACCACGCTGCCTCGCGTCAAGCAGTACCCGGACGACGAGGACCTGCTCGAGGACGTCATCACCGAGAACAAGCAGGCCATCGAGATGGCGAACATCTACAGCGGCGTTCTTGCGAACATGACCGACGCGTTCGCCTCGATCGTGTCCAACAACCTGAACAACGTGATGCGCATCTTCACGATCATCTCGATCACCCTGTCGGTGCCCACGCTCATCTTCTCCATGTACGGCATGAACTTCCAGACCGGCATGCTCGGCATGCCGCTGAGCGACAAGCCGTGGGGCTTCGCCGCGATCATCATCATCTCGATCGCCCTGTCCGCGGTGGTGACATGGTTCCTCACCCGTTCGCGCATGTTCAAGTAGCCGCGTCGCGTGCGGTCCGCGCGGCGGCGGCCGGATGCGCGCTCGCCCTGCTGACGATGCCGTTGCTGTCGGGCTGCGGCGTCGCCTCGAGCGGCGGTGCAGCCGACGGAGGCGACGCCGCGGCGACGTCGGCCACGTCCGGACAGCCGCTCGGGCCCACGATCACGATCGGCGTCGCCGCCGACCTGCCCGGTCTCGGCTATTGGCACGACGGATCGTATTCCGGATTCGACGTGGACGTGGCCCGTCACGTCGCCAAAACGCTCGGCTACGGCTCTCAGCAGATCGTGTTCGTACGCGTCGAACCGCAGGATCGCGCCGCCGTGCTGCAGGACGGGAGAGCCGACATGGTCGTCGCCGGCTACGCGATGACCGACGAGTCCGCGCAGGCCGTCACGTTCGCCGGCCCGTATCTGGAAACCCGGCCGGCCGTGCTCGTGCACGACGACGATACGTCGCTCGACGATCTGTTCGCGACCGGCGATGATCGCATGAACGACGATCGCGAGGACAATACGGAACACGCGGCGGACGACGCGACGGTATGCGCCGCGACCGGCACGGCAATGCACGCGCGCGTCGCGTCCCGCGACGACGTGACGCTGTCCGACTACGACACATACGGCCGATGCATGACCGCGCTCATGGCCGGCACGGTCGACGCGGTCGCCGGCGACGACGCGACGTTGCCGGGACTGGCGCGCCACCGTCGCGAGTCGTACCGGATCGTCGCGGACGATCGCGGCGACGACGCGCTGCGCTACGGCATCGCCGTGCGCCACGGCTACGACGAACTCGCGAACAAGATCGCCGGAGCGCTGCGGGCGATGATCGACGACGGCTCGTGGCGACGGTACGTCGACGCCGATCTCACGCCGCTCGGATACCGGACGTCGCGGGACCTGTCCGCCCGGGACGTCACCGTCCACTAATCGCGGCGCCGGCCGCGGTTCGCCGGCCGCGTTCCACGGTGCGACCGCAATGGGCGGAATCACGCGCATGTGTCCAGTTGCGTGGCAATAATGCACCGTATGGCTAATGAGAAGAACACCGCCGCGCAGGCGGCCGAAGTCCCCGCCGAGCCGTCGTTCCGCTACAACGCGGCGCTCGCGCAGGACATCGAAACCAAGTGGCAGAAGAAGTGGGACGACGAGGGCACCTTCTGGGCCGCCAACGTCAACGGTGACCTCAAGGACGGCAAGGGCCGCAACGCGGACGGCCGCCCGGCCTTCTTCGCGATGGACATGTTCCCGTACCCGTCCGGCAAGGGCCTGCACGTCGGCCACCCGCTCGGCTACCTCGCCACCGACGTGGTCTCCCGCTACCACCGCATGAAGGGCGAGAACGTGCTGCACGCCATGGGCTACGACGCGTTCGGCCTGCCCGCCGAGCAGTACGCCGTGCAGACCGGCCAGCACCCGCGCATCACCACCGAGCAGAACATCGCCAACATGCGCCGCCAGCTGCACCGCATGGGCCTGAGCTTCGACAACCGCCGCTCGTTCGCGACCATCGACCCCGGCTACGTGCGCTGGACGCAGTGGATCTTCTCGCGCATCTACGATGCGTGGTATGACGAGGACGCCAAAAACCCGTCCGGCTCGCAGGGTTCGGCCCGTCCGATTTCGGAGCTCGTCGCCAAGTTCGAGAACGGCGAGAAGGCCATTCCGGGCCACGAGTCCGACGGCAAGGCGTGGGGCGACCTGAGTGAGGCCGAACAGCAGGACATCCTCAACGACTTCCGCCTCGCCTACATCTCCAAGTCGCCGGTCAACTGGTGCCCGGGTCTGGGCACCGTGCTCGCCAACGAGGAGGTCACCGCCGAAGGCAAGTCCGAGCGCGGCAACTTCCCGGTCTTTCAGCGTGAGCTGCGCCAGTGGTCCATGCGCATCACCGCGTACGGCCACCGCCTGATCGAGGACCTCGACGGCATCGACTGGCCGGAGAAGGTTAAGCTCATGCAGCGCAACTGGATCGGCGAGTCCCACGGCGCGTCCGTGCACTTCACCGTCGCGACGCCTGCGGGCGACAAGGACATGGAGATCTACACCACCCGTCCCGACACCCTGTTCGGCACCACGTTCGCCGTCGTCTCCCCGGAGCACGACCTGCTGCAGTACGTGCCCGCCGAATGGCCGGCCGGCATTCCGGACGACTGGAAGGGCGGCTACGCGACCCCGGCCGAAGGCGTCAAGGCATACCGTCTGGCCGCCGAGTCGAAGACCGCTAAGGACCGCGTCGAAGAGGCCGGCGAGAAGACCGGTCTGTTCACCGGCCTGTATGCGACCAACCCGATCACCGGCGTGAAGCTCCCGCTGTTCACCGCCGACTACGTGCTCATGGACTACGGCACCGGCGCGATCATGGCCGTTCCGGGCGGCGATCAGCGCGACTACGACTTCGCCGTGAAGTACGGCCTGCCGGTCATCTACACCGTCCAGCCGCTGCCGGAATCCGGCGACGACCTCGCCAACTACGAGGGCAAGGCGCCGTTCGTCAGCCACGACGGCATCGTCATCAACTCGTCCGTGGACGCGACCGCCGCGAAGGGCGACGCGCTTTCGCTCAACGGCCTGCGCGTCGACGACGCGATCGCCAAGGTCAACGCGTGGCTCGAGGAGGCCGGCGTCGGCAAGGGCACCGTGAGCTACCGTCTGCGCGACTGGCTGTTCAGCCGTCAGCGCTACTGGGGCGAGCCGTTCCCGATCGTCTACGGCGAGGACGGCACCCCGCACCTGCTGCCGGACTCCGCACTGCCGATCAACCTGCCGGACGTGCCCGACTACCAGCCGCGCACCTTCGACCCGATGGACGCCGAATCCAACCCGGAGGCGCCGCTGAGCCGCAACGAGGATTGGGTCAAGGTCGAGCTCGATCTTGGCGACGGCAAGAAGACCTATTACCGCGACACGAACACCATGCCGAACTGGGCCGGCTCCTGCTGGTACTACATGCGCTACATCGACCCGACCGACACGGCCCACATGGTCGAGAAGGACGAGTTCGACTACTGGATGGGTCCGAACCACAACAAGTACTCGGGTCCGGAAGGCGGCGTCGACCTGTATGTGGGCGGCGTCGAGCACGCCGTGCTGCACCTGCTCTACTCGCGCTTCTGGCACAAGGTGCTCTTCGACCTCGGCTACGTGGATTCGGCCGAACCGTTCCACAAGCTGTTCAATCAGGGCATGATCCAGGCGTTCGCCTACACCGACGACCGCGGCCAGTACGTGCCGGCCGCCGAAGTCGAGGAAGGTCCGGCAGGCGCCGACGGCGAGCCGACTTTCACGTGGCACGGCGAGCACGTCAACCGCGAGTTCGGCAAGATGGGCAAGAGCCTCAAGAACATCATCACGCCGGACGACATGTACGAGAACTACGGCGCGGACACGTTCCGCCTGTACGAGATGAGCATGGGCCCGCTGGCCGACTCCCGCCCGTGGAACACGCGCAACGTGGTCGGCGGCATGCGCTTCCTGCAGCGCCTGTGGCGCAACGTCGTGGACGAGAACACCGGCGAGGTGCACGTCTCCGAGGACGCTTTGGACGCGAAGACCCTCAAGGCGCTCAACAACACGATCGCCGAGGTGACCGAGGAAATGGAGGGCATGCGCCCGAACACCGCGATCTCCAAGCTCATCGTGCTCAACAACCACCTGACCTCGCTCGGTTCTGTGCCGCGCGCCGCCGTCGAGCCGCTGATCCTCATGCTCTCGCCGATCGCGCCGCACATCTGCGAGGAACTGTGGGCGCGTCTCGGCCACACGGAGTCGCTCGCGCACGAGCCGTGGCCGGTCGCCGACGAGCGTTATGTCGGCCAGGACACGGTGACCGCGGTTGTGCAGATCAAGGGCAAGATCCGCGCCAAGCTCGAGGTTTCGCCCGACATCGATCCGGCCGAACTGGAGAAGATGGCGCTCGAGGCCGTCGCCAACCGTCTCGGCGGCAAGACTCCGCGCAAGGTGATCGTCAAGGCCCCGAAGATCGTGTCGATCGTTCCGGCCGAGTGATCGGTTGCGGTCAGCCGCCCTCCGCGGTTGACCGTCGGTCGAACGGTTGTGGACAACCCGTTGTGGACAACTCCCGACCATTCGACCACACAGACTATTCCGACTGGACAAACGCCCGTGCATCCCGCACTGTTGGGAGGCATGGGCGTTTCTCATATCGGCACGAAACGCGCGCCCGCTGGCTCCGATCCGGCATTGCGGCTGCGCGCGGCGGCGCGGGACACGGTGCGGCGTGATGCCGAGCCGTTGCGTAATGCTGCCGTGCCGCATGACGCTGCCGTATTGCGTGACGATGGCGCATGGCATGATGCGCGGCATGACGAGTGGGGCAACGACGATCCGCCGTCGCTCGATCCGCCGCCCCCGCCTGCTGTTGCGGCCGTTGCCGCCGACGATGCGGCTGATGCGGCCGGCATCGCCGAGACTGCCGCATCCGCTGCGTCGCGACGACCGCGGATGACGTCGCTGCACGGCATCGCCGGCGTGCGATCGGGCGACGGCGACGCGGAACGCCACCGCATCGTGCGAGACCGGCCGCGGCTCGCGTTCAGGCAGATCCACGCGCTCATGGCGGTCCTGCTGCTGACCGCCGCATTGTGCGCGAGTCTGACCATGCTGCTGCAGCAGTCGCTGCGCTACGAGTCGGCGCTGGCGGAGACGCGAGCGCAGCTGCAGCCGGATGAATCATCATCGTCCGGTGACTCGTCCGATACGACGACGTCCGACGGAGGGCGGACGGGATCGTCGGCATCAGCGTCTCCATCCGACACGAACGACAGTTCTGGCAAACAAGCCGCGCAAGCCGGCACGGACGGAGGGAATGGCACCGTCGCAGGGGCCGACGACGGCGTCTCCGGCAACAACGATGCAAACGGCACGAGCGCTGTCGAGAACGGCGGCGGCGATGCCGCAACGCAATCCGACGGAAGCGCGGCATCCGGCACGGCGACCCAGCCAGTCAACGACGGACTGATCGATCTCAACACGGCGTCGGCCGAGGAACTTCAGACGATCAAGGGGATAGGCCCGGTCACCGCCGACCGCATCATCGCCTACCGCAAGCAGATCGGCCGATTCTCCAGTGTTGACCAACTGCTCGAAGTCAAGGGCATCGGCGCGAAAACGCTCGCCAAAATCCGCGATCAGGTGGCGGCGCGATGAGTCGGCAAGACCGCGAACAGGGCAGCCGCGACTGGCGCATGCTGCCGGTCGCGCTTGCCGTATGGGCGGCCAGCCTCGCCACGCACCACACGTTCACACGGATCATGAGTGCGACCGCGGGGGAGCGGTCCGTCCGACTGGTCTTGATCTGCATGGCGTCGCTGACGATGGCGTGCGGTTTGTTTGCCGCAATCGGCATGGGCGGTCGAATGCCTGCATGCTTTCGCCGCGGCTGCGCCGATGACGAATGTGGGCCAAACGACACTGCCAGAGTCATGAACGGAGTCCCGGTCGGAGGCGGCATGACCGTTGTCGTCATCGCCGTGCTGCTGTCGGCGGTCGCCGCATTATCCGCCGATCTGGCGCAGTGGCATGACCCGGCCAGCACGCTCGCACGCGAACGTTCGCCGGTCGTCACCGCCGACGTCCGCATCGCCACGCCGGCCACCGCGGCCGACAAACGCGGCATGGACTGCCAGATTGACGGCATCATCCGCACGCTGCACGACGGCGACGTCGAACGCGCATCGACGGCCGGCGTGCGCGTGTACGCGTCCGACGTGAACTGCGCGGCGCTCGTCGACGGCGCGACCGTTCGCGCGCAGGGCGCGCTGCAGCAGGCGCAATACGGCAAGCAGCCGCTGTGGCTCGTCATCGACATGCCAGAATCGGTTGCGATCGTTCGCCAAGCAAGCCCGGGCAAACGCGTCGTCGCGCACATGCAGGACGCGTTCTTCGCCGTCACCGAACGGCTCTCCGACCAAGGGCGCGTGCTCGTGCCCGGCCTCACGCTCGGCGTACTCGGACAGGACCACGTCGTCGCCGGCGGCGTGATCGCCGGTCACGGCGCAACCGGTACCGGCGCAAACCCGAACGGCAACGATGGCACGGGAGCGGCGGCCCAGCCGGGCGGGGCGACGGGCATTCCGAAACTCAACGCGACCTACGCGGCCGGCGTCGAAGAGAACTTCCGCCGTTCCGGCATCATGCACCTCATGGCCGTCTCCGGCGGGCACTTCATGCTCGTCGCCGACATGACGCGGCGAACGTGCGCACGGTTCCTGCTGCCGCGACGGATCGTCGCCGGCATGGTGGCGGTCGCATACCTGCTGCTCGCCGCGATCATGTACCCGTCCGATTCCGTGACGCGCGCGCTCGTCATGGGACTGTTCGGCGCTGCCGCGGTGTTCGTTGGCCGCCGGGGCCAATCCGTGAGCGCGTTGAGCTGGACCGTGATCGGCACGCTGCTGATCCGACCGAGCATGGCGGCCAGCTACGGATTCGCGCTCTCCTGCGCCGCCGTGCTCGGCATCGTCCTGTTCGCCGGCACGATCGGCGACCGGCTCGGCGCGCTCATGCCGCGGTTCCTCGCCCAGCCGCTTGCCATGACCATCGCCGCGCAGTCACTGACCTTGCCGATCCAAGTGCTCATGGAGCCCGAACTGCCGCTCGCTTCCGTGCCCGCGAACCTGCTCGTCAGCCCGTTCGTCGACTTCGCGACGCTTGCCGGACTCGCCGCGCTCGCCGTCTCATGGGCGAGTCCGCAGGTCGGATTCGCGCTTGCATGGGTCGCCTCCTGCGGCACGCAAGTCATGGAACGCGTCGCCGCATGGCTTGCCAGCGGCCGATACGCCGTCGTCCCGTGGGCGGGCGGCATCCCGGGAGCCCTGCTCATGCTTGCCGCCGAAGCTGCGCTCGTAGTCTTATTCGCCGTTGCCGTGCCTTGTTTTGTTCGTCGTCTGCGCGACGCATTCGGGACGCAGAACCTGCATGACGTGTACGGCGGACGAGACGTGCGTAGAAAACCGGGCATTCGTCGCATGCGTAATGGGCGTCATTTTCGTTCTTCCGCGTCAACGTTGCCCGGTGAATCGTTTCGTCCTGGTATCCGTGCCCGTGCCGCCCGATGGCTTGCCGAAACCACGACCCTGTTCGGCCGTGATTTCGACTGATCAGGATATGGCCTCGGCGGATGCCGGATGACGATCGGCGGCAGGGGTTAGTACTGTCCGGACTGCGAGGCGAGGGTCCAGCCGTCGTTGAAGGCGAAGTGATCGGTCACTTCGGTCTTGTTTTTGAGCTGGTACTTGGTGCCGGCGGTGCTGCCGTCATCATCCCATGTGGCGTCGATGACCAGCCATTTGCCGTCGATCTTCACGTAATTCCAGGCGTGCGACGTGCTGTAGCCGGACACGGAGCCGGAGACCACGCGAGTGTCGAGTCCGGCGGCCTTGCCAAGCAGCTGGTAGGCGTATGCGTAGGACATGCACACGCCCTTGCCGCTGACCATGCCGTACGGGCTCCACGCGTCCGGGTACCGCTTCGATGCGTCTATGCTGTCGAATGCGTTGGCGCTGTCGGTGCCGCCGGATCGTTTGAAATTGACGGCATCATAGTCGTAGGTCATCTGGCCGGCGAGGAACTGCTCGATGGCGATGGCCTTGTCCCGGTCGGAGCCCTGGAAGCGCGAGACGTTCGCGTTCACGAAGTCGGCCATTGTCTTCTGCCGCTGCTTGTAGTCGTCCGGGTATTTCACCCACATCACGGTCCTGTCGCCCTTCTTGCGCACCGCGTAAGCCACGCCGTCGGATTCGGTGCGAATGTACGGGTTCTGGTAGATGATCTCCGTCATCACATCCTCCGTGCTCACCTGATAGTCGTCGGCGGCGTACTCGGTGATGTCGATGACCTCATGGCCGTTGAGGATGTTGTTCGCAAGATATTTGCCGTAATCGGTCGACGCGAAGATGAAATACGGGGATTGGCTCGTGTCCGAATCGATCTTCTTCGTGTCGTAGCCGCTCCAGTCGGTATTGCCGTTCACTGCGTTGACGCGGTCGAGCACGCCGCCGGCCTTCGGCAGGGATTCGAGCGCGGCCTGCTGAATCTGCGGGAAGATCGCGTTCAGATCGCCCTCGTAGTACAGGTGCCCCGTGTTCGTGATCTTCGTGCCGGGAGCCGAGACCAGGAAGTTCCAGCTCGCATTGCCGGTTTTGCTGATCTCGCTGAACGTGCTGGGAATCGTCGCAGTCGAACCGTTGGCCATCGTCACGAACGTGTAGACGTATTGTTCCATGTCCTCTTCGAGCGTGTTGTCCTCTCCGAAGACGCCCTTCGAATTGTAGATCCACTGGCGGTGCTGCGTCTGGTTGGCGGGGCCGATCGGAATCGACGGCACGATGTCGTTCGCATCGACCGCGCGCCAGCGTCCCTCGTGGCCTTCCGCGTCCACGCCGGAGACCACAAAGTACAGTTTGCCCGCCGAATCCGGATTGTACGAGCCGCCGGCCTGCTGCAGCACGTCCGCGCAATAGTCTCTTGTGCTGCCCGTGCATGCGTCGATGTAGTCCTGATCCTCTACGGCCAGCGAATGGAACGCCTCGTTCTGCGAGTATGTGGTTTCCGGCTCGTTGTCGAGGAGCTTGCTGCTCTTGACCTTGTCGTAATCGTTCGAAAGCAGCTGAGTCGTCTTGGACGAGCCGATCTTCGTGATTTCGGTGCGTTCTTCGGAGAAGTTGTCGTCGCCCGGCTGGCCGACCTGCGGCAGCACGATGTACGTGTATACGTTGTACGATGTCGCGCCGTCGAGTTTGTTCCATGAAATGTCGACGCCGCCTTCGGCGTTGACGACCGGCGTGATGCCGCTGACAGGGGAGAGCTGTTCGACGTCGGTCGGATTGACGACCTTGAAGAACTGCACGATCGGCCTGGCGAGCTTCTTGCCGTCGGATCCCATGTACTGCACGTAGTAGTAGCCGTCGGACGGCAGAAAGCCACGTTCCTTGCCGATGCTGTCGCCGTACTGCATATACTTGGGGATGTCCATCGTGCCGCTTACGTCGACGGTGCCGTTGCCTTCCTTGTCGTTGCTTGGCATGCCGGCGTTGATGCTGGTTGGGATCGGCACCGAGAGCGAGGCGTCCTGGTAGATCTTCGCGCAGTCGAATTCCGTCATGTCGGTGTTTTTGAGCGTGAACGCCCAGTAGTCGTCGCTGACGACCGATGCGTCGCCGGTGAGCGTGATGCGGAATTCGTGGTAGATGTCGACCGCGATCGGATCCTTGAGCTCGTATTTGGATGCTGGCAGTGCGCTGCCGTATGCCTGTTCTGCGGTTGGCAGCGCCGTGTTGGCGAGTTTGTCGCGTCCGGTGAGTTTGTAAGCGACGAGCAGTCCGCCGCCGATGATGAACGCCACGGCGACGATTGCCGCGACGACCACGATCCACCAGCGGAACCGTCGTGGCGCGTGCCGCTGTGCTCGCCGCGACGCGCGCCGGTCGGGCGACAGGCCTTGCGGCTGGGCGGCTGGACGACCGGGTTGCGGAGGTTGCGCGTATGCCGGTGACTGTCCGTAGACCGGTTGCGTTGATGGCGTTGGTTGCGGCGGTTGCGCGTAGGGTTGCGCTGTTGCCGGCGGTTGTCCGTACGTCTGTCCGATCGGTCTTGATTGCC
Organism: Bifidobacterium miconis; assembly: GCF_019331735.1. Classification (GTDB taxonomy): domain Bacteria; phylum Actinomycetota; class Actinomycetes; order Actinomycetales; family Bifidobacteriaceae; genus Bifidobacterium; species Bifidobacterium miconis. Next base: position 19,549 of record NZ_JAHBBH010000010.1, read on the forward strand.
GTTGCGGAATTCGCGGCGCGCCCTGTTGTTGCGGATAGGCCGGATAGCTGGACTGCGGCGGATATGGAGCCTGCGGTTGGGGCGGCCGCGGCTGACTGTATGGCTGACCGTATTGCTGTCCGACGGGTTGCGTCGGCCGTGGTTGTCCGCTTGCCTGCGATCCGGTTGTTGGTGGATACGGCTGTTGATAAGGCTGCGAGGGTGGTTGCGGTGTGTGCGGGACGGGCTGTTGGACGGGCTGTTGCGGTGCGATGTGCGGATCGGGTTGTGATTCGTCGCCTGGCTGTCCGGAGTGCGTCATTGCCGTTTGTTCCCTTCTCTGGCGTCTGTGCGTTGGTTCCAATGGTATAGGTTTTCACCGTGTGCGGCCCGTATTGCCCGCATGGTATCGGTCCGTGTTGCGTCCGACGCGCGGCGAGATTCGTGAACGGTTCGCGTCGGGCGCGACACGGGTCGTATGCGACCGTCGTCACTGGTACTGTTCGGTTTGCGAACTCAGCGTCCATCCGCTGCGGGCCGGGAAGTGGTCGGCCACGTCGGATGGCTTCTTGAGCTGATACCTGGTGCCTGCGTCCGCGCCCTCGTCGTCCCACGTGGCGTCGACGAACAGCCACTGGCCGTCGACCTTCACATAGTTCCACGCATGGCCCGCCTTCGTACCGCTCACGTAGCCGCTGACCACGCGGGTGTCCAGTCCGGCCGCCTTGGCAAGCGCCTGATAGCCGTATGCGTATGACATGCACACGCCTTTGCCGGTCACCATGCCGAGCGAACTCCATGCATCCGCATATTCGGCCGTCGCCTCCACGTTTTCAAACGTGTTGCCGTTGCCCTCCTTGACGGCGGCGAACGCGTCGGTGTCATACGTCATCGCCTGCGCGAGGAAGCGCTCGACGGCGATGGCCTTGTCTCGATCCGATCCTTGAAACCGCGAGACGTTGGCGTTCACGAAGTCGGCGAGCCGCTGCTGGCGTTCGCGGTAATCGTCAGGGTATTTGATCCACAGCACTGTCTTCTCGCCGACCTTGCGCTTCGTATAGTCGAAGGCGTCGCTGGTGACGGCCAGATACGGGTTCTGATAGCGCAGCTCGTTGATCACGTCACCGGTGTCCATCTCCCATTCGGGATAGTCGGAGACGTCGATGACCTCGTGCCCGTTGAGGATGTTGTGGGCGAGATACGTGCCGAACGCATTCGACGCGAAGGTGAAGTACGGCGACCGTTCATCGTCCGAATCGATTGCCTTCTTGTCGTATCCGCTCCAGTCGACTTCGGCTACGTCGGTGAGACGGTCGAGCAGGCCGCCGGCTTTCGGCAGCGCCGCGATCGCCTCCTGTCTGACGTTCTCGAGCTTGGCGTTCAGATCGCCTTCGTAGTAGAGGGTGCCGGAATCTTCGAGCGCGGTGCCGGGGGCCCGGTATTGGAACGACCATGCGTGTTCGATGCCGTTGGCGTTCGGCGTCAGGGCGCTGAATTCGCTGACGATGGGCACGGTGGCGCCGTTGGCCATCGTCACGAACGTGTAGACGTATTCCTGCATTCGTTCGGCGAGCGTGTTGTCCTCGCCGAAGATGCCGCGCTCGCCGTACATCCATTGTTCGGTCGTCGCGCCGTTCGCGACGCCCAACGGGATCGACGGCACGAGATCGCTCGCGTCGTATGCGTGCCAGCAGCCCTCATGGCCGTTCTCGTCCACGGCCGTGACGGCGAAATACAGTCGGCCGGCCGAATCGGCATGCCATACGCCGCCGGTGCGCGTCATGGTCTCGGCGCAGCCGTCGCTGTCGCTGGTGGGGCAGATGTGTTCGATCTCATCCTGATTTTCGGTGGCCAGCGCCCGGAACACGTCGTTCTGCCGCCATGTGCGTGTACCTTCGCGGTTGCCGTAGTCGTAGTTGGAGGTGGCCTTGTCGGTGTCGTAGTCGTCGGACAGCAGCTGCGTCGTCTTCGACGTGCCGAGCTTGGTGATGCTGCCGCGTTCGCGCCGATAGTAGGAGTCTCCCTCCTCGCCGATCTGCGGGGTGATGATGTACGCGTACACGTTGTACGATGTCGCGCCGTTCACCGAGTTCCAGAAAATGTCGATGCCGCCGTGGTCGTTGACGACCGCGTTGACGTCAGGTGCGCCTGACAGCCGTTCGATGCCGTTATCGGTGTCGTCTTCGCCCACCACCGTGAAGAACTGAACGATCGGCTTGGCGAGCTTCTTGCCGTTCGAGCCCATGTACTGCACGTAGTAGTAGCCATCGGAGGGCAGGAAGCCGGTGTCTCCGACGATCGCGTCGTCGTCGTGCAGTTCGCCGGAAAGCGGCATGAGGCCGCTGATCTCGATGTCGCCGCTGCTCCTGTCTTCGTATCGCGGCAAATGGGCGTACGCGCTGGTCGGGATCGGCACGCTCAGCGCCACGTCCTGATACACACGTGCACTGTCCTCGGCGCTCATCTCCGCACCGTGGAGCACATAGCTTGATGTTCCCGACTTCTCCGAGAAAGTCACCTTGGCCGGGTCGGTCAGCGAGATCACGAACTCGTGATTGGTTTTCACGACGATGGGATCGCGCAGCTCGTACTTGCTGGCCGGCAGGGCGGTGCCGTACACCGTTTCGGGACTTGATGCCGATCTGAGCACGTCGTCCGGCTGCAGAAGTTTGGCGACGTACAGTCCCGTGCCCACGATGGCGATGGCGACGATCGCCGCGATGATCGCGATCCAGCGTTTGACGCCGTGTCGTTTGCGCTGTTGGACCGTTTGGTTGCCGAATGGTTGACCGACGGCCGGTTGACCGCCGAACTGCTGGCTGTCTGCCAGTGGATTGCCGGTCGGCGGATTGCATGGCCGACTGTCGGCCGGCTGTCGGTATGCTCCCTGCGACATGGCATATGCCGGTCGTCCGACAGGGGGAGCGCCGTACGCCGCAGGCCGTTGCTGCGATGATGACTGCGCAGTCGGCGGATGGGTGCCGTATATGGGGCCCGGTTGCTGCGGAGGATGCGGTTGCGCTGGTTGTGGGACCGGTGGCGTTCGCATAATCGGTGGCGTTTGCGTCCGCTGAGGATAGGCCGGCTGTACGGGGGATTGAGGACCCGTGTTGAATACGTTGTCATCATGTGGCGGCTGTGTCATGGATCCCCTTTGTTCTCTCGTTATGACGTTGATAACCATCTTACAGATATGCACTCCTGAATCCAAGAATCTGCCCACCTTTGCAAAGCGGTTTTCCTTACTTGAGGTGTGAGGATCAGCAGGCCAGCGACAGTGCGGGAGCTTCCCCGTGCGAGACGATCGAAACGGCTTCCGAGGCGGGTGCCTTGGCGTCCGCTTCGGAAGCGCGCAGGATCCACGCACGGATCGCGGCCGTTCTTGCCTGCTGACGTTCGCCGTAGCAGACGCCAAGATGTTCGCCGGCATTCGGCATGGCCCACTGCTCGTGTTCCGTTTCGTATTCGGCGGCGAGCTTGCGGCAGACGGACATGAATCCCGCAAGCAACTGTTCGAGCCCCGATCCATTGGCGTCGTAGGCGAGGCGCAGCGTGCGCCACACCCACGGGTTGGTGAATGCGGATTCGGGCACGCCGGCCTCGCGCAGGCAGTGCAGGCCCGCAACGGTGATGACGCGCTGAGCTTTTCTCGACCGTATGCCGATCAGTTCGAACACGTTGGAGGACACGTTGAGGATGTGGTCACCATGCGCGAACATCAGCGTCTGGCAGTAGTCGTATTCCTGGCTGTCGATCTGCAGCGGGCGCAGGTCATGGCTGGTCAGATGCCAGCCCTTGCACATCGGGCAATGGTAGATGCGCTGCTCACGACGACGGTTCGATGCGGAACCGCGGCATGATGCCAGTGCGAGCTGAGCCTCGTCGGCTGTCGCATAACGGTTCTTGCCAGTGTGGCAGTGGCCGCGGGTCTTGGCGATGTGTTGAATGCTATACATGCGCATGGTGGTGCTCCTTCGTATTGCCGTGATCCCTGTTGATCACGTCCGGAGGTTTTCCCTCCTGCAATGCCTAACCGGACAAAGCGTCGATGCCTGTGCCCGACGGCTTCCGAAGAGCCGCGGCACCGTTCTTCGCCGTTGTCCAACGCTGCGGCGAGATTGGGGAGCATGCCCAGAAAGACAGCGGCGGGCGCGCCGGTACGCATCGTGGTCGGCGGCGACCCGTATCTCAACGAGCAGACGGCCCGCGACCTGCGGCACCAGGCCGAACGCGCGCATCCCGACGCGGACACCATCGAACTCGATGCGACCAGCGCCGGGCAATACGACTTCGACGAGGCCGTCAGCCCGTCATTGCTGTCCGACACGGCCATCGTCATGGTCACGAACCTGCAGAACGCCGACGACAAACTCGCCGAGGCGATCGTCGCATACTGCAAGACGGCCGGCAACGATCCGAACGCAAGCATCGTCATCTGCCGGCACGAGGGCGGGCAGAAAGGCAAGCGCATCGTCGACCAGCTCGAACGCGCCGGCGCCCGACGCGAGAACGTGCCCGACCTCAAAAAAGCCGACGCGAAACTCAACTTCGTCATCCAACGATTCGAACGCAGCAAACGCCGCGTCGAACCGCTCGCCGCGCAGCAGCTCGTCGCCGTGCTCGGCGACAAAACCGGCGAACTCGCCGCCATGTGCGACCAGCTGTGCTTCGACTTCGACGACGACCCCATCGGCCTCGACCGCGTCAACCAATACCTGACCGCCAACCCGCAGGTCACCGGCTTCGCCGTCGCCGACACGGCCGTCGCCGGACGCACCGCCGAAGCGATCGTGCAGATGCGCTCCGCGGTCGAACAGGGCACCGACCCGATCGCGCTCATCGGCGCGCTCGCCATGAAACTGCGCGGACTCGCCAAAGCGTCCGCCGTGCGCGCCGGCACCATCTCGCAGGCCGAAGCGAACATGAACCCGTGGGTATTGCGCAACGCGCAACGCCAGCTCGGCGGGTGGACGTCCGACGGTATGAGCCGCTGCATACGATTGCTCGCATGGGCCGACGAACAAAGCAAAACCAACGGCGGCGACCCCGTGTACGCGCTCGAACAGTGCATCATCGCGATCAGCCGGAAAGGACGGGAATCATGAGCGACACCACCAGCCCCGACACTTCTGTCACCGTCGACGTGCCCACCGGCGACGACATGCGCGCGTTCGGCGAACGCATCGCGCGAGCCACCCGCGGCGGCGACGTGATCCTCCTGTCCGGCCCGCTCGGCGCCGGCAAGACCACGTTCGCGCAGGGATTCGGCCGCGGCCTCGGCATTGCCGGGCCGATCGTCTCGCCCACGTTCACCATCGCCCGCGAACTCAACGGACGATTCGCCGACGGTTCACCGGCACATCTTGTGCACGTCGACGCGTACCGGCTCGGCGGCAACGTGTACGCGCCCGGACAGGATGCGACCGACCGCCTGCTCGACGAACTCGAATCGCTCGGACTCGACGAGGAACTCGAGGATCCGGGCGAGAACACGGTGATCCTCATGGAATGGGGCGAGCAGATGGCCGCCGCGCTCGCGCCCGAACGGTTGGAAGTGCGCATCGCGCGGCCGATCGACGCGACTTCCGGCACCGGCGATGCCGCGACCGATCCGAACGCCGAACTGACCGGCGACGGCACGCGCATCGTCACGCTCACGCCCGTGGGCAAGGCCTGGCAGGGCCGCGACCTGCTCGGCTGACGTTGCTCCGGCGCGGCCTCGGCGCCGCCGCACACCAGTGCTCGGCACGGTGATGGACGCTGGTGCGAAGCGGCCATAGACTCCCCGTTGTAGACTCGTAACGATTCTTGGGACAAGGGAGGAACACGCATGGGCTGCACGCTGGTGATCGACACGTCATACGGTTCGACCGTGGGCGTCGTGGGACGCGAGCCGATCGTCGAAACCGACTCGCGCACCCACGTCGAACGTCTGCAGGTCAACATCGCGCGCGCGGTGAGCGAAGCCGGATACGGGCCGCACGACATCGGCACCGTCGTCGTCGGGCTCGGTCCCGCGCCGTTCACCGGCCTGCGCGCCGGCATCGTCGCCGCCAAGGCCATCGCCTTCGCCGCCGGAGCGAAGCTCATCGGACAAAACGTGCTCGAGCCGCAGGTGCAGTGGAACCTCATCCGCCGCGCCAAGGCCGGCACGCTCGGTGATCCGGCGAACCTGCATGTGCTCACGCTCGCCGTCAACGATGCGCGCCGCAAACAGCTGTACTTCGAACTGTGCGACAGCCCGCTTGCCGGCGGCGACGTCACGGCCGCCGAAGCCGCCGAAGCCGCCGAAGCCTTCACGGACGGCACGGCCGCTGCGACTGCGGCGACGCCGGCACGCCCGCTCATCGACATGGACATCGACTATCCCGCATCCATCGTCGAACGCGTCAACAGGGCCGTGCGCGACTACCGCGACCATGTCGGCGGCGACGTGGTCGTCGACGTCATCGGACATGGAGCCGGCAAATACACGGATGCGCTGGCAGGCATCGAGCATCTCGGCGACGTCACGGACGAATCCGTGCTCGACGGCGGCAAACAGGGCCTTTCCGTATTCGCGACCGACGCGACGCTCGCCCACGAACGCAACCCCGAAGCCCCCGTCGAACCGCTGTACCTGCGCCGGCCCGACGCGGAAATCCCCGCGCCGCTCAAGCACGTGCTCGGCCACGCGGGCGCGGAGAGGACCGCCTGATGCTCGCATCGTTGGACGAACTCGACCGCGAAACCGCGGTCGCGGCCGTGCGCGCGCTCGAAATCGAACTGTTCGGCAGGCATGCGTGGAGCGAAGCGTCGATTCGACAGGAACTCGACGCGCCCGCGCGCACGTACGTGTTCGACGTCGCGGCCGATCGCGTCGACGCGACGATCCGACCGAACGATATACGCGGATTCGCCGGTTACTGGTATGACGGCGACGACGCGGAAATCATGGACGTCGGCGTCGGCAAGGCGCACCAGCGGCAGGGCATCGCGGCTGCGATGATGACCTGGCTGATCGAGCGGGCGCGATCGCAGGGCGCACGGCGAGTCCTGCTCGAAGTGCGCGTCGACAACGAGCCAGCCATCGCGCTGTACCGCCGATTCGGCTTCGAAAACATCGGGCTGCGCAAACGGTACTATCAGCCCGAAGGCATCGACGCGCACGTCATGGCGCTCGACCTGGAACCGCGCATCGTCGGCTTCCAGAGCGCCGGAGCGGACGCGGGGCATGCGGGAAACGCGGTGGACGCGGCGGACGCGGCGCAGCAGGCGTCCGCCGTCGCGTCGGCGCATGGCACAACAACGAACATCAGAGAGCACACAAGCAACGAGGAGACGAAATGAGCGAACCGATCGTACTGGGCATCGAATCGACCTGCGACGAAACCGCCGCGGCCATCGTGCAGGGCCGCACGCTGCGCTCCAACATCGTCGCCTCGTCCATGAACGAACACGCGCGCTACGGCGGCGTCATCCCCGAAATCGCGTCGCGCGCGCACGCCGAGGCGTTCGTGCCGTGCGTCTCGCAGGCGCTCGCCGACGCCGGGCTCGAACTTGCCGACGTGGACGCGATCGCCGTGTCCGCAGGCCCGGGCCTCGCCGGATGCCTCGCCGTCGGCGTGTCGGGCGCGAAGGCGCTCGCATGGGCCGCGAACAAGCCGATCTACGGCATCAACCACGTGATCGGGCACATCGCCGTCACGCAGCTGCAGTTCGGGCCGTTCCCGCCCGACACGCTCGCGCTCATCGTCTCCGGCGGCCACACGTCGCTGCTGCACGTCGAGGACGTGGCCCGGCGCATCGACGTGGTCGGCACCACGCTCGACGACGCGGCGGGGGAGTGCTTCGACAAGGTCGCCCGCCTGCTCGGCTTCCCATACCCGGGCGGCCCGCACATCGACCGCCACGCGCAAAACGGCGACCCGAAGGCCATTCGCGTACCGCAGGGCCTGACGCAAGGCAAGGCCGGCGCGGCGCACCCGTACGACTTCAGCTTCTCCGGCGTCAAAACCGCCGTGGCCCGCTGGATCGAGGAACAGCAGGCCGCCGGACATGACATTCCCGTCGACGACGTGTGCGCGTCGCTTGCGGACTCGGTAGCGACCGTGCTCGCGAAAAAGGCGATGCGCGGGTGCGAGCAGTACGATTCCAAGACGCTGATCGTGGGAGGCGGATTCTCCGCGAACTCGCAGCTGCGCGCCAAACTGCTCGAATACGGCGAACGCCACGGCGTCGACGTGCGCATCCCGCAGATCAAGCTGTGCACCGACAACGGCGCGATGGTCGCCATGCTCGGCGTGAACCTGGTCGAAGCCGGCGTAGCTCCGTCCGCGCCCGATTTTCCCATCGATTCCGCCATGCCGATGGACACAATCAGCATGTGACCGGGGTGCGCCCGGCTCTCGTGCGCAAGGCGCGACACGCACGGGCGCGATCCCGATTTGCGTTTTTGCGAATGAGGGATATTATTTTTTCCTTGTGTGCGGTGCTTCGCCGTGCATGAGGAACATTCCTGCGTAGCTCAGTTGGCAGAGCATCCGACTGTTAATCGGACGGTCACTGGTTCAAGCCCAGTCGCAGGAGCTTCTTCCGGTCGGGCGGCAACGTCTGCTGGTTGATAATTGAACATTCCTGCGTAGCTCAGTTGGCAGAGCATCCGACTGTTAATCGGACGGTCGCTGGTTCAAGCCCAGCCGCAGGAGCTTACCGAAACCCCGGATTCACGTCCGGGGTTTTCTTGTATCGTCCCGGGGCGCTCGAGTCCGCAGGGGACGGGGCGCGGGTACTTGTGCGGCATGATGCGGCTCGTCATGGGCGAAGTGGCGGCATGCGGGGGAGTGTGGACGGAGCTGTGGACGACACGCCGGGGTGTGGATAACCCGGACCGTTCGACCACATGCCCCGTTTCGGATGGACAACGGAACGGCAATCCCGCATGATGGAACGTCCCGGCACGGTGGCCGGGGCCGTCGGAACGCGTTCAGCGGGCGGGCCAAGGGCGGCGGCCGTCGATTTCAGGGAAGGGGAGTGCCGTGAGCGAGATGAACCGGACGGACGATGCGGCTCGGGGACTGCGACGACGCAGACGCGCGCGTTACGACATGCGCGAGCGCGAAGCGGAGGAGGATCGCCGCCGTTTGCGACGATGGGTCGGACTGGCCGCCGCGTCGCTGTCGGTGCTGTTCCTGATCGTCGTGTCCGCCGCGGTGCCATGCGCGGATTCCGGTTCGCTGTCGTGCGTTGCCGCGTATGCGGATGATGCGGCCGCGGCGGAAGCGGGATGCACGGCGGACATGGTCTGGCCCGTACGCGACACGGTCGTGACCGCAACGTTCGACGGCCCCACGCAGCCATGGCTGCCTGGCCATCGCGGCGTCGATCTGGCCGCAGGACCCGGTACGGAACTGCTCGCGCCCGCGGACGGCGTCATCGCCTTCGCCGGCAAGGTGGGCGGCAAATCGGTGGTGAGCATACGGCACGGCACGCTCACGTCCACGTTCGAGCCGGCGGTCACCGATCTGCGCGTGGGCGCGCCGGTCGCCCGCGGCGAGCCGTTCGGCGAGACCGGAGGCGTATCCGACCATTGCGGCGACTCCTGCGTGCACTGGGGCGTCAAACGCGGCTCGGACGCCTACGAGGATCCCCAATCCAAGACGTCCGCACGCAAAATCGCCCTCAAACCGGTTGCCTGATCGTACGGTCTCGTCGCAATGCCCATGTGACGCCGTGCAACGCGGCACGGCGCCTGCAATGCCGTGCGGCGTCATGCGTCGCGGACGTTTCGCTTGGCGGACTCCGCGATGACGGCCAATAAGGCCGCGGCCGTTGCATTGCGGTTGCATGCCGGCACTAGAATGCCGGAAGGAATGCAAGGCAACCGTGACATGGTCAGGAGCACAATGCAGAAGGAATACACGCGTCCGCTGGAGAAGCCGATCGACGACGATAAGAACCTGTTCGAAATCCTCGTGGAACGCGCCGAACGCACGCCCGACGCCTCGCTGGTCGAATACAAGGACGATGCCGGCGCATGGCGTTCGTTCACCGCCTCGGAATTCCGCGACAAGGTCATCGCCATCGCCAAGGGCCTGATCGCGCGCGGCATCATGCCCGGCGACAGCGTGTCCGTCATCGCGCACACCTGCTGGCAGTGGACCGCGCTCGACATGGCCATCATGTCGATCGGCGCGCTCACCGTGCCCGTCTACGAAACCAACTCGCCGGCGCAGGTCAAGATGATCTTCAACGACTCGCGCGTCAAGATGGCGTTCGCCGAAGACGACGGCCAGCGCGACAAGATCGAATCCGTGCGCGGCGCATGCACCGACCTGCGCGACGTGTACGTGATCGGCTTCGGCGCGATCGACACCATCGAAACCTACGGGCAGGGCGTGTCCGACGCGGAATTCTGGGAGCGGGAGCGCGCCGTGCGCGGCGACGACCTTGCCACCATCGTGTACACGTCCGGCTCCACCGGCACGCCCAAGGGCATCGAGCTGAGCCACCGCAACTTCGTGTTCATCACGTATTCTGGCGTGCAGTCCATGCCCGACATCGCGCTCGGCCCCGACCGGCGCCTGCTGCTTTTCCTGCCGCTCGCGCACGTGTTCGCCCGCTACATGCAGTTCTTCTGCTTCGCCGGAAACGTCACGCTCGGCCTGTCGAGCAACCTCAAGACCATCCTCGCCGACTTTGGCGCGTTCAAGCCCACGTTCATCCTCGCCGTGCCGCGCATCTTCGAGAAGATCTACAATGCGGCCTCGCAGAAGGCCGGTTCCGGATTCAAGGGCCGCGTGTTCGCCGGCGCCACGCAGGCCGCGCGCGACTGGTCGCACGCGCAACAGTCCGGCGAGCCGATCCCGTTCGCGCTCAAGGCCAGGCACGCGCTGTACGACAGGCTGGTCTACCGGTCCATCATGAACGTGTTCGGCGGCCATGTCGAATACGCGGTGTCCGGCGGCGCGCCGCTCGACCCGTCCATCGCGCACTTCTTCAACGGCGTGGGACTCCCGCTGCTCGAAGGCTACGGCATGACCGAAACGTGCGCCCCGTCCAGCGTCAACCCGACCGTCGGCTACAAGATCGGCACGATCGGCCTGCCCATGCAAGGCGTGACCATGGGCGTCGACGACGAGGGCGAGCTGTGCATCAAATCGCCGGCCGTGTGCGTCGGCTACCACAACCATCCCGAAATCACGCGGCAGCAGATCGTCGACGGCTGGCTGCACACCGGCGACCTCGGCGCGATCGACGACGACGGGTTCGTCTCGATCACCGGACGCAAGAAGGACCTGATCATCACCGCCGGCGGCAAGAACGTGTCTCCGGGCATGCTCGAGGCTTCCGTGATGACCTCGCCCGTGGTCGACCAGTGCGTCGTCGTGGGCGACCGCAAGCCGTTCGTCGCCGCGATCGTCTCGCTTGATCTGGCCGAAACGAACACGTGGCTCAAGGCGCAGGGCGCCGAGCCCGTCGCCGACCTCGAGGCGGCGGCGAAGAACCCGATCGTCTACGCGGAGGTCGAGCGTGCGGTCAACAAGGCCGACGAGCTGGTCTCGCGCGCCGAATCGATCCGCAAGTTCGAGATCGTGCCCGACACGTTCACCGAGGCGAACGGCATGCTCACGCCGAGCCTCAAGGCCAAGCGGCAGGTCATCACCGAGCATTACCGCGACCTGATCGACAACGTCATCTACGCGGGCAAGAAGTGACCGCCGCCCGCGGGCGTATCGGCGACATTCCAACGTTTGTCGGCTACGTTGCCGGATTGCGCGAGGTGCGACACGCCGATGATTGGACAACCGCGGCGGATCGCGTAATATATCTACTCGTGCTCCGATGAGGAACACGGAACGGCCCCGTAGCTCAGTTGGTTAGAGCGCCGCCCTGTCACGGCGGAGGTCACCGGTTCAAGTCCGGCCGGGGTCGCCATCACAGGCCCGCAAGTTCGCTTGCGGGCCTTTTCATTTCCGGGCGCGCGGAGCGGAGGCAACGAACCGCATCGCCGCGCGATTCACCCGACCAGGCCGGTCAGTTCGCCGAGGTTGAGCTCGAAGCTCAGGCCGCGCTCTTCGAAACGGGGCTGGTTGCGCGTGTTGCCCATCGCGTGACGCACGAACTCGCCGGCGATGCGCGCCGACTCGGCGAGCCCGCGGCCGGCCATCACCGCACCGCACAGGGCGGAGGCGAACGCGTCGCCCGTGCCCTGAATCATGTACGACAGCTTTTCGTGCGCCAGCTCGCGCCTGCCCGCGGCGCCACCGGCGGCATCGGCAACGTAGTTGCGGATCAGCCCGTCGCCGCGGTCGACGCCCTTGAGCACCACATGCCTCGCGCCCATGCCGAGCAGCGCGTCCAGCAGGCCGTTCACGGCGCGATCGTCCAAATCGCCGCCCGCATAGTCGCGGCCGGCCAGAATCGCCGCCTCGGTCAGATTCGGCATGAGCACGTCCGCGCCGTCGACCAGCGCGCGCATCGCCTCGCACAGTTCCGGCGTGTACGTCGGATACAGTTCGCCACCGTCGCCCATCACCGGGTCCACGAACCGCAGCGCGCGCGGATACTCGCGATACAGCCGCCGGATGATCGCCACCTGCTCGGGCGAGCCGAGAAACCCGGAATACACGCCGTCCAGATCGACGTGCTCGGCCTTCCACGCATCCAAATAACCGGGCAGGATACCGGTCGTGTCGTGGAACGTGAACACGTCGTATTTCGTGTGCGCGGAGAACAGCGCGGTCGGCACCGGGCACACGTCGCAGCCTGCGGCCGACAGGATCGGGATCGCGGCGGTCAGCGAGCACTTGCCGTAGCCGCACATGTCGTGCACGGCCGCGACGCGCGGAATGTAGCGCGGATCGCGGGAGTACAGCGCCGGATCGCCGGCCGCTGCCGTTGCGACGTCCGCGCTGACGGTCACGGCATGGGCGTCGGTCGTTGCGTCGGTCATAAGTCGTCCTTTCGTCGGTTCCGACGTACGACTGTAACGCGACGCCGTCACGGCCGGCCGACGACGTCCGATCTTTCGTCGTCGCGGACGCGTGACGGGCCTGCGATCGACGCCGGTCAAGACGTTCCGCATGGTCGGCGCGCCGGATGCCGCGCATGATCGCCCGCAGTCCGCGGCGGCCGTCCGTTCCGGCGTGTCGCGTCCGTGACGACGGGTTTTTCGACGTCATCGGGATGGTGGAAAACCAATGGTTCCAAGGGTTTATAAGGTGGTATAGGCAACCGTGATAGCGTTCGGCTTGCGTTCGGCGGCGCCGTGCCCGTATGGTCTTAACCAACACCTCGCCACGGAGCCCGGACACACCGGAAACGGCCGGCAGGGTGGCGACAAGAACAAGACCAACGGCCACAGGCCAAACCCACTGAAGGAGCACATCATGACCGACCCGAACAAGAAGTACCGCTTTGAAACCCTGCAGCTGCACGTCGGCCAGGAAGAGGCCGACCCGGCCACCGACTCCCGCGCGGTCCCGATCTACGCGACCACCTCGTACGTCTTCCACAACTTCGACCATGCCGAGGCCCGCTTCGGCCTCGCCGACCCGGGCAACATCTACGGCCGTCTGACCAACTCCACCCAGGGCGTGTTCGAAAACCGCATCGCCGCCCTCGAAGGCGGCACCGCCGGCCTCGCGGTCGCCTCGGGCGCCGCCGCCGTCGAATACGCGGTGCGCAACATCACCCAGTCCGGCGACCACATCGTCTCCTCCAAGAACATCTACGGCGGCACCTTCAACCTGCTCAAGCACACGCTGCCGCGCGACGGCATCACCACCACCTTCGTCGACCCGGAGGTCCCGCAGAACTTCGAGGACGCCATCCAGGAGAACACCAAGCTCGTCTACTTCGAGACCTTCGGCAACCCGAACGCCGACCTGCCGGACTTCGAGGCCATCTCCGCGATCGCCCACAAGCACCACCTGCCGGTGATCGTCGACAACACGTTCGCCACCCCGTACCTGTTCCGCCCGCTCGAGCACGGCGCCGACGTCGTGGTCGAATCCGCGACCAAGTTCATCGGCGGCCACGGCACCACCCTCGGCGGCGTGATCGTCGAAGGCGGCAACTTCAACTGGGCCGAGGTGCCGGGCAAGTTCCCGACCCTCACGGAAGCCGACCCGTCCTACCACGGCCTCAACTTCTACGAGGCGCTCGGCGGCGCCGCGTTCGTGACCCGCATCCGCGCCATCCTGCTGCGCGACACCGGCGCCACCCTGTCCCCGTTCGCCGCGTTCCTGCTGCTGCAGGGCACCGAAACCCTGTCGCTGCGCGTCGAGCGCCACGTCCAGAACGCGCTCAAGGTCGTCGAATACCTGCAGACCGTGCCGGAAGTCGAGTCCGTCTCCCATCCGTCCATCCCGGGCCGCCGCGACCACGCGCTGTACGAGAAGTACTTCCCGAACGGAGCCGGCTCCATCTTCACCTTCGACATCAAGGGCGGCAAGGACGCGGCGCGCGTCTTCATCGACAACCTGCACCTGTTCAGCCTGCTCGCCAACGTGGCCGACGTGAAGTCCCTCGTCATCCACCCGGCCTCCACCACGCACTCGCAGGAGACCCCGGAGGAGCTCGAGGACCAGGGCATCCACCCGGGCACCATCCGCCTGTCCATCGGCACCGAGAACATCGAGGACATCCTCGACGACCTGAAGGGCGGATTCGAGGCGGTCCGCGCCTCCGGCCTCGCCAAGTAGCAGCCAAGTAAGGCGACGATGCGCCGGACGCCGCGCGTGCCGATGGACACGTAACGGACGACCGGCCGCGAACCGAGTATCCTAAGCCATGACCCCGCCCGCAAGAGCGGGGTCATGGCTTGTTCTATGAGAGAGGAACCCCATGAGCGCACGCACGCAGAAAACCATCACCGCGGGCACCATCCCGCTGATCGCCGTCATGACCGCCGTCACCACGGTGCTCACCATGTTCGTCAAAATCCCCACGCCCACGCGCGGCTACCTGAACCTGTCCGACACGATGATCTACTTCGCGTCCTACGCGTTTGGCCCGTGGGTCGGCGGCATCATCGGCGGCCTCGGCCCGGCCCTGTCCGACCTGATCGGCGGCTACCCGCAGTGGGCGATCTTCACGTTCGTCATCGACGGCGTGCAGGCCCTGATCGTCGGCCTGTTCCTCAAGGAATTCAAGCCGTTCAACGTGGCCGTCGTCTCCATCCTCGCCGGCGTGTGGAAGGTGTTCGGCTACTTCATCGCCGGCGGCATCCTCTCCGGCTGGGGCCCGGCCCTCGGCGAGGTCGCCGGCAACAGCTTCCAGATGGCCGTCGGCCTGATCGTCGGCCTCGCCCTGTTCTCCGCCGTGCGCAAGGCGTACCCGCCGCTGGTCCGCCTCGGCAACCTCGGCGTCAAGTCCGCGGCCTGAGCGGTTCCGGACCGTCGTCTATAACGGCTCCCTTCCCGTCAGTGGAAGGGAGCCGTTTTTGCGTCTCCGTACGTCACGCGGGCGGTACGTCAACGCGCTCGCTAGGATGAATCGAATGAGCTTGGACGACCTGATCGAAACGAGGGAACTCGGCTGGGACTACGCGCCGATCGCCGACGGCGGACATCCCATCCCCGGACTCGACGGCGTCGGCGTGCGCATCCGCGCCGGCGAATTCGTCGGCGTCGTCGGACCGACCGGAGCCGGCAAATCGACGCTGTGCATGGCGCTCGCCGGCATCATCCCCAACCTCGCCGACGGCGACATGCGTGGCACCGTCACCGTTGCCGGATGCGACACGGCCCGCACGTCCGTCGCCGAACTGTCGCTCAACGTCGGCTACGTGCAGCAGGACCCCGAATCGCAGCTGTTCTGCGCGTCCGTCGAGGACGAAATCGCATTCCCGCTCGAAAACCGCGGCATGGACCCGACGCTCATGGACCGGCGCATCGACGACGTGCTCGCCCTGGTCGGCATGGGGGCGTACCGCAGGCGCGTGCCCACCAGCCTGTCCGGCGGGCAGATGCAGCGCGTCGCGTTGGCCGCCGCGCTCGCCGCCGAACCGGACATCCTCATCCTCGACGAACCGACCGCCGCGCTCGACCCGGACGGCAGGCGCGACGTGTTCGCCGCGCTCGCCGCGATCCGCCGCAGCCGCACGGGCCGCAACCTCACGGTCGTCATGGCCGAACAGGACACGTCGCATTTCCCCGGTTGGGCCGACCGCATCCTCGTGCTCGACCGCGGACGTCTCGTCGCTCAAGGCGACGTCGGCCTGTTCGACCGTGAGCCGGACCTGTTCGCGCGGCTCGGCGTCGCGCCGCCCGGCGACGGCGAGCCGACGCTGCGCGTGCTTCCGGCCGACGGCGGGGGAGCGGCGGACGATCCGGCGATCGTGCTGGACCATGTCACATACCGGTACGACGGAACGGAGAGCGGCGAATCATCGGACGACGGAACGCCTGACGGCAACCGTTCGGCCACACCCGCGCCCGCGCTCGACGACGTGACCTGCACGATCCCGCGCGGCGCGTTCGTCGGCCTGGTCGGCCGCAACGGTTCGGGCAAAACCACGCTCGCACGCCATCTCAACGCGCTGCTCAAACCCGCCTCCGGCCGTGTCGTCGTGGACGGGCTCGACACGCGCACGCACACGGTCGGCCGCATGGCCGCGCACGTCGGATTCGTGTTCCAGAATCCCGACCATCAGATCTTCTGCGCCACCACGCGCGAGGAAATCGGCTTCGGTCCGCGTGCGCTCGGCCGCACGGACGCACAGGTGCGCGCCGCCGTCGACGACATGCTGCGCCTGTTCGACCTGGAACGATTCGCCGACATATCGCCCGCGACGCTCGGATACGGCGACCGGCGCATCGTCGCGCTCGCGTCGGTGCTCGCCATGCGCACGCCGATCCTCGTGCTCGACGAGCCGACCGCCGGACTCGACCGCAACCTGTCCGCGACGCTGCTCGACGCGGTCGCCGCGCTCAACCGCGCCGGCACGACCGTGATCATGATTAGTCACGACATGCGCGCGGTCGCACGCTACTGCACGCACGTCATGCGCATGGATTCGGGCCGGCTCGTCGCATACGGGCGGCTCGCACGTGATACGCGCGCCGCGCACGATACGTACGATGACGCGCGCGATCCGAACGACGAACATGACGAACACGACGACCGGCGAAGGGAGCTCCGATGAACGCCGACCTGTACGTGCCCGGCGACGGCTGGCTGCACCGCGCCGACCCGCGCGTCAAATTCGCGATGTCGCTCGCGCTGCTCGTCCTGTGCCTGATCTGGCGCAACTGGACGTTCATGACCGCGGCGCTCGTCCTCGAGCACGCGATGCTCGCCGCCGACCGGGTGCCGGCCGAACGCATGCTGTGGGTGTGGAAGATCCTCGCGTTCGTGATCGTGATGATCGTCGTGCTCTGGCCGATCTTCGACCCGGGCGGCGCGCACGAACTGTGGCGTTGGGGATTCCTGCGGTTCACCCGCGAAAACCTGATCATGGCGGCCGTCATGGGCCTGCGCATCCCCGCGCTCGGCTTCGCATGCTTCCTGACCCTGTTCACCACGAGTCAGGCGAAGCTCGTGCGCGGGCTCGTCGCGCTCGGCGTGCCGTACCGCGCGGGACTCACGCTCGCCACGTCGCTGCGCTACATTCCCGTGTTCTTCGGCATCTTCCAATCCGTGTCCGACGCGCAGCGGGCGCGCGGACTCGACCTGTCCGGCGGCGATGGGACCGGAGACGGGGCGCGCCGCGGCAACCCGTTCACGCGCCTCGTCGCGCGGTTCAAGTCGTATCTGCCGATCATCGTCGCGGTGCTCATCCGCGCCTACCGCATGAGCCAGGGCGTCGGCTGGGCCATGGAATCGCGCGGACTCGGGCTGCCGGGCGCGCGCACGTACCGCGTGCGGCTGCGCATGCGCCCGGCCGACTGGGGGCTGCTCGTGGCGACGATAGCCGGAACCGCTGCCACCGTCATCCTGATGGTGATGGATTAGCCGGGTAATTCAAGCTCGCCGAGCTTGTCGGTGAGCTTCATGTTCTCGCTGTAGTCGACCGGGCAGGCGATGACGTGCACGCCGCCGTCCGCCGTCATCGCGGCTTCGATCGCCGGCCCCAGCTCGTCCGCGGCCTGAATCAGCGTGCCGGTCGCGCCGAAGCTCTCCGCGAGCTTGACGAAGTCCGGATTGCCGAAATCGACGTCGTCGTGGTGGCCGGCGTGCAGGTCCATCTTCCACTTGATCAGGCCGTACGCGCGGTCCACCCACACCAGAATCACGATATGGCAGCCGAGACGCACCGCCGTCTCGATCTCCTGCATGTTCATCATGAAGCTGCCGTCGCCCATCACCGCCAGCACCGGCCGTCCGTGGCGGGCGAGCGAGGCGCCCACCGCGCCCGGCAGCGTCCAGCCCATCGTTGACAGGCTGTTGTCGATGATGCACGTGTTCGGCAGGTACGTCGGGTACAGGCGCGCCATCCACATCTTGAGCGCGCCCGTGTCCACGAGCGCCACGTCGCTGTCGCCGAGCGCGCGGCGCGTGTCGTAGACGACGCGCTGCGGCTTCATCGGGAACGAATCGTCGTCCTTGCGCGACGCGAACTCGTCCGTGAGCAGACGGCGGATGTCCGACTCCATGTCGTCGAAGCGCACGTCGCGCTCGCGCAGCGCGTCGATCAGCTGCGTGAGCGTCGCGTCGATGTCGGCCATGATGTTCAGCGTGGTCGTGTAGTGCGCGTCCGTGTCCTCGACGAACGTGTTGATGTGGATGATCTTCTTGTCGTTCTTCGGGTTGATCTTGACCGGGTCGAACTGCTGGATCGAGAAGCCGATCGCGATGATCAGGTCCGCGTCGTCGAACGCGAAGTTCTCGTAGTCGTGCCGCATGAAGCCGACCACGCCGAGCGCGTTGTCGTGGCGGTCGGAGAACACGCCCTTGCCCTCGAACGTGGTCGCCACCGGCAGGTTGAGCTGTTCGGACAGGATGCGCAGCTGGTAGTCGGCGTGCGCGCGGCTCACGCCGTTGCCCGCGAGGATGATCGGATGCTTCGCCTTGGCGATGATGTCGGCCGCCGCGTCGATGTCGGCGGGCGTCGGCACGGTGTGCACCTGCAGCGCGCGGCTCAGCGGCTCGGCGTCGGCCGGCGCCGGTTGTTCGGCGATGTCCTCCGGCAGGATGATGCACGTGGCGGCCGGCCGCTTGCGCTGGGCGAGCGCGAAGCCCTTGCGCAGCGTTTCGGTCACGGCCTCGGGGCTCAGGATCATGTTCGTCCAGCGCGTGATCGGGCGGAACACGGACACCAGGTCGATGATCTGATGCGACTCCTTGTGTAGCCGGCGCACGCTGCCCTGCGCGCACAGGGCGACCAGCGGCGTGTTGCTCGCGTTCGCGCACGCCACCGGCAGCGTCAGGTTCAGCGCGCCCGGTCCCAGCGTGGCCAGGCACACGCCCGGCTTGCCGGTCAGATGCGCGTACGTGAGCGCCATGAAACCTGCGCCCTGCTCGTGGCGCGTGACGACGAAGCGGATGCGGCCGTCGCGTTCCAGCGCTTCGATGAACGGGATGTTCTCCTCGCCGGGGATGCCGAAGATCACTTCGACGCCCTCCTGCACGAGGCACTGGACCATCAGGTCGGCCACGTTGCGTTCATGGGCGGGCGATTCGGCGTTGCGCGGCGCGGATGATTGCGTCTGCGGTGCGGCGGCGTCCGCGTCGGCGTACGGATGACGGGCGGCGTTCTCGTGCAGCCTCGATTCGAGGCGCGAGATCAGGGAATGATGTTGCTGTTCTGTCACGAGTGCATGAGTATAACCGGGCCGGTGATCGAACCGGTGTAATGGCCGACACATGTCCGTAACAATCGGGATCGTTCGCCGCCGCCGTACGCTGCCGCGCGTGGTACGAGCGCGACGCGGCCTTTCATCCTCGGGGATGAGGGAGGCGCCGGCCTGATTCCGTCCGCCGCACGATGTCGGCGAAGCGCGTTGCGAGAGACCATGAAGCCATCATCCGATAACCGTCACGAGGAAACGAGGAATCATGGAAGGTGTGGTCACTCCGGCCGTCAACCCGACCGCCATCGAGGCGATCGATCTGGTCAAGGACTACGGGCAGGGCGACACGGCCGTGCACGCGCTGCGCGGCGTCAACGTGCGCTTCGAACAGGGCAGGTTCACGGCCATCATGGGCCCGTCCGGCTCCGGCAAGTCCACGCTCATGCACACGCTCGCCGGACTCGACTCGGCCACGAGCGGCCGCATCGTGTTCGACGGCGCCGACATCACGAAGATGAACGACAACCAGCTCACGCTGCTGCGCCGGCACAGGATCGGCTTCATCTTCCAAAGCTTCAACCTGCTGCCCATGTTCACCGCCGAACAGAACATCCTCATGCCGTTGACGCTCGCCAACGAGAGGCCGGACCGCCGCTGGTTCGACCAGCTGGTGCGCACGCTCGGACTCAAGGAGCGTCTCGACCACCGCCCGAACGAACTGTCCGGCGGCCAGCAGCAGCGCGTCGCCATCGCGCGGGCGCTCATCACCAAGCCGTCGCTCGTCTTCGCCGACGAGCCGACCGGCAACCTCGACTCCGTCTCCAGCGCCGAAGTCCTGAGCTTCCTCAAGCAGTCGGTCAGGGAACTCGGCCAGACGATCATCATGGTCACGCACGACGCGGTGGCCGCCTCCTACGCCGACCGCGCGATCGTGTTCGCCGACGGCAACATCGTCGCCGACGTGCCGAACCCCACCGCCGAACGGATGAGCGACCTGCTCATGGCCGAACGCGAACGCGCCACCCGCGCCGCCATCTGATAACCATCGTCTCTTGGCTCCCTCTGATGAGGGAGCTGGCACGCGGAGCGTGACTGAGGGAGAGAAGAAGATCAAACCTTTTGACTACCCCTCAGTCGGCTGCGCCGACAGCTCCCCTGACAAGGGGAGCCAAGTATGTGTACAAGGAATTTCCCATGTTTTCCATCACGCTCAAACTCATGAAGAAAAGCGCGCGGATGCTCATCCCCGCGGGCATCGCGATCCTCATCGGCACCGCGTTCATCTGCGCCACGTTCCTGTTCTCCAACACCATGACCGACGCGCTCGGCCGCCAGCAGACCGGCAGTTACGGCGGAGCGAACACCATCGTCACCATCGATTACGACGCGTTGGGTTCCGCGACGAAAGAGGAGAGGGACGCCGCGTACTCGACCACCGTCGGCGACTTCCATCTCGACCGGCTGGCCGCGATGGACGGCGTCGACGGCGTGCGCGCCAACACGATGACCGACGCCGTCGTCGTCAACGGCGACAAGAACGTCAGCGGTATCGCCCTCGGCACCGCCAAGGACGCGCGGCTGCTGCCCGTCGGGCTTGCGGACGGCGACCTGCCGGCCGACAACGGCGAGATCGCCCTGCCGAAGTCCGTCGCCAAGCAACTCGGCGTGACGATCGGCGACACGGTGACGGTCGGCTCGCGCATCCTGCAGGAGGAGGCGTCGGCTGCAGGAACCGCGTCTGCCGGCGCATCCGGCGGCGTTACCGTGCGCGTCGTCGGCCTGACCGACGATCCGAACGGCGTATACGGCTCCTACGGCGGCGCGTCCGTGATCTCCGACGACGTCATGGCCGCGTTGCAGGCCGTCGGCGACTTCTCGCAGGTGCGCACCAGCCAGCTGTTCCTCGACCTCGCCGGCGGCGGTAACGGCGGCAGCGCCACCGATCCCGCCAAGGCACAGGCCACGGCCGACCGGATCGCCAAACTCATGCCGAAGCACTACCGCATCCTCTCGCGCGAGGCGGCCAACCAGGAGGCCATCAAGGCGCTCAGCGCGGACGGCGGCACCGACATCACCACCACGTTCCTGCTCAGCTTCGGCGTGCTCGCCATGTTCGTCGCCGCTCTCGTCATCGCCAACACGTTCCAGGTGCTCGTCGCGCAGCGCCGCCGCACGCTCGCCCTGCTGCGCACGATCGGCGCGAAGAAGGGCCAGCTGTACGGATCTGTCCTGTTCGAGGCCGGCGTGCTCGGTCTCGTCGCATCCTTGCTTGGCGTGGCGCTCGGCTGCGCGCTGATCGGCGGATTGTGCGCGTCCGGACTCATGGCGTCGACCGGCATGGACGCGCGGTTCATCGTCAGCTGGCAGGCGTTCGCCGTGCCGGTCGCGTTCGGCATCGTCATGACCGTGCTCGCCTCGCTCGGCTCCGCGCGCTCCGCAACCTCCGTCACGCCGCTCGAAGCGTTGCGTCCGATCGAACTGACCGACACGCGCCGGGCCGGAATCGTGCGCGGCGTCATCTCCGTGCTGCTCGTGATCGCCGGTCTGGCGTTCGCCGGATTCGCCGCATGGCAGATGAGCGAGTCGATCGCCGGACAGTCGTCCATGGTCACCGACGCATACTCCACCGTGCTGCTCATGGCCATCTTCGGCTGCGCACTGATCTTCCTCGGCCTTGTGCTGTCCGCCGTGTTCTGGCTGCCCGTGCTCATGCGTGGCGTGGGCGCGCTCGTCGCGCTTGCCGGACCGTCCGCCAAGGTCGCGCACGCGAACATCCAGAAGAACCCGCGCCGTGTGGCCGCGACCGGCGCCGCGCTGTTGATCGGCGTCACACTCGTGGCGACCATCGCGACCGGTGCGACCAGCGCCAAGCAGACGATGGGGGAGGCGCTCGACAAGCGGTTCAGCGTCGACATGATCGCTGACGGCGCCGATATGACCGGCGCGCAGGCGGCCGCCGCGGCCAAGATCAAGGGCGTTGTGGCCTCCGTGTACGCGCCGACCGTCATGAAGTACACGACCGACAAGGACGGCAACGACCTGTCCGTGCTGTTGGTTGGCGTGAACGATGCGGACGCACTGCGCTCGGTGATGAAGGCCGATCTCAAGAACGTCACGATTGGCGACGACACGGTGCTCATGTCGAAGTACGACGTGTTCACCGGCAAGAAACTGGCGTTCGCTGGCGGCACGGCGACGTTCGCTGACATGACGGGGGATTCCGGCGATAGCACAGGCACGTCGGACGGGACGACCGGTTCGGCCGAGTCGACCGGCAAGCCGATCGCGCTCAAACCCGCGTACGTCGACTACCGTCGCGTATCCGAAAACTACAATGCGGTCGCGTTCGTCAGCGCCAAGCATTTCGACAACGGTGATCTTACGGCCTCCGGGCACATGCTGCTCATGAAGATCGACGCGGACGCCGCCGGCGTCTCCCTGAACGACGTGCTCACCGACGTGCAGCAGACGTTCACCGCCAGCTCCGGCGTGCAGGTGACCGGACCGATCGCCGAACGGTCGCTCTGGGAGACGATGATCAACGGCCTGATGGCGCTGCTCGTCGGCCTGATCGCGGTCGCCGTGCTCATCGCGCTCGTCGGCGTGGCGAACACCTTGTCGCTGTCGGTCATCGAACGCACCCGCGAATCCGCAACCCTGCGGGCCATCGGCATGACGCGCGGCCAGCTGCGCCGCTCGCTCGCGGTCGAGGCGCTGCTGCTCTCGCTCGTCTCCGGCGTGTCCGGCGTGCTGCTCGGCACCGCATTCGGCTGGCTCGGCTCCTATATGGTGTTCAGCCTGTACGGCGACGTGGTCTTCCCGTTCGACTGGGCGGGCAACGGCATCATGCTCGGCGTCGCGGCCGTCGCCGCGCTCATCGCCAGCATCGCCCCCGCCCACCGCGCCGTGAGCACGCCACCGGTGGAAGCCCTCGCCGAAGCCTGACCTGAAAACTTGGCTCCCCTTGCCAGGGGAGCTGTCAGCGAAGCTGACTGAGGGGTAGTCGGAAGGTTCAACCTCCTGACTACCCCTCAGTCCCACTGCGTTCGACAGCTCCCCTGACAAGGGGAGCCTGTATTGTGCATGAACTCACACGATCCCGTTGTCATAGGCGAAGACGACGGCCTGCACACGGTCGCGGGCGTTGATCTTGGCGAGAATGTGCGCCACATGCGTCTTCACGGTCGGCAGGCTGATGAACAGCTTGCTCGCGATCTCCTGATTGCTCAGCCCGTGCGCGATCTCGACGAGAACCTCGCGCTCGCGGTCGGTGAGCAGCTCCAGTTCCGGATCGGTGTACGCCGGACGCCCGCCCTGCGACGGCGCGGCGGCTGCGGCGGACTGCGCTCCGGACGGTATGCCGGCCAGCGAACGGTCCTTCGCATACCCGTCCTGCATCATTTTTTCGATCAATCGCTTCGTGGCCGACGGCGCGATGATCGCGTTCCCGTTGAACACCGTGCGAATCGACGAGAGCAGCGTCTCCGGCTCCGTGTCCTTGAGCAGGAATCCCGACGCGCCCGCGTTGATCGCGGCCATCACATATTCGTCCAAATCGAACGTGGTCAGGATGATCACGCGCGTCGGCCGCCCGTCGGCGGACGCCTGCAGCGAACTGACGCGCCGCGTCGCCTCGATGCCGTCCATGCCGGGCATGCGCACGTCCATAAGCACCACATCAGGCCGCAGCGTCTCCGCCAACGCCACGGCCTGCGCGCCGTCCCCGGCCTGCCCGACCACCTGCATGTCCGGCTGGGAGCCGATCACCATCGCGAACCCAGCGCGCACCAGCTCCTGGTCGTCCGCGATCACCACTCGAATCCTGTTCTCACTCATAGCTCACCACTGTATGCGTTGCCCGGTAAGACGGCAGCGGTCGACACCCTGAATTCTCCCTGAATTCCAGCTACCCGTGATGAGCTGCGCCGAGCTGCTCGTCGAGCAAGGCGGCCGGCCGAAGCTGCATTTCGGGCTGCGCATGTCCGTGCGCCTCGTCGCTGAACCCGGTTTCGCGCAGCACGTTCAGCAATTGGCGCATGCGCTTCAATGCGGAGCGGCCCTGCTGGCCGATCGCCGCGAACGCCGCCGCGATCGACTCGGCGGACGGCTCTGTGCCGTGGGCCTCGGCCTCGTTCATCATGCGAATGCCGGCCACGGTCCGGTCGATCACCGAGGTCAGCGTTTCACTCACCTCGTTTTGGATGTTCGCGCTGATTCGGTCGCGTTCCATATTCGCCGCCAGCACCTTCTGCTTGGCCTGTTCGGCGCGCAGCGCCTCTTCGCGCGCCTGCAGGACAAGCACGTTCGATCCGTTCGACCGCTGCCATCGCGCCAGCAGGATCGTGCCAGTGCACATCGCGCCGACCAGCGCCGCCCAAGACAGATCCTCCACCCATAGTCTGAACATGCTGGGAACCGCGGAGACTGCGAAGTCCTCAGTGCGCAGCATCCAATGCAGGATGCTGTCGTACCCGTAGGAACTGAGCGCGACCTTGAAGCCGAACAGCACGGCGACCGCCGCGGACGCGCAGCCCGTCCACCGCCATGCGGTCGGCCGGCCGTACAATACCGCCGAATACAGTGCGCACAATGCGAACAGGTTCGAGAACAGCACCGGCTGGAACACGACCAGTTGGAATGTGGATGCGATCACGACCGCCAGCGCCGCGCCCTCGGGAAAACGGCGTCGGAAACACAACGGCAGCATCGTCGTCACCACAATGAACCGGCCGATCGCCAGTTCGCCGGTGGTGCCGTACAGATACCCGTCGAACATTGATATCGTGTTGCTGCACATGATCGCGGTGAGCAGGAGCGTGCCGATGATGTCGGTCGCCAGGTAGTGTCGTTCGGTCCACTGCGACAGGCGTTCCACCCAGTTGAACGGCTTGCCGTTCGCCAGTCCGGCCTGCGCGATCGGCTTGGAACGCAGACGGGCGTGCAGACGCGCCCACGTGGGGAGTTGGGGGAGCGCGGGGGAGGAAGGATGCCTCCGCTCGCTGCGCTCGGTCGGCATGACATGGGAATTGGCTTGTTTGGCTGCGATGGGAGAGTTGGCTTGTTTGGTCGACATGACGGGGAAGTCGGCTTGTTCGATCGATATGGCGGAGGAGCGTGCGTGTGCGAGCGGTGTCGCGGCGGGGAACGAAGCGTTGCCCGAGCGCGCGGGGAAATCGCCGGCCGGCATGGCGACGACGGGACGATCGGCCGGTTCGGTTCCGGACAGCTGCACCGGTGCGGCTTGTGCGGCTTCGGCCCCGCGCAGCGGCACGACGGCGTGTACGGCGAACCCGCCGCCGACCTGCGGTCCGGCCGTCACCGTGCCGCCGGCCGCCTCGACGCGCTCGCGCATGCCGAGCAGCCCGTAGCCCGGCTTGTGCCCGTCCAACGCCGACGCCGCGCCGCGGCCGTCGTCGCTGACGATGATCTCCAGCGCGCGGTCGGACCAGCGTTCGTCGATGCGCACGTGCGCGTTCGGTCCGGCGTACTTGCGCACGTTCGTCAACGATTCCTGCACGAGATGATAAACGGCCGTGCTGGCCGCCGCGGTCAGCAGCTCCGGTCGAACCGTGCCGCTGACTCGGCGTACGATCGCGTCGCCGAATGGACCGGATGATGCGGATGCCGATGCCGCGTTCATCTCCGCCGCTGGCGCTGCGATGTCCGATGATGGTGCGGATGTCGCCGCCATGGCCGTTGACGTTGCCGCGGCGGAAGATCCGGCGGCCGCCCGCGCCTGGTCGACGAGCGCGCCGATGTCCGCGTAGTCGGCGTGCGACGACCCGCCGAACACGCCGAACAGGCGCTTCATGTCGTGCAGCGCGCGCTCCGACTCGTGCCGGATCGTCTCCATCGTGTGCCGTGCCACGGCCGGATCATGCGCGCCCGCGTACCGGCCGCCGTCCGACTGCACGATGATGATCGACAGCGTGTGCGCGACCACGTCGTGCATGTCGCGGGCGATGCGCGCGCGTTCCGCCAGCGCCGCGATGCGGCGCTCCTCGGCTTCGCTCGCCTCGAGCGCCTCGTTGCGCTCCTGCATCATGCGGATCGTGATCAGCCTCGCCCGCTGCCAGAACGCGGCGATCACGGTCGCGGCAAGACACGCCGCGATCGCCGCCAGATATATCGCCGACTCCTGCAGCAACATCTGCGCGCACGAACCGGTGAACCCGCCGCCCGCATACACGGCCCGGCAGTCCGGAATCGACCCCGGGACGGCCTGAGCGTATTCGTCGGGCGTGATGTACGGGTCGAAGAGCGGGCCCAGGTCAAGCGCCCACGCCATCACCGGGCCGGCCAGCGCGCCGACCGCCGAAGCGAGCACGATGAACGCCGTCGTGTTGCGCGGGTCCCCGTAGACGATCACCGAATACAGCATGACCAAAGCCAGAAAATCCGACGGAACCATCGCCGGCCCCAGCACCAGCTGGATGGCCGCCAATGACGCGAATATGAGCGCCGCGGTCTGCGGACGCACGCGACGGATCGCGAGCGGCAACGCCAGCGCAACCGACCATGCGGCCGTCGGACCGATATCGTATGAGAACAGCATGCCGGGCATATTGCCGACGCTCGTGCCGAACAACAGGCCGAACGCGAGCGCGGCCAGCAGCGCGGCGATCGAGTCGACGGCCAACGCGCGCGTCCGTCGGTTGCGTGCAAAAATGTCCCGTATCGTCGTCAGTCGTCGCGTCATGTCCATGACCGTCCAGCGTAGCGCGCCATCATCCGTACGGCCATCATGCGTCGGGATGAAGCAGGGGAACGACGCGTGGCAGACGGCAGGGCAGTGGACCTGACGGCAGACGGAACAGGCCCGCGATACGATCGCGAACGGCTTGGTTGTCCCCGCGTGCGGCTGATATGGAGGACATCACGGATCCGCCGAGAGCGTTCGCGGGACCGCGAAGGTCTTGCGGACACGTTCCGCGGAGAACGCCGCCGCGGAAGCCAAGGAAAGGAATAGCGCAATGACGTTGCTTGCCGAATACTACGTGCCGGGACTGCACGTTGAGGACCATTCGATCAAAGTGCCGCTCGACTGGACCGGGCACGAGCCGGGCCGAGGCTTCGACGGCGAGTCGATCAGCCTGTTCTACCGCGTGGTCACCGCGCCCGAACACGTGCACGACGACCTGCCGCTGCTCGTCTACCTGCAGGGAGGCCCGGGCGGCGAAAGCCCGCGCCCGCTCAGCCCGAGCTCCGACGGCTGGATCGCGGAGGCGATCAAGCACTTCCGCGTCGTCTTGCCCGACCAGCGCGGCACCGGACGCTCCAACCGCGTCGACACGCAGGTCATGGCACGACTCGCCCCGGCAGGCGCCCGCGCGCAGGCCGACTATCTCAAGCTGTTCCTCGCCGATTCGATCGTGCGCGACTTCGAACACCTGCGCCGCACCGAGTTCGCCGGCGCGAAGTGGGTGACGCTCGGCCAAAGCTACGGCGGCTTCCTCACGCTCACCTACCTGTCGCTGTTCCCGGCCGGCGTGGCCGCGAGCTTCACGTGCGGCGGCATCCCGCACGTGCCGGCCGACGCGGCCGAAGTGTACGAGCACACGTTCCCGCGCATGGTGCGCAAGACCGCGCAGTTCTACGAACGCTACCCCCAGGACGTCGAACGTGTGGCCGCCGTGGCCGACCGCCTTGCCGGCGGCGACGTGACGCTGCCGAACGGCGACCCGTTCACCGTGGAACGCCTGCAGTGCCTCGGCTCCGACTTTGGCATGAAGCCGAGCTTCGAACGCGTGCACTGGATCTTCGACGCCGCGTTCCTCGACGGCGACGGCTCCGCCAGCGCCGGTTCGCCGCTGTCCGACGAGTTCCTGTCGCGCGTGGAGGCGGCCACGTCGTCGCGCCCGCTGTACTGGCCGCTGCAGGAGTTCATCTACGCGAACGGCGAGATGAACGAGCCGATCCGCTGGGCCGCGCAGCGCGTGCGCGACACGAAGCCCGAATTCGCCGCCGGCGTGCGTCCGCTCAACTTCACCGGCGAGGCGATGTTCCCGTGGATGTTCGAACAGGAGCGCGCGCTGCGCCCGTTCAAGCCGGCCATGGACTTGCTCATGGAGGACACCAAGTTCGGCGTGATCTACGACGCCGACCAGCTGGCCCGCAACGAAGTGCCATTGCAGGCGGCCGTGTATTTCGACGACATGTACGTCGACTCCGGCATGCAGCTCGACACGCTCAGCCGCGTCGGCAACGCGCACGCCTGGGTCACCAACGAGTTCGAGCACGACGGCAACCACGGCGACCGCGTGTTCAAGCATCTGTACGCGGAAGCACTGAACCGCGGCGATCTGGAACCGCTGTTCTGACAAGCCGCACGGCATCCGCCACGTACGCAACGAAAGGACACACCATGAGCATGGACATCACCATCGGATTCATCGGCTACGGCAACATGGCCCAGGCCATCGCGCGCGGGCTCGTCGACGCGGGCGTCGTCGACGGCGGCCGCATCGTCGCCTGCGCCGCGCATTGGGACAAGCTCGAACGCACCACGGCCGAAATCGGCGCGCGCCCGCTGCGCAACGCGACCGAAGTCGCCGCCGCGGCCGACGTCGTGATCGTCGCGATCAAGCCGTACCAGATCGAGTCCGTCGTCGGACCGATCGTCGACGAGCTGGCCAAGCCCGGCAAATTCGTCGTGTCGATCGCCGCCGGCTGGGATCTCGCGAAATACCGCGACCTGTTCGGCGACGCGTTCGCGGACGCGCACGTGCAGTGCACGATCCCGAACACGCCGATGGCCGTCGGCAAGGGCGTGCTCGTCACCGAAGCGGACAACACGCTCACCGACGCGCAGAACGCGACGTTCGAGGCCCTGTTCGCGCCGATCAGCCTCATCGAACGCGTCGACGCCGCGCATATGAACATCGCCATGTGCATCGCCGGCTGCGCGCCCGCGTTCACCGACATGTACATCGAGGCGCTCGGCGACGCCGGCGTCAAATACGGTCTCCAGCGCGCCGCCGCCTACCGCATGGCCGCCAAGATGGTCGAAGGCGTGGGCGCGCTGTACATGGCCACCGAAACGCACCCCGGCGCGATGAAGGACGCCGTCTGCTCGCCCGGCGGCACCACGATCCGCGGCGTCGTCCAGCTCGAAAAGGACGGCTTCCGCGGCGCGGTCATTAACGCGGTGGACGCGATCGAGGCATAACCTGTCCTCCAACGGCACCAACGCGCGCGAACGGCCGGCACCAACCATGTCGGCCGCACGATCAACGGCAACGGAAGGAGCACCGCATGTTCAGCATCCTCGACATGTTCAAAATCGGCGTGGGACCCAGCTCGTCGCACACGGTCGGACCGATGTGCGCCGCGCACGAATTCGCCGCGTCGCTTGTCTCCGACGGACTGATCGACCGCGTCGCACGCGTGCGCACCACACTGTACGGCTCGCTCGCCCTGACCGGCATGGGCCACGGCACCGACCGCGCCTCCGTCGCCGGACTCGAAGGAGGTCTCCCGGCCACCGTCGACACCAACCACGTGCTCTCCATCAAGCAGGAATGCGAGCAAACCGGCCGGCTCAAACTCGCCGGGGTCAAGGACATCGCCTTCGACTACGAGCACGACGTCGTCTTCGAACTGTGGCAGCGCATGGCTGCCCACCCCAACGGCATGCGGTTCCAGGCGTTCGACGCGTCCGGCAACCTCGTCGACGAACAGGTCTGGTATTCGATCGGCGGCGGCTTCATCCGCAAGGGGCACCCGGGCGACCTCATGATCGGCATCCACGACAGGCCGCCGGCGGGCACGTCGTTCGCCGACGAGGACGAATCGTCGTCCGTCGACTTCGGACCGCGCGTGCCGTACAACTTCACGACCGGCAGCGAACTGCTCGCCATCTGCAAACGCGAGCGCATGCCCATCGCCGACATCGTCTGGGCGAACGAAATCGCGATGCGCCCCGCCGAACAGGTGCGTGCCGAACTGCTGCGCGTGTGGACGACGATGCACGAGTGCGTGCTCAACGGCTGCATGAGTCCCGCGAAGACGCTGCCCGGCGGACTCGACGTGCCGCGCCGCGCGCCCAAGATGTACGCGCGGCTGTCCGCCAACAGCGACCTGCTCAACCGTCGCCGGCGTTCGGACGCGGTGCTCGAATCGTCCGACGCGGCATGGGTCAACCTGTTCGCGCTCGCCGTGAGCGAGGAGAACGCGGGCGGCGGGCGCATCGTGACCGCGCCGACCAACGGCTCGGCCGGCATCATCCCGGCCGTGCTCGAATACTACTGGCATTTCGTCGATTCGGCCGACGAGGACGGCATCGTCACG
Source organism: Bifidobacterium miconis (assembly GCF_019331735.1). Lineage (GTDB taxonomy): Bacteria > Actinomycetota > Actinomycetes > Actinomycetales > Bifidobacteriaceae > Bifidobacterium > Bifidobacterium miconis. The sequence continues at coordinate 50,535 of NZ_JAHBBH010000010.1, forward strand.
TTCCTGCTCACCGCCGGCGCGGTCGGCTACCTGTTCAAGCGCAACGCGTCGATCTCCGGCGCGGAGGTCGGCTGCCAGGGCGAGGTCGGCTCGGCCTGCTCGATGGCCGCGGCAGGACTGTGCGCCGTGGTCGGCGGCACGTCCGCGCAGGTCGAGAACGCGGCCGAAATCGGCATCGAACATAACCTCGGCCTCACCTGCGACCCGGTCGGCGGCCTCGTGCAGATCCCGTGCATCGAACGCAACGCGATGGCCGCGAACACCGCCATCAACGCGGTGCGCATGGCCATGCTCGGCGACGGATCGCACATCGTCACGCTCGACCAGGCCATCAAGACCATGAAGGACACGGGCGAGGACATGATGGCCAAGTACAAGGAGACGTCGCAGGGCGGGCTTGCCGTCAACGTCGTCGAATGCTGAACGCGGCCCGTACGCCGACCGCCGGACGGCGATAGGGTGGGCGTCGGCCATGGCGCCGCCATCGGCCGGTCGCCGATCGGCCGCATCGGCCGCACTCACGAAAGGAAGACCGTCGCATGAGCGACATGCAATACTCGTACGAAAACGCGATCCGCGAATTCGTGTACATCGAACTGCCGTTCGACGGCGATGCGGACGGACGCAACGATCTGGTGCGCGCCGACATCATCCGCCCGCGCGAACTCGACGGCACGGCGAACATCCCCGTCATCATGGACCCGAGCCCGTATTACGAGCTGTACGACCGGCACGGCGAGAAGTTCGAATACTCGCATCCGGAGGACAAGTGGAACAGCCCGCTCAAGCTGTTCCCGTTCTTCTACGACAACTACTTCGTGCCGCGCGGCTACGCGGTCATCCTGCTCAGCACGTCCGGCACCGCGCTGTCCGAGGGATTCTGCGACATCGGCGGCCCCAAGGACATCGCCTCCGCGAACGCGGTCGTCGACTGGCTCAACGGGCGCGCCAAAGGCTACATGACGCGCGACCGGCGCACTCCGGACAACGAGATGACCGCCTACTGGGCGTCCGGGCTCGTCGGCGCGATCGGCAAATCCTACGACGGTTCCGTGCCCAACGGCATGGCCGCCACCGGCATCGACGGGCTCAAGACCATCGTGCCGATCTCCGCGATCTCCAGCCAGTACGACTGGTACCACCCGCACGGCGCGCTGCTCAACGGCGACGACGCGGACGGCGGCTGGTTCGAACCCGACAACTTCGCCGTCACCCTGCAGTCCACCGCCGACGGCAAACTCCAGCGGTTCAACACCAAGGGCGGCTGGCAGCGCCTGCACGACGGAGCCGACAAGAAACACCGCAGCACCAACGAATTCTGGGCCGAACGCGACTACCGCGCGCACGTCGACCGGTTCAAGGCCAGCGTGTTCCTCGTACACGGCGTCAACGACCTCAACGTGATGATGAACCAAGTCGACTCGTATTGGAAGGCGCTGGGGGAGCACGGCGTGCCGCGCAAGATCTGGCTGCACCAGTACGCGCACGACGACCCGTTCGACGTGCGGCACGACATGTGGCTCGAGACCTTGGAACGCTGGTTCGACTACTGGCTCAAGGGCATCGACAACGGCATCATGGACGAGCCCGAAGCCTCGATCGAGGACCCGGACGGCAACTGGCACGAATACGCGAGCTGGCCCGTGCCGGGAGCCGCGCCGCGCACGTTCGGCGTGCGCGCGGCGTGCGGAAACGCGGATGCGGACGCCGCCGGTGCCGCCGACGCTCGGCTCGAACTGGCCGACATCGCGGACGACGGCGTCGACGACGATCACGCGTCATCCGACGCGACGAACGAGCCGGCGCACGTCGCCACGATCAAGGGCGCGCGCATCAGGGAACTCACGACGTACGCCGAATCGCACGCCGCGCACGACGACCGGCTGCTGGCCGTCGGCGCGCCGCTGGAGCGCGACCGGCACATCTCCGGCACACCGCGGATCAGCCTGCGCGTCAAGGCGAGCGCCGCCGACACCAACCTGTGTGCGTCCCTCATCGAATACGGCGAAGGCAACTACGTGCAGGTGAGCGAAGACATCCACGCGCTCGTCGAACTCAAGGAAAAGCGGCAGCCAGCCGGCGGCACGTCCGACGACGACAAGGCGATCTTCCCCGTGTGCGTGCCGCGCAAGTCGCACGAGATGCAGAACATGGTCACGCGCGGCTGGATCGCCACCGCGCACAAGGACTCGTTCGCCGAATTCACGCCCACGCCGGTCGGCGCATGGATGGACGTGTCGTTCGACCTGCTCGCCACCGACTGGACCGTGCGCGCCGGGCACCGGCTCGCGCTCGCGGTCTACAACAACTCGAAGCGCCTCGCCGCCGTGCCGTTGTCGGACTTTGCGATTGACCTCGATTCGGTGCGATTGACGATTCCGATGAACTGAGCGGCGAGGGCGTGCGCGGCACGCCATCAGGCTTGCGGTCGCGTGCGCACGTACAGGTGGTAGCGCTCGTCGCCGAGCCGCCAGAGCGGCACGAACCGCAGTCCGGTCGCGACATGCGTGAAATCCAGCGTGCCCGGCTCGTGGCGGAACGCCGCATCCGGATCATCGGCGGCCACCGCGACATCGAGCAGCCGTTCGCCGTCGTCCAATGCGGCGAGCGCATACGGTCCCCATGCCACCGCCGCCAGTTCGGGCCGGTCGGGTGTGGCGATCAGACGCATGCGCGGCGCGAATCCAAGCTCGAGCCGCACGCCGCCCCACGAGCCGAGTCCCAGCTGATCCGCGTGCAGCGCGAGGTCGCCGGCCGCCGTGCGCGACAGCTCGACCACGGCGTCGGGCACGGCCGAGCCGTTCGCCGCAACCGTCACCGAACCGTCCGCGCTCCAGCCGGGCACGCGCAGGCACAGCACGTCGCGGTCCAGCCGTTCGACGTCGATCGTCACCCGTTCGGGCGCCGCATCGTCCACGCGCACGGTTAGCCGCGCCGCGTCGTCGTCGAGCGCGCCGTTGAGATACCGTCGCACGTACAGCGCATCCCGGTCCGTGGCATATGCGCCGGCTGCGACAAGAAAATGCGATTCCAGGCCAGTGCCGTGGCAGCAGCTGTTCTCCGCCGTGTCGATGTCCTTGCGGCCGCCCGGCTGCGTGGGCATGAAGTATATGCTGCCGCCGTTGCCGGCCTGACCGGGGCGGTGATCGCAGGTCGCGGCGACGTGGTTGATCGTCGCGTGCTCGGCATAGTCGGCGTATTCCGGTCGCGGCACGTGCGAGTCCAGCATCGCGACGAGCTTGAGCAGATTGTACGTGGCGCAGCTTTCCGCCGTGTCGTCGGCCAGTGCCGCGCCGATCACGTCCGGCTGGTCGAACATCTCGCCATGCCCGGTGCCGCCCATCGCATAGCAGTGATGGGAGATCACCGCGTCCGCGAAGAACCGCGCCTGATCGAGATACCGGGGCAGGCCGGTCGTCTCGAAGAGGCGCACCGATCCGATGACCTGCGGAATGTGCTGGTTCGCGTGCATGCCTCCCAGCGCGTCCACATGCTGGCGCATCGGCGTCATCAGCCGATCGTTGTCGAACATGCGCGCCGCAGCCAGATGGCGCTCGTCGCCGGTGATCGCGTACAGGTCGGCCAGCGACTCGTTCATCCCGCCGAACTCGCCGGCGATGTACAGGCTCCACATGCGTTGCAGCCGCTCACGGGAGAGTTTCGACAGCCGCGCATGCGTCCAGTCGCCGATGCCGCGCGCCACGTCGAGCGCCGCGGCGCTGCCCGCGTGGCGGTACGCGTCGAGCAGGCCGGCGAGGATCTTGTGCAGCGTGTAATACGGGGCCCAGATCGTCGGATACGGCGCATACTCCTCGAGCCGGTCGAACTGCGTCTCGTCGTAGGCCGACAGGAAGCCGGGGTGCGCGCTGGGCCTGCGCGCGAACGCCCGCTGCACTTCGGCCAGCGCGTCCACCACATAGTCGAGCTTGGCTTTGAGCACGCGGTCGCCGCTGGCCGCATACGCCAGCGCATAGGCAGACAGCGTATGTCCGGTCGTATGCCCGCGCAGCAGCGAATCCGGCGCGTCCCAGCCGGTCATCGGCTGCGCGCCGCGCGTGTCGAGCCCGGCCGCACGGCGGAACTCGACCAGCAGCCGGTCGTCGTCCACGCCGCGCAGATAGGCGATTCTGGCGCGTTGGTCGCGCGCCAGTACGCCGTCGCCGTCCAGACGCACATGGTCGATCGGAATCGGTGTGCGACGCACGGCGGCGTCCACGGGACGATCGGGATCATGGTCGGTCACATGCACGGTCGCGGTCACGGGCACGTCCGTGCCGTCGATCACGCCGTGCCAATGCAGCGCATGCGGTCCGTCGCCGTCGTGCGCAGGCCGCGCCGCCGTGTGTTCGATGCCGTCATGCCAGTCGATGCGCTGCGAGACCAGCATGCCGTCGTCCGTGCGCACGGCGGTGTACGTCGGCAGATCGTACGTCGAGCCGGCCTGCACGGTCATGACGATGGGGAACACGTCGCGTACGACGATCCGGTTGCGCTGTTCGAGCACGCGCACCGTGAACGTGCGCGTCGCGCTCGCCGCGCCGCGCGTCACCGTCGCCGTGAGCGCGACGTCGCGGTATCCGCGGCCGTATTCGGGCCGGTACACGGCGCCGTCCGGTTCGACCCACCGTTCGTCGCCGCTCGACCATGCGATCGCCGATCCGTTCGCGCCGCTCGTCGGCAGATCGAGATCGAACTCCACGGTGCCGGTGTTGCCGATGACCAGCAGCGCGGCGTCGCGGTCGACGGCCTGCCGGTCGGTGAGCATGATCTCGTCCATTGGATGCCCTCCTGGAAACTCGGCGGATGACAACAGCGTAACGCAGCCGTCGTTCCGGAATGCCGGCTGCGGCATACAATGCAACCGTAACCAGACGGGAGACACGATGAGCGAGCCATATCACTACGATGCGCAGACGCTGCGCACATTGCGCGAAGCCGCCGCAGACAACGGCACCGAACCCGAAACGGGCAAGCGGGCCGGCGGCCTGCGGCTGGACGGCAAAGGATTTGAGGACATCATCTACAGCCATTGGGGAGCGAACCCGAACAAGCGGCCGGCCGAACGCAGCCCGTTCGCCGACGACGCGGCAAAGCACCGCGCCGAACTCGCCGCCAAACTGCCCGGCGAGCGTCTCGTGATTCCCGCGGGCGCGGTGCGCCATCGCACATGGGACACCGATTTCCTGTTCCGCACGGGCAGCGCGTTCGCGCACATGACCGGACTCGGCCGCGATCTGGAAGCCGGAGCCGCGCTCGTCATCGATCCGACGATCGAAGCGGACGGCACGGTCGGCCATCATGCGACGATCTATCTCGAACCGACGATCGACCGGACGAATCCGCGGTTCTTCTCCGACGCCAAGCACGGCGAATTCTGGGTCGGACCGCGTCCGCTGTCCGAAGACTTCCACGTCATGACCGGACTCGACGTCCGCGACATGACCGGATTCGAGAACGCGCTGCGCGCAGGCGCCGGCCCGGACGGCATCCGCGTCCGCGTGCTGCGCGGCTACGATCCGGCCATCGACGCGACCGTCGACCGCATCCGCGAAGAGACTGGCCTGGGGGATGCGGACGCCAACCACGGCGCGGATGCCGTGCTCGAGGAACGCTCCGACGAGTGCCGCATCATCAAAACGCCGCGCGAAGTCGCCGAAATCGTCAAGGCGGTCGACGCGACCAAACGCGGCTTCGAACGCGTGGCCGACATCCTGCCCATCGCACGGCGGGTCAAGCGCGGCGAACGTCTGCTGGAGGCGACCTTCACCCACTCGTGCCGCTACGAGGGCAACGGCATTTCCTTCGGCACCAACGCCGCATCCGGACCGCGCGCCACGATCCTCGACTACCACGCCAACGACCACGCCCTGAAGGACGGCGAACTGTTCCTCCTCGATGCCGGCATCGAACTCGACTCGCTGTACGCTGCCGACATCACGCGCACCTTCCCGATCAACGGGAAATTCACCGAACCGCAGCGCGAGATCTACCAAGCCGTGCTCGACGCCTCCAATGCGGCCATCGACGCGGCCAACAAGCCGGGAGCCGTCTACCACGACATGCTCGACGCGGCGCTCGCCTCCGTCGCGCGCTCGCTGCACCGGCTCGGCATCCTGCCGGTCAGCGTCGAGGAGGCGCTGCGCCCCGACGGGCACCAGCACTACCGCTGGCTGTATCACGGCACCGGCCATCACATGGGGCTGGACGTGCACGATGCGTACCGTTCGCGCAACGAATACTATCCGGATGCGCCGCTCAGGCCGGGCATGGTGTTCACGCTCGAACCGGGACTGTATTTCGACGCGGCCGACGAGCTTGTGCCCGAACGCTACCGCGGCATCGGCGTGCGCATCGAGGACGATCTCAAGGTCGACCCGGACGGCAAAACCAGGCTGATCAGCGACTTCGCCCGCACGCCGGACGAAGTGGAGGCGTTCCTCGCCTCGCACGGGCCCGAACGGTATCTCGACAGTTTCCTGGCGCAGGAGGCGGTTTGCGCGGAGTGATCGCGCCGATCGCACTGGCTGCGCCGGTCCGCTGACTCATGCCGTGCCGGGACTTGCGTTGCACGGCGCATGTTCTGCGGCGCGGGCGGAACACTGCCGCGACCTCGAGGTTGCCGTGACCGCGGCCGCAACGCAATGACAAGACGGGAAGGTAGTGTGGGCACCATGTCTCTTACTATCGGAATCGTCGGCCTGCCGAACGTCGGCAAGTCGACCATGTTCAACGCGCTGACGCGCAATAATGTTCTCGCGGAAAACTACCCGTTCGCCACCATCGAGCCGAACACCGGCATCGTGCCGCTGCCCGACAAGCGCCTGCCCGTGCTCGCCGAGCTCGTGCACACCGAGAAGATCGTGCCCGCCACCGTCACGTTCGTCGACATCGCCGGCATCGTCAAGGGCGCTTCGGAAGGCGAAGGCCTGGGCAACAAGTTCCTCGCCAACATCCGCGAGGCGGACGCGATCTGCGAGGTCGTGCGCGCGTTCAAGGACGACGACATCGTCCACGTCAACGGCAAGGTCGACCCGGCCGACGACATCGACACGATCAACACCGAGCTGATCCTCGCCGACATGCAGACCATCGAGAACGCGCTGCCGAAGCTCGAAAAGGACCTGCGCGGCAAGAAGATCGAGCCCGCGTACCTCGAGGCCGTCAAGAAGGCGAAGGCCATCCTCGAGAACGGCGAGACGATCGACCATGCGGCCGCCGCCGGCAAGATCAACAAGGACGACATCTACGACCTGCACCTCATGACCGCCAAGCCGTTCATCTACGTGTTCAACGTGGACGACGACGAGCTGTCCAACGACGAGCTCAAGACGAAGCTCGCCGCGTCCGTCGCGCCCGCGCCGGCCGTGTTCCTCAACGCCCAGTTCGAGGCGGACCTCACGGACCTCGACGAAGCCGATGCCCGCGAGATGCTCGCCGACGCCGGTCTTGCCGAGTCGGGCCTCGACCAGCTGGCCCGCGTCGGATTCGACATCCTCGGCCTGCAGACCTTCCTGACCGCCGGTGAAAAGGAAGTGCGCGCCTGGCAGATCCACAAGGGCTGGACCGCCCCGCAGGCCGCCGGCGTCATCCACACCGACTTCGAAAAGGGCTTCATCAAAGCCGACATCGTCTCCTACGACGACTTCGTCGCCGCCGAAGGCTCGATGGTCAAGATCAAGGAGGAAGGCAAGCTCCGCCAGGAAGGCCGCGACTACGTCATGCAGGACGGCGACATCGTCGAGTTCAAGTTCAACGTGTCCAAGAAGTAGTTGTTGAATAGTGCGAGGGCCTTGGAATTCCAGTGATTCCAAGGCCCTTGTCAAATGGGGGGCGCCGGCCGTTGCGGCGTGGTCTGTGTTGGGAACGGTGCATCGCCGGGGTCTGCGCCCGGTGTGACGGACGATTGGATCGGAGAGAAAGCCACAGGTGCCAATCGTGGACATAATCGCGTTTTGTGTAGCGCGAAACGAAGCCTCTCCATCGCACGGCGTTCTGTAATGGAGCCATGACCAACAACAGTGCCAACAACTCAGCAATCTCCATTCAGGTTATGGTGGCCGGCCGTGTTCGTGTCTCACCGGATCTGCCTTTCGGCAACGGATGCGGACTGGTCCGCGGTTCGGGCTTTTTCGTGCCCGCGTCCAAGCGCATATGGCTGCCCGTGTGCGCGTTCCTCGTCACCACGCCGCACGGCTGTATCCTGTTCGACACCGGCTGGGGACGGGACATGAGCCCGGACGGCGTCTACGACCGTGGGGCGCAGATCCGCTCTCTCGGCTCATGGTCCCTGTACCGGGTCAACCAGGGTGTAGTGGGTACGGGGATGACCGTGCCTGAGCAGCTGGCCGCGCAGGGCCTGTCCCCGGCTGATCTCGACGTGGTGGCGATCTCCCATCTCGATTGCGACCACGCGAATGGACTGCGCGGCGTGAGGAACGCCCGGCGCATCATGGTATCCAGGGACGAGATGCGGTGCGCCACACGGTTCCCGAACAGCCTCGTGCGCTTCAATGCCTCGTGGTGGAGGGGAATCGACCTCGACCTGTACGACTGGAACGACCATGAGGGCCCCGCCGGACGATCCTACGACCTGTTCGGCGACCGCAGCGTGCAGCTCATCAACATCCCCGGCCACACCGACGGTCAGGTGGCCATGAAGATCACGGCGCCGTCGGGCCGGTACGTACTGCTGTTCGCCGACGGCGGCTACGCCACGCGATCATGGAGGGACATGGTTACGTCGGGCATCGTCTACGACCGTCACGCGCAGCGCTCCTCGCTCGAATGGATCCGCGAGCAGAGCCTGTCGCCGCTATGCGTGCGGTCGATCGCCTGCCACGACACGGCGAATCGTCCCGAGACGATCCTGCTGAGCTGAAACGGCGCACGTCACGGCACGATCAGTGCGTCCAGTGCGCCGAACACCGTGTTGACGATTCCGTCCACTCCCTGCTCGTGTACCTTGGATGGGTCGTGCAGCCAGAACGTGGTGGCCGACACCATCGATGAGGCGACGATCTCCAGAATCAACTCGCGGTTGACGGTGGGACGGCGCGGACCTTCCGCCCGTGGCGCCTCACCGCCGTCGGTCATCCGCAGTCTGCATTGCCGCTTGATGGCGTCCTTCCATCGTTCAATGAACCGAACGTCGGGCGCCGAGACGAGCAGCGCGTGGAACGCATCCTCGTTGGCCCGGATGTAGTCCAGCGTGGGCATGAGCGTGACGCGCGCTGCTCCGTGCGCATCCCCGCCATCGGCATCCCTGACGGTCAGCGGCTCGTTCAGCTCCTCGAGGTCCCTCACCAGTCGACGTTCCAACGTCTCGAGCACCTCGCCAACGTGGTGGTAGTGCGCATAGAATGTGCTGCGCGCCACGAACGCTTTCGCGCATAGCGTCTTGACCGATGGCAGCTCGACGCGTCCCGCCGGGCCGGATGGATCGGCGCCTTCGTTGAGCAGATCGATGAGCGCGCGCTCGATGGCAGACTCGACGTCGTCCCGCGGCTTAGACGCAACGGGCGGCGGATCGGCATGTGAGGTCTCCATGTCTCAACTCATATCCGCCATTCCGGACAGGCGACCCCATCGCCGAGGGTGCCAACACCAAGGATGATAAGGCGTTGTTCATCCGTCGTGCATCCCGACTCGTGGAGTTTCGCGTGGTCTTACTCAGGAATACCGGTACATTGCCATCAGACTCGCTGTCACGGCGGATGACTGAGATCAATGCGTGGAAACGAGCGACTGTTGCAGAAGGGCAAGCCGGTCGAGTTCAAGTTCAACGTTTCCAAGAAGTAGTTGTTGAGCAGTGTTGAGGGCCTTGGAATTCCAGCGATTCCAAGGCCCTCGACTATTTCGTCATGCAGAGCTCTTCGGATGTTGATCCGATGTCACTGTTTTACGATCGGCATGAGCAGAACGCTGTCGTAGACGCCGCCCGTATGCACGGTGTGCCTGCCCTGATTGACGGTGGGCAGCTGTGCGTCCGGCGCCTCGTCGCTGGCGCGGGCCTCGGCCACCGGACCGCAAGCGTGTCCGCCGATTTCCAGCACCAGGGTCTCCCCTTCATGCAGGAGCATATCGGTCGGCCACAATCCCAGATCGACCTGCACCGGTACGAACGGGGTGACCGGCTGCGGGTTCGTGTAGGTCATGTACGGCTCGGTCGGCGTCGATCGTTTCGTATCGAGTTCGCGATGCGATGCGCGCAGTCGGCCGTTGGGGCCAACGTAGATCGGCCCGCCGGGCAGCTGCTTACCCTTCGGTGTGAGGGCTATCATCATGCGCAGTTTCTTCTCCAAGCCGGGGAAGACCACGTGGTACAACACCTTGCCCTTCGCATCCTTCTTGTACAGCTGGGCGAACAGATCCATGTCGTCGCCGGCGTCGGTGCTCATCCATAGGCGGGCGTTGAGCGGCCCGTGGATTTCCATGTCCCGGGGAATCCGGTATTCGAAGCGTGCGACGGCGCTCATGTCACGACTGACGGCATCGTATTCGGCGCTGGATTCCAGTGCGGCCTGCTGTTCGTTCATGGTGCCGTCCGAGGCGTTCAGGTGCAGTTCCATCGTTTCGGTCTGCACGCAGGGGTAGTCGTCGGACGTGGAGAACAGGTTGTGTTTGGCTCCCACGTCAAGCCGTGAATAGCGTACGCGCGGCGTCTGCTCCCATCCGTTGTCGATGCCCTTGAGATAGTGGTCGAAGAAGCGGCGCAGATCGTCGCAGTTCTCCCGGGTGTCGAGGTCGCCCCATTCGTGGGTGTCGTGGATGCGCAGCCATTTGTCCTTCGATCCGAGTCGTTTGAATCCGGAGAGTGTGCTGCGGGTGTGGATCGGATGCGTCCAACTGGCCACCACATAGGCGGGGACGGTGACGTGTTCGAGATCGGGGATCTTGTCGGTCCAGTAGTCGTCCACGAGCGGGTGCTGTTCGAGCATGCCGGTCACATCCTCGAATCGGCTCTGCCCGTACAGGAAGCCGACGATGTCGATGTCGTGGAACGTGCCGTTGGGGATGCCGCCGCGGCACACCACGTCGCGGTACTCGTCGGTGAGACCCTCCCACGGGGCGATCGCGGCCAGATGGGCCGGTTTGGCGGCTGCGGCGGCCCATTGGATCATGGCGAGCTGCGAATTGCCCATCATGCATACCTTTCCGGTGCACCAGTCCTGGCGCGCGATGTATTCGATGGTGTCATGCACGTCCCGTCCGGCCTGAGTACCCATGAAGTACATGTCGCCGCCGGAGTGGCCGATGCCCCGCTCGTCCACCACGCAGATCGCATATCCATACCTGCACCAGTAGGCCGGGTCGGGCGATTCGAAGCGTTGCAGGCCGGATACCTGATCCTTGGGGAATCCGGTGCTGGTCACATCGTAGTTGGCGTTGAACGGGCCGCCGCGCTTGCTGTAGGGGGAATAGACGAGAATGACCGGGGTGCGGGTGTTGCCCTGCCTGCGCCATAAATCACCGTAGATGACCGTGCCGTCGCGCAGTTCGATCGGGATGTCCTCCAGGCATTCGATGTCGATCGGCAGCTTCATGGCTCCCTTGGCGTTGACGCTTCCCTCCCGGTAGAGGACAGTTCGCGTCCCCAATGGAGGAATCGGAGGCTTGGCCTGATTCAATGGGTTCGCCGGTTTGAACAGGATGTCGCTCCCGTTGATGTCAAGCAACGGTGCGTTGCTGTTGGTGGTATCGGTCATGATGTTCCTTTCTGTGATGGGACTTGTAATGGAGGACAGATGATGTGATTCGGTTGGCGTGTGTCCTTTTGGACAACGGGTCGGGCATTCCTATCCGACGATGGTGTCGGTTTTGCGGTCGCGTATGAAGATCGCGATGAATGCCGCCAGCGCCAGCAGAATCGCCGCGGCGGCGATGAACGCGATTTTGTCGCCGTAGTATGCCGCTTCGAGTTCCGTGGCCGTGGGCGCGATCACGGAGGATAGCGCGGAGAACGATATGATCAGCGCGACCATGAAGGAATTGCTGATCTGGTTTGAGGTCTGGGCGGCGGCATTCGCATGGCGCACGAGAGCATTGCTCAACGAATTGATGCCCCATGTGTTGCAGGGCGTGATAATCAGCTGCACGCCTACCGAGCACAGGGCATAGGCGATGGCGACGACCGGCATGCCGGTGTTCATCGGCATCGTGGCAAGCAGCGCGATGCCGGCGAGGGTGCACACACTGCCTGCCCGAGCCGGGACATGCACGCCGAACCGGTCGTACAGTTTGCCGGATACCAGCGCCATCGCCGCGCTGAGCAGAGCGCCGGGCAGCACGACGAGTCCGCTCATCACGGCGGATTCGCCTCTGACGATCTGAACGAACAGGGGCAGCACGGTGCCGATGCCGAGATACACGCCCTGCGTGAGCGCGATGACGGCGACGGAACTGGAAAACCTGCGGGAGCGGAATACGCGCATGTCGAGCATGGGCTGCTCAAGCCTCAACTGGCGAACGACGAACAACGCGATGAGAGCGGCGCCGATCACGATGAGGAAGATGATGACGACGGTATTGTCGGTCGATGCGAACGTCGACAAGCCGTACAGTATGCATAGCAGTCCGATTGACGACAATGCCACGGACGAGGCGTCGAACGGTGTCCGAGTGGCCGTCTCCTTGGTTTCAAGCACCACCATTGCGACGCAGAGAATGATGATGCCAAGTACGCCGACGATAAGGAACAGCGCATGCCAGCCGACGGAATCGATCAACAGGCCGGACACCGTCGGTCCGATCGCCGGCGCGAATCCCACCAATAAGCCGATCAGGCCCATGGCCGTCCCGCGTCGTTCGCGAGGGAAGATGAGTACGATCTCGGTCATCACCATGGGCAGCAGAATTCCCGTGCATGCCGCCTGACAGACGCGGCCGACGAGCAAGACTCCGAAATTCGGCCCCCACGCGGCCAGCAGGCTTCCTGCGGAGAATATGCCCATCGCGGCAACGAACAGGCGCTTGGTCGAAAAACGTCCGAGCAGGTATGCCGACAGTGGGATGATCAACGCTTCGACCAGCGAATACGCGCTCGACAGCCACTGGGCCGTGGTCGCGTCGATGCTGAAGTCCTCCATGATGGACGGCAATGCCGGAGACAGAAACGACAGGTCGAGAATAGCGAGCACCGTGCCCGTCAACAGTACGATGACCGTAATGCGTTGTTTTCGGGTCAATCCCATAGGAACAGGTTCCTTTCCGTCGAAGGTCCGGCGCTGATTTCGGCCGTACCGCTGCAATTTGACCGTGGTTGATTATTGGTCTAATGTATATTTAGCAACCAGAGTTGTATATCTTCAACCGACGGAAAACGTCGCAAGGAGCATATGCGACCAATGGACGAAAATGTCGCTTATCGACATCGCCCGCATGGATACGAAAACGAAGGGACCGCGCATGGCGGAGGATCTACGTATTGTCAAAACCCGAAAGGCGATCCGTGAGGCCTTCCTGACATTGCGACGCACCCAACCGCTGGAGCGGGTCAGGGTGCGCGACATCTGTGCGGAGGCCCTGATCAACAAGTCGACGTTCTACCATCACTACACCGACGTGTTCGACCTGTCGGACCAACTTGAGGACATGGTCCTTGATGAATGCTTCGAGGCGTTTCCATACAAGGACAAGCTGCTCACCGACCCTTTGATCTTCCTCGGAAACGTGCCGGCGGCCATGAACACGAGAAAAGACGCCATAGACATACTGTTCCACGGCAGGCAGGACGTGCTGTACGACAAAATAGAACGACACCTGCGACAGTTCTATCTGACGGAAGACACCACCGAGGAAGAGGACATCCTCCTCACCTTCGTCATCGGAGGGGCGATGTACGCCATGCGTGCGCTCGCGGCCGAAGGGCCGTACAGCAGGGAATCCGTCACCGAGGTCTCGGCCCGCATCATCGGCAGGCTCACACAACGGGAGTGAGGCGCGCCTTTCGGCGGGCGACGCAAGTCTCTTCGTCCCGAACTGCTGCCGAACATGATTGGTTTTCTGCCACAGTGAGGCGAAAAGGTCGAGTTCAAGTTCAACGTGTCGAAAAAGTGATCGCAACGATTGCTGAGTAACATCGAGGGCCTTGGAATTCCAGTGATTCCAAGGCCCTTGTCTATACTGTAGACAGTTGTCGTCGTATGAAGTCGCGTCGTGACGGACTCAATACGCGTTGATCATCTGATTGGAGGGGCGGATATGACCGGTTATGTGTTGCGCCTGTATGATGTTCCGCTGCTCCGGTTCGATGCCGCATATGGTGAAGGATTGTTGGCCGGCAAGGTCGAGGCCCGTATCCGCTGGTTCGACGAGTCGAAGCGGACGCTGCTGCCGTTCCCGTTGGCCCCTCAGCCCGATGATGCGAAGCTCACCGCCTGGCTGGAGCGGCGGACCATTCCGAAGAACCGTGAGTTCGCGGCCCAGATCCTTGCGCAGGCCGGACTGAACATCGCGGATACGTTGGGCATCATCGACCTGTGCAAGGGACTGTCGGTCAACGATTCGTTCTGGATCGAACGGGACGACGAGAATCTCAGGTTCGCGGACATCAATCTGTACGACAATCCGTTGGACGAGACGCTCGCCATCGTGGCGTATACGGGGTACACGTCGAGTGAGAAGCATGCGATAGGTCTGTCGAGCGAATGGACGACGGACGGCCAGTTCCCGAAGGCGTGGCGGCATGCGGGCAACGGGCTGGAATTGTGGAAGGCCGGTTCCGAAGGGTACGCGAATGCAGGATTGGAGCCGTATTCCGAGTATCTCGCCTCGCAGCTGGCGCGCAAACTCGGCGTGAACGCGGTCGACTACCGGATGGCTCGTTGGAAGGGCAAGCTGGCATCGGTGTGCCCTTCCATGAATTCAAAGGACGTGTCATTCGTGCCGTTCTATGCGGCCACGCAGCTCGCCTCGTTCCCGGAGATCCTCGCAGCCGCCCGCACGGTGTCGGCGGAGTCGTTCGAGGCGATGCGCACGATGCTCGTGTTCGATGCGTTCATCGTCAATCAGGACCGTCATGCCAACAACCACGGTTTTCTGCGCGACAACCACACCGGTCGCATTCTTGGGCCGGCTCCTTTATTCGATCACAACATGTCGTTGTTCAAGAACGACATGCGCGCCGATTGGGAGCACGGCGCGTGGACCCCGAAGGTGTTGGGGGAACGTCAGCCGTCGAACTCGCGTATGACGTTCCGCGACCAGTGCGCGGCCATCATGGGGGTCTCGCAGCATGAGATGCTGCGCAAGGCGTTGGACGTCACGTTGGAGAACGATCCGACGTACCCGCTTGAGGACGGCCGTATCGAAGCGCTGAACGACTATCTGCACACCGCCGCCCGCGCGCTGCTCGACATCCCGGTGGTGGACGAGGCGAGGCTCGCCTCCCAGCTCGACGCACTGCAGTTTGCGATCAAGAACGTGCCCGTGATTCTCAACGACAGACTGCTGGAGAAGGAATAATCGGACGAGTTCAATCTCCCCAACGTCTAAGAAGTGATTGCCTCATAGCGTCAAGGGCCTTGGAATTGCGGCGGTTCCAAGGCCGCCGGTTATTCCTGTTACAATTGCGCTTCTTGCCAGATTCGATTATGCGCATCGCTGTAATGCGCGAATAGGGGTCCGTTATGAGTCTTAAGTTGCCAATTCTCGTTGTTACCGATCTTGACGGCACGTTACTCAATGAGAATGGGCAGGTCTCCTCTCGATTGCAAGACATGCTTGGCCGAGCTAATAATGCCGGCGTTCTTTTCGCCGCGGCATCAGCGCGTCCGCTTCGCTTGGTAAAGCAAGTACTGGGACCGGTATTGCCTTTATTCTCCGCTTTGTTTGCATCTAACGGTGCGCAGGTTGTGGATACGGCCGCGTGCCATGTCATTCATTCCGAACTGCTTGATGAGAGGCAGTGCGCTGGCATTATCGCTATGCTGAAAAGTAGATATCCGCAGGCTGGATTCGGGTGGGAGTACAGGGAAGGATTCGGTTGCGATCAGGCATTTTGGGACCTGCGCGCGCATGGAGGAATACTGCGTGATCCGGATTCTCAACGTATATCGTCAATTCCGAATGCTCCGGTTCTTGAGCTTGTCATGGCAACACCCGGGTACAAAGCGGATCAGTATATTAACGGTTGCCATGAGTTGATTGGTAAGGACTTTACAGTTACCGATTCCAGCGGCGGTGTTATGGAAATCTCAAATGCTCATGCGAACAAGGCGTATGCTTCACAGATCTGGGCAAAAAGCCTGGGCGCTGGTTTGAGGAATGTCATCGCTTTTGGTGATGGGCTCAACGATGTTCCATTGCTGCGCGCGGCGGGGATGGGCGTCGCTATGGCAAACGCCGATGAGCGGATCAAAGCTGCCGCTGATGCTATCGCTCCGTCCAACCAACAAGATGGGGTAGGGGTCTTCCTCACCAACTTATTAAGGGATGAGGGTCTTTTTGCGTGACCATGACCATGTGCCCGCCGATTGCCGGTGACGGAGCTCCTGCTGCGGGAATATGCTCGGAATATGGTCTTTCTCATATGAGATATCGGAAGGAATCTGTCATGTTTGAAGTGAATGGCATCCTGTATGCGGATGAGCCCGCGCGGGAGTTCGTTCGGCTCGTGTCGCGGATGATCACGTCATACTGGTGACATTCTCCACGGGCGAGACGCGCCTGTGCGATTTCGCCGAAATGTACGACGACGTTCCCGCCTTCGCCCCGCTGCGGGATGAGAAGACGTTCGAGGACTTCCATATCGATCACGGGATTCTGACTTGGCGTGACGGTGACATCGACATCTCTCCCGCGTATCTGTATGAACACTCATACGAGTACGCCGCTTATGGCGAACTGGTTTCGGCGTGATGGCGTAAAGCGATGGCATCATGTTCAAACTCAACGTTTCGAAGAAGTGATTGTTGAGTAGTGTCGATGGCCTTGGGATTCCAGTAATTCCAAGGCCCTTGGTTTTTCGTCGACATGACTTTTCGGTCATATGCTGGTCAACGTCTGGCCTGGGATAATTGCACCGCAGCCCGTCCTCGTACCGTATGCGGTACATGGCGTACCGCATACGTCGGGAATTTCAATCTGAGAGGATCGCCGCCGCTAGCATGGTTGGTGTTGGTGTATAGGCCGCAGTCAAAGGGGATGCATGACATGACGAGCATGAACGAGCTGGACAAGTGCATGGCAGGGGAAATCTACGATTGCCACGATCCGATATTCCTTGAGTACAAGAACACCGCGCGACGCCTGCTCGCCGAATACAATCGTCTGCCGTACGACGCGAAGACACGCAAGCGGGAGATCCTCGAATCGCTGTTTGGTTCGGTCGGCGAGAACGTATCCGTCGGATTGCCGTTCATCTGCGACTACGGGCGCAACGTCCGCATCGGCGCGAATGTGTCCGTCAATATGAACTGCACGTTCGTCGACTGCAACACGATCGACATCGGATCGGACACGCTCATCGCGTCGAACGTACAGCTGTACACGGCCACGCATCCGGTCGAACTTGCCGACCGTCTCGTCGACGGCTGGAAACCGGGCGACGCGCACTACCGGTGGAACACATACGCCAAGCCGATCCGCATCGGTCGTGGCTGCTGGTTGGGAGGAGGCGTCATCGTGCTGCCCGGCGTGACCATCGGCGATGGCACGGTGATCGGAGCCGGTTCGGTCGTCACGCGCGACATTCCCGCGAACGTGGTCGCCGTCGGCAACCCATGCCGCGTACTTCGTTCGATCAACGGCTCCGATCGGGCAGATCTGTCCCGGACCTTAGCCTGACAAGACGGCGGGCCAGCGATTCGATGACGAACAAGCCGAGATTTGCGAACAGGCGCGCGCCATAGTCGGCGATCGTGCCGGATGATCCCTCTCCGATGAAGATGATTGGATCCGCCCGTTCAAACAGCGAGGTCGCTTCGCCGAGCATGATCGTCACCGTGGCGTTGCGCGGGAGATCAGTGCGACGATGCCGAGCGTGACGACGATGACCGCGGCAGCCGCGGTGAAGCTGCCGGTCATCGCGGATTCATAGGCGCGGGACGCCGCCTGTCGTGTCAGGTCGCCCGTCGCGCCCGCGAACCCAGCGGCCCGCTGGAAGTCCAGCGTCACGGAGCCGGCGGACTGCGGATTCAGTCCGGCGGATTGCGCGAGATCATGGAATCCCGCCGCATATAGTCCGCTTTGTATGCTGCCGAAGATTCCCACGCCGATGATGGATCCGAATTGCCGGAACACGGTCAGCAAACTGGAACCGGCGCCGGATTGCTCGACCGGGACCCGGCCCATGGCCCAGGTCAGCATCGCCGGCTGGCCGGCGCCCAGGCCGAGACCGGCCATGAGCTGACCGATCAGGACCGTCGATTGTTTCGCCGCTTCATTGGGCCACCACATGGCGGCGCCGATTGTCAGCATGCCGGCGGCCAGACACGCCAAGGCCAGCAGGCTCGTGCCGCGCGGGCCGAGCCGGGAGACGAGCCAATCATTCATCCGCGACCCCACGATGGACGCGACGACCAGCGGCATCAACAGCATGCCTCCGACCAGCGCGCCATGGCGCAGCACCGTCTCGAGATAAGCCGGCATGATGAAGATGATGCCGTACATCGAGAAGTTCAGCATCATCAATGCCGGCGCGCAGGCGGCGAACGAGGGATCCCGCATCAGGTCGAGTGCCATCAATGGATTGCGGGACGCGCGGTCGTGCAGCACGAATCCCGCGATCAGTGCGGCGCCGACCGTCATCGGAATCCAAGCGTCCGCGGCCAGAACGCCATGCTGTGCATTGACCAGACCGGTCGAGAACAGGGTGAATCCGGCGAACATCATCGCCACCGACGTCCACGGCACATGCAGCGACCGGGACTTGCGCGATCCGCCGGTCTGCGGGACGTTCATGCGGATGATCGCGATCACGGCGAGGAACACCACGCCGTCGAATCCGAAGATGCCGCGCCATCCCAGCGTCGCGGTGAGCACTCCGCCGACGAGCGGGCCGAACGGCACGCCCAAGGTGCCGGCTATCGCCCACGCGGTCATGGCGCGGGACAATCCGGGGCCCCGGAACAAGACGCCCAGCAGCGCCTGTCCCATCGGGATGACCACGCCCGCGCCGGCGCCCATGATCGATCGCGAGACGAGCAGCGCCGGCACGTTTCCGGCCATAAGACCGATCGCGGACGCGACGACGAACATGCCCAATCCGGCAAGCATGGTCTTCAGATGACCGAGCCGGTCGCCAAGGAACCCGGCCAGCAGCACCACGGCCGCGAAGACGAGATTGTAGCTGGATACGATCCACTGCTGTTGCGCCATGCCGGCTTTGAGTGTCTCGGCAATGTTCGGCAGCGCCACGTTGAATGCTGTGGTGTTGACCATCATCACCAGTTCGGCGGCGCATAGGCAGATCAGGGAACGGTGCAGGGTTCGTTCTTTCGCATTAGCCATAAGCCAACCCACCTAAGATACTAATAAGTTTCTTATTAACCACAGATGATTATAGGTACTCGCAAATAAGAAACGCCGTGGTATCTTGTAAAAAGGCGATGTGGACGAACGGGCGACCGTTGGCCGCAACGCCCATACCACATATGGAGATGAGCCATGGAAACGAACAACGAGCCGAAACAGACGCGTCGTCGGGGCAAGACGTTGGAAACGGCCATTCTGGAGGCCGCATGGGAACAGCTGTCCGCATGCCGCGCCGAGGAGTTCACCTTCGACAACGTGGCTGCCAGGGCGCACACCAGCAAGCCGGTGCTGTACCGCCGATGGTCGGATCGTACGGAACTGTTCGTAGCCGCCGTGAGACAACACCGTGACCGCGCCGCCATCGAACGTCCGGACACCGGCACGCTCAGGGGCGACGTCATTTCCATCCTCCTGCAGCTCAACCGCAAGCAGTCCGACGCGGTGATGGTGCTGGCCAAATTCGGCGTGTACGCCAGCTGGCTCGGCGTGAGTGCGCACGAACTGTACGAGCGCACGATGATCAGCGACCAACCCAGCGTCATGATGGCCATCGACAACGCGCGCGTGCGCGGCGACATCACCTGCGAACTGCCGGAATCGCTGCTGCGCATGCCCGGAGAACTCGGACGCGCGATCATCCTGCGCGACATGCGGCCCTTGTCCGAAGCGGACATCGTCGCCACGGTCGACGAGCTGTTCCTTCCGCTCGTCGACCATTACGAGCGTCGGGCGCGAATCGCCGCCAACCAGTAATACGTTTGTTTACGTTGACGCCAAGGACGGAATCCGCGCCGTATCGTGCGGACGGAACGGTGCGCCGCGGTCTATACTCGTTGCGGAGTCGTTGCCGTGCATACGGCGGTGCGCTGCCGCATGTTAGGCATCGCACGATGGGTACATGACCGGACGAGTAGAGGGGAGACCTGTCGTGAAGAAAAGTCTGCTGGCGATAGCCGCGGGGGCGTTCGTGCTCGGCGCCGCCGAATTCGTGATGATGGGCATCCTGCCGCAGACGGCGGCCGCCATGGCGGTGTCCATTCCGACCGCCGGCCATTTCATCTCCGCGTACGCCATCGGCGTGTGCTTCGGCGTGACCATGCTGGTGTTCGGCCGCAAGGCCAGCCCGAAGCATCTGGTGATCCTCTTCATGGCGCTTGCGCTCGCCGGCAACGCCCTGAGCGCGGCCGCGCCGAACGCCGAGGTGCTTGTCATCGCCCGCTTCATCGCAGGGCTTCCCCACGGCGCGTTCTTCGGCACCGGCACCGTGATCGCCAAGGCGCTCGCGGACAAGGGACGCGAGGGCAAGGCGGTGTCCGTGATGGTCACCGGGCAGACGCTCGCCAACATGCTCGGCGTGCCGGCCGGCACACTGCTCGCCGAATACCTCGACTGGCGGCTGGCCTTCGTCATCCTCGCGGTCGGCGCCGGCGTCACCATCGCGCTGACCGTGGCGTGGATGCCGCTCATCCCGGCCGTGCCCGACGCCGGGCTCGCCGGACAGTTCCGGTTCCTCGCCAAGCCCGGCCCGTGGCTGGTGCTGGGCGCCGTGTTCGTCGGCAATTCCGGCGTGTTCTGCTGGTGGAGCTATGTGTCGCCGTGGCTGCAGAAGACCGGCGGCTATGATTCCCGGCTCATTCCGCTGCTCATGATGCTCGCCGGCTTCGGCATGGTGGTCGGCGGACTCGCCGGCGGCCATCTGGCCGACCGATGGCTGCATTCGGTGACCGCCGCCGTGGGGCAGTCGATCTCCGCCGTAGGCCTGCTGCTGGTCTTCATGGTCCCCGGCAACCTCGTGACTTGCGCACTGCTCACCTTCTGGATCGCGTTCGGCCTGTTCTTCATCAACGGCCCGCAGATGCTACTCATGGCCGAAGCCGGCAAGGGCGGCGGCGAACTCATCGGCGGCGCCGCGGTGCAGATCGCGTTCAACGGCGGCAACGCCGTCGGCTCCCTTGTCGGAGGCACGGCGCTGAATATGTCCGGCATGAACTATCACGTCATCGGCCTCGCCGGCATGCCGTTCACCGTGGCGGCCGTGTTGCTGCTGGTCGCGTTCGCGCTGCGGTTCGAGCGTCGCGGCGCACGATGATGCCGCTCCGGCGATCTTGTCGTTGTCGAATGGATGCATGCGACGGCGGCGAGATGCCTCGTCCGCGGGAGCGCGGCCTGTGGCATAATCGGCGATATGAGAATTGTGATTCAACGCGTGTCCCAGGCAAGCGTCGACGTCGTCAACGAGTTGGGGACACTTGATCCCACGTTCGAGCCGCAGCAGATCGGACCGGGGTACATGATTCTGGTGGGGGTCTCCGATGCGGACGGCGACGCGGAGGTCGCGTGGCTCGCGCACAAGGTGCTCAACCTGCGCGTCTTCGAGGATGAGCAAGGCAAGATGAACCGCTCCATTCAGGACATCGGCGGAGAAATCCTCTCGATTTCGCAGTTCACGCTGTTCGCCGACGTGCACAAGGGCAATCGGCCCAGCTTCATTCGTGCCGGCAAGCCCGAACACGCCGACCTGACGTGGATCAAGTTCAACGAGGCATTGCGGTCCGGGGGAGTGCCGGTGCGGGAGGGGCGATTCGGCGCGCACATGCGCGTCGGATTGGTCAACGATGGCCCGGTCACGATCGTCGTCGACACGGACGTGGACATGCCGCGCAAGTCGTGAGCGTTCGCCGCCGGCGTTCGCGGAGCGCGTTTGGCGACGGCGTAATTAGATCAAATGTTCGACACGCTGGTCGAACGAATGTTCGATTATCTGGTATGCTGATACAACGGGGCGAAGTCCCCACGGAAAGGATGGTCATCATGGGTGATGCAGTCAACGAACAGCAAGGAACGCAGCAGGCGACTGCGGCCGGCGCGGCGCAGAAGGCGACGCCGAAGCTTCCCGAACCGTACGAGAAGACCACGTGGCACAGCATCGCGATCGACGGCCGCGAGCTGCGGTACAACGCCACCGTCGGCACGATCAACATCGACTCCGGCAAGGTCAAGCCCGCCGCCAGCATCTTCTTCACCGCATTCAGCCTGACCGACGATTCGGGGCAGACCGACCCGGCCCGCCCGGTCACCTTCATCTTCAACGGCGGTCCGGGGTCGTCCACCACTTTCCTGCTCATGGGATCCATCGCCCCCAAGCGCATCGACGTGCCCGACGCCGCGCCCGTGCCCGCGGCGCCCTATCATCTGGAGGACAACCCGTACACGCTGCTGCCCGACTCCGACCTGGTGTTTATCGACGCAGCCGGCGCCGGCTTCTCCGAAATCCTCGACGCGGCCAAACCCTCGCTGTGGTCGGTGGACGGCGACGTGGCCGGATTCAGCGCGTTCATTCGCGCCTACCTGAGCAAATACCACCGCTGGAACTCGCCCAAGTACGTGCTCGGCGAATCCTACGGCACCACGCGCGGGGCCGCCCTCGCATACCGTCTCCAGCAGGACGGCGTCGCGCTCAACGGCCTCACGCTCATCTCCAACATCCTCGACTACGCCTACACGCTCGACACCTCCGACCAGTTCTACATCGGCTACTTCCCGACCTTCGCGTCCGTCGCCAAATACCACGGACGCGCCGCCTCCGACACGGAAACCGCCAAACACCTGCAGCAGGCCCGAGCGTTCGCCAACGGTCCGCTGCGTCTCGCGCTCGCCGCCGGAGCGTCGCTCGACGACGCCACCAAGCGCCGCGTCGCCGAGCGATACGCCGAACTGACCGGATTGGACGCGCAGTACGTCTACGATTCCGACCTGCGCGTCGTGGACATGCGCTTCCGCAAGGAACTGCTGCGCGACGAGGAGAAGATCGTCGGACGCTACGACGGTCGCGTCGCTGGCTACGACCTCGACCGCATCAACGACGAGGAGACGTTCGTGGTCGACGATGCTTTCCTTGATCCGGCGTACTCGAGCCTGTGCAACGCGTATCTGCGCGACGAGCTCGGCTGGGACCGCACTCCCGAACGCCGCGGATTCGCCGACTTCGACTGGAGCGCCACCGAGCCCGGCAAAGGATGGACGTGGTGGCATCGCCAGCCCGACGGCGCCAAGTCCTCGTGGGGAGGGAACATCCCGTTCCCGAACGTGCTGCCCGACCTTGCCGCCGCCATCGCCCACCAGCCCACGCTCAAGGTGCTGATCGGCAACGGCATCTACGACCTGTGCACGCCGTTCTTCCAGACCGAATACGACATCGATCATCTCGGCCTGCCCAAGCCGCTGCGCGGCAACGTCGCGTTCACCTACTATCCGGCCGGCCACATGCTGTATTCGTCCAAGGAGAGCCTCGCCAAGTTCTGCAACGATCTCAAGCGCTTCTACAACGCGGACGTCAGCGGTCTCGCCGAGATCAACGAGCGTCCCGCGCAGCCGGAGCAGGACATCCGGCTGTGAATCGCACGGCCGCCTGACCCGGTCCGCTCTCCCGCGGCGCGTGCCGGCGACATGTGCGGGAAATGCGACGATGGGATGCCCCTCATCGCATTTCCCGGTCGCGTGCGGCATGATGGGGCGATACCGCCCGGGAAACGCCGCGGGACATCTGCACGGAAGGAAAACAGCGCATGGACTCCAACTTTGATCTGTCGAAACTGGACCTGTCGAACATCGATCTGTCCAAACTCGATCTGTCGTTCATCGACAGAATCGTGCTGTGGTACGGCAGCCTGCCCGACTCCGTGCGCACGCTGATCACCGTCGCCGTCGGTGCGGCGGTCGCCTACGCGGTGTTCCGCATCGTCGTCAGGATCATCAAGGGCATGCTCGGCGCGGCCATCGCCGCCGTGCTCGCCTTTCTGCTGACCACCGTGCCCGGCAACATGCTGCTGTCGCAGGCGTTCGACCGCGTCGAGCAGCAGATCTCCACCAGCCTGTCCAGCCAAAACCAATAAAGGCGACAAAGCCGATCAACGGACGCACCAACACGAAAGGAAACCACCATCATGGAACAGCAGCAGTACGTGTGCGCCAAATGCGGATGCCGCAGCTATGTCAGCGACCAGTTCCAGGCCACCGGCGGCAATCTGGCCAAGCTGTTCGACGTGCAGAACAAGAAGTTCATCACCATCAGCTGCAGCCAGTGCGGCTACACCGAACTGTACCGGGCCCAGACCGGCACCGGCATGAACGTCCTCGACTTCCTCATCGGAGGCTGACCGACGGTCGACTGCGTCCGGCGATTCCCGCGGCGACGCGGTATCATCGCACGTAGCGAGGGAACCCAAGGGGAAGGAGCCTGTTATGGACATCACGCACGCGCTCACGTCGATCAATCCGAAATCCGAGGGGCCGGTGTTCCTGCTGCTGCACGGGTGGGGGTCCAACGAGCACGATCTGCCGAGTCTGCTCACGTACTGCGCGCCGGGCGGCGACTATGCGTCGTTGCGCGCGCCCATCGAATACGGCATGGGATACACGTGGTTCGGCAAGTGGGAATACGACGGCGTGCCCACCGGTGAATCGCTTGACGAGCAGGCACGGATTGCCGGCGAGGCGATTTCGTCGTGGGTGAAGGCCAACATTCCCGAGGACCGGAAGATCGTCGTCATGGGATTTTCCCAAGGCGGTCTGCTCGCCGGGGAAATGCTGCGGCTGGACCCGGACCGCTACGCTGCCGCAGTCAGCTTCTCCGGATTCCTCGCGCATGGGGCGCTGCCCGGAGACGAGCGGCTCGCGCAGCGTCGGCCTCCCATGTTCTATGGGCATGGTTCGGCCGACGACATCTTCCCGGCCGAAGAGGTGCGTGACATGGCCTCGTTCTATCAGGCGCACACCACACTGACCGAAAAGGTCTATCCGGGCATGACGCACAGCATCTGCATGGAGGAAATGCGCGACGTGGCCGCGTTCCTCACCGACAACGGCCTGACACGGCCTCGCATCTGGTAGCGGCGCATCCGGCTGCGGAAGGCGATTGGCCGGTTCGGACCGGCCTCTTCCGCAGCGGATGCGCAGGCCGATGGCGGCAGGCGCCATGACATCAGGAACAGCAGCAACACAAGGCGGGAGCGAGCGCATGACGATGCACACGGACGAGAACACGCTGGTATCGGTCATCGTGCCGGTGTACAAGGTGGAGCGCTATCTCGACGAATGTGTGGCCGGCATCGTCGGACAAACCCACCGCAATCTGGAAATCCTGCTGGTGGATGACGGATCCCCGGACCAATGCCCGGCCATGTGCGACGCATGGGCGGCACGGGACGGACGCATACGCGTCATCCACAAGAAGAACGGCGGGCTGTCCGACGCCCGAAACGCCGGACTCGCGCACGCCACCGGCGACTGCATCTACTTCGTCGACTCCGACGACATGGTTGACGTCCGTCTCGTCGAGCATTGCCTCGACGCCATGCGTGAACACGATGCCGATCTCGTCATGTTCCAATTCGACACGATCTCCGAAAACGGTGTGCAGCTGATTTCCGACTACAGGCACAACGATTTCGACAAGGTCATGGTCATGACTCCGGCCGAAGGCATCAAGGCCCAGCTCAAGGCCGAAATCGACGGCTACTTCTGGTCGTTTCTCGCCGCCGCTCCCATTTACAAGGACCATGGTTTTTCCTTCCCCGTCGGACGCAAGATCGAGGACATGGCGCGCATCTGCAACGTCATCGGCGAATCGCGCCGCATCGTGCGCATCCCCGAAGTGCTGTACCACTACCGGCTGCGCGGCGGGTCCATCACCAGCGCATGGTCGCCCCAACTCATGCGCGACTGGGCGAAAGCCGCCGACGACCGCGAGGAATACATCTTGGCGCGCTACCCCGAGCTCAAGGGCTTCATGCGCTTGCAGCAGCTCACCTTCTTCGCGAACCTCGACTACGAGACGATCCGCCAAACGCTGACCGCCAGCCTCAAAATCGATCCGGAGGACGCCGACGACATGCGCCGGCGCATCGACCGGCTGCGCCGCGACATCATCGACGACGGAGACGAAGTGCCTGAGGCCACCCGCTCGCTGCTCGACCTGCTCAAGGACTCCGTGGACGACGCCGTCGGCGACTTCAGGGAAATGCGCGACGATTGGAAGCGCATCGGCCGCGGATGGAAGGAATACATGCACGAACGCACCGGACAGGCGGAACGCGGCGCATCCGCGCATGGCCAAACCGGGCTCGCCGAAAAGACCGCCCGTTCCATCAAACCGCTGCTGATGAGGGACAGGCGTCCGGGCGATCAGGCGGACGAACGGTAAGGAAGGGCAATGCGCGCATTCGACTTCGACGGCACGATCTACGACGGCGAAAGCCTCTTCGATCTCTACCTGTACAGCGCCCGGCACGATCCGAAGGTGTTCCGCCACATCGCGCCCGTGCTGCGCTACGCGATCAAATACAAGCTCGGACGGGCCACGCTCGAACAGATGGAGTACGGCGTGGGCCGGATCGCCCGCAAATATCTGCGCGACCTGTCCGAATCGCGCAGGGTGAACGATCTGTGCGGCAACGGCCTCGACGTGGTGCTGGACGACGTCGCGCATCTCGCCGACGAGTCGAACGCTCCGCAAACGGCCGAGGACGAGGTGCCGCGCCCGCCGTCCGGCGGTCTTGACGGATTGGTACGCGCATTCTGGGACCGCAACATGCGCCGGATCAAACCGTGGTACCGGCCGCGGCCTGACGACGTGATCATCACCGCATCGTTCGACGTGACCGTGGGGGAGGCGTGCCGCAGGCTCGGCCTGTCCCGTCTCGTCGCCTCGACGATCGACCCGGCGAGCATGGAGGTCACCTATCTGAACTTCAACACGAACAAGCCGAAACGGTTCCGCGAACTGTTCGGCGACGAGCCGATCGACGAGTTCTACACGGACAGCCGATTCGACCAGCCCATGATCGACCTCGCGCGCCACGCGTTCATGGTCAAGGGCGATCGCATCACCCAAGTCAAGTAGCTCCTTATCCCATAGCCCATAGCCCATAGCGCACAGCCGGCCCGCAAGTGGGCCCGTGATCCAAGGAGCGCCCCGGCACAAGACGAAACCGCCCGTGCGCGTGCGCGAGACGGCATCGGGCGTGCCTTGTCCGCCGTTTTGTTATCGTATCCTTCCGTGAACAAGCAGTCGAACGGACAGCACGGCAACGGACAAGGACAGTCGGACATGCAACGGCGGGAACAGGGCGCGGAGGCCAAGGTGTCCCCGTCGCTGGCCCGGCTCATGCTGGTGGTCAACGCCGCCGTATGGGGTTCCGGATACACGATTCTCAAGCACGTCCAGCAGACCATTCCCACCCAATGGATGATGGTGCTGCGCATGGGCGCGGCCGCTATCATTCTCGGCATCGCGTTCCTGCCGCATTTGCGCCGCATCGGACTGCGCAGGTACGTCATCCCCGGCATCCTGCTCGCGCTCTCGTTCTGGCTCGGCTACATCTTCCAGCTGTGGGGCCTGTCGCTCACGGCCCCCGGACGCAACGCGTTCCTGACCGACACGTACTGCGTCATGGTGCCGTTCCTCATCTGGGCGCTCACCAAACGCCGCCCCACGTGGCAGCACATCGTCGCCACGTTCGTGTGCGTGGTCGGCATCGGCTTCGTCTCGCTCAGCGGCGGCGGGGGAGCGGACCTGTTCCGCATCAGCTTCGGCGACGGCATCACCATCGTCGGCGCGTTCTTCTTCGCGCTCAACCTCGTCACCGTCGGCATGCTCGGCCGCCGCTACGACGCGACCGCGCTCATGTTCTCGGAATTCGCGTTCACGGCCGTCCTCTTCCTCATCGGCGCCGTGCCGGTCGAAGGCGCGCCCCAGGCCGGATGGCTGCGCTGGGACCTCATCGCCGGCCTCGCGTATCTCGTGATCGGCTCGACCATCGTCGCCCAGCTGTTCCAGACCATCGCCGTGCAGCATCTGCCCACCGCGCAGGCGTCCATCATCCTGAGCACGGAAAGCGTGTTCGGCGTGCTCGTCTCCGTGCTCTTCTACGGCGAAGTCCTCACCGCGCAGTCGGTGACCGGCTTCGCGCTCATCTTCTGCGCGATCATCCTGTCCGAAGTCGCCCTGCCCAGCCCGTTCCGCCGGCGGCACAGAAACGATGGCACGGGCGCGGACGCGATCGCGGGCAAGACCGCGGACGAGGAACCGAACGGAAAGGCCGCGGCGAAGGAGGCGGCGCATGGACCAGATCGCCAGTGAGGCGAAACTGCGCTACCTCGACTTCATCTCGCGCGAGGACCGCATCCGGCACCACCGCTACGTCGAGGAGATGAAGCAGTACGACCTCATGCGCTCCGGCGACGGTGCGGCCATCGCCGAAAGCGCGAGACTCTGGGATTCGGGGCTCTACGGCCACCTGTCCGACGACCCGGTGCGCAACGCGAAATACCGGTTCGTCACGTCGATCACGCTCGCCACGCGCTTCGCGATCGAAGGCGGCATGGACGAGGAGGACGCCTACAACGCGTCCGACCTGTACATCCAGGACATGGACCGGTGCAAGGACGCCAACGACGTGCGCCGCCTGCACACCGACATGATGACGTTCTTCACATGGGCCATGGCCGACATGCAGAAGTCCGAAATCCATTCCAAGGCCGTGGCCGAAACCATGGACTTCATCCACTATCATCTGCACGAGCGGATCACCGTCGAACGTCTTGCCGAGCATGTCGGGCTCAACCCCACGTACCTGTCCGAACTGTTCGCGCGCGAAACCGGCACGCCGATATCGAAATACGTGACGGCCAAGCGCATGGAGGCCGCCGAGAACATGCTCAAGTACTCCGACTATTCGCTCGGCGAGATCGCGCAGATCCTCGCCTACCGCTCGCAAAGCCACTTCACCAAGGTGTTCCGCGAGCACGCCGGCATGACGCCCGGCCAGTATCGGCGCAAGTACGCGCAGACCGGCATCTGGCCGGAGTAGGCAAGTCGCCGGAACGCTCCGCGCGGCGTCGGCGCGCACCGCCCACGTGCCGGATGCGTCGGATGCGACGGATGCGACGGATACGACGCCTGCGCGGTCGGAGCGCGTCGATGCGCGCGGTGACGCGCGGCTGTACGATCGGTGAATTCTTCCCGCGGCGGACGCATTGGCCGGTTCGGCAACGTTGCCGTACGATACGGTTAGACAACGAAGTGCTATGCGAAAAGAGGAACACGGCCATGGGAATGCCGCTTGATTTGTATGTGATCCGGCACGGCGAGTCGGAGGCGAACGTGATCATCAGCGCCGGCGAGCAGGGCGACGATTCGCTGTACACGCAGGACAACGTCACCGTGCCCGACCGGTCGTGGCGCCTCACCGCGACCGGACGCAAGCAGGCCGACTGCATCGGCCGCTGGCTTGTCGACCAGCAGCAGCTGTTCGACCGCTATCTCGTCTCGCCGTTCGTGCGCACGCGCGAAACGGCTGCCACGATGGCCCTGCCGAAGGCGAAATGGGAGGAGACGCGCGTGCTGCGCGAACGCTCGTGGGGCGAGATCAACACGATCACCAAGGACGAGTTCCGCGGCAACTACCCGCGCAACTGGATGTTCAAGAACACGGATCCGCTGTACTGGCGCCCGCCGGCGGGCGAGTCGATCGCCGACGTGGCCGAGAACCGCGTGCACAATCTGCTCACGTCGCTCGACCGCAAGTCCGACGCGCAGTCGGTGGTGATGGTCAGCCACGGTGATCTGATGCTCGCGCTGATGCTCGTGCTCGAGGACTTGTCGGACGAGGAGTTCATGCGTCGCGCCGCGTCCGACGACTGGAAGATCACGAACTGCACGTGCCTGCACTATTCGCGGCGCGATCCGGCGACCGGACGCACGTACAAGCGGTTCCGCTGGGAGCAGACCGCACGGCCGGTGCTCAACGAGGAGAACGGCAAGTGGGAGGTGCAGGTGACCGACTGGCGATCGTTCAAGAAGCCGACGCTGTCCAACGGCGATCTGGTGGACGTGGTGCACGCGGTCGACCCGCACCTGTGAGGCCGGCCGCGGCGCCGGCGCGCATCGGTCGTGCGTCGGCGGTGCAACGACCGTGCATCGGCCGTGCGTCGAAATGTGAAGTACCGGTGAACAGGCTACAATGGCTCACGATGCGCGGGCGCGCGATGTGACGCGCCCGCTCGGAGAGAACCGAAGGAGTTCATCTATGAAGAACCTGTTCACCTGGGCGCTGCACGGCGACGGCAAGACGCTCGCCCCCGGCGAGGTCGTCGAGCCCGACGAGCGCCTGACCTGGCCGCGCACCGCCGGCATCGGCGCGCAGCACGTCGTCGCCATGTTCGGCGCGACCTTCCTCGTGCCGATCCTCACCGGCTTCGACCCGTCGACCACGCTGTTCTTCACCGCGCTGTCGACCGCCCTGTTCCTGCTCATCAACAAGAACGTGCTGCCGAGCTACCTCGGCTCGTCGTTCGGTTTCATCGCGCCGATCACCGCCGTCACCACCGCGCACAAGGGCATCGCCGTCGCCAGCTTCGGCATCATGGCTACCGGCCTGCTGCTCGCGCTCGTCGGCGTGGCCGTCCACTACGCCGGCTCGAAGTGGATCGACATCATCATGCCGCCGGTCGTCAACGGTGCCATCGTCGCGATCATCGGCTTCAACCTGGCTCCCAGCGTATGGAACAACTTCAAGGCCGCTCCCGACACCGCGCTCGTCACCCTCGTAGCCGTGCTGCTGGTTGCCGTGCTGTTCAAGGGCCTTGCGGGCCGACTCAACATCCTGCTCGGCGTGATCATCGGCTACGCGTACGCCTGCGTGCGCGGCCAGGTCGACTTCTCCGCCATCGGCAAGGCCGCGTGGATCGGCTTCCCGCAGTTCCACACCCCGCAGGTCGACTTCTCGATCCTGCCGATGTTCCTGCCCGTCGTGCTGGTGCTCGTCGCCGAGAACGTCGGCCACGTCAAGTCCGTCGCGCAGATGACCGGCCGCGACTACGACAGCCAGATGGGCACCGCCCTGTTCGCCGACGGCCTCGGCACCGCGATCGCCGGCTTCGGCGGCGGCTCCGGCACCACCACGTACGGCGAGAACATCGGCGTGATGGCCGCCACCAAGGTCTATTCGACCGCCGCCTACTGGTGCGCGGCCGGCTTCGCGCTGCTGCTGAGCCTGTGCCCGAAGTTCGGCGCGATCATCAACACCATCCCCGCCGGCGTGCTCGGCGGCGTGACCACCCTGCTCTACGGCATGATCGGCATGATGGGCATCCGCATCTGGGTCGAGAACAAGGTCAACTTCGACAAGCCGCTCAACATCATGGTCGCCGCGATCGTGATGATCATCGCCATCGGCCAGTTCGAGTTCGCGTTCGGCGGCATCCAGTTCAACGGCATCGCCATCGGCACGATCGTCATCCTCGTCGCCTACCACGGCCTCAAGGCCATCGGCAAGGCCACCGGCACCATCGCCAAGGACGATCCGGACATCCTGTAGCCCGGTTCACCGTCCCAACGGTCCGTGACCGCCGCCGACACACGACGCGGCGACAACGAAAGGCCGTATGTATGCGCATCCCTGTGAGGGCCCGACATACATACGGCCTTTTCCTATGCCCAAAACGGCCGTATGTATGTGCGGGCGGGATGGGGGGCGGTGCGGCCGTCCATCCCGCCGGGCTGCTCACGGTTGCGTGCGGAACGCGCCGGGCGTCATGCCGGCGCGCCTGCGGAACACGTTGACGAAATAGCTTGCCGTGGAGAATCCGCACGCCCGCGCGATCTCCGCGACCGACCCGTTGGTCTCCCGCAGCAGCCGGCGTGCCTCCTCCATGCGGCGGTCGGTCAGATATTCGTTCGGCGTGCGGCCCACGTATTTGCGGAACAGGATGCAGCATTGGCTGCGGCTGACGCCTCCGGCCGCCGCGACGTCGTCCAATCCGAGCGGATCACGGAACCGATGCTGGATGAGGCCGGTCATGCCCAGAACGCTCATGCGGTTGCGCTGTTCGATGGATTCGCCCTCGTCCGGCCCGTCGCCGCCGTTCGGCCGGAACCGGTCAAGCACCATGTCGCACAGCTCCATCGCCGCGGCCACCGCCGGCAGCGGCGACATGCAGGTGCTGTTCTCCGCGCCGCGCACCCCGCCTCCCGGAGTCAGCCGCACCACGCGCTCGATGCCCATGAGCACGTCCCGCTGCCAGTCGACATCCGGCGTCAGGAGCAGGCAATCGTCCATCTGCTGCGCGAACGCCCGTTCGCAGCGGGCCGTCACCTGCGGCGTCAGATGCTCGAACAGCGACGGGCTGATCACCGCGCATGAGAATCGCACGTCCTGCCGTGTGGGGGAGAAACCGTAGTGCAGCCGGCTTGCGTTGACCACCACGCCCTCGCCGGGATGCAGCACCGTGACCCGGCCGTTGACGAAATGATGCAGGTCGCCGCTGATCACGTGAATGAACTCGAGGTCGCGATGCCAGTGGCACGGGCACCGGCAATCGGGAAAGATCGACAGCGGATCGCAGCGCGCGTAGATCGGCAGTTCGGGAATGTTGTATTCGATGCGCTCCGACAGGTCGGAGAGCACGGTGATCCTCTTCGTCGGGCGCATGGCATCCCTCCCATCATCGTATCTACTATTTTGATATTACCGTGTCGGGAAATGCAATCGGTACACCAGTGTCGAAAACGCGGAAATCATATTATAGAAGCATCTTCCAGCTGCAGAGGAAGACGCGATACCAAATCCATCGAAGCAATGATATGGACGATTCCGCCATGTCGGGCATCTTCGATGCGTCTGTCACAAGGAGTGATCGCAATGCGTAGCCATGCACTGAAGAACCATGCCGGATCCGGCGCCGCACTGTCCGGCCTGATCGCCGAAGGCAACCGTCTACTCGACCGGTTCTTTGCCGCCTGCCGCGTCTGGGTGGCCCGTCAGCTCGCTCACCCGGACGAGGAGAACTGGTGGGCGATGTGGTATCCGAAGAACGCCGCGCAGATCGCGTGACCGCCTCGCGGATGGCGTGATGACGCCGGTGCCGCCCGCTGTGCGGCGTCGTCGCGTTGTGCCGATGCTCGGGGCGCTGCCGGACGAAACACGGGTCTAACCGGTTCGATATGCTGACATGGGTTTTGCCGCGCTTCACGGCAACGCCGCGGCGACTGCGCCGCACATGAGCCACAATACGCAAGGACGCAAGGAGACAGCATCATGGCAGCATCGGACGGCAAGAAGATCGCGATCGTTACCGGCAGCGCGCTCGGGCTCGGCTACGAACTGGCCCGCCAGCTCATCGGCAAGGGCTGGTTCGTCGCCGGCATCGACTTCAACGCCGAACGCCAGGCCGAACTTGCGGACGAATTCCCGGCCGACTCGTACCGCGGCTTCGTCGGCGACGTGTCCGACGAGGCGTTCGTGCGCGAATCGGTCGCCGAGATCGCCGCCATCGGCCACATCGACCTGCTCATCAACAACGCCGGGCAGCCGTCGTTCAAAGCGCCGACCGGCTACGTGGCGGCCGACGTCGACAAGTGCCTCAAGGGCCTGAAGGGCATGATCCTGTGGTCGGTCGAAACGCTCAAGGCCGACGGCGAGCAGAACCTCAAGATCGCGAACGTGATGAGCACCGCCGCCACGCGCGGCAACGCGAACGAATCCGTGTACTGCGCGACCAAGTGGGGCGAGAAGGGCTACACGCAGAGCCTCAAGGCCGCATACAAGGGCACGAGCGTGAAGATCGTCGGCGTGTACCCGGGCGGCATCGACACGCCGTTCTACCGCGACAGCCACGACTACGTGTCCGAGGAGAAGCAGCACACGTTCATGAACGCGGGCCAGCTGGCCGGGGTGATCCTGTTCAACCTCGTCAACGAGGCGAACCTGACCGTCTCCGACATCCTCATTGAGCGCAATTATGTGTGAGTGAGAGGTTTCCGGTTCCCGGGATCGACTCCGACAATCCCGGGAACCGGAAACCTCACAAATTCTTACAAAAGGCATCATCGGGATCGGCCTGACAGCGGCTTTTTCCCAAGCAAAAGCGAACATGTCCGGTTCCCGGGATTTTTCCGGAAGAATCCCGGGAACCGGGGGAAAGTATCGGGCATGGGCTACAGTAGCTCAGTTTGCGCACCTTGCGCGAGAACCTGAGATGAAAGGCCGCCGTGCCCAAGAAATTCGCGAAGAACAATCACCAGAAGCCCTACCGGTCCGACAAGGGACGCAAGGGCCACAAAAACCACAGGAACGACACGCCCGCCAAGACGTTCACCGGCGAGACCGCCGAACCGTTCGCCGTCACCACGACCGCCGCCGACATGGATCCCGTCCCGTTCGCCGAACTCGGCGTGCCCGATCCGCTGCTGCGCGTGCTCGCCGCCGACGGCAAAACCGAGGCGTTCCCCATTCAGGCCGACACGCTGCCCGATTCCCTGCGGGGCCGCGACATCCTCGGCCGCGGCCGCACCGGCTCCGGCAAGACACTCGCCTTCTGCGTCCCGCTCGCCGCCCGCCTGTGCCAGGCCGCATGGGAGCCGGGCATGTCGATGGCCGACTACCGCCGCAACGTCAAGGCCGTGCGTCAGAGCCGCCTTGAGGAGCGCAAGGCCGACGATTTCATGCCGCATCCGCGCGGCCTCATCCTCGCGCCCACGCGCGAGCTCGCCAACCAGATCAACGACGTGCTCCAGCCGCTCGCGCAGATGGCCGGCATGACCACCACCACCGTGTACGGCGGCGTCAAGTACAGTCGTCAGATCCGCGACCTCAAGTCCGGCGCGGACATCGTCGTCGCCTGCCCGGGCCGGCTCGAGGACCTGCTGCGGCAGGAGGCGCTCGTCCTGTCCGACGTGCGGGTCGTCGTGCTCGACGAAGCCGACGAAATGGCCGACATGGGCTTTCTGCCGCCGGTCAAGCGCATTCTTGGCCAGATCCGCCCCGACGCGCAGCACATGCTGTTCTCCGCCACGCTCGACCACGGCATCGACGAGGTCGTGCGCGAGTTCCTGCGCGACCCGAAGGTGCACAGCGTCGCCGAACCGGAGGACGCGGCCGACACGATGGAACAGCACGTGTTCGAGATCGAGAAGTCCGACAAGAACGACATGGTGCACGCGCTCGCGTCCGGCGTCGGCAAGCGCATCCTGTTCACGCGCACCAAATTCCAGGCGAAGAACCTCGCCAAGAAGCTCACCCAGTCCGGCATTCCCGCCTCCGAGCTGCACGGCAACCTGTCGCAGAACCAGCGCGACCGCAATCTCGCCGCGTTCGAGCAGGGCGACGTGAACGTGATGGTCGCCACCGACGTGGCCGCGCGCGGCATCGACGTGAGCGATGTGGAGCTCGTCGTGCAGGTCGACCCGCCGGAGGATCCCAAGTCGTTCGTCCACCGTTCGGGCCGCACCGCGCGCGCCGGCAAGTCCGGCGTGGTCGTCACGCTTGTCGCGCCCGACCAGCGGCGCGAGGCCCGGCGCATGCTCAAGGCCGCCGGCATCGACGTGAAGCCGGTCAAGGTGCGTCACGATTCGCCCGAAGTGCTTGAGCTCATAGGGGAGACCGCGGAGCTTGTGGAAGGCTGGAGCCTTGACCAGACGCAGCCGGCCGGCAATCCGCGCGGACGCAAGGGCCGTGACCGCACCGGCCGTGGCCGTGGCGGCGATTTCGGCCGTGCGCTCGATCACCTGCCGATCGACGAGCCGACCGACGCGATGACGGACGAGGAGCGTGAGAAGCTCGCCGCCCGGCTGGAGCACCAGCGCAACGCGGCGAAGAAGGAGCGTCGCCGCCGTCGCGCCGCCGAGCGGCTGGAACGCGCCGCACAGACCGCCGCGATGACGGAAACCGCGCGTGATGCCGAAACCGTCGCCGCGCCCTCGCCGAACCGTGCCGATCGTCGCGCCGGACTGCGTGATCCGGAAGCGGCGCGGCGCGACTATCTGTTCGAGCATCCCGAGGAGCGCCGCGGCGGCGGATCCGGCGATCGCGACGTCCGCGGCGATCGCGCGGATCGCATCGGCCGCATGCGCCGCGCGGAGCATGGCGACCGGCCCGATCGCCGGTCGGGCAAGCCGTCGGGCAAAGCAGGCTCCCGCAACGACCGGTATGACCGCAACGACCGATACGATCGCCGCAACCGCGATGACGACCGTCGTACGAGCCGATCCCGCGAACGCTACGGCAACGGAGGCGACGGCAGGAACGGCGGCAAGCGCATCCACCGCGATGAAAACCGCATCCTGCACGACGAGCGCGGCGAGGCCGTCAAGCGCCACGAACGTCGCATGGCCGCCAAATACGGCAACACGGACGGCCCGCGCCGCCGTCATTCCAAGATCAAGCGCGCCCCGTTCCGCCGCATGGGCCGCTGACCCGGGTCACTGACTTGGGCCGTTGACCTTGGCCGTTGGGCGCCGCATAACACAAGTGGCGGTTTTCTTTCGCTGAGTCACGCTCCTG
>NZ_JAHBBH010000011.1 GCF_019331735.1 Bifidobacterium miconis
CGGTCATGGCCCAGGTGAGACGCCCGGCTCCATTCCGAACCCGGAAGCTAAGGCCTGGCACGGCAATGGTACTGCACCCGATAGAGTGTGGGAGAGTAGCACACCGCCGCATCCAACTTGACAAGAGCCCCGAACCACGACGGTCCGGGGCTCTTCGCATATTCGCCCGGAACAGGGCATCCGACTGATAACACACGCCAGACTGATAACAGACACCACGACACAACGCGAAACCCGGGAACCAGCCCTGAACCACGACACCACAGCCGGATGGTGGTTCGTCCGCAATGCCGAACGGTCTTCACGCAAAAGCTTTGCAGGGTACGCACATGTTTTGTGGACGGCAAGGATGCCGGGCTAGTAGGCTATAGGGCAGTATTCATCGGGCTAGATAGAAGGAAGACCATGGCCAAAACACGCATTGTGGTGATGTACGGCGGCAAGGCCGACGAACACTCCATTTCCTGCATCTCCGCAGCTGGAGTGCTCCGCGCGTTTGACGAAGAACGTTTTGAGCCGATTCCCGTCGGCATCACCAAGAAGGGCCAGTGGATCGTCGGAGGCGAGGACCCGCGCGGCTGGAACATGGCCGAAGGACTGCCGGTCGTCGAGAAAACCGCGGGCGCACGCGACGTCGTGCTTGACGTCGCCCTCGGACAGGACGGCTTCTTCGCGCGCAACGAAGACGGCACGCTGGAATCGCTTGGCCACATCGACGCGGTGCTGCCCGTGTTGCATGGACCGTACGGCGAGGACGGCACGATTCAGGGCCTGCTCGAAATGATGAACGTGCCGTACGTCGGCTGCGGCGTGCTCGCGTCCGCCGCGTGCATGGACAAGCACTACACCAAGGTCCTGCTCAAAGCCGCAGGAATCCCCGTCGCACCCGGCATCACCGTCGACGCGCGCACGCTCGATCTCGACTCCAAGTTCGCGGCGAACGGCGACGATCTCGTCGCACAGGTCGAAGCGGCCGGGCTCGAGTATCCGCTGTTCGTCAAGCCGTCCCGCGCCGGCTCCAGCTTCGGCGTGACCAAAGTCGAGCATGCGGGCGACGCGGCCGAACTGGCCGCCGCTGTGTACGCGGCGTACCCGCACGACTGGCGCATCCTGATCGAACAGGGCATCGACGCGCGCGAAATCGAATGTGCGGTGCTCTGCCCGAAGGCGGGCGACGAGCCCAAGGCCAGCTGGCCGGGCGAAATCGTCCTCGACAAGCGCGCCGGCGGCGATGATCAGTTCTACGACTTCGACAGCAAGTACATGGACGCGTCCGCCAGCCACGTCGAAGTGCCGGCCAACCTGCCCGACGACGTGCTCGAACGCGTGCGCGACACCGCCGTCAAGGCGTTCAAGGCGGTGGACGGCACCGGCCTGAGCCGCGTGGACACGTTCGTGACCGCCGACGGCGACGTGATGGTCAACGAAATCAACACCATGCCCGGATTCACGCCGATCTCGATGTATCCGAAAGCGTGGGAGGCGACCGGCGTGACCTATACCGACCTCATCACCACCCTCATCGAAGGCGTACTGCGGTAAAGGCGTGCTGCGGTAGCCCCGCCTTTGTTCATGCGCATAATGCCCTTTGCTGATCGGCGATCGGCCGCGCGTATTACGACGCGGCGGTCGTCGGCAAAGGGCATGGTCATATTGAATGAAGGCGAAGCGCAATGCATGCGAACCGCAGACACCGGTCGCGGCGATCGCCGGTCAAGCGGCGAATTGCGCGGTTCACGCGCCGACGGCCGCCCGCTGCTCGATGAAATCGGCACCGGCCAAGGCGCGCACGGCGGCGTCGCGCGCGGTCGACGGCAGCAGATCCGGCTTGGCGAACACCAGCACCTGACCTTCGATGCCATACGGCGAAAATCCGGTGAATTTCACGATCGGCGACGTGCCCTCGGCGGCCACGGACGCCGTGCCGGCCGCCACCACATCCATGATGTGCCGTTCGATCACGGCAATGTCTTCGCCGGCTTTCGCCGTGAACGGCACGGTCACGAGCTCTTCGTTGCCGGGCGTCAGCTTCTCCAGCGAAGCGGTGTTGAGCACCGAATTCGGAATCACCATCTCGTTGCCGTTGCGTTCGCGCACCACCGTCTGCCGCCAGGTGATGTCCTTGACCACGCCGGTGGTGCCGGCCACGGTGATCAGATCGCCCGGCTGGATCACCTTGCCGAACATGAGCCCGAACCCGGAGATCACGTTCGCGACCGTGTCCTTCAAACCCAGCGACACGGCGATACCGCCGACGCCGAGGGCCGTCATCAGCGTGGTCGGATCGATGCCGAACACCGGCTTCAGCACGATCGTTGCCGCGAACACCCAGACCAGCACGCGCACGATATTGACGAAAATCGACGCGTTCGGCATGTCCGTGCGGTCGAGCACCTTGCGCAGCAGCTTGCTGATGCCCTTCACGAACACCCACGCGACGACGAACACCGCCACGAAGAAGATGATCTTGCCCGAGTTGGTCTCCAGCCAGGTGAGCATGCTGGCAAGCGAGTCGGTGGCCGCAGTCGTGTCCATATCCAATTCAGTCCGTTTCCATAGTCGTCGTGCCGTCGCCTTCATCCTACCCAGTTGTTTTCGCGCAACCTGTGACGATGACGAAAGTCGGCCGGGAACGTCGCCTCGCGACTACGATGGGACGCATGGGCAACATTCTCGATTACGCGTGCACGGAATTCCGCGACTTCGCGCGGCTGCCGTTCAGCGCCGTGGACTCGCTGGTCTTGTCCGAACTTGCGTACATCCACATGCCGGATGCGGTTCCGCGGTTCGACACGACGAAAACGGTCGCGACCGTGCCGCTCGCGCACGCCCTGCGCGCCGAGGACTATCCGGCCATGTTCACCACCGGTTCCGCATCGGTGAACGAGTATCGGCTCGGCCTGCTGCGCGCGGTGTGCGAATCGCCGCGCTATCGCGGCATTCGCGTGGGGGAGTACGCCGAACGGCTGGACGAGGACGACCAGCAGCAGTTCTGCGCGATGACGTTCGACCTGAGCGACTGCCGCGGGCTCGACTACGCCGGCGGGCTGCTGTACGTCGCGTTCCGCGGCACCGACGGCACGCTGGTCGGCTGGAAGGAGGACTTCAACATGGCCGTGCGCTGCCCGGTGCCGTCGCAGCGTTCCGCGGCCGACTATCTGACGTCCGTCGCCGCGCGCTCGGCCGGCGTGCTCGGTGCGCCCGCCGCAAGCCTGATGGCCGGCGGACATTCGAAGGGCGGCGCGTGCGCGATCTGGGCGGCAATGTCGATGGCCGCGCGAGAATGCTCGGCGATGACCCAAGCTGCCGACAGCGCACGCGAACTGCCAGTCGTGCCACAGGACGCCGGCAATCTGCCGATCGTCGAGCCGCGCATCATCCGCGTCTACTCGCACGACGGGCCCGGCTTCGCGACGTCGGTCACCGGTTCGCCGGCGTACCGTGCGATCGCGGGACGCATCGACAAAACCGTGCCGGAATCGTCGGTCATCGGACAGCTGCTCGGCGACGGGCCGGTCGACAGCACGGTCGTCGTGGCGGACGCGATCGGCATTCTGCAGCATATGGGCGGCAGCTGGCAGGTCGCCGACGGCGCGTTCGTGACCGCGGACGGGCTGAGCGCGGGTGCGCAGTTCGTCGACCGCACGATCGCGACGTGGCTGGACGGCGTCGACCAGCGGCAGCGCGAAGTCACGATCGATCAGGTGTACGACATCGTCGCTGCGGCCGGATACGCGAATTTCGCCGATCTTGCGGCGCACTGGACGGATGCGTTGCCGAAGATCCTGCTGGCCGCGAAGGACACGGACCGCTCGACGCGGGCGCTGGTCGCGGCGGTCGTCAAGGGGTTGCCGTCGAGCGCGCTGCGGGTGATGGTGTCGCCGCCGGCGCCGCCTGCGTCCGGCGAATCGCACGAATCATGTGAATCGCCGCGTGAATCGTCACGTGGATCGCAGGGCGGCGTGGGCTCGGACTAGCGCCGCGGCGCCGATGCCACGGCGCCGTTGTCCGACGGCAGGTTGTTGCGGAAGATGCGGTGCCAGTATTCGAGCAGATCCTTGCGCGACAGCGACAGCACCATGCTCATGGCGAGCATGGCCACGTCCTCGTTGAGCAGGTCGTCGACCGTGACCGTGTCTCGCAGTTCCGGCCAGCGGCTGATCACGGCGAGCATGCCGCCGATCGTGAAGTCGAGCATGAGATCGGTTTTCAGATCGAGCCTGGCCGGCAGCTGCAGGCCGTTGATGATGGTGAGCCGGCCGAAGTCGCGCAGTGAGTCGACCAGTTCGGGGGAGCCGTGCGGGCCGGCGATCAGCGCGAGCCGGTCGAGCCGTTCACGGTGTTCGGGCGACTGCAGCAGCGTGGTCATGGTTTCGCGCCACGTCGCGTCCGGATCGTCTCCGGGCGCGGGTAGCGCGGGTTGCGCCTCGTGCACGACGTGCATGATGGCCGAGTCGGCGAGTTCCGGCAGGCCGCTGTAGTGGTAGTAGAACGAGTTGCGGTTGACGCCGGCCTCGTGCACGACGTCGGTGACGGTGATTTTGTGGTATTCGCGGTTCGCGAGCAGTTCCCAGAACGCGTTTTCCATGCGTTCCTTGGCGGGCAGGATCTCGGAATCCCGGCGTGGGCGTGGCATCTCGGTTCCTTTCGGCCGGTTATTGGTCACATTGTCTAAAGCCTTATGATACGCCGATATTGGACAGAGTGTCTATTGTTGGTGGCGGCGCGTGCCGCGACTAACGGCGGGAAACCTTGGAATTGCGGGCGAGTGCGGCGGGCAGCAGAATCATCATCGCCTGCGTGATGTTGCGGCGGTCCTCCGGAGTGAGCCCCACGTACGCGCCCAGCATCTCCGGAATCGCCTTCGCGCCGGCCGACATCACGCCGCCGATATTATTCGCGCCGCTCGCCTCGATCACCGCGAACAGCGCATCCACTGCATGCTCGCGCTGCTCCTGGCTCAGGCCGGCCAGCCATTTGTTCAACGATTCGTTGAACAGCTTTGAACTGTGCGCCAGATCCTCCACCTGCACGAATTCGCCGCCGCACATCTGCCACGAGAACGCGAAATGCTGCATCACGCCCTCCACGTCCGACTTGACCACCGTGCAGCGCTCTGGCGTCTCCAAAATCATGCCGATGATCGACGAATCCGGCACGA
This sequence comes from Bifidobacterium miconis, assembly GCF_019331735.1. Classification (GTDB taxonomy): domain Bacteria; phylum Actinomycetota; class Actinomycetes; order Actinomycetales; family Bifidobacteriaceae; genus Bifidobacterium; species Bifidobacterium miconis. The sequence continues at coordinate 5,162 of NZ_JAHBBH010000011.1, forward strand.
TCTTGACGATCCGGTCCTTCACCGTGCCGTACTCGTAGCCGTGCACCACGTCCGGCGGAAAGCCCGGCCCGTCCAGCGAATAGATGCGCGTGACCCGCTCGCGCACGTCGTCCGGCGCGTTCATCGCCGCGTACACGGCCAGATTGCCGCCCTTGGAATGGCCGGTCAGCACGATCGGACCGTCCCACAGGCCGGCCACCTGCCTGAGATATTCGGCCGCGGACACCTGCGCCGGCACCGGATACTGGAAGGACATGTTGAAGTCCTCCTTCCAGCCGACCAGCGAATCGTCCGTGCCGCGGAACGCGACCGCCAGCGTGCCGTCCGGCAGGCGGTAGGTGAGCGCGGCGAACTGCGTCTGTGCCTTCGCGTCAAACTGCGCTGCGTACGCGTTCATCGCGATGCCGGCGAAGCGCGGATTCGCGGCGACCGCGCGGTAGAAGTCGTGCGTAAGCTGCGGGTCGACCAGCGCGACGCTGTTGACGTCGTGGTCGCGGTTGACGACCCCGCCGTGCAGCTCGGCGTCGGCAGCGGCGATCGTCACGCCGTCGTACGGCGCGTGTGCGAGATTGCGCAGCGACATGATCGGATGGCGCGGTGAAAACGATCGCACGCGCGCGCCGAACGTGCCGTACCGGTCGATCGCGTCCGCGATGCACGGCACGTCGTCCGGTACGTCGTCGTACACGAGAATCGCCAGCGTCAGCGCGTCCGCGGCGCGAAACGGCACCGTCGCGAAACCGCGCGTCTCGGTGCGCGCGTAGTCGGTGATGTTCGCCATCGCGCACCTCCGTTTCCAACGTTCGTCGAATCGACAGTCCTACGACAAATCATAGTGAACCGGCGTGAAGCCGCCGGCGAACAAACGCGACGGTCGGCGCGAAATCGGTGTGTTGCGCGGGCTGCGACCGTCGGCGTCGGCGAGACCGGGCCGGCGGGAGCCGCGTGCGCGCGACGCGAGACGAACATGCGGCTTGTGACCGGGCGGTGGTAGAAACGAAACCATATGCGACCGCGCTTGCGGCCGCGCACGACAACGGGGAGGTTGCGATGATCAACGAACAGTACAAGGCGATGCTCGGCGGCAAGTCGGTGATCCGATCCTTGAGCGAGTACGCGACCGCGCGCGGCGCGGCCATCGGCTACGACAACGTATTCGACTACAGCCTCGGCAATCCGAGCGTGCCGTGCCCGCCCGACTACACCACAACCGTCATCGACATGTACGAGACGGTCGAACCGGTCGCGCTGCACGGCTACAGCCCGTCGCTCGGCATCCCGAGCGTGCGCGAGGCCATCGCCGACAGCCTCAACCGACGTTTCGGCATGGGGTACACCGCCGCGCACATCTTCCCGACCACCGGCGCGGCCGGCGCGCTCGCGCACGCCCTGCGCGCGGTGACCAAGCCCGGCGACGAAGTGATCACGTTTGCACCGTACTTCCCCGAATACCAGCCGTACGTGAGCGGCACCGGCGCATATCTGACCGTCGTGCCGGCCGACACCGACAACTTCCAGATCAACTTCAGCGCGTTCGAGGCGGCGCTCGGACCGCAGACCGTCGCCGTGCTCATCAACACGCCGAACAACCCGTCCGGCGCGGTGTATTCGGAGGCGACGCTGCGTCGGCTCGCCGACATCCTGCGCGCACGGCAGACCGAATACGGACACGACATCTTCCTGATCAGCGACGAGCCGTACCGCGAGATCGTGTTCGACGGCGGCGAGCAGCCGTACCCGTCGAAGTACTACGACAACACGCTCAGCTGCTACTCGTGGTCCAAGTCGCTCTCGCTGCCCGGCGAGCGCATCGGCTACGTGGCCGTCAACCCGCGCGCCACCGACGCGGATCTGCTTGTGCCGATGTTCGGCCAGATCTCGCGCGGCACCGGCCACAACTGCCCGAGCTCGACCGCGCAGCTCGCGGTGGCCCGCGTGATCGACGAGACGTCGGACCTGTCGGTGTACGAGACGAACATGAACCTGCTGTACGATGCGCTGACCTCGATCGGATTCGACGTGGTGCGGCCCGGCGGCACGTTCTACATCTTCCCCAAGGCGCTCGAGGACGATGCGACCGCGTTCTGCATGAAGGCCAAGGACTACGACCTGATTCTCGTGCCGTCGGAAAGCTTCGGCGTGCCCGGGTACTTCCGCATGGCGTACTGCATCGACACGGAGAAGGTGAAGCGGTCGATCCCGGTGCTCGAGCGGTTCGCGCGCGAGGTGTACGGGCTGTGACGGCTTTGGCGCTGGTCGTGCGGTCTGAAAAAGCGTTGGAAATCCTTGCGACACGCCGTGCGCTTGCGTGCGTGGCGTGGTTCGTGTAGATTATCCATCTGTTGCCTCTACGGCAGCAGATTGCGGACATAGCTTAGTTGGTAAAGCGCAACCTTGCCAAGGTTGAGACCGCGGGTTCGAGTCCCGTTGTCCGCTCTAGTTTTTCGGAATGCCGGTGATTCGGGGTTTCGGGAGATGAGACCCGGGCGGTTGGCGCAGAGGTAGCGCACTTCCCTGACACGGAAGGGGTCACAAGTTCGAATCTTGTATCGCCCACGATTGATCGGCGGGAAACTGCTGACCGATTGGATCGGACGCGAGTCTGGTCGTGCGACTGGGTGATTGGCGCAGCGGCTAGCGCACTTCCTTCACACGGAAGGGGTCGTAGGTTCGATTCCTACATCACCCACGATCTCGTGGCTTGCCGCGGGTGACATTTGGGGCTATGGCGCAGCTGGTAGCGCATCTCCATGGCATGGAGAGGGTCAGGGGTTCGAATCCCCTTAGCTCCACAGACAAAGGGCTTCCGAGTAATCGCTCGGAAGCCCTTTTGCGTTGCTGGGGTTGTGATCTGCGTTGAGACTTCGCTGATCATGACTGTGAACCGTGGCCCGGTTGCGGGGGTTGTGGGCATAGGCGGTATGAGAACGGGCGCGGCCAGAAGCGTGATCCGAAGAATCATTCTGGTTGTGGGCATAGGCGGGACATTGCGCGCCTAGATCGTGGGCATAGACAGGATGTTTATATGATCGTGGGCATAGACCGGACACGAAGAGACGATATTGCCTCAGTTCGTGTCCGGTCTATGCCCACAATGCCTATATGCATGACCGGTTATGCCCACGAGCCGGTTCCTGCCGTGGGATCCGCGAAAGAAAGCGTGTGGGTTGAACCGGGGTTGAAATTATTCGGTGGAACCGGACTGACGGTCGTGTAGGTAGGACTTGATGCTGTAGGTGAACAGGGCCAGCAGCAGGATGCCGAGGCATGCGATGGCGGCCATCACCGGAGCGCTCATGCCGGTCGAGGCGAGGATACCGCTCACTCCGGTGCTCGTGTTGACGGCGGCGTTCGAGGCGGCGCCGTTCGTGGAGGACGAACCGGTCGAGTCGTTCGTGCCGGTGGCGTTCGTAGTGGAACCGGCGGAGCTGCTCGCCTTGGAGCTGGTGGTGCCGGTTGCCGTGCCGGAATCGTGCTTCGAGGCGTTCGTGGTGGAACCTGACGTCGAATCCGCGGAGTTGCCCGAGTTGCTTGAGCTGCTCGAGTTGCCGGAGTCGCCGGAACCCGCGTTCTTCTTCGCGTCGTTCACGGCCTGCTTGATGCTGTCGTGCACCTTCTGCTGCGTATCCACGAACTGGTCGTGCTCCTGCTTGATCGTGTCGTGGTCCTCCTTGAGGTCGCTGTGCAGCTGGTCGGCGTGCTGCTTGGCATCCGTAAGATCCTGATGCAGCATGTCATGCGCGTTGTGCGCCTTGTCGTAGGCGTCGTCGATCGTGTTCTTGATGTCGTCGTGCGCCTGCTGCGCGTCCTTCCATGCCTGTTCGTGGTTCGCGCGGATGTCGTCCGCGTCCTGATGCGCTTGGCTGTGCAGCTGCTCCGCGTGCTGTTTGGCCGTATCGATATCGTTCTTGATCTGCGCGTTCGTATCGTGCAGATGCTGCAGCGCGTCGCTCCGCACGCTCATCTGACTGTCGACGTTCGCGTCGCCGCCATCCGCCATCGCGGTCATCGGCATGGCCATCGCCGCGCCGCACAACGCCAGCGAGGCGATCGCGGCCGTAACAATACGCTTCCTCATGATTCGCTCGATTCTCCCCAAAACAGTCCGCAGACTGTCGCGTACGCGTAACCATCCGACATTCTAGGAGCGGGGAAAACGCGAGTAAAGCAATACAATCGGGCAAACTGTCTATCTCACGCAGTCCGGAATCGCGGTTCGCGTTGTAGTCCGGGCTTCCGCCGCTGCCCTTGCGGCCTGCCAAACTTGCGCCGGCCCAACGGCGATTCGGGCTGCCGCGCCGGTTTCGTTCCGTGTTCGGGCTCGCATCGCAGCCGGCTCGGATCGGCAAGCGCGGCACCGGACTAGGCTGGGCGGTATGACTTCCCAGAACACGCTGTTTCACGGCAAGGCGCGAGTTTACGCCGACGCGCGCCCCGGCTATCCGGACGCGGCGATCGCGTACATCGGCTCGTTGATCCCCGACGGTTCCGTCATCGCCGACATCGGCGCGGGCACCGGCAAATGCACCGTGCCGATCGCGCGGTATGGGCTCGATCATCACTGTGACGTGCGCGCGGTCGAACCGGACGCCGACATGCGCGGCGTGCTGCTCGATGCGACTTGTCCGTACGCGAACGTTGCCGTCGCGGCCGGTACGGCCGAACACACGACCCTGCCCGACCGCAGCGTTGACGCAATCGTGTGCGCGCAGGCGCTGCACTGGTTCGATCACGACGCGTTCCTCGCCGAATGCCGGCGCATCAGCCGCGGCGACCGGTTCCTGCTCGTGTCGATCTACAACAGCACGTCGTTTGATTCGGCGATGATGCGCGGCGCGGATCGCGGAGTGCCGGGGGCGACTTCCGACGGCGGTGCGGCTGGTTCGATCGACGCTACTCGCGCTGCTGGCGACAGTGCGCCGCAGTCGTCCGAGGCGATCGCCGTCTCACCCGGTGCGGCCGATGCGCGCGTTGCGCAGTCGTCCGCTGCACTCGCCGCCGTCTCGCCCGAAGACGCGGCCGACATCGGCGTCAGCGCGCGGCACTTCCGCGAAACGGCCGCCGAATTCTTCGACCATCCGACGATCCGCAGGTTCCCCAACCCGATCCGCTACACGCGCGACACGTGGCGCACGTACATGGACTCGCACTCGCACAGCCCGCTGCCGGACGATCCGGCGTATCCCGCGCATCGCGCATGGGTCGACGCGATCTTCGACGAACGGGCCGTCGACGGAATCATGATCGACGACAACGTCACCATGATCGCCAGCGAGCTGCTACCGGCCATACCGGAACGTGGCCGCGGCGATGATGCTGCCGTGGTGATCCGCACGTATGATGCGATGCCGTCGGCCGCGCGCGAGATCCGCGAACGGGTGTTCGTGCGCGAACGTAAGTGGCGGCCCGAGTTCGATGGCTGGGATGAACTGGGGCACGCTACGCATCTGCTCGCGTTCGATGGCGGTCAGGCGGTTGGAACATGCCGGTTCTACGCGGACCCCGATCATGCGGACAGCCAGCCGGGACGATACGTGATCGCGCGGCTCGCAGTGCTGCCTGATGAGCGCGGGCGGCGTATCGGTTCGGCGCTCCTGTCCGAAGCGGAACGTCGCATCGCGCTCGCAGGCGGTACGCTCGCCGCCGTGCATGCGGAGGATGATCGCTATGCGTTCTATGAACGCCGTGGCTACCAGCTCACCGACGATATCTATGAAGGCGGGCGTCACGGCTGGCTGATCAAGCGATTGCGCTGAACGCGAGGGCCGCCGATGGGACGCGCCGGCATCGCCGCCGCGGTCGGCATGCGCAACCGCAAGATGACGGCGGTCGGCGGCGCGGTCTGGCATAGTGGGGTCATCATTCGGACGCGACATCGCTTAATGAAGCATGGTGGCGTGTGCGAGTGAAGTGAATCGTGGCATAGACGCAGGAAACCGCGTGCGAACAGCATATAATGATAACGCAAACATAACTGCAATCATTGGGATGCAACGAGGAGCATCAACATGGCTGAACTCAACAACGCGCAACGTCGCACCGAACAGCTGCCGTACCACTATGACGACCCGTCCATCATGGGCGGTCAGCTTGAATATCAGGAAAAACTGTGGGAGTTCAATCAGACCCATCCCACCGACACGGACGGCAAGCAGAAGCTCCTCAAGGAGATGTTCGCCGAGATCGGCGACGGCTGCCACGTCGAGACGCCCGCGCACGCGAACTGGGGATTTCACCACGTCCACATGGGCAAAGGCGTGTACTGCAACGTAAACTTCACCTGCGTGGACGACGCCGACATCACGATCGGCGACTGGTGCATGTTCGGACCGAACGTGGTCATCGCCACGGCCGGGCATCCGGTGCTGCCGGTCCTGCGCGAGCATCATTACGTGTACTGCATCCCGGTCACGATCGGCCGCAACGTGTGGGTCGGCGCGAACGTGACGATCCTGCCGGGCGTGACCATCGGCGACAACTGCGTGATCGGCGCCGGCTCGGTCGTCAGCCACGACATCCCGGCGAATACGGTCGCGTACGGTGTGCCGTGCAAAGCCGTACGCGAGATCGGGGAGAAGGACCGCGAATACTTCTACAAGAACCGTCGCCTCGACGTGTGGGAGTGAGCGTTGAGACAAAAAAAGGACCGCGTTGCGGCTTGATGCACGGTCGGTTTATGCCTTGCGGCAAGCCGCAACACCAGCTGATTGATCGGCAGATCAACGGTTTGGCTGATGGGGTGCTTGACCAATCAGCCAAACATCCAAACGGTCAATCACTACTGCAGGCAGGCTTCGATGTTGTTGCCGTCCGGGTCGTGGATGAACGCGGCGTAATAGGTCGGGCTATAGTTCGGGCGCGGGCCGGGCTGGCCGTTGTCGACGCCGCCCGCCGACAGACCGGCCGCGTGGAACGCCTTCACCGCATCCTCGCTGGCCGCGTGGAATGCCAGATGCGTCGGCACGACCGGGTTGCCGTCCTTCGGCGACTCCAGCCACACGCTGTCGCCATCCTCGACGTTCGCGAAGCACACCGCGCCCGGGAACTCATGCTTCTTCACGTAGCCCAGCGGCTTGAGCAGCTGTTCGTAGAAGTCTGCGCGTTCGTTGGCATCCTTGACGAATAATCCGACATGATCGATCATGACAACCTCCTTGGTGCGATGCGAACCGTTGGTATTCCATGCGGTTCCGTCACATTCCCAGTGTAGTCGGCGTCAGGCGCCGGGGTATTCGGCCGGCCGAACACAGCTGTTATGATCGGCGTATGGGCGAATGCGTGTTCTGCGATATCGTGCGCGGCGAGGAGCCGTGCCGGCCGGTCTTGGAGTCCGATCTGGCGCTGTGCTTCGTATCGGCCGACGATCAGGTCGATTATCATCTGCTCGTCGTGCCGAAGCGGCATGCGGTCAACATCCTCGACTGCGACGCGGAATCCCTGCGTGCGGTGGCCGACCTGACGCAGCGCGTCGCCCGGCATCTGGTCTCGGATTGCGGGTTCGACGGCGTCGATCTGCTCAACACCTCGTTCGAGGACAACCAGTCGGTATTCCATTTTCATGTGCATCTGCTGGCCCGCTCGCGCGGCGACGGTCTGGACACCTGGCCGAAGCTGCCCGGTCGCGCGATCTCGCTGGACGCCGCGTGGCGGCGAATGCGATGAGATCGCACGTGACCGCGGTATCCAGCGGTTTGGGCCGCTACGCCCGCGTCGGGTCCTTCTGGAGGGTAAGGAAGACGAGCGCGACGACGAGCAGGATCGCGATCGAGAGCACGCCGAGCGACGCGTTGCCGGTCAGCGACGTGGTGGTGGCCACGAGGAACGTGCCGAGAATCGAGGCGGTCTTGCCGAAGATGTCGTACAGGCCGTAATACTCGTTGGCGTGCTCCTTGGGGATGATCTTGCCGTAGTACGAACGCGACAGCGCTTGGATGCCGCCCTGGAACATGCCCACGAGAATCGCGAGGATCCAGAACTGCGCGGCCGAACGCAGGAAGAACGCGGCGAAGAACACGATGCACATGTACGCGACGACCGCGGCCATGATCATCGGCTTGCATCCGAACCGGCCCGCCAGGCGGCCGTACAGGATGGCGCACGGGAACGCGACGAACTGTGTCACGAGCAACGCCACCACGAGCTGCGTCGAATCGATGCCGAGCTGCGTGCCGTATGACGTACTCATCGAGATGACCGTGTTCACCGCGTCGATATAGAAGAAGAACGCGATCATGAACATCCACAGCGGCTTGTTTTTCACGAGCTTTCGCAATGTGCCGGCCAACTCGGTGAACGTGCCGTGGATCGCCTCGCACGTGTGCTCTCGGGTCGCGCGGTAATGCACCTGCCTGTAGCTCGTGAGCAGCGGGATCGTGAACGCCACCCACCACACGGCCGTGATCACGAACGATGCCCGCGTGCATGCGACCGTCGACCAGCCAAGCAGCGACGGTCCGCCGAAGATCAGCGCGATGCACGCGATGAACGGGATCGTCGAGCCGACGTATCCCCAGCCATAGCCGTGCGACGACACCTTATCCATGCGATCGTTGTCGGTCGTGTCGATGAGCATCGAATCGTAGAACGTGAGCGAGCCGTTCAGGCCGATCGTCGCGAGCACGTACACGATCAGGAACGGCAGCCAGGTCAGCGGTAGCGCCATCGCGCAGCACGTGACCACGCCCGTGCCGAAGAAGCCGAGGAAGAACTTGATCTTCATGCCCTGCACGTCGGCGATCGAGCCGAGCAGCGGCATGAGTAGCGCGATGACGAGCGACGCGATCGTCTGCGCATAGCCCCACGCGGAGACGATGTTGCCGTCCGCGGGCATGAGCGATTTCGCGTAGATCGGCACGACGGCGGTGCTCAGCAGCACGAACGCCGAATTGCCGACGTCGTAGACGATCCACTGCTTCTCGCGTTTGGTAAGCTTCGCGCCGGCCGGCACCGCGGTCGCAGCGGTCGACGATTCGGGGGAGGACACAGGACTTGACATAACGACTCCTGACCATGACAACAACTATCAGCCATCGTACGGGCCGGGCAGGGGAGCGGACAAGGCCCCGGGTGAACAGCGCATGAATTCTGCCGAGGTGCGAACCGGCGACGCGAGCCGGCGCCGCGCGCCGATTCGTCCCCGCGGGCCTTTACGTTTGGGGGAAGGATTGACGTTCAAGGAGACCTTTATTATGCAGCAGCAGAAGAACACGGGAGCTGCGCCCGGAAACGCGGCCGGAGGAGACATCGCGGTGCCCGCCAGCCTGGAGCACCCGCAGCCGCTCAACACGCCCGAGGAACTGCGTGCCATCCGGCAGGCCATGCGCGAGGGCAAGAACCCGCTCATCGCCACCGACGTGCCGCGCTGGGAGGATCAGGTCGGCGTCGACCGGATCATCAACCGCCGCGTCGTCGAACTCGAACCGCTGCCCACGCCCGCGCAGGTGCTTGCCGAACTGCCGCTCGACGCGGCCGCGCAGGAGATCGTCGCCTATTCGCGCGACGAAATCCGCGCCTGCCTGTACGGACAGGACGACCGTCTGCTCGTCATCGTCGGCCCGTGCTCCGTGCACGATCCGGCCGCCGCGCTCGACTACGCGAGCCGACTCGCGCGCGTGATGAAGGAAGTGGAAGGCGAACTGCTCATTGTCATGCGCGTGTACTTCGAAAAGCCGCGCACGACCGTCGGCTGGAAGGGACTCATCAACGACCCCGACATCGACGGCACGCACAACATCAAGAAGGGCCTGCTGCTCGCGCGCAAGACCTTGCTCGGCGTGCTCGGCGAAGGACTCGCCGCCGCGACCGAATTCCTCGAGCCGACCAGCCCGCAGTTCATCGCCGACGCGGTCAGCTGGGGCGCGATCGGCGCGCGCAACACCGAATCGCAGGTGCACCGCCAGCTCGCCAGCGGCATGTCCATGCCGATCGGCTTCAAGAACGCGACCGACGGGTCTGTCAAGGCCGCGGTCAACGGCTGCTACGCGTCCGCGCAGCAGCACACGTTCTTCGGCATCGACCACATGGGCCGCGCGTGCGCGGTCGAAACGCTCGGCAACCCCGACTGCCACGTCGTGCTGCGCGGCTCGATCCACGGGCCGAACTACGACGCCGAATCCGTGCGTCGCGCGATGGAGGACATCCGCGCGATGATGCCCGCCGACTCGGCCGCCGCGCACGGGCTCATCGTCGACTGCTCGCACGGCAACTCCGGCAAGGACGAACACCGGCAGGCCGAAGTCGTGCGCGACATCGCGCGGCGCATCGCCGACGGCGAGACCGGCATCACCGGCGTGATGATGGAAAGCTTCATCGAAGGCGGCAACCAGCCCGCCGCGCCGCTCGACCAACTCGTCTACGGCAAGTCGATCACCGACAAGTGCATCAGCTGGCCCGAAACCGAACGGCTCCTGCACGAGCTCGCCGACGCCGTCTCGGCCCGCCGCTGGAAGTGATATTTTTCTCGGCTCCCCTTGCCAGGGGAGCTGTCGAACGCAGTGAGACTGAGGGGTAGTCAGGCGGTTCGACACATATGACTACCCCTCAGTCAGCTTCGCTGACAGCTCCCCTGACAAGGGGAGCCAAGTATGGAGGAGAGGACCCCTATGACCACCATCGCCATCATCGGCGCGCTGGACGAGGAAGTCGCGCACATCGCAAGCGCACTGAACGACGTCGAACACGACGTCGCCGCCAGCCTCGACGTCTCCCGCGGCACCATCGCCACCAACGACGGCGCGACCGTCAACGTCGTCGCGACCGTCGGCGGCATGGGCCTCGTCAACGCGGCCGCCACCGCGCAGCGGCTCATCGACGCGTACCAACCCGACGCGATCATCTTCTCCGGCATCGCCGGCAATCTCAACACGCACCTGCACATCAACGACGTCGTGCTCGGCGGCACGCTGCGCTACCTCGACACCGACATGCGCCTCGTCGGCCAGTGGACGCCCGGCAAGCCCGACGCGCCCGTCGAGGAATTCCACTCCGACGACCGGCTGATCGCGCTCGCCGACGCGGCCCTGGCTGACATGGGCATCACGCACATCACCGGCATCATCGCGTCCGGCAACTACTTCGTGGATGACCCGAAGAAGGTCGAGCAGGTGATCCGCGACACCGGCGCGGACGCGGTCGAAATGGAGGGCGCGGCCGTGGCCCACGTGGCCGCCCGCAACGGCGTGCCCGCGCTCGTGATCCGCGCGCTGTCGGACAACGCGGACACCGACTACGAAGTGTTCAAGGAGTTCGACATCTCCGAATACGCGAACACGGCCGCGGCGCTCGCGGTCAACATCCTCAAGCGGCTGTAAGCCGGGGCCGGCGTCGTCGTTTCGGACGGGACGCAGCCGGGCCGGGCGATCCCGGAGGCGCGGACGGGATGATGATGAGGGGAATGGCCTTGTCTGACGCCTTACCTTGCGCCGGCAAGGTGAACAGACGCTGAACTTACGTAGCGGCGGGGTGTCGCTACGGGCGTGAGCCGTTACGCTGGAAGCGCTGGACGCAGGTCGTCGAAAGGTGTTTCATGACGTGGTGGCAGGTCGTGCTGATCGTGATTCTGGTGCTGGGCGTGCTGGCGGTGACCGCCGCCGCGGCGTACACGCTCGGCCGGCAGGCGGGCGAAACGCGGGTGGACGACATTCTGCGCGACAAGACCCGGCAGTCGCTGTTCGGCCGCAACGTACCCGTGCGCGAATCCGAACGCGCGCTCATCGAGGTCATGCCGGAGGCGATGATCGCGTGCGGACCCGGCGGCCGCATCCGTTACGTGAGCCCGCTCGCCGCAACGCTCGGCCTGATCGATCATGGCAATCTGTCATCCGACGAAATCGGCGACATTCTCGCGCTCGTCGTCGCCGACGGCAACGCGCGCGAACGCGAGGTGCGCATTCCAGTCGGCCGGGCGCAGGCGTTGCAGGCATCCGGCGAGCCGACCGGCCGCGGCGTGAAGCCGGGGCAGGAAGTGCCGTCCGACACGCGGTATCTGCGCGTGCGCATCGGCCATGTGACCGGTGATCTGTACGCGATTTTCCTGACCGACGTCAGCGAGCAGCGCCGGTTCGAGGCGATGCGACGCGACTTCGTCACGAACGTGTCGCACGAGCTGAAAACGCCGGCCGGCGCGATCTCGCTGCTCGCCGAAACGATCGGCGACGCGTCCGACGATCCGGACGCCGTGCGGTATTTCGCGGGCCGCGTCGCGAAGGAATCGAACCGGCTGACCGAACTCGTGCACCGGCTCATCGACCTGCAGAAGGCGCAGTCGATGGAGGGCGTGATGGACATGCACCCCGTGTCCGTGATGGGCGTGGTGCGCGGCGCGATCGGCGAGAATCAGGTGCAGGCCGACGCGAAGCACATCGACATCCGGCTCACGCTGGGCGGCGAGTCGCGGCCGCTCGACGCGGCGGACGAGCCGGCCGGATCCTCCGCGCCGGACGAGATCGTGATGGGTGACGCCGAATCGCTCAAAACCGCGGTCAAAAACCTCGTCGAAAACGCGATCCACTATTCGCCCGAGCACACCGTCGTGGCCGTGGGCGTGGGACAGAAGGATGGCAAGGTCACGATCCGCGTGGTCGATCAGGGCATCGGCATTCCGGCAGAATCGCTCGGCCGCGTGTTCGAGCGCTTCTACCGGGTCGATCCGGCGCGTTCTCGTGCGACCGGCGGTTCCGGCTTGGGACTGGCGATCACCAAACATTGCGTGCAGGAGTGCGGCGGCACGATTTCCGTATGGTCGCGCGAGGGGGAGGGGTCGACGTTCACGATCGAACTGCCGGCCGCGACCGACGACGACCTGCGCGACGCCGGGGCCGACGCGTGACTACGTTGATATAGTCCGAGTAATTAGTTACGTAGTTTAGGAAGTTCGTCATATGCGGTTCACCGAGCGGCTACGATAATGCGCAGGAAAACGACGCGGCCGCTGGTGACGGGTTCGCTGGACCGTGCGGACAACGCACGCAACAACGCATAAGAAGAGAAACGGGGAACGAGCAGACATGACACGCATTCTCATCGTGGAAGACGAGGAATCATACCGGGAACCGCTGGTCTACCAGCTCACGCGCGAAGGATACGACGTCTCCGCCGCCGCGACCGGCGAAGAGGGGCTGGAACTGTTCACGCAGGGCGGCTTCGATCTCGTCCTGCTCGACCTCATGCTCCCCGGCCTCGACGGCACCGCGCTGTGCCGGCGCATCCGCGAACAGAGCCGCGTGCCGATCATCATGCTCACGGCGAAAAGCGCGGAAATCGACAAGGTCGTCGGACTCGAGATCGGCGCCGACGACTACGTGACCAAGCCCTACTCGTTCCGCGAGCTGCTCGCGCGCATCCGCGCCGTGCTGCGCCGCAATCAGATGGTCGCCGAGGTCTCCGAAGGCGTCGACGGCGACATGCCGCTCACCTGCGGCGACATCGTCATGCACATCGGGCAGCATCAGGTGAGCGTGCGCGGCGAGAACGTGTTCTTCCCGCTCAAGGAATTCGAGCTGCTCGAATACCTCATGCAGAACAAGGGCCGCGTGATGACGCGCCACCAGCTCATCGACCGGATCTGGGGATCGGATTACGTCGGCGACACGAAGACGCTCGACGTGCACGTCAAGCGCGTGCGCTCGAAGATCGAGGTCGATCCGGCGCATCCGAAGTACCTGACGACCGTGCGCGGGCTCGGGTACAAGATCGATGCGCCGGCCGAGTAGCGGAGGCAAAAACGACGTAGTGGCCGCGTAGTCGGATTGATAGGCAACTGTTCATCTTGCGTTCACCGATTTTGGCGGACGGGCCGTTGGATGTCTTTTAGTCTTGAACTGTCAAAAAGATTGATTGACAGAATAGAGAGAAACAGACATGCGTAAGAATGTGCTTTTCCGCTCCATCGCGGCCATTTCGGGCATTGCGATGCTGGCTTCGCTCGCTGCTTGCGGTGACAACACCACCGCCTCCAACTCCGGCAGCAACGGCTCTTCCTCTTCTTCCGACACCACCACCTCGTCCTCCACCCCGATCTCGGGCAACTTCAACGGCGCCGGCGCCTCCTCGCAGCAGGCCGCCGTCGAGGCGTGGGTCGCCGGCTTCCAGGGCACCAACCCGGACGCCAAGATCGCGTATGATCCGTCCGGCTCTGGCGCCGGCGTCAAGACCTTCCTGACCGGTGCCACCGCGTGGGCCGGCTCCGACAAGGCTCTCGCCGACGATGATGTGGACAACTCCAAGTCCGTGTGCGCCGCCGACACCACCGCGTTCGACATCCCGGTCTACATCTCCCCGATCGCCGTGGTCTTCAACCTCAAGGGCATCTCCGACGCGGGCAAGCACATCAACATGGACGCCGCCACTATCGCCAAGATCTTCGACGGCAAGATCACCAAGTGGAACGACAAGGCCATCGCCGATCAGAACCCGGACCTCAAGCTCCCCGACACCGCGATCACCGTGGTTCACCGCTCCGACAAGTCCGGCACCACCCAGAACTTCGTGAGCTACTTCAAGGATCAGGCTCCTGACGCATGGTCCTACGACCTGTCCGAGAACTGGCCGAACTCCGTCGGCCAGGGCGCCAAGGGCACTTCGGGCGTCGTCTCCACCGTGAAGCAGGCCGACGGCACCATTGGTTATGCTGACTTCTCCGCCGCCGGTGACCTTGGCACCGTGGCCGTCAAGGTCGGCGACAAGTACAGCGAGATCTCCGCTGATGGCGCGACCAAGGTCATCGACGACTCCGAGCTCGACTCGTCCGTCAAGGGCGACAACCGCGTGGTCGTCAAGATCAACCACGCCACCACCACCGAGGGCGCCTACCCGATCGTGCTGGTCTCCTACATGATCGCCTGCCCGCAGTACAAGGACACCAAGACCGCCGAGTTCGTCAAGTCCTGGCTCACCTACGTGACCAGCTCCGACGGCCAGCAGACCGCCTCTCAGGCTGCCGGCTCCGCCCCGCTGCCTGACTCCATCGCCCAGAAGGACGCCGCCTCCATCGAGGCCATCAAGACCAAGTGAGCCTAAGGATTCCGCAGGGAACCGCTGACTGAAATGCTTCAGGCCGCAGGCACCAAGCGTGGCTGCGGCCTGAAGTGGTCGGTCCGGTTCCCGTGGAATCCAAGCCCGCGCAGTCTTCCTTCGCAAACCGTTAAGGAGAACCTGTGAGTTCGCAAGAAAAAGCGGCCATGATGCCCGCCGCCAGCGGCAAGACCGCGGACAAGGTGTTCCGCGCCATTGCCTACGCCTGCGGCATCCTGATCCTCGTGGTCCTCGCCGCCGTCTTCCTCTTCCTGCTGTTCCGCGCGTGGCCGCTCATCGGCGGCGACCAGAAGGCCAACAGCCAGACGATTTCCGACTTCACCGGCGGCAAGTCGTCCAGCTTCTGGGGCTACGTCGGCCCGTTGCTGTTCGGCACCGTGCTCGTCTCCGCGCTCGCCCTGCTGATCTCGTTCTTCGTGTCGCTCGGCATCGCGCTGTTCATCTCGCACTACGCGCCCAAGAAGCTCGCCACCGCGCTCAGCTACGTGGTCGACCTGCTCGCCGCCATCCCGTCCGTTATCTACGGTCTGTGGGGCGGCCTGATCCTCGTGCCGGCCATCTACCCGTTCTGGAACTGGATCGCGACCTACTTCGGCTGGATCCCGCTGTTCGCCGGCCCCGCCGCCAGCCCGTCGCGCACCGTCGCGACCGTGGCCGTCGTGCTCGCCGTCATGATCCTGCCGATCATCACGTCCCTGTCGCGCGACATTTTCCTGCAGGCCCCCCGCCTGCAGCAGGAAGCCGCCCTCGCGCTCGGCGCGACCAAGTGGGAAATGATCAAGCTCGCCGTCCTGCCGTTCGGCAAGTCCGGCGTCGTCTCCGCCTCCATGCTCGGCCTCGGTCGCGCACTCGGCGAAACGATGGCTGTCTTGATGATCCTGTCCCCGGGCCTGACCTACTCGTTCAAGCTGCTGCAGGCCTCGCAGAACCAGACGATCGCCGCGAACATCGCCGCCCAGTACCCGGAAGCCAACGACCTTGGCGTGTCCGTGCTGATCGGCACCGGCCTCGTGCTGTTCCTCATCACGTTCGTGGTGAACTACGTGGCCCGCAAGATCACTGAAAAGAAGGTGGCATGATGGCCGATCTGACCCAAGACCCCAAGGCCTCGCTCGAAGGCGCGCCCGTCATCGACTTCGACAAGTTCAAGCCGTCCCGCTCGCTGATCGCCTCGCGCAAGCGCAAGGACGCGATCATGACCGTGCTCATCGCGCTCGCGTTCGTCGTCGCCTGCATCCCGCTGGTCTCCGTGCTCTTGACGACGCTCGTCAACGGCGTCAAGCGGCTCAACCTCAACTTCCTGAGCTACAACATGACCGGCGTCGTCGGCGGCAACCCGACCCCGTCCGGCGGCTACGGCGGCGTGCTCCACGCCATCATCGGCACGCTCGAGATCACGTTCGGTTCGATGGTCATCTCCATCCCGATCGGCCTCATGTGCGCCGTGTACCTCGTCGAATACGCGCACGGCGGCAAGCTCGCGCAGACCATCACGCTGCTCGTCGACGTGATGAGCGGCATCCCGTCCATCGTCGCCGGCCTGTTCGCGTTCTCGATGTTCACGATCATCCTCGGCCCCGGTTCGGTCAACGGCTTCGCCGGCTCCGTCGCACTGTCGCTGCTCATGCTGCCGACTGTCGTCAAGTCCAGCGAGGAAATGCTCAAGATCGTCCCCGGCGACCTTCGCGAGGCGTCGTACGCGCTCGGCGTGACCAAGCAGCGCACCATCACCAAGATCGTGCTGCGCACCGCACTGCCGGGCATCGTCTCCGGCTGCATCCTCGCCATCGCGCGAGTCATCGGCGAAACCGCGCCGCTGCTCATGACCGCCGGCTACATCGCGTCCACGAACGTCAACCTGTTCGACGGCAAGATGACCACGCTGCCGGTCTACGTCTATCAGGAATACTCCAAGCTGAGCGCCAACTGCCCGGCCAACGCGACCGCGGCCTGCGTGCCGACGATCCCGATGGAGCGCTCTTGGGCCGCAGCCCTCGTGCTGATCCTGATCGTCCTCATCCTCAACGGCATCGGCCGACTCGTGGCGAAGGTCTTCGCCGTCAAGGCCGAGCGCTGATCGTCGCTGACCACGATGCAAGAACTTCGGTAAATATCAAACAAGGAAATTCACATGGGACAACGCATTGATGTCAACCATCTGAACATCTACTACGGCAACTTCCTCGCCGTGGAAGACGTGAACATCCACATCGAACCCAACAAGGTGACCGCGTTCATCGGACCGTCCGGCTGCGGCAAGTCGACCGTGCTGCGCACCCTCGACCGCATGCACGAGATCATCCCCGGCGCCCACGTCAAGGGCGAGGTGCTGCTCGAAGGCAAGAACCTGTACGACAAGGACGTGGACCCGGTCTCCGTGCGCCGCGACGTCGGCATGGTGTTCCAGCGCCCGAACCCGTTCCCGACCATGTCGATCCGCGAAAACGTGCTGGCCGGCGTGCGCCTGAACAACCGCAAGATCTCCAAGTCCGACGCCGACGACCTCGTCGAGTGGGCCCTGCGCGGCGCGAACCTGTGGAACGAGGTCAAGGACCGTCTCGACAACCCGGGCATTGGCCTGTCCGGCGGCCAGCAGCAGCGTCTGTGCATCGCGCGCGCGGTTGCCGTGCACCCGCAGGTGCTCCTCATGGACGAGCCGTGCTCCGCTCTGGACCCGATCTCGACGTTGGCCGTTGAGGATCTGATTCAGGAGCTCAAGGGCGACTACACGATCGTGATCGTGACCCACAACATGCAGCAGGCCGCGCGTATCGCCGACTACACCGCGTTCTTCAACCTGAAGGCCGTGGGTCAGCCGGGTCATCTCGAGTACTTCGCGGACACCACCACCATGTTCAACAACCCGCAGAACGAAGAGGCCGAACGTTACGTCTCCGGCCGCTTCGGCTGATCGCGCGACGGATTTGCCGTCGCCGCGCGCGGTGTTTTTCTCTCCGCCGCGCGCTCTCGTTGGAAGGCCCCGTGCCGGACGCTCGCTCGTTCCGGTGCGGGGCCTTCCCGCGTTTGCAGGTCTTTGCGGGGATGATTGCGGGATGATTATGGGATCTGTCCCACATTTGGCTTGTCACACTTTGTGGTCTGTCACGTTTGACGTTAATCGATGCTTTATGGGCTGACGTGACATGATAATGCGTCATGCATGACAGAGAGAGCCTTGAATTCGCGGGGCGTGACATGCGGTTTGTCAGACCCCGCGTGCCGGGGTCGATAGAACAATGCGTGACAGCGATCAGGCCATACGATCCCAGCAATACCAAGGATTTACGGCTGTCGTACTTTCATATTGGTTCTGTGCCGTGTCACACAGGACTCATCAGCCTTGTTTTTGTGAAAGCGTGACACAATATCGAGTCATGCTTGCATCGTATATGTATATCCGACCAGAGCGTGACGGATCGCACGCGGCGTATAGCGGTCGTGCAGCAATCAAGTGATTCACGTAATCCTGCAGGAACCTCTGGCTGTCGCCTCATGCATGGGCAACAAAAAATCCCCGCAGAAAATCCTGCGGGGATTGCGCAACGCAGCATCGCAACCAATGCTGGGCGATGCCGCAACCAAGCGATGCACCAAGCGATCAGCCGATCACAACACCGCGTTGAGGATGAAATCGAGCACGAACAGGATCGCGACGACCCAGATCACCGGGTGCACCTTGTTCGCCTTCTTCTTGCAGGTCATCACGATGCAGTACATGATGAAGCCGCCGGCGATGCCGTACGAGATCGAGTACGAGAACGCCATGAACACGGCCGCGAAGAACGCCGGAATCGCCTCGGTGATGTCGTTCCAGTCGATCTCCTTGAGGGAGGCGGCCATCATGCAGCCGACGATCACGAGCACGCCGGCGGTCGCGGCGGACGGCACGGCGGAGATGACCGGGGACAGGAACGCGGAGAGCGCGAAGCAGATCGCGACGACCACGGAGGTCAGGCCGGTGCGGCCGCCCGCCGCGATGCCCGCGGAGGACTCGACGTACGTGGTGGTGTTCGAAGTACCGCAGATCGCGCCGATCGAGGTGGCGATGGAGTCCGCGAACAGGGCCTTGTCCATCTTCGAGGAGAAGCCGGAACCGTTCTCAAGCGCCTTCTCGTCAGCCTCGGAGAAGATGCCGGTGCGGCGGCCGGTGCCGATGAACGTGCCGATCGTGTCGAACGTGTCGGACATGGAGAACGCGAAGATCGTGACGATCACGAGCGGCAGGCGCGCGACGTCGGAGAACAGAGCCGGGAAGCCGGCGCCGGTGAAGATCACGCCGAAGGTCTGCGGCAGCTGGGAGAAGGTCTCGCCGATGGAGACGGACTGGCCGAAGTTGGTCACGCCGAACGGGATGCCGACGACCGTGGTGATCGCGATGGCGAGCAGCATGCCGCCCTTGACCTTGAGCACGGTAAAGACGATCGCGAGGAACAGGCCGATGAGGAACACCCACAGCACCTTGTTATCGAACGCGGCGAGGCCCGGGGTCGCGGCGGTGGCGAGACCCTTGCCGGCTGACTTCGCGTCCTTCGGAGTGAAGGTGATCAGGCCGACGTTGAGCATGCCGACGTACGCGACGAACAGGCCGATGCCGCCGCCGATCGCGTGCTGCAGTGTCTCCGGGATCGCCTGAATGATCATCTTGCGGATCTTGGTGACGGTGATGATGATGTTGATCAGGCCACACAGGAACACCATGCACAGCGTCTCCTGCCAGGTGAAGCCCAGGCCGAAGCAGACGGTGTAGGTGAAGAACGCGTTGAGGCCCATGCCGGCGGCCTGCGCGTACGGCACATTGGCGAACAGACCCATGACGAGCGTGCCGATGATGGCCGCGATGATCGTGGCGAGGAACACACCGCCCCACGGCATGCCCGTCTGGCTCAGGATCTGCGGGTTGACGACGATGATGTAGCTCATCGCGAAGAACGTGGTCAGACCGGCCATGACCTCGGTGGACACGGTGGTGCCGTTCTCCTTCAAGTGGAAGAACTTCTCCATATATCTCTGCTTCCTTTTCGTGGGTTGTTAGGAGCTGGCCATGCACGGCGCGCGATGCGCAGCGCGTGTGACGCACGCGTGATGCATGCCATATGCACGCGACGCGTGACGCACTGGCATCTCTTCCCATGCAAACGCGCGTATGCACTGGCATCATCATCCACGGCCAGTCATGTCATATCATGCCGTGCCATGAACCGTGATGCGGCACATGCAGCGCGTGACGCGTGCCGGTGTATTCCCTGTGCAAACGCGCGTATGCACAAGCATCATCAGTCACCCATCGATCAGCCCCGGCGAGAATCGCGACTCGCCCTGCGTTCGTTTTGTCGAACGCGCCCACGATAGCACCGTCACAAGTCATGGAGGTTTCGTGAACGCGTATCGTATACTGGGCCGATACGCGACAATGTCGGCGACGTTCCGTTATATGCGCCCCTGAATCACCCCCGCAAATCGGTTCCCCAGGCAGCCAAACAGTCAGCCCGCACAATCGCACGTCGGCAGCGACCATTGCACCGCCGTCATCGCAGTTATCCACATATCCACAATTTTGCGGCCGAGTCAAGCGCGCCGGCCGCAAATCCTGTACAGTCGCCGCATGGAACATCGTCGAATGACCGAAACAGGCGACGAACCGGTCGTCGCCATGACGCAAAGCCTTGCGGAACGTCGCCGCGAAACCGTGCAACGCTGCGCGGACGAATCGGCGCGATTGCGGCAGCGACTGCTGTTCGGCATGACCACATCCTTAACGCTGCAGTCGATCCCGTTGCCGTCCCGCTGCGATCTTGACATGGACGCATTGCACACCACATCCAGTACGGGCGCCAAACGTGTGAGATCGAAGGCCGCAACGTCAGTGCCGCATGTGTGGAAGCACCTGAACGGCGATAGCAGCGCGCGGATTCGGTCCAACGTATATGCGCTGGACCTTCTGCACACTTGGGCGCAACTGTCAAGTCATGTGCCGCTCGATGATTTGGTGGCGTTGGGGGACGCGATGCTTGCGAACGAGGAGCGACTATCGCTCAGTGAATTCGCTGGATTCCTTGAGCGTATACCGTATTTCAAGGGAAAGCCATCATGTCGTTTGGCGCTGCGCCTGATGACGCCGAACATGCGTTCACCGATGGAGAGCAAGACGATGTTGGTGCTGAGACGGCACGGCATTCCCCGGCCAGAGGCGAATTACACGGTTCCGGGGGCCAAATTCGGTTCCGGAGCATCCATGACCTTGGATCTGGCTTGGCCGGAATACCTGGTGGCGGTGGAATACGACGGGGACCACCATCGCACGGATCGCCGGCAATGGCGACGCGACAAGGAAAAGCGGATGCTGTTGCGAGGACAACACTGGATGATTCTGGAGATCACGGCAGATGCGCTGTCCAATGATGTCGCATGTGCGGAATTCGCGTTCCGCGTGGCCAGACAGTTGGCGGAACGCGGCTTGGACTGTGATTTTAGGCTCATCGCCATGTCCGTGGAGGAACTGGCCCGGTCGGTGCGGTGACGGGTGTGCGGTCGGGGCTGTGCGGGACCCGTCATTGTGGTCATGCTTGGTAAAACAAGGGTGATTATTTGCGGAGTGTGACATGATTCCGCGTCACGCTTCGCTGATGGAGGCCGGTTCGCGTTGAGTGTGACAGCGAAGGTTTGATTGAGTCGATCTCTTCCGCTTATTCCAAGCAGAAGAGCTCTCCGAAAACGTTGATGTTGCAAGGATCTGTGATCCGGCACACTGTCTTGGTCCGTCTCGCTGCCTGGCTGTTCTTGTCATACATGGGGAAATTAAGCGTATTGGGATAATGCGTGACGAGATGATGTGACATGCTTTTGAAGAAAGCTGCCGTATTCGCTTAGTGTGACAGAACGGGAGGCTTGCGGCGAGGATCGTAGGCGGCCAGACCGGGCAATGCCGCGCTTGCAGTTCATTATGTGGTCAGGGTCTTCCCTTTTGACTGGTTATGGGCCACACTCATTACTCAGCACAGCGGTGTGCGGCACCGCTGGCCAAAAGCCCATGATGCGGATGTCGCATACCCCTTGTGTTCCCCGTCCAAGCCGGGCTACAAGCCCCTTGCCTCGGGTTTTCAAGAATTTTCGCCGGGTTGGCCGCCTCCCGCGGCACGTTCGCCCGGAATGCACGCGCCTGAACGCGCGTGGTAGAGGGAAACAAGGTTCATCATGTCCGCATCCGCAACCGCCTCGTTGTCACGGGAAACCGTGAAGCGCGACTCCGTGCCCGAGATCATCGCCGCGTCGATGGTGGGCACCGCCATCGAGTTCTACGACAACTACTGCTACTCCATCGCCGCCGCAAGCTACTTCGGCACGATCTTCTTCACCTCCGTCGCCAAGTCGAACCCGGCGCTGGCCACGCTGATGGCATTCGTCACGTTCGCCGTCTCCTTCCTCGCCCGCCCGTTCGGCTCCCTGCTGTTCGGCCACTTCGGCGACAAGATGGGCCGCAAGAAGACGCTGGTGATCGCCCTGATGACGATGGGCATCTCCACGTTCGTCGTCGGCCTGCTGCCCGGCTACGAGCAGATCGGCGCCTGGGCCGTGGTCATCCTGTGCATCTGCCGCGCCTGCCAGGGCGTGGGCCTCGCCGGCGAATGGTCCGGCGCCGCGCTGGTCGCCACCGAGAACGCCCCGGCGAACAAGCGCGCGCTGTTCGGCTCCTTCCCGAACCTGGGCGCCCCGATCGGCTTCTTCTGCGCGTACGGCATCAACCTGCTGCTGACCACCACGCTGAGCAAGGACCAGATGATTGCGTTCGGCTGGCGCATCCCGTTCCTGCTGTCCGCGGTGCTGGTCATCATCGGCCTATACGTGCGTGAGCGCATGAGCGAGACCCCGATCTTCGCGAAGGCCGCCGCCGAGAAGCGCACCTCGAAGCACCCGCTCGCCGACCTGCTGCCGTACTGGAAGGAAGTCCTGCTGGGCACGGTCGCGATGGGCATCACCTACACGCTGTTCTACATCCTCGGCACCTGGTCCCTCAGCTACGGCGTGGCCGGCCTGAACTTCACCCAGCCGCAGTACCTCGGCATGCAGATGGTCTCCGTGTTCTTCTTCGCCGCGTTCATCGTCGTCGGCTGCCTGGCCGCCGACAAGTACGGCCGCAAGAAGACGCTGATCTTCTTCACTGCTGGCACGCTGGTCTTCAGCTTCTTCGCCCCGGCCCTGCTGCAGCACAATACGGCGACGATCATGCTGTTCCTGTGCATCGGCTTCGTGTTCATGGGCGGCCTGTTCGGCCCGTGCGGCGCGTACCTGCCCGAGCTGTTCCCGACGAACGTGCGCTACTCCGGCGCCGGCCTGAGCTACAATCTCGCCGCGATCTTCGGCGGCGCGTTCGCCCCGTCGCTGGCGACCTGGCTGGTCGAGACGCACGGCGTGATGTCGGTCGGCTGGTACCTGGTGGTGATGGCCGCGCTCGCGCTCGTCGCCCTGTTCCTGATCAAGGAAAGCAAGGACAAGGACTACGAGCTGTGATCTGCAGCCGATAACTGCCGATGGCTGCTGATAGTTGCCAGTAGTTCGACACGCCCGGACTTGACGAAAGTCAATGTCCGGGCGTATTTTATTCACTCGTAAACCACAGACCGTTGGTTTGGGATGCAAGTCCCACGAAGTTTGGTTCGCCAAGCCAGCGCAGGTTGAGAGATAGTCGCCCGTTCGCGGGTTGCCGCACGTCGCAAGACGGGAACAGCGGCCGAATGTTGCTCTGCCTGTGTGCAGGGCTTTTTTATTGCCCTGCGATGACGCGGTGTTCCGTACCGAGAAGATCAACGGCCGATCTAGGAAGGAACGCCATGAAGAGGCCCGAAAAGGAAGCGGTGGTCGCTCAGCTTACGGAGCAGTTCCGTAACGCCGATGCCGTCTACCTGACCGAGTACCGCGGGCTTACCGTTCCGCAGGTTTCCGAACTGCGCGAAAAGCTAGGCCGCGATACTTCCTACACTGTGGCTAAGAACACGCTGGCGCGTATCGCCGCCAAGGAAGCGGGCATTGAGGGTCTTGACGACCTGCTCAAGGGCCCGACCGCCATCACCTTCGTGAAGGGCGACTTCATTGAGGCTGCGAAGGTCCTGCGTGACTTTGCCAAGACCAACAAGGCTCTCGTTATCTCGGGCGGCTATGCCGATGGCACCGTCTACGACGGCGAGGGTGCGAAGAAGCTGGCGGACATGATGTCTCGCCCGCAGCTGCTCGCCAAGTTCGCCGGCGACCTCAAGGCCACGACCGCCAAGGCCGCGTACCTGTTCGTCGCTCTGCCGACCAAGGCCGTGCGTACGATCGACGCCCTGCGCGAGAAGCAGGAAAAGGCAGCTTGATCCCCATGCGGCTTGCCGCATGAACCATTCGGAAAAACAAACAAACATTGAGACGGTGCGCCGGCACGAGCACGCGGGCCGCCGCCAGAATGAAAGGAAGCCATCATGGCTAAGTACACCAACGAAGAGCTGCTGGAAGCTTTCGGTGAAATGACCCTCGTCGAGCTCTCCGAGTTCGTCAAGGCCTTCGAGGAGAAGTTCGACGTCGAGGCTGCCGCTCCGGTCGCCGCCGTCGCCGCCGCTCCGGCCGCTGGCGCTGCTGCTGAGGAAGAGGAGAAGACCGAGTTCGACGTCGTCCTGACCGCTGTCGGCGACAAGAAGATCCAGGTCATCAAGGCCGTCAAGGCCATCACCAACGCCGGCCTGGCCGAGGCCAAGGCTCTGGTTGACGGCGCTCCGAAGGCCATCCTCGAGAAGGCCAAGAAGGAAGACGCCGAGAAGGCCAAGGCTCAGCTGGAAGAGGCTGGCGCCACCGTCGAGCTCAAGTAATGATTGCGGGAGGGAATCCCGCGCATTGCACAGCTTGTTGCGAAAACCCCGTTGCACCGGTTTCCCGGAGCGGCGGGGTTTTCCGTTTTCCGCCATCCGCGCGGCCAAGGGTCGTGCGATGATGGTGGGCGAAGTTGTCGTGTTTGTGTCGCGATGGCACGCGATGTGCAGCGAAACATGACACAATGGCACGTAGCGACAAGGGGCGCGGCGGGGTCCACGACAAGGCACGTGAGGAAAGGAAGGCTGACGCGGTGAGTGAGGAACAGCGTTCTCGCAAGTGGTTGGTGAGAGTCAAGGGCTGTGACCAGGTGAGCGTCTCGCCGTCGGAGAGTCTGGAAATCGGCCGCAAGCCGATCCGCCCGCTCGCCGACGACGGCAATCCGCGCTTCGAGGTGCCCGACGAGACGCGTTCGATGTCGAAGCGCCACGCCGTCTTCTCCGTCGCGGTCAACGGCTCGGCCACGCTGCGCGACATGCACTCGACGAACGGCACGTACATGGTGCGCGAAGACGGCCAGCTGCTCCGTCTGCCCGCCGACGCCGAGTTCCCGCTGCCGTCGGCCGCCGTGCGCATGCAGTTCGGCGACGTGCCGGTCGATTTCGTCATGGTCGACGAGCCGGTCGAGCCCGAGCCGGAACAGCCGGTCGCCGATCTGTTCGAGTACGCGGTCGGCGACAACAAGCCGGAGCCGGACGCGTCCGGACTGTCCGTCGACGACATTCTCGACCTGCGCGCCGGCGAGCCGACCAGCATGTTCGACGCGAGCAGCGTGTCCCGCCGCGCCAGCGAGCTCAAGGCCGCGTCGCTGCGCAGCTTCACGCCGATGCGTCCGATCCGGGAGGAGCCGGAGGGCGACGGCATGCCCGAAACCGTGCCGCTGAACGTCATGCCGGTGCCGTCTCGGGAACCGCGCGACCTGTTCGCCGACGCGATGTCCGATTCCGCCGACCTTCCCGACGTCGGCGCGCAGCCGTTCGCGGTCGAGCCCGTCGAGCCGCCGGCCGGATCGTCCGTGCTCAAGACGGATGCCGGGTCGCCGGCCGATCGCCTCATGCCGATTTCGGTGATCGCGCAGCGTCCGCACCACACGCCCGTCGAGCCGCAGCCGACCAATCTGCCGGCCGCGCAATCGTCCATCGACCAGCACATCGCGCAGACCGGCGAACAGCCGACCGTGCGCGAGTCGCCGGTCGAACGCACGGCCGCGTACTCCGTGGACTTCGTCGCGCAGTACGCGCTGACCGGCGCGCGGACGAATCCGGCGTCGGACGGTTCCGTTGACTCGGAGCAGGCCGTCGATACGACCGATGATCGTGACGGGCAGGCCGTCGACAGCCTGACGTCCGTGGATGATGCGTACTCCGCGGACGATGCGCAGGTCGAGGATGACGGGGGCGCGGCGGAGGACGCTCCTGCCGCGGTGCGTGCCGGCGTCGGTGACGCGGCGCGCGACGAGGACGATGAGTCGGGCGACACGACGGATACCGCGGGTGCGGATGATGCCGCAACGCACGCGTCCGCGGACGGACACGCAGCCGGACCTGCCGACGGCAACGCCGGCGAAACCGCCGCTGCGGTCACGACGGCCGCGGAAGAGACGCAGGACGCGACGGCGTCTGCAGGCACGGGAACCGCGTGGGGCGCGGCGGCCGCGCAGCCCGAACCGTACACGCCGGCGTTCGAACCGGGTTCCGTGTTCGACCGTGTGTCGAAGGGCGAATTCCGGAGGAGCGAACCGGCGGTCGAAGTCAACGGGTACACGTCCGACGACGCGAAGCGCACCACCGATTTCAGCACCCAGTTCGCCATGGCGAGATACCCGCAGCTGCTGCCGTTCCTCGCCATGAACCCGTCGTTGTACGACGATCTGTACGCATGGCTCGTGGCGCAGGGCAACGCCGACGTGGATGCCGCGCTGGCCGACAATCCGGGATATCAGGACTACCGCAAAGCGGCAGGGAAGTGAGCTGAGATGAGCGAAAGCACCAACGGCAACGCCAACAACGCCAACGTTTCCGACGCGGCCGGACAGGCCGCGCCGACCGTGATCGACACGACCGTCGCGCCGACCGCGCGCACGCTCGCCGACCTGCGCGTCTGGCGCGAGCAATACCGGGCCGGCCTTGCGCTGTCGCCGCTCGAGGACATCAACCAGCTGAGCGCCAAACTCGACCTGACGCACGCGCATCCCTCCGGCATCGCCCAGCTGTTCGCCAGCGGGCACGCGCCGCTCGAAGCGCTGTTTCGCGACAGCGGCATGCTGCGCGCCGCCGGCCGCCGCATCGAACGCGTGCTTGACGACAAAACCGCGAAAATGCGGTTCAGCGGCGTCGCCGAACTCTCGCTCGCCGTCGGCGTGGCCAGCTGGAGCGGCAACCAGATGCCCGTGCTGCTCTACCCGGTCGACGTGACGCGCGTGGACGGCAAATCCGAGCCGCAGTTCACCATCCGCTTCACCGGCCGTGTGGAACTCAACACCGCATTCACCGCCGTCATGCGCGAACAGCACATCACGCTCACCGCCGAAGGCCTGTTCGACGCGTCCAACTACGCCAACGGCGTGCCCGACACGTCCGCCGTATTCGCGCTCATCACCGATCGCGTTTCCGAAGCGTTCCCCGACTTCTCCGTCGAACGGCACATCATCCTCGGCTGCTTCGTCGACCCGTCGTCCATGATCCTCGCCGAAAGCCAGCGGATCATCGACCAGCTCGCCGAGGCGCCGAGCGGCAACGAGCTGCTCGACGCGCTCGCCGGCTACCCGGACGCGGCCGCCGCACTCACGCACGAGACCATGCCCGAATACAGTCCGTTCGACGCCGATCCGCACACCGAATACGAAATCGGCGACGTCGACAACACCGTGCGATACGCGGCCAACATGGCCTCCGCCGGACACAGCCTGTTCATCGACGGCGAAGTCGGCAAGGACACCGCCGATCAGGCCGCGGCCGTCGCGTCGCGCTGCGTGATGAACGGCCACACCGTGCTCTACGTGCCGTGCGTGGCCGAACAGAAGCGCCGGTTCGTGCAGGCCGTCAGCGCCAACGAAATGGGCGGACAGCTGCTCGACATCGCCGACGAGCGCGCCGCCGCGAGCATCGACCGCCAGTTGATCGCCGCGGTCGGCTTCCAGCCGGGCGTCGCCTCGTCGCGCTTCGACCAGTTGTCCGACGAGCTCGTCGGCGTGCGCTCGCGCCTGACCCGCTACCTCGGCGACCTGCACGGGGTGAGCGAACGGTGGGGCGTAAGCGCCTACCAGACCATCCAGAACCTCGCCAACATCGCCGCCAAGCCGACGCATCCGGCCACGCGCGTGCGCCTGAGCCGCGCCACCGCGCAGGCGCTCGGCGGGCACCTCGACGAATGGGCCGCCAAACTGCAGCGTGCCGGCGAGCTCGGCGAATACACGATCGGCCCCGACGACACCGTCTGGTTCGGCGCGTCGCTCAACACCGAGCAGGAGGCCGTGGACGCCTACCAGCACGTCGTCGACCTGCTCAACAAGCTGCTGCCGGCCACGCGCGAACAGGTGACCACCACCGTGCAGACCTGCGGATTCCCGGTGCCCGCCAACGCGCGCGAATGGGGACGCCAGGTCACCGTGCTCAAGAACCTGCGCCGCGTGCTCGACGTGTTCCAGCCGGAAATCTTCGAGCGCGACATCGCCTCCATGATCGAGGCGACCAAACCCAAGGCAGACCGCAAGGCCGAAGGCACGAGCATGGGCTTCTGGGACCGCCGCCGCCACATCAAGGAAGCCAAGAGCCTGCTGCGCGTGGGCGCGCAGGTCGAAAACCTGCACGAGGCGCTCAAGGTCGTGGCCAAGCAGGCCGACCAGTGGCACATGTTCGTGCCGCGCGGCGGCTGGCCCGTGCTGCCGGGACGGCTCGACGACATCATCGACACGCAGGACGCGCTCGCCTCCGGCATCACCGCGCTCAACACGGTGCTCGCCACCACGCCCGCTGGCGGCAATCTCGAAACCGTCGACTTCAACGACGTGGAGGAGCGGCTCAAGGCCCTGTACGAGGACCGCCGCGCGCTCGACACGCTGCCCGAGCGCTACTGCCTCGAACAGGAGCTGCGCACGGCCGGACTGACCGAGCTCGTCGACGATCTGCGCAACCGCCACGTCGCGCTCGACGCGGTCGCCGGCGAACTGCAGCTCGCATGGTGGACGACCGTGTTCGAGGACATCGTGCACGCGTCCGCGATCATCTCGAACCAGGACGGCTCGGCCATGCAGGCCGCGGCCGACCGGTTCGCGCAGGTCGACATCGAACACGTGCGCTCGATCGGACCGATGGTCGCGCAGGAATCCATGCGCCGGCTGTCCGACCTGCTGTTCTCGCGCACGCAGGAGGCCAACCAGCTGCACACGACGCTTGCCGGCGGCTCGCGCGTCTCGTTCAGCCGCGTGCGCCGCGACTGCCCGCAGATCATCGCCGCCGCCAAGCCGATCCTCATCGCCACCCCGGCCACTCTGGCCGCGCTCACCGGCACCGAGCCGATCGCCGACGTCGCGATCATCGACGCGGGCGCGCACATGCCGGCCGTCGAACTGCTCACGATCGTCGCGCGCACACGCCACGTCGTCGTGCTCGCGCACCGCAACACCGTCACCTCGGCGTCGCTCGCCAAGCTGATCTCGCTGCTGCCGAGCGTTGAGGCGCCGTCGCATCCGGTGCGTCGCTCGCCCAAGCTCACCGCGTTCCTCGAAACGCACGGGTACGGCAACGTGCGCCACGACGTGGCCATCAAGCAGGGATCGGTGCGCTTCCACCACGTCGAAGGCTCCGGCGTGCCGGTCATGTCGAGCGGTCTCGTCGAATCCAGCCAGCAGGAAATCGAACAGGTCGTGCAGCTCATCGTCAACCGCGCGGCCACGTTCACCATCGTGCCGGCCAGCTACGTGCTCACCGTCGTGAGCCTGACCGAAACGTTCCGCGTGCGGCTCGGCGCCGAACTGAAGTCGCTCGCCTCGCGCGACAAGGACATGGGCCGCTTCCTGCGCCACGTGCGCATCGTGAACGTCAACGAGGTTGCGGGAGCGCACGCCACCGACGTGATTCTCGCATTGTGCTACGCGAAAACCACGCACGGCCGGCTGCTCCAGCAGTTCGGCCCGCTCGAGGGCGACTGCGGTCAGCGGCTCCTGCTCGACGCGCTCGCGCTGGCCGACCGCAACGTGGACATCACGTCCACGTTCCTCGCCGACGAACTTGACGACGACCGCATCCACCAGCCCGGCCCGAGGCTGCTCAAGACGATGCTCGCCTGGGCCGACGGGCTCGACGGGTCGCCCACCGCGCCCGGCACGGGGGAGGAGACCACTGGCAACGTGCTGTTCGACGACCTTGCCGAACGACTCCGCGCACGCGGGCTCAACGTGGCCGTCAACTACGGCTACGACCGCGGCCTGCGCATCCCGATGGTCGTGGGCGTCAAGGACAAGCCGTTCGCGCTCGCCGTGCTCACCGACGACGTGCAGTTCATGAGTACGCAGTCCACGCGCGAACGCCATCGCCTGATGATGCAGGACATGGCCTCGCTCGGCTGGGCCGTGATGAGCGTGTGGAGCGTGGCCGCGTTCGTCAACCCGGACAAGGAAGTGGACCACATCGTCTCGCGCATCAGCGAAATCTATCAGGAGAACCGATGAGCGGGGCGATGGGCGACGCGGCTGACGGGCAGGCGCCCGCCTACGATCCGAACCGGCGCACCGCGCGCAGGCACAGGCGGGTCGTGTTCCACGGCACCGAGAAGTTCGACGCCGACGGCGTCAAACTCGAACCCGGCGACATGGTCACCGAACGCCAGCGCGAAGCGGACGACGACAAGCGCATTCTCGGCGAGCTGCCGCCTCACTGGGCGGTATTCAACGAGCGACGTTGAACACCGCCCAGTGAGGCGGCCTTCGCGACTGCCCGTGCGCAGTCGTTCACTTCGCCTATGGAAAGCCCGCCGGGTTGCGGTTAGCGGGCGACGGCGATGACGGGGCCGGATTCTTGGGCGGCGAGGACCCGGATGGCGTCTTCCGAGGGCATGGCGAGGGAGACAAGGGCGGATTCGTCGGAGCGGAACACGCTGCCGCCGGTTGCCGCCGTGTGCGGCAGGGCCATGACGGCCGCCCGCGGCGCGAGCGTGCACGATGACACGGATTCCGTGGCGGAGGAGAGACCTTCAGCATCGGCTGATCGAGCGGCGCCAGTGGTGTCGTTCGTGCCTGACGAGGTCGTATCCGGCGGTGTATCGGACGGAGCGCCCGGTCGGTCGGTTGTGCCGTCGGTTTCCCCGCCATCGGTCGTATGATCATTCGCCGCGAGGTCCGCGGAGTCGCTGCAGCCTGTGGTCGAAGCGAGGGTGACCTCGTCGCCGACCGTCAGCGCGTCGGGCGCGCTGGACAGACGGACCTCCACCACCGCATGACCGTCCGGCACGACCGGGCGCGCGCCGACCATCGAACGGAACAACGGCTGACCGGCGGCGATGTCGACCTGCGCGATGCCACCGCCGCCATACACGGCTCCGTGAGCGCCGCCCGCGGCGACGTTCAGCTCTTCCAAGGAACCGATCGCGGCGTCGAAGGCCGAGCTTGCGGGCGCATCGACGATGCGCAGCTGCCGCCCGTCGATGATCGCGCCGCGTTCGATGCCGTCGATCGCGACGAGAATCGGCTGCGTCTCCATCGTTTCCGCCACGCAGGACAGTGCGGCGAACACCGCCAGTCCGGCGCACAGCGCGGACAGCCACCGGCGGACAATGCGCAGGGAACGGCGCCTGCGCAGGCTGTCCATGCCGCGTGGCCGGCCGCCGGGCCTTGGCGCATGGCGGCCGGCGGTTGCAGCATTGCCGCGCCGAACAAAAAAATCCGTCATCATGACTCGCATGATGACGGATCGCATATGGTCCGCGCAAGCGGAACCGGGGTCTGTGGTCGAATGGTCGGCAGTTATCCACAACCATCCACATGGCTGTCCCCGCGCTGAATGCCGCGCGATGGGGTTCGCCCACCCCTCAGTCACTGCATGGCAGCTCCCCGGCAAGGGAGCCGGCGATTACGGGCATGACCATTCGGCCCCGACAAACCGGATCGCAAGGCGGCTTACTTGGAGTGGGAGGCGCCGTCGGTGCGGTAGAAGCCGCTGCCCTTGAACTCGATCGGCACGGCGGAATAGACCTTGCGAACCTGCTCCTCGCCGCACTTCGGGCAGACGGTGATCGGGTCGTCGGTGAACGACTGCTGCTCGGTGAAATCGTAGTTGCAGTTCTTGCAACGGTAATGGTACGTAGGCATGGCTGTCCTCCAACAAGCGTCTGGAATGCATTCGAATGCGCCCGCGGGCGCACGGTATTCAACGGTTTCATATCCTAATCGCCGCGGCGACAGGATCGGCCGGCCAAGCGAACCCCATCTCGCAGGGTGAAGCGGCTAGAGGCGGCGCAGCCCGTCCGGCGTGAGCACGGCCGTGACCGGCACGTCGTGCGATTCGCGGGGGAGCGGACCGTCCACGGCCTCCCATGGCCAGCAGACTGCGGCCACGGTCACGTCCGCGGCGCGATGCTCCAGCGCGCGGTCGTACCAGCCGCCGCCGCGACCGAGCCGCGTGCCGACGGCGTCGACCATCAGCGCGGGCAGAATCACCAGCGACGCCTCGGCCAACGCGTCCATGCCGAGCGTTTCGCCGTCCGGCTCCTGCGGCCGCCGCGACGTCGGACGGCCGGCATCCGCCGCCACGTCGTGCAGATCGTCAAGCTCGGACAGTTCGCCCCAGCCGACGTCCAGACCGCGGCCCAGCCGCGGCACGAGCACGCGGCAGCCGGCGTCCAGCAGCAGTCTCAGCAGCGGGGTCATCGGAATCTCGCTGCCCATCGACACGTATGCGGCGACGGTCTGGCCCGGCCGCAGTCCGTCGAGCAGCGGCCCGGCCTCGACCGCCAAGCGTTCGCCGGCGGCCGCGCGGTCGGCGGGCGGCACCTGCTTGCGCCGGGCGATCGCCTCGTGACGCAGCGTCTTCTTGTCCGTGATCCGGTTCGTATCCATGCGGCAGTTGTATCACGGTCGCATGTCGTCGGACGGCGCGTGTTCGCCGGGTGACGCGTGTTCATTGGCCGTGCGGCGCAAGTGGCAGAATCAAGTGGCAGAATAGTGGGCGTGTCAGTGTTCCAGTCCCTGTTCGGCGTGTTCCATCCTGCCGCGCCGACCATCCATATGCCGACGGAGCTGCCGTCGTCGTCGCTGCTGACGGCGTTGGCGTCCGCGGCGGCGGCTCCCGCAACGGCCTCCGTCTCCGCGCCGGAGCATGCGGCGACGCCCGTACCCGCCTCCGGCGTCGCCGCATACCCCGCCGCCGGCCTGCCGATCCGTCTGCGCCCGCTCACCATGGACGACGAGGACGAGTGGAACACCCTGCGCTGGTGCAACCGCGACTGGCTCGCCCCGTGGGATTCCGGCGATCCGATGCACGGTTCGCCGCTCACGTTCGCCATGTGGATCCAACGCCAGCGGCAGAGCGAGGCGAACGGCACCGGCGCGCTGTTCGCCATCGAACGCAACATGCGCATTGTCGGGCAAATCTCGCTCGGCGCGATCAGCTACGGCGCAATGCGCACCGGCGTCGTCGGCTACTGGGTCGATCAGCGCCAGGCCGGGCACGGGTTCGCGCCGCTGGCCGTGGCGATGCTCGCCGACTGGGCGTTCTACGACCCGTCCGGCCCGCGTCTGCACCGCCTGGAGATCGCGATCCTGCCCGAAAACGCGCGCTCGAAGCGCGTGGCCGAGAAGCTGGGCGCGCACTACGAGGGCGTGCGGCCGGGCTACATGTACATCAACGGCCGGTGGCGGGACCACGAGACGTACAGCCTGCTCGCGGAGGACGCGGAAGGCGTGGGATTCGCCGCCCGGCTGCTGCGGCGGAGCGCCGGGAACGGCCCGCAGACGGTTGTTTCGACACACCCGGAGTCAATTTAACGATTTGTGCGCCCGTTCTCCTATTCTTGGGTGCATGAGTTACGAATCGCTGAGTACGATCGTCGTACTGGTGATCGTGATTATCATCATGGTCGGCTGGCTGCCTGTGCGGACGGCGAAGGGCATGAGAAAAGTGGCGGAGCACCGCGAGGACAAGTATTCGTCGTCGCTTCATCTGGTCGAGATGGACGACGGTACGAGGTTTTCCGATGAGCACACGCCACAGGCGAAAGGGATTATTATGGCAGACCAGACGCGGAACGCGAAGTACACGCCGGAGCATGTCGCTCACGTGCGTCAGTTGCGTCGTGCCGCGATCCGTCGTCGCCGTATTCTCGTCGTGTCTTTGCTAACGATCGCCATAGTGGTGCTCGCGATCTCCTTCCCGTTGCATTTCAGCCCGCTGTTCGCCATTATTCCCGCCGCCGCGCTGGCCACGGTGCTGGCGCTCGGCGTGCATGCTTCGGCGCAGGCGCGCGAATGGGAGCGCAAGGTCGCCGACGAGCGTCGCAGGCAGCGCAAGGCCGCGCACGACAAGGCCATGCGCAACGCCCGTGAGGTGGGCCGTGCCGCGGCCGCGGCTCAGGTTGGTTCCGGTGCGGCCGCGCAGACGGAGCCGGATCGTGCCGATTCCCGATCGGATGCGCCGGGGGAGCCCGCCACCGATGTGATGGAACAGCGTGAGATTCGCCGTGCCCTGCGTGAGGCGCAGGAGGAGCAGGCGCGCGCGTTGGCGGCCCGCGAGGCCCGTCGCGCCGCCCGCGATGAGGTTCGCCGCCAGGCAGAGCAGGTTGCCGCGGCCGAGGATGCGGCCCGTGCGCAGGCCGTGGCGCAGGCGCGCGCGTTGGCCGAGGCGCAGCAG
Organism: Bifidobacterium miconis; assembly: GCF_019331735.1. Taxonomy (GTDB): domain Bacteria; phylum Actinomycetota; class Actinomycetes; order Actinomycetales; family Bifidobacteriaceae; genus Bifidobacterium; species Bifidobacterium miconis. The sequence goes on from NZ_JAHBBH010000011.1 coordinate 39,868, forward strand.
GCGGCCCAGCAGGCCGTTGTCGAACCGGCGCAGCCGGACGCCGTGCAGCAGACGGTGCGTCCGGTGGATGAGATGCCCTCGCAAACGGTTGCAGAACCGTCCGACGAAACCCACGAACTGAGCAGCGTGCGCCCGTCGCGTGCGCTGGACGCGGTCGACATGACGTCGTCGCCGGACCTGATTTCGTTCTCGCTGGGCGCGCCGCGCAACGGCATCGAGCTCAAGTCGCAGACTCCGGAAAGTTTGGAGATCAAGTCGACCAAGCAGGTCGCCAAGGCCGTGCCGCAGGAGTCGCAGGACGCGCAGTCGCAGACTGATGCGAAGACCGACGCGTCCGCTGGTGCCGTCGCGGCCGAACCGGCTGCGCAGGCCGGCCCTACGCCGTCCGACCAGTCATCGCAGACCGGCGTTGCGGAAGCCCAGCCGTCGGCGGCTGACCGTGCCGCGTCCGCCGCGCAGTCCGCGCCGCTCAGTGACACCGCTGCGTTCCATGCCGCGGAGATCAACCGCGACGTCGACGCGCCCGAGGCGACCGCCGAGTCGCTCAGCGTCGGCCTGGACGCGATCCTGTCCCGTCGTTCCGCCTGATATTCGTACTTGTACTTGCCGGGCCGGGTCTTCCCTGCGGGGAAGGCCCGGCTTTCGCATTGCTTGCCGCGTTTCGCCGCGTTTCACTCTCAGCGTTAGCACTCGAGTTGGCAGAGTGCTAAAAAGCGCGCTACGATGTGTACCAGCGCAAAGGAACGACGCGAAGTGATCGTCAGCCTCTTCGGCGGACTTCTGGCGCGGACATACTGGATTTTTCTAGATACGAGGTGACCTACAGTGTCGATCAAGCTCACACCGTTGGAGGACAAGATCATCGTCAAGCAGGCCGAGGCCGAGACGCAGACCGCTTCCGGTCTGTACATCCCGGACAACGCCAAGGAGAAGCCGCAGCAGGGCGAAGTCCTGGCCGTCGGCCCGGGCCGCCGTGACGACAAGGGCGAGCGCATCCCGATGGACGTCAAGGTCGGCGACAAGGTGCTGTACTCCAAGTACGGCGGCACCGAAGTCCACTATGAGGGCGAGGACTACCTGATCGTCTCCGCTCGCGACATTCTCGCCATCCTCGGCTGAGACCGTCGCGCATCGCGCGATTCGTACCGATCCCGTCCGGCAACACGCCGGGCGGGATTTTTTGTGTCCGATTTCGCCCTCGGCGCGCGCTCTCAGCCTGAGCCGATATTCTTGGAGCAGGTGTATGCACTATCCGACTGGGGGAAGACATGCAGGACGATTCAACGACGACGTCATCCGCGACCATCATCGCCGATCTGGTCAACGAACTCGACAACGTGCTCTCATGCCCGCGCGAGGTCATCGAACTGGCCGTGTGCACGTTCGCGGCCGGCGGCCATCTGCTGCTCGAAGACGTGCCGGGCGTGGGCAAGACGACGCTGGCACGCGCGCTGGCCCGTGCGATGGGCGGCGAGTCGCGCCGCATCCAGTTCACGCCGGACCTCCTGCCGTCCGACCTGACCGGCGTGAGCATCTACTCGCAGAGTTCCGGTCGCTTCGATTTTCATCCGGGCCCGCTGTTCACGAACATCGTCATCGCCGACGAGGTGAATCGTGCGAACCCGAAGGCCCAGTCGGCCATGCTCGAGGCGATGGGCGAGCGGCAGATCACCGTGGACGGCAACACGTACGAACTGCCCGACCCGTATTTCGTGGTCGCCACGCAGAACCCGATCGAGTTGGAGGGCACGTATCCGCTGCCCGAAGCGCAGCTGGACCGTTTCATGGCGTGCACGAGCTTCGGCTATCCGACCGCCGAGGCCGAGTCGGCCATGCTCACCGGCGAGCACGTCATGCAGCCGCTCGAGGGTCTGCGCGAGGTGTGCTCGCTCGACGACATGCGCGCGCTGCGCCGGTCGGTCGCGAGCGTTGCGCTTTCGCCGCAGATCGCCGACTACATCGTCGCGCTGGTCGACGCGACGCGCGACCGCGAGGGCGTGCGGTACGGCGCGTCGCCGCGCGGCAGCCTGCATCTGGCGATCATGGCCCGCTCCCGCGCGCTTGCCGCCGGACGCATGTTCGTGGTGCCGGACGACGTGCAGTCGCTGGCGGTGCCGGTGCTGGCGCATCGTCTGGTGCTCGACAATGCCGGTTACGGCACCACGTCGATGGAAGGAGCCCGGCGCGTGATCCGCGCGATCGTCGATGCGGTGCCTGCGCCGCGTGCCGGCCGACACGCGTAGCCGGCGCTCGGTGCGAGCCGGAAACGGCAGGATTTGGGGGTTGCGATGGGGAAGCTGCATCGGGTCCGTTCCCGCGAGACGTCGCGAGGCGAGTCGCGTGGCGCGGCGCATGCCGTTTCGGGTACGGGCCGCTGGCGCAGGCATGGGCTGATCCGGCCCAGTGCGGCCGGCATGGTCGTGCTGGCGGGCGATGCCGCGTTCTGGTTTTTGGCATTGATGCTCGACGACCGCGTGCTTGTCGTCGGCGCGTTGCTGCTGGCGATCGTCTGGGTCTGTTCGCTGATGACGGTCGTTGCGCAGTGGCTGGCCGTCGGCCGCGGCGCGACATCGCTGGTCACGCCGCGTGCGGTACGCACGCGACGGCAGTACGAGCGGCTTGATCAGGACGGGCGCATCGTCGCGCGGTACGTCGGCGACCGGCCGACCGTACGCGGCCTGTACCGTTGCGTTTCGCTGTTCGCATGGTGGCATGATCCGTTCGGCCTGTTCTCCGCCTCCCGCGTGCTGCCGCAGCGCGACGAGCTCGTCGTCCTGCCGAACTCCGACGATACGGCCGGCAACGGGCGGCAGGCCACCGACCAGCGCCTGCAGGGGCAGTCGCACAGCGACGACACGGGTGGCGTACGCGACTACGTGCCCGGCGACCCGCCGAAACTCATCTCGTGGAAGGCCACCGCGCATCGCGGCGAGCTCATGACCCGCGAAACCGGGCGCGAAGTGCAGGCCGCCACGATCGTCGTGCTCGACGCGCGGCGGGGAAGCGCCCGGGACGCTATCGACGATCGCGACGACGCGTCCGCTCTCAGCCTTGCGCAGATCGACGCGCAGGTCGATCGCGTGCTGCCGCTGCTCGCGACGGCGTCCGCCCACCGGCGGCTGGTCGTCACCGACGGCGTGCGCGTGGCCGACGAACCGGGTCGCGCGGCCCGACTGCTCGCCGCCGCCATGCCGGTTGCCGACGACGGCGCCGACGAGCATGCCTATGCGGCCCGCGTGCGCGAAGTCGTCGCGCACCAGCAGGGCGTAGTCAGCGTGCGGCTGCTCACCCCGTACCCGCAAGGCGCGCTTGCCGCGGCGCTGCGCCGCACCGTCGGACAGGACCAGCTGAGCGTGGAGGAAGTGTCGGCGGCGGAGACCGGCGCCTCGCGGGCTCGCGCCGCGAAGGACGGCGCGAGAACCCGGGCGAAAGCGGGAGCGCGGGCCGGCGGAATGACGGCCGCGGCATCGGCGGCTCCGGCGGGGAAGCTGGCCGGGCGTCCGGCGTCCTCCCGTGAAACAACCCGCGGCATTTCCCGTGGAACTCTTCGTGAAACGCTGGCCGCCGGCCGACGGACGGCAATCGCCAGCCGCGCGTTCATCGCATTGGCGCTTGTCGCGTTCTTCACCTTCGCCGTGCTGTCGTTGACCAGCATCATCGCCGGCGGCTGGTGGTCGTGGTTCCTGGGCGTCGCGCTCGCGCTCGTCGCGATCGAAGCGAACCTGCCGAGTCAGTCGAAACCGCGCTATGCGGCGCGAACGGCCGCCGTGCTCATCGCCGCCGTTGCGACGGCGCTCGCGCTCATCGTGCTGCGCATCCGCAGCGACACCGGTCTGTGGGTGTTCGACCGCTCCGCGCTGCGCAGTTCCGCCGAACAGATCGCGTCCTCCGCGGGCGCCGCGGATCCGCGGACCATCGCCGAGGCCGGAGCGTCGGCAACGCCGTGGAATTTCTTCAGCAGCATCGTCGTCGCCGGATTCCGCAAGCTCAACGTGCAGCTGCCGCCCGTCAGCGTCGATGCGGACGGCGACGTCGTGCTCATCGCCGTCGCGGCCGCGATCGTGATCGTCGTGCGGCTGCTGCTTATTGCGCGCCGGTCCGCGCCCGCGTTCGCCCTGCTGCCGGTCGCGGCGTTCGCCGCCGACTACGCGTTCATGGGCCGCGAAACCGACCTGTGGCGCATCGTCGCCGTCGCGCTGCTGTTCCTGCTCGCGCTGTGGGCCGTGCGGCCCGAACGGGCGCTGCCCGCACTGCCGGTCACCGCGTCGGCCGTGGTCGCCGCGCTCGTCTTCTCGCTCACACCGTCCGCCATGGATCTCGCGTATGCCGTGCCGATCGCCATCGGCAACTCCACCGGCCTGCTCACCGCCAACACGATCAACCCGATGGTCGACCTCAAACGCTCGCTCACGAGCGGCTCGGCGTCGACCGTGCTCACCTACAAGGCCGACGACCGCACCTACCTGCGCATGGCCACGCTCGACGACTTCAACGGCGACATGTGGAGTTACGACGAATCGCTCGCCAAATCGGCCGAACTGTACGGCGCGGGCATCCAGCTCGGCCACAATGCCAGCGACGACAACGACAACAGCTTCTTCTTCCAATACGACGACCCGCTGTTCCTGTACTCACAGATGCTCAGCGCCACGGCCGCGCCGTCGTACGGCGGTTCCGATCAGTCGAACGGCAACTCCGAACAGTCCGGCTCCGGGCAATCCGGCGGGCCGTCCGGTTCGGGTCAGTCGGCTGGACAGGCATCCGGCCAGTCGACCGGCCAATCGTCGATGCTGCGCAGCATAGGGCAGTTCTACACCGACATCGACGTGACGATCACCACGCTGCGCTCGCGATTCCTGCCGCTACCGGACGCGACCAGCTTCGTGAGCGGCGTTTCCGGTTGGATGCGCTCCGGGTCGACCGTGTACAGCCGCGAATCGTCCACCGACAAGGGCATGCAGTACAGCGCGCACGGCATCGGGCTCGAACCCATCTCGTCGTTGTCCGGATTCCGGCAGGTCGGCACCGTCAACACGATGCGCACCACCCTGCAGCAGACCATGGAAACGCTGCTCGAGCAGGATTCCGCCACCGCGCGGCAATGGGATCAAATAGCGGCTGACGGCCTCGGCGAAGTGGACGACGGATGGCTGCTCATGCCGCTGACCGTGGGCGATGACGGCACGGTGTACGACGCCGCCGGCAACGTGGCCGGGCATACCAGCTCGATGGCCGCCTCCGACGACGCCAACGGCGCCGGTTCTGGCCTTGATGCGACCCAGCCGGACATCGCCGCGGGCATGACGCTGTCGTACACCTTCCGCCAGCGCATCGGCTACGACGGCTCGACCTCGATCCTGATGGGCGTCAGCGACGATGACGACCGCAAGGCCATGCTCGCCGTGCACAACGGCACCATGGACGGCATCAGCGTGAGCGGCGACTCGTCGCAGGGCCAGTCCGGATTCCTGTGGACGTCCGGCGGGGCGCAGAACGGTTCGTCGTCCGAAGGCGAGTCGTCCGGCAATGCGGCGGCATACGACGAGGCCGAAAACATGTTCAAGAAGCGCGGCTATGTCCTGCGCTGGGGGCGCAGCGGCACGGACATCAGCGACAAGGAGTTCGCCGACAACATGCAGCAGGCGTTCGACCGGGTCGACACGCTGAACGCGCGGGCGCTGTCCCGCTATCGTTCGCTGCCCGACGACCTGCCGTCCAACGTCACCGCGCTTGTCAAGCAGGCCAAGGCCGACGGGATCGCGACCGACGGCAAGGGCTACGACCATCAGACCGCCGCCATGCAGTGGCTCGTCGACTACTTCACCGACGATGCGAACGGTTTCACCTATTCGTTGAACTCGCCGGACGGCGACGGCCGATCCAACCTCGACGTCATCAACGACTTCCTCGACAAGCGCGCCGGCTACTGTACGCACTACGCGACCACGCTCGCCGTGCTCGGCCGCGCGATGGGCGTGCCCACGCGCGTCGTACTCGGCTACAACCGCGGCGTCGGCGACTCGATCGGCGGGACGTATACGGTCGCCGCCAAACAGCTGCACGCGTGGACCGAAGCGTACATCGAAAACGTCGGCTGGGTGCCGTTCGATGTGACGCCCGCCACCACCGAAAACGGCAGCGCGTCCGACTCGGACAACACGTCCGGCTCGTCTTCGTCCACCGGATCGTCGGCCGACGACACGCCGACGACCGATCTCGGCAGCACCTCCGACGGCACGACGGACACGACCGATGGCGCGACGTCCGGCGACGAGACCTCCAATTCGACTGACGGCGACATCACGGCCGACGCGACGGTCGGCAAGACGACGCGCCGCATCGTGCCCGAAGACGCTTCGCCGTGGATGGCGTTCGCGATCTGGGCGTCGATCGTGCTGTGCGTGCTGCTGGCCGTATCGCTGCTGCCCGCGTTGGCGCGCCGGCTGAGGCGGGTGCGGCGGCTTGCGCTCGTGCGGCGCGGCGACGGGCGGCGCGGCTGGCTGGCCGGCTGGGCCGAACTGTGCGACAGCGCGTGGGACGCCGGCCTGCGATGGTCCGCCAGCGATACGGACCGTACGATCGGCGCGCTGATCGGGGAACGGTTCGGCGGCATGCTTGGCGCCAACGCGTCGGACGGCGGGGCGGTTGGCTATGCGCGGCACGTTGACGCGCTGCTGTTTGCGGATGATGCCGTGGCTGCCGGGGTTGAGCGTGGGAACGGAGCGGCGGGCGAGTCGTCCGCGGAACGCGGGCCGCTTGACCGGGTGACCGACGGGCTTGTCGCGATCCGCGAGGCGCGCCGCAAGGAACCGTGGCCGCGGCGTCTGCGCCGATTCCTGCTCCCCGCCTCCCTGTTGCGCCGCAGATAGGTGAGGGGCGGGGAGCTTCGGCCCCTCGGCCGGGCGGGATCGTCACGCGTCGAGAAAGGCACCTCGGCCATAAATTCCAGAGACGGTTTCCCGAGCGTGACCGAGAGACGACGTGAAAAACGTTGGAATTCCAACGAGACACGCCGTAAGCACCTCCGATTTGCGCTTGTCGCAGACCTATGGCATATTAGTCGAGTTGTCAAAAACGACCTAGGTCGCAGAGATAACATGGCGGATTTCCCAAGCGGTCAAAGGGAACTGACTGTAAATCAGTCGCCTCGTGCTTCAGTGGTTCGAATCCACTATCCGCCACGCCCCGATAGCTCAGTGGTAGAGCACTTCCTTGGTAAGGAAGAGGTCGTGAGTCCAATTCTCACTCGGGGCTCTCTGGCGGGATAGCTCAGCTGGCTAGAGCGTACGACTCATAATCGTAAGGTCAAGAGTTCGAGTCTCTTTCTCGCTACAAATGTCGGCGGAACAGCCGATGGACAACGAACACAAGAGGTGAACCAAATGGCAAGCAAGAGCGCCGACATCCGTCCGGGCATCACGCTGGCATGCACCGAGTGCAAGGAGCGTAACTACATCACGACCAAGAACCGTCGTAACACGCCGGATCGTCTTGAGCTGAAGAAGTTCTGCCCGCGCTGCGGCAAGCAGACCGTGCACCGCGAGACCCGCTGAGCCGGTTCAACACCAAGCTTTCAAACCCGACCGTCACCGGTCGGGTTTTTTGTTTATGCTGACACACATGACTTCTTTTGCGGACATCACCACCATCGGCGTGGGCGGGCCGATCGCCCGATTCATCGAACCCACCTCGCGCGTCGGCGTCATCGAAGCCGTCGAAGACGCGGATTCTTGCGGATTGCCGCTGTGCGTCATCGGCGGCGGTTCCAACATGCTCGTCGCCGACGCGCCGTTCGACGGCGTGGTCGTGCGCGACGCGCGCCGTCGCATCACCGTGCCGGACGAAGCCGCGCCGGTCGAACGCGGCGAGCGCATCGTTCACGTCAACGCGGAAGCCGGCTGCAACTGGGACGATTTCGTCGCGTTCACCGTCGAACTCGGGCTGGAAGGCGTCGAGGGCCTGTCGGGCATCCCCGGCACGGTCGGTGCGTCGGTCGTGCAGAACATCGGCGCATACGGGCAGGAAGTCGCCACGACGGTCGAATCCGTGGAGGTCTGGGATCGTCGCGACAAGAAGACGCTCGACATTCCGGCCGCGGACATGGGCTTCGGCTATCGCATGAGTCGGCTCAAGGAGAGCATGTATGCGGCTCCCGCGACGCCGGCGGCCGAGTTCTTCCCGTCGCCGCGCTACATCGTGCTGTCGGTCACGTTCGCGCTCAGGCACAGCGCGACCGGCACGGTCGGCTACGGGCAGCTCGCCAAGGCGCTCGGCGTCGAGGTCGGCGACCGCATGGAGACCAAGGCGATCCGCAATGCGGTGCTCAAGGTCCGCGCGGCCAAGGGCATGCTTGAGGATGCGGGCCGGTACGCGAATCCGGCGATGGCCGGCACCAAGCGCGACGATCAGCTGGAGATCGCGCGGCACGCGCAGGAATCCACCCCCGACTACAACCGCCACAGCTGCGGTAGCTTCTTCATGAACCCGATCCTGACGCCCGAGGTGGCCGCGCGGCTTCCCGAAGATGCGCCGCGCTTCGACGCGGCATTGCCGAACGGCGAGCCGGGCGTCAAGACGTCCGCCGCATGGCTCATCGACCACGCCGGATTCCATAAGGGCTACAAGATCGCCTCGGACGCGCCGGCCGGCCTGTCCACGCTGCACACGCTCGCGCTGACCAACCGCGGCGACGCGACCGCCGCCGACATCGCCGCCCTCGCGCGCGTCGTGCAGGACGGCGTCGAAGCCGCGTTCGGCGTCCGGCTCGTGCCCGAACCGGTCGTCGTGGGCCTCGACCTGCGATGAGCCGGGGCGGGTTCGAGACGAATGCCTCGAACCGGTGCAATCCTTCCGAAACGGGCTCTTGCGCGATGTAACACGTTTCGCTTATGCTCGACTGTTGATAATTACACGACCATCAGTCGAAACGACGCCGACAGAGAAGAGGCGAAACGTATGTCCATGCACATATTCCGCACGAAATCAGTCGAGCAGACCATCGCCGAAACCGGCGAAGCGGGACGCTCGCTCAAACGCAACCTCACATGGTGGGACCTGTCCATCATGGGCGTGGCCGTCGCGGTCGGCGCCGGCATCTTCTCGGTCGGCGCGCAGGCCGCCGCGTTCCACGCCGGCCCGGCCGTCATCATCAGCTTCCTGATCGCCGGCGTCGTGTGCGGCGCGGCCGTCATGTGCTACGCGGAATTCGCATCCATGATCCCGGTCGCCGGCTCCGCGTACACGTTCACCTACACCACGGTCGGCGAGATCATGGCCTGGGTGATCGGCTGGGACCTCATCCTCGAAATGCTCATGGCCGGCTCGGTCATCTCCAAATACTGGGGCGTGTACCTCAACGACTTCATGCGGCTCATGGGCTGGAACGCGAACACCAACCTCACGTTCGGCTCGTTCCACATCGACATCGCGCCGATCATCATCGTCGCATTCTTCACCACGCTGCTCGTCTTCGGCACCAAGATCGGCGCCCGCGTCGACGGCGCGATGACCGTGCTCAAGATCGCGATCGTCTTCTTCGTCGTCATCGTCGGCTTCTTCTACGTCAAGGCGTCCAACTTCACGCCGTTCATCCCGCCGAGCGAGCCCGCGTCCGCCGTCTCCGGCTCGATGGTCACCGGCGAAATAACCCAGCCGCTGTGGCAGTTCCTCACCGGCATGACGCCCTCCATCTACGGCGTGCCGGGCATCCTGTCGGGCGCGGCGCTCGTGTTCTTCGCGTTCATCGGCTTCGACGTGGTCGCCACCGCGTCCGAGGAAACCATCAACCCGAAGAAGAACGTGCCGCTCGGCATCGGCGTGGGCATGGCGCTCATCATCGTCATGTACATGCTCGTCGCGATCGTGACCACCGGCATGGTCTCGTACAAGGACCTCGCCGCGCAGGACAGCCCGTCGCTGGCCACCGCGTTCGAGCTCGTCGGCGCGAACTGGGCCGCGAAGATCATCAGCTTCGGCATCGTGCTGGGACTGGCGACCGTGGTCATGGTGCTGCTGCTCGGCCTGACGCGCGTCGTGTTCGCGATGAGCCGCGACGGCCTGCTGCCGCGCGGGCTGTCCAAGACCGGCAAGCACGGCACGCCCGCCGCGCTGCAGATCTGCGTGGGCGTCGTCGTCGCGCTCGTCGCCGCGCTGTTCGACATCGGCGTGCTTTCCGACATGGTGAACATCGGCACGCTGTCCGCGTTCACGCTCGTCGCGCTGTCCGTGCCGATCATGCGCAAGAAGCGCCCCGAACTGCCGCGCGCGTTCAAGATGCCCGGCAACCCGTGGGTGCCGATCCTGATCGCGCTCGCCAACCTGTGGCTCATGCTCAACCTGTCGGTGCTCACGTGGGTCCGATTCCTCGTGTGGCTCGTCATCGGCTTCTGCGTGTACTTCGGCTACAGCTACCGCCACGCACGCCTCGGCACCGGCGAACTCGACAAGGAGCTGGACGACGAGCTGGCCAAGGCCGGCGGCGCGCTTCGGTCGTGACCGCCCTCTGCCGTCACGCGCGCTTCGATCGTGACGCGCGCTTCGACGGCGGTTCTGCGGCGGGACCGCCGCCGGAGCGCGTCCGAACTGTGGACTAGGCTTGAATGAGCTCAAACTAAGGAGAACACCATGCCATACGTTGTCGCTCAGCCTTGCGTGGACGTCAAGGACAAGGCCTGCGTGGACGAGTGCCCGGTCGATTGCATTTACGAGGGCTCCCGCTCGCTGTACATCAACCCGAACGAGTGCGTGGACTGCGGCGCGTGCGAGCCCGTGTGCCCGACCGAAGCCATCTTCTACGAGGATGACCTGCCCGAGGAGTGGGCTTGGTACAAGGACGCCGCCATCGACTTCTTCGCCGAGGTCGGCGATTTCGGCGGTGCCTCCGCGCATGGCCCGATCGGCAAGGATCCGGCGCAGGTCGCCGCGCTGCCGCCGCAGAACCAGTGAGATTGCGCGGGACGCGAGCATGATCGAGCATGATTGATCCGTCAATGTGATCCGTCATCCGCGCGTTCCGCCGACATTCGTCTGACTTTCCGTGAATCGGCCGTCGCCATGTGCGGCGGCCTTTTCCATATCATGTTCATAGCACGTTCCGCATCGCGTTTCGCCCGCCGCCGTCATTGCGGCGGCCGTCGCGCCAACCAAGGGGTACATCATGGGTTTTCACACGTTCGAGTCGCCGTATGACTGGTCGCGCATCGCCGGCTACAAGCGCACGGCGAAAGCCGCGTTCGGCGGCATGATCGACCTGTCCGTCGGCTCGCCCGTCGACCCGGTGCCCGACTCGGTGCGCGCCGCGTTGGCTGCGACGTCGAATGATCCGAACGCGTACGGATATCCGGCGACGATCGGCACCGCCGACCTGCGTGCGGCGATCGGCGACTGGTTCCGCGATTGCCGTGGCGTCGACCTGAACGCCGTCGGAGCGGCCGTCGTGCCGACCGTCGGGTCGAAGGAGGCCGTCGCGCTCATGGCGTCGCTGCTGCACTTCGGCGAGGATGACGTGATCGTCCAGCCGGCCGTGTCGTATCCGACGTACGAGATCGGCACGCAGCTGGCCGGCGCGCGCACGCTCAAGGTCGCGGACGTCGCCGACGTGGACTCGTGGCGCAACGTGCCCGGCGTGCGCGCGATCTGGGTCAATTCGCCGTGCAATCCGACCGGCGACATGCTGACCGCCGCGCAGATGGCCGCGATCGTTGCGGCCGCGCGCGAGATCGGTGCTGTCGTGCTGTCCGACGAATGCTATGCGCTGATGACGTGGGGGAGCGGGGCCGCCGGTGCCGGCGCGGCTGCCGCCGGCTCCGACACGACGGCTGGAACCGTGGCGACAGGTCTTGCGCCGGCGTCCTGCGCGCTTGATGCCGATGTGTGCGGCGGCACGGCCGACGGCGTGCTCGTTCTGTATTCGCTGAGCAAGCAGAGCAACATGGCCGGCTACCGTACCGCGTTCATCGCAGGCGATGCCGCGCTCGTCAAGCCGATGATCGAATACCGCAAGCAAATCGGCCAGATCATCCCCGGCCCGGTGCAGGCCGCGATGGCCGCCGGACTGCGCGACCATGCGGCCGTGCGCGCGCAGCACGACCGCTACCGCGATCGGCTCGGCACGCTCGTGAGCGCCCTGCGCGCCTACGGATATGCGACGAACATGCCCGACGGCGCGCTGTACGTGTGGGTGCGCGCCAAATCCGGCGACTGCTGGCAGGACATGGCCGCGCTTGCCGAAATCGGCATCATCGCCAGTCCCGGCGAATTCTATGGAGCACCCGAATGCCTGCGCTTCTCCGCCACCGCCTCCGACCAGGCCATTGCCGACGCCGCGGAGCGCCTCGCGCGCTGATCCGGCTACAGGCCCAGAGTGGCGGCTTTGGAACCGTATTTTCGGCGCACGGCGTCGAGCGCCTGTTCGGCTTCGCGCAGGCGGGTCGCCTTGGTTTGAGGCGGACTGGACGACGTTTGGTCTTTAACGGTGGAGCTGTTGTCGGAACCGTCGGCGGATGGGGGAGCGGTGGGGACGCTGCACTGCCGTGCGCGTTTGCCTCGAGCGGTTTCCGCATCCGCCTCCTCCAGCAGATCGTCGAGCGTGGGCTGAATCACCGCGCCGGCCGCCTCCACAAGCCCGCTCGCGCTCATGCCGGCAAGCCGGATCTCGCGCGGCAGCGAAATATCCTCGCCGGCCGACGGCGCAACATCCATCATCGCGCGCAGCAACGCCACGCACTGCGGGTACAGGGCGCTCGCCGTATCCACGGGGCGTTCCATCGTATGCGCCTTCGTCATATACGTCAGATCGGAGAACCGCAGCTTCACCGTCACCGTGCGCGCCATCAGGCCGCGCCGGCGCAACGATGACGCCACGTCGTCGCACGCCCAGCGCAACAGGCCGCACACGCGGCGCATGTCGCGCGTATCCTCCTCGAACGTGCGTTCCGCGCCGATCGACTTCTCCGGCGCGCGCGGCTCGACGACGCGCTCGTCCAACCCGCGCGAAGCCAAATACAATCCGTGCGCGAGCGTCGCCGACCCGCCGCATGCACGCACCAGCGCATCCTCGCCCATTGCGGCCAGATCGGCCACCGAATTGACTCCCCACGCGACCAAGCGCTTCTCCAGAGCCGGACCAATGCCGGGAATGCCGCGCAACGGCATCATCTGCACGAATTCGGCGTGCCGGGCCACGGGAATCAGCAGCATGCCGTCCGGCTTCGCATTCGTGGACGCCATTTTCGCGACCAACTTGTTCGCGGCGATGCCAACCGAACACGTGACGTGATAGCGCGATGCGACCTCGCGGCGCATCCACGCGCCGATCGCGCTCGGCCGCTCCCATCGCAACAGCGCGGCGGACACGTCCATATAGCATTCGTCCACCGACACCTGCTCGATGCGGTCGGTGATCTGCGAGAACACCTCGCTGAAAATGCGATGCGACATCATGCGGTAATACTTCATATCCACCGGCAGAAACACGCCGTTCGGACACAGCTGGCGCGCGCGGGCCGACGGCATGGCCGAGTTGATGCCGTACCGGCGCGCCTCATAACTCGCCGCGGACACCACGGAACGCGGGCCCGTGCCGATGATGACCGGCCGGCCCCTAAGCTCCGGGTGACGCGCCACCTCGAGCGACGCGTAGAACGCATCCATGTCGATGTGCAGCACCGTGCATCCGGTCTCGTCGTGCCCCCAATCTCGCTTGGCGGCGGCCAGCCTCGGTGCAGTGCTCATACCACCACCATACCGGATGCTTAGAACAAACGTTCGATTCGCGTGTCGTGCGGCAGGCTGTGTGCGATGGCGCGCACGATCCGTGCAGATCCGCGTCATCCGGGAGTCCGGCAACACCGTCGTGCGGTCTCGGACTTTGCGCGTCGCCGCCGTCGTTCGGTGCCGTCCATGCCAAATCGCTGCCTGCCACACGCTGCCCACCCGGCCCCGAGTAGTCTGGAATGTCGTGAAGAAAGCAATCCTTGACCTGCTCAACCGGGTGCCTGTGTTCGTCGTCGTGATGGGCGAAGCGGTGATGATCTACCTCGCCACCGCTATCGCCAAAGTCGCGTTCACACAGCTCGACCCGCTGTATGCCGTGTGGTTCCGCGTCGGATTCATGACGCTCATGCTGCTCGCGTGGCGTCGCCCGTGGCGCGCCGCAAAACGCGCCGTCCTGTCGCACGACGTGCGCGGATGGGCCATCGTGGCCGGCTGCGGACTCGCCGTCGCGCTTATGAACACCATGTTCTACGTGGCGATCAGCAACATGGACATGGGCATCGCCGTGGCGATCGAATTCATCGGACCCTTGAGCGTGGCCGTGATCACCGGACGCAGCTGGCGCGAACGGCTCGGCATCGTCATCGCCGCATGCGGCGTCGTGCTGTTGGCCGGCGTGTCGCTCGCCGGCGCGAACGGCGGTCATTTCCTGATCGGCCTGATCGCCGTGCTGGTCGGCGGATCGATGTGGGGCGTGTACATCGTGCTCGGCCGGCAAATCGCCTCGCGCGGCAATTCGCTCGACAACCTGAGCGTCGCGATCGGCATCGGCTGGGTCGTGCAGACGCTGTTCCTCGGCCCTGGCGCGATCGAGCACGTCATCCACCCCAAGGCGAGCGCGACGTGGGCGGCCGCGCCCGGCGGCGCGTGGAAGCTGCTCGGCCTGCTGTTGCTCATCGCCACGTTCGCGTCGTTCATCCCGTACATGACCGACCAGATCGTCATGCGACGCACCACGTCCGGCGCGTTTTCCGTCATGCAGTCGATCAACCCGGCCGTCGCGGTCGGGATCGGCCTTGCGTTCGGCGAAATTCCGACGATTTGGGAGTGCGTCGGTGTGGCACTGGTGATCGTCGCCGTGATCGTCACGTTCTCCGGCGATCAGGCGCCGGCCAGGTAGCGGCGCGTGCCGGTTGGCGGCGATGCGTTCGGTTGCCTGCGCAATGGTCTGCGGATGATTTGCGTATGATCTGCGGATGTCGACGACGGTTATGATTGGCACGAACTGAGGACTGTGCCGTACGATGTGGTGCACGGCGTCGCGTACGGACATGATGCGGATTCATGTTGCCGACGACGATCGCCGTGTCGCCCGGTTGTGTTGTCCGGCGGTGGGTGATACAGTTACATGCTGTTGCGCCGTTAAGCGATGCTCAGTTGCTGAGTACTGCTCAGCAGTATCGTTGGATGGCAAAACAGTGGAGTCATGCCTGAGTGGCCGATAGGGGCACCCTGCTAAGGTGTTAGTCGCTTTTCGCGGCTCGAGGGTTCGAATCCCTCTGACTCCGCCACCAAGGGTTTTACGAGCAATCGTAAAACCCTTTTTTCATGCCAAAAACGGCGGAATAATGCCGTTTTCAAGCCATTTTGGCGTTTGCTGGCCGTTTGCGTGATGACGCGTAGTGGCGCGTGGTTATGGGTAAGATGTCCGGTAAATAGTCCGGTAATTTTTCCAACCGTCCCGGTTTTACCGGATATCTCACGAAAGGGCACAACATGCCGAGACAGACACGCCGTAAGCGCCGCAGCTTCGGCAGCGTGGAAGAGAAGACCAAAAACGGACGCAAGTATCTGTACTACAGCTTCAAAACGCCGGTGTGGGCGTTCTCGAAATGGCCCGAGCTGAATCTAGGCGATCGTCAATGGCACAGTGTCACCCCGGGCAATGAATACGAGGGTGAGGCGTGGCTGGCCGCCGCGCAAAAGGCGATCAAGGCTGAAACATGGGTGCCGGACAAACTCAGGGAAGACAAGGAACGTCGCGAATCGATTACGTTCCGCCAGTATGCCGTGCCGTGGGTGGAGAACAGGAAGAAGGCGAACGGCGACGATCTCAAGCAGACCGCGAAGCAAAAGTACCGGGAATCACTTGACCTGTACTTGCTGGACTATTTCGGCGACATGCGCATGACGACGATCAAGCCTAAGGATGTTCAACGATGGTGGGACACGTTCAAGCCGGCCCGGCTCGACGCCGACCTCGAAGATCGTCGTTACCATGTCTACAAACATTTGAAAACCATCATGGCAAGCGCCGCCACGGAACCCGTAGACGACGCCGGTAACACGCTCATCGCCGTCAATCCATGCCAGATCAAGGCCGCGAGGCCGAAGCCCAAGCACACGCCGATACGGCCCACAGCTGCCCAGCTTGACGCCTTTTTGACCGAGCTGCCGGAATGGGCGCGAGTGGTCGCCATGATCTGCGACGTTGCCGGCTTACGAGAAGGCGAAGCGCTTGGCTTGTGCCGCCGTCATATCGATCTAGAAGGGCTGACCATTCATGTCGAGCAGCAAGCCCAGCGCGTTCCGGACGGTAACGGCAAGCACTCGACCCAGATCACCACGCCGAAAACTGCGTCTTCCATCCGCGACGTGAGAATCACGCGAGCGCTCGCCGACACGCTGCGCAACTGGATGGACACACACGGAATAACCGTGCCGGCAGCCCCGTTGTTTGTCTCGCCGCGTACAGGCCGGCAGCTCTACCCGCAGAACTACCGTGGTGCCGTCGCCCGTGCCCGCAAGAAGGTGCCCGGCCTTGAATCCATGCGTCCTCACGATCTGCGCAAGGACGCCCTAAGCCGCATGACCGAAGCCGGCGCAACCGTAAGCGAAGTCATGCGCCAAGGCGGCCATACGTCCATGTCGGTCGCCAGCATCTACCAGACCACCGGTGATCATCTCGGCGAAGTGATCGACCGCATGGACGCCGACACATTGGCGAGCGTCCCCAGCGAAGATGCGACGTTCGACGGAACGGTCACGATACCACTGGCCGATCGACAGGCAAATCAGCCGGACAATAATGCGAGCGCTACAGCCGCACAATCCGATAACGAGCTTGTGGCGCTTGCCGGCGTGCTCGCCGACATGCCCATATTCGAGCGCGTGACCGTGCTGCGCTCATTGCCGATTAATAGACGCGCGGCGGTAGTCGGCGTGCTATCCGACGCAGTGAGGGTCGAAACATTGACCGAATTACTCAAAGGATGAGCGGGGGGGGGGGGGAATTGCTTTATGTTCAGCAAATAGTTAACCGTTGAAAAATCAGTCTTTTGCGCATCGAAATCATTGTTGCCGGTTTTCCGATGAAAACGCGCTGCGTTGAACGCTTTAACTTGCTATTCAGACGCATCGATTCGCAATCAAATGCGAAGAGACGGCATCTAACGACAAGCAATGCTGGAGCATTACCCAGCAAGACAAGCAGATCGGAAGTGAACGATGAATCGGAACAACGAAGAAGAACAATACGCATCGGCCACCGCTCATACATCAATGAAACGATTGGAACCGCTGAAGGAAGCCGCCGAGTCCCTAGGCATCAAAGACACGCGCGTTATCAAACGTCTTATTCGAGAAAACAAACTCAAAGCCATCAAAATAGGCAATCGTATTTATATCACCACAAAATCACTGGACAAATTTGTGGGCTGAAGTCATGACGGATAAGATTATCGGGGAACAGGGTCAGCCGCTTGCCCCCACTGATTTTCTTCGTCGCAGTGCCTTTTCCATGCCGGAATTGATGATGCAGCAGTTTCCACCGGTCGCCGAGCTGGTGCCGGGCATCGTTTCCTGCGGATTAGTATTGCTGGTGTCGGCTCCGAAACTCGGGAAATCGTGGTTTTCGCTGGGACTGGCGTATGCCGCTGCCTCTGGTGGTCGGGCGTTTGAGAAGATTCCGATGATAGCTCGGCCGGTGCTGTACATGGCTTTGGAAGATGGGCCACGCCGATTGCAAGATCGTCTGATACACATGGGGCACAGTGAGGACGATGCGCCGGAGAAATTATTTTTCCGTGTACGGCTGAAACCGAATGAAACCCCTCTCACGGTAGTCGAATCGTTCTTCCACGCATTTGCCGGTAAGAAGCCACTGGTAATTCTCGACACATTGGGAAAGGTGCTTTCGTGCTTCCCTCAACAAGGCAAGGAAGGCATTTTCGAGCATGACTATAGAATCATGAGCCAGCTCAAGGAAGTAGTCGACCGAAGCGATGGTGGCACGCTGCTAATCGTTCACCATACACGCAAAGACAACGCCGGCGATTTCATGGACTCTGTTTCGGGTACAAACGCCATCGCCGGTGCCGCAGACACGATCATGCGGCTGAACCGACGACGCGGAGAAAATGATGGTGTATTAGAGGTCACCAGCCGAGATAATCAGGAAGGCGAGTACGCCATCACGTTCGATTCAGAACATGGTCTGTGGCTGATGCAAGGAGCAGATGCAAGGGAATCAGCTGCGGCCGTGGAACGACGTCGCCTGACTAACGGTGTTGGTAATCGTATGGCAAAAATTGTCGATTTTGTCGGTCGGCAATCCACGCCGGTCAACGCACAACAGGTGGCAGAAGCCGTGGGCGGAGACTCGAAGCTAATCAGCACATATCTGGGGCGCGCTTATAAGAGTGGACTGATCACAAAAAGCGGGCATGGCGATTACGCCCCTTTGGGCTACGGGAGTGTGGAATGTGTGGGAGGTGTGGAAACGGGCGGTGAATGTTCTTTGTTTTCCACACTTCCGACAGATTCCACACGGGATGACAGCGTGTCTTCGCCCGGTGTTGGTGTCTTCGGGGGGGGTATCAGTAAACATATGGTTCCCCTCTGGTGGAGGAGGGGTGATTGTTGTAGGGAGAGAGACCTATGGCTCAGCACAGCAGTGGTGTTTTGAAGCATGACCGTGATTTCGACGCGTCTATTGTCATGAGGACGGCTACGGTTGGCGTGGCTTCATTGGTGGCGGTTGCTACGATGACGCCGGGCGCGATCGCCGCCGAAACGAACCCGAGCCCAGCGGTTACCGCTGTGGCCGAGGCCGGTGATGATCTGGCGCAGGCCCAAGCCGCGCTTGCCGCCGCGAAGAAGACGGTTGCCGAGAAGCAGGCCGTGTTGGATGCCGCGAAGAAGCTGACCGCCGGTGATTTCAAGGATGACGCCGACGTAAAGGCCGCGTCCGATGCGCTCGCCAAGGCCGAAGCCGAGCAGCAGTCGGCCGAGACCGCGGTTGCGGACGCGCAGAAGGCGTACGACGCGAAGATCAAGGAGCTGGGCATCGACCCGCAGCAACTCGCTGCCGCGCAGAAGGCCGTCACTGATGCGAAGGCCACGTATGAGAAGGCTCAGGCGCTTGCTGACGTGAAGGGCGAAGCTTCCGATGCGAAGGCAGGCGAGGTTGCCGTTCTCGAACAGGTGAGGCAGGACGCTGAGAAGAAGCTTGCTGACGCAACAGCAAGAACCGAGGAAGCAAAGCGAGATGCTGATGAAGCTGAAGCTGCAGCGACAAAAGCTGGCGCGACTGCGGAGGCTATTGCTGTTGCTCAGAAGAAGTTTCTTGAATTGAAAGCTGTTGCAAAAACTGCTCAGGATGCTGCCGACAAGGCGTCTGCGGAAAAGCGGGCTGCGCAGAAGGTCGCCTCCGACGCGAAGGCTGCGGCGGACAAGGTCGCCGGCGAGCTCGCCGCTCTGCAGAAGCAGCATGAGGACGCTGTCGCGAAGGTGACCGCGTCGAAGCAGGCGTTGGACGCGGCGAAGGCGTATGAGAGCCTTGCCATGCTCAAGCAGGCGTACGAGCAGGCGCAGAAGGATTACGCGGCCAAGCAGACCGTGGCAGGCAATGCGAAGACTGCCGCCGCGTCGGCGCAGAAGACCGCCGATGAGGCCAAGACCGCCGCAGAGAACGCGCAGAAGACGGCGGATGCTGCCACTGCCGCGATTGCGGATAAGAAGAAGGCCGCCGATGTGGCTCAGGCCCAGTTGGACAAGGGCCTGTTCGGCTTCCTCGACGAGAACGGTTCCGAAGCTGCGAAGAACATCATGAACAACGACAAGACGTTCCAGCAGTGGGTTAAGGACGGTTGGATCAGCAACGGCGAGCACAGCTCCTTTAATCTTGAAAGCGTGCGCAAGAGCCTGTCGTACATTGACTACTTCAACCAGATCCGCAAGGACAACAACCTGCCCGAGCTCAAGGTGTCCGACTACCTGATGTTCACTTCCTCCGCGGACAACGAGGCCATCCAGCACAATGGTTTCGACCATCCGGCTGTTCAGGGGTGGAACGCCAGCGAAAATATCGCATACGGACCGGCTTCAGAATTCTGGACGCCATTTACCGGTTGGTATGATGACGAAAAGAAGATTTTTGACGAAGAGGCGACCAAGAATCCAGCGCTCGAAGAGCATCGAAATGATGCGCTGTGGATTTACCAGAACTACCCGGATCTGTATCACACTGTTGGCCATTACCTGAACATTGTCGATGCCAGTGCCACAGTCACAGGTTATGGAACTGGACGTCACGAAGGCGATCCAAATCTCAACGCCCAGTATTCCACTCAGAACTTCATGGGCGAGTACTGGAATGAGCATCTTTCGTTTGGTCCCACAAAGACTTATACCACCAAGGAATTCGCCAACGCGATAAATAAGTGGGAGCAGTCGAAGAAGGATACGGTTGCCGCGTATTCGATTGCGAAGGCTGATGCTGATAAGGCGCAGGCGGAGGCGAAGTCTCTTGCCGAGACGGCTACGCAGAAGCAGCAGGCTGCCGATGAGGCGGTTGCCGCGCAGAAGTCGGCGGAGCAGGCTGTGGCTGACCAGTTGAAGGTGGTCGAGTCTGCGAAGAAGGCGTATGAGGATGCGGCGAACGGCAAGCCGGTTGACCCGCCGTCGCCGGAGGAGATCGCCAAGCTGCAAAAGGCGTATGACGATGCCGTTGCAACCGAGGCGAAGCTTGCCGGCGAGGTGAAGGCGAAGTCGGACGAGTCGACCAAGCTGAACGATACGGCGACCGCGGCGAACAAGACGCTAGCAGAAAAAACTACCGCTTACACGGCTGCGGATAAGGCATGGCGATCGGCGGACTACGCATCGAATGCTGCGCAGAATAAGTTGATGCCACTTATGAATTTGCGTAATGAAGCCGATTTGATGACCTCCGTTTATCAGAGTGCTGTCGGAGTCGAAGAGAAAGCGAGATCGAATGCGAAGCTTGCTGGTGACGCATGGAGTGCGGCGAATGACCTGTTGACGGCGTTGCGTAAGGAGCAGGCTTTGTTGCAGACCGACGCGGATGCGAAGAAGTTGGTGTGGCAGAAGGCCGACGAGGCATATTCGAAGCTGGTCGATGCGTCCGGTGATATCCAGAATCTGAAGAAGGCGTTGGATGCGGCGAACGCGAAGTTGGAGGCCGCGAAGCAGGGCCAGCAGTCCGCGCAGAAGGCGTTGGACGATCTGGTTGCGAAGAAGGTGTCCGAGGCTGTGGCGAAGGCCGAGGCCGATTTGAAGGCCGCGGTGAAGGCCGAGGAGGAGGCGCAGAAGAAGGTCGACGAGCTGACGCCGTCCACGCCGGATCCGACGCCCACCCCGACCCCGGATCCGGAGCCGTCTCCGGAACCTGAGCCGATGCCGCAGGTGGAGTCGCAGGACGTGTATCGCCTGTACAATGCGCGTACCGGCGAGCATTTCTATACGGCGAACTCGGTGGAGCGCGACGTGCTGTCGGCCCGTGGCTGGACGTATGAGGGCGTGGGCTTCAAGGCCGCCAAGAAGACCGGCGTTGAGGTGAAGCGCTACTACCGTGCCGGTGGCAAGCACATGTTCACCACGAGCAAGGCCGAGCAGGCGGCGCTGGTGAAGGCCGGTTGGACGTATGAGGGCGTCGCGTTCCTCGCCCCGGAGGACAAGGACGGCACGAACGACGTGTACCGCCTGTACAACGCGAAGAACGGCGACCACCTGTTCACCGTGAGCGCGGCGGAGCAGACCACGCTCGCCCAGCGCGGCTGGAACGACGAGGGCATCGGCTACCTCGCCGTCAAGTAGCTTCTAGGGAAAGAAGAACGTAAGGGGCTTCGCGTGCCGTCATCATGGCGCGTGGAGCCCCTTGTTTATGTTTGGCGTGTCGGCCGTCCGATCAGGTGCGGGCACTTGGAGGCGAGTTGTTCGACCAGTTCTTGTTGTGCTTGCGGGCTGAGCCATGCGGTGACGCCCATGAACGCAGAGACGGGAAGGAACGGTAGATCGTTGTCTTCCATCCATTGTTGTTGTTTCTGGTCTTTGCCGGTGAGTGGTCGTTTGAGCATGCGGCGTGTCGCTGCGATGGCCCGTCCTCGCTTGCGGGGGTTTGCGATACCGCGGGCTTGTTGCTCAAGGCGTTTGCGTAGTTGCCGGCGTAGCGTCCAGAATGCCTCCTTGTTCATGGGCAGATCAATATAGGCGGCTTGTTGGGTGGTGAGTTGGCGGTCGTGGCCCCACATGGCACCGGGATGCTGCCGCCAGTCCGATGGCATGTTGTCTAGTCGACGCTGGTAGTGCTTGAGTCCTCGTGCGGAGTGTTTGGCAGTGTATGCGAGCCATCCCTCCGGCGTGTCGTCGATGGGGCGGAAGTTTTGGGCGGTGAGGCTGGATGGTATGCCGTGGTCCGTGCAGAGTCGGACCCAGTCGGTGAGCATTGTCGTCTGCGTGGTGATCGGTGGTAGGGTCATGGTTTCGTGTTGCCGGGTGTGCCGGTTGTAGACGCGCGTGGTGTCCTCGCACCAGATGGTCATGTGGATGTGAGGCGTCCCCATGGCGGTGAACTCGATGAGCCAGTAATAGTGCAGAAGACCATGCTTGTGCTGCTGCCGGCGGATCCATGATGCCAGCATGGCGTGCAGTTGCCGGGGCGTGACGGTGTTCATGCTGTCTGCGGGTATGGTGAGCGTGACGGCATAGGGTGTGCCGGGAATGCGGGTGAAGTTCAAGCGCATGAGGTATGTGGTCAAATTGCGCGTTGTGGCCATGGTCCAACCGCGGTTCTCGGTCTTGTTGTGCTTCTGGCATTCGTTCATATCCCGATCGCTGACGCCCTGCGCGAAGCTCAAAGAGCATCCGTTGTGCATCATGCGCAGCTTGGGCATAGACCTCCCGTGGAATGACGTCCGGATATAGAACCTTTAATCAAGACAGTGCGTTGTCGGCGGAGTTTGCCGTGCCCGTCACGCTGCGCGTTCCGGCACGGCGGCGCTGCACGCCCGGGAATCGCGGGTGAGCGACCGCAGTTGGTCGTCGTCCACCCACGTGGTACGGAACAGGCTTGCACGGCGTTCGTCGGGATCCCACATGCCGCACAGGCCGGGAATATCCGGGAAGGTCCACGGCATCAGACCGGCTTGCAGGGCCGTCGAGGGCAGCAGGAGCTTGGCTTCCGCCTCGCCCATGCGCAACGCGATCGTGGTGCCGTAGAAATCATCCCTGACTGGGATGGCTTCCTTGCGTGGGTTCTGCGAGAAGCCCCAGACGAGAAAACCGCAGGCGCGTCCCATGCCTAGCAGTGCGGTCAGCCGGTTCTGGAACTCCCGGTTGGTTTTCGTATCTTGTCGGAACAATTGCGCCAGTTCGTCGATGACCAGAACCACGCGCGGGAATTGCGCCGACGTCGTGTAGTCGCGGGTATTGCCGGCCATGTGCTCGGTGCGCTTCGTCATCATCATGTTCAGCTCGTCGAGCAGGTGGAGCGCATCATCCGGTGTGACAGCGATCCGTTCGAACAGGCCAGAGGAAGCGGACAGCTCCAGTTGCTTCAGGTCGATGCCATACAACTGGACCAATCCGGCTTGTACGAACGGTTCCGCTTGCACGAGCATGGAGGCCAGCAGTCCGGACTTGCCCGAACCGGACTCGCCGATCGCCAGCAGGCAACGGTCCTGCCAGTTCACCCGGACCGGATAACCGCTGTAATCAATACCCAAGCAGAGACTGTCGAGCGTGCTTGCCGGTGTCCTGCCGAACCATCTGCCGAACAGTCGCATCATTCCACCTTCTTCGTGCGTTGCGTCCACCGCGTGTGATCGGCCGTGGCCGGCAACGGCAGCTCATCCGGCCACAGCTCGTTCAGCAAACCGCCGCCGCGTTCATTGGCCTGCTCGGGCGTCGTCCATTCCCGCGGCCAAGACACCGCATGCGACGGAAACAACGTAAAATGCACGCGCGCCAAATCCTCTTTGTCCAGCTCCGTCGTGCTCTTCAAACGAGCCACAATCAACCGCTTGACCGGCAGCACGTCCCACAGGTAAAAACCGACGATAGCCAAAACCGCGACGGCGACCACCAGCGCGATGACACACGCTACCGTGAACGCTCCCATAACAACCTCAGTTACGGACGGTCAGTCATTTTTCTGACCGACCGGCGTCACGGCATCGGCCGAGAAAGAAATGCCGTCGGAGACGCGCCCATTCTCCCGAATGGAGTAATGCGAGGCCACGCAGCCGCGAATGGACACACGGCAATTCGGCGCGTATGCGGGTGTCGTCGAGCTAGGTGCGGTGACGGGCAGTATTTCCGGACGCCGTCCCTTCGGAATAATCGTCAGGTCATATTCCCATAGGGGCACGTTATCCGCATTCCTTCGCTGCGCGCCTGCGTTATCCAAACGCGGCCGCACCAAAGCCAGCGTCGCGCCGGCAAACGGCGATGCTGTGGCATCCACAGGAAAACGATTCAAAGCCACAAGAACCTCCTTGCCGAATGCATATATATTCATTACATTGCATATATACGTTTAGTGGTTTCCGTGCGGATTTGCAAGTGCGACCTGAAACTTCGTGGGAGACAATCTGTGGCGAACTGCAATCCCGTTGCTCTGATACAGTGAGGCGCGACGCCGTAACATGCGGCGTTCCCGTTGATATGACGGGCCATATCGGCGTGAGCCGATAAGAAAAGGCCCGACGCTGCGAACATCGGGCCTTTACTGGGTTATCGGCTTACGCCCTTAACCTAAAGGGTACGAAATGAATCATATCACGATGCACGGCAGTCTGACCGTGAACGGGCGCACGGTGATCGTCCATGTGGGCGACAACGAGGCAACGGCCACGGTTGACGGCACGCACTTCAACGTGCGCAGTCTCTGGCAGTTCTATCAGCTGCTGAGGCTGCTCGTGTAGCGGTCATTAAGGGTGCGGCTTCCCTTGTGGGCGTCGCGCCCGTACCCCTTGTATGGGCGAGCGGCAACGTCGGCGAGCGCTTGTAGCCCGATATTCAGCGGGCGGCGTAACGACGCGCCGAAGAGCGTAGATAATCGTTATTTATCCGGTAAATAGTCCGGTACATGGTTTGTTCGATGTTTCAAATGTCAATGATTGCAACGGTTTACATGAAGATCGGTGGTATCCCTCTGACTCCGCGGACAAGGGTTTCCGGTACTTCCCGGAAGCCCTTTTTTCGTCTTGGGAATGTTGGAATACCCCCGAATCCGGCCGGAACGCCATACGAAGTCTTTTCCTAGATGTATTGGTCCCCGGGCTGTCTCCGATGGGAGATGTTGTGGGTGTGGCCGGTACGCTGTCAGTATTCGTGGGCATAGATGGTACATGAACGGGCTGGAACGGGGCTGTTCGTGTACCGGTTATGCCCACGATCTCGCAAATGGACTGTCTATGCCCACGACTGGTGGTTGGCGATGGACGGGTTATGCCCACGATTGGGATTCGCCCGCCGATAGGACTGGCTCGGGGCGCCCGTATTGTCCCGTCTATGCCCATTACGAGGAATGAGAATGTGCTATATACGTTTTGCGAGGCAAATGCTGATGCTTGCATGAGTCTATCTGCGTTCTGAGAGGCAGTCCTCATGTGGAATCATTGCGGCTGGTTGTTGAAGTGCGTTGTTTTCCAACATGGAATCAGGCGTATGCCTGCTTGTGGCTGCCTCTCGGAGCTCGAGTAGAACCATGCGGAATGTGGAAACTGTCTCTCAGATTGCAAGTAATGCTCGAGTAGTGCTCGAGCATATCGTGGAATCGCACATCGGGTGCGCGAACGCCGTTACGTGCACCACAATGTGCGGCGAAGGACGGAGGTGACGGAAGACCCCGCTCGGGGGAAAGGAACGGGCGTTGACTACGTAGTAAGCGGAGCCGGAGGTACGCCCTTGTCCGTCCGTCTCCGTGGTTTATTCTACCGGTTTGAGTCCGTGAAACGCCAAGAACGATGTCTGATTTCTGAGACAAATATCGGAAAAATGTCACGTCAAACGATTGTTGCCATTACTGCGGTGTGGAATGTTTCACGGAACATGCGACCAATGCCGGTAGGCTAGGGCACAAGAGAAAGAGCAGCATGCGACGTCGCTGAAGATGGCGACGCCGCTATGGAAGATGAGGTGTGCCATGGGCCGTATGGGAGATGCGGTGCAGGATGATGGTCCGCGCGATCAAGAAGACCAAGCGGCCCATGTCGGGACGCGAAACGGAGCCGCACGGCGCAACAGCCGGATCGACGATGATGCTCGGCTTGCTGCAGCTGATCATCGTTCCGCCGCTGACGTTTCCGGAAATTCCGCCCGCCCCGCCCATGCGCGCCACGCGGTGCATCGTCGTCGCACGACGACCATCGCGTCGCCGATTCTGCCGCTGATCGTGCTGGCCGTCGCGCTGATGTGCGCAATCGGTTGGGCGATCGCAGGTCAGGCTCAGCGCAACGGCTGGTTCGGTCTTGACGACCGGCAGACGCAGGCACAGTCATCCGCGCAGCAGCAGGCATCGCCGAACGGCGACGCGACCGACACCAACAACGCAGCCGGAGCAAGCGCGCTCAACAAGTCCGAATCCGCACCCAAGCCCGCCGCCGAACATCACGGCAACTCGCCCGACTGCCCGGATACGGACTGCATCTCCATCCTCGTCAACGGCGACCTGCTGTTCCATGCCGGACTGTGGAACCAGTTCGCGGTCAACCCGACCGCCACCGACGGCACTGCGTTCGACTTCACGAACCTATTCGAGCCGATGCGCAAGTACATCGACGCGTCCGACATCGCGATCTGCGAATTCGAAACGCCCGTCGCGCAACGCGGCGGCCCGTACTCCGCCTACCCGATCTTCAACATTCCGCCCGAAGTCGCCGACGCGGCGGCGCACGTCGGCTACCGCGCCTGCACGCACGCCACCAACCATTCGTGGGATCAGGGCGCGGCCGGCATCGCCCGTCTGTGGGACACGCTCGAGGCCGACGGCATCGCGCAAACCGGTTCGTATAAGACCGAGGCCGACTCGACCAAGCCGCTTGTCATCGACTCGCCGACCGGCGGCGGCAAACTCGGCCTCGTCACCGGCACCGTCTCGCTCAACGGCATGACCGCCGATCAGGACTGGCAGGTCGACCGGCTGCGCGAAAGCGGCGACCCGCATCACCAGTCCGATATCGACCGCGCCGTCGCCAAAGCCAAGGCCGCGCGCGAACAGGGCGCCGACGTGGTCGCCGTCGCCATGCACTCCGTGCAGGAATACCTCGACTACGCTGATTCGTGGCAGGTCTCCGAAGCGCACGAGCTCGCCGACACGGGCGCGTTCGACGTGATCTACGGCGCCGGCTGCCATTGTGCGCAGCCGATCGAAAACTATAACGGCACGTGGATCGTCTACGGTCTCGGCAACGCCGTCACCGAATCCGCCGGGCCCGACACGATCGTCAACAATCAGGGCGTCACCGCACGCATCCAATTCGCCGGCAAAAAGGGCCAATCCGGCACATGGCGTGTCTCCCGCATCGACTGGACGCCCAGCGCCAACGAGACGCGCGGCAAATACCAGTGGTGTTCGCTCGCCTCCGACCACCCCGACGGCACCTGTTGGAACGAGACGCAGGACGCGGCCGTGCGCGAGCGTATTGCGAACGTGATCTATTCGATGGGCGCGGATCGCAACGTCGTGCGCGAATGGAACATCACCGCCGAACAGGCCGCGCGACAGCGGCCCAGCAAGTAAACTGAGCCGATATGCAGACGATGCACACCATTCTGAACGTTGCCGACGCGCCCGCGCACGACTCGTTCGTCGAGAAAAAGTCCGAATTCATCGGCGACGCGTGCCACATCGACTCGCTCGACGAGGCGCTCGCGTTCGTCGAAACGATCCGCGAGCAGCATCCGAAGTCGCGTCATGTCGCGTATGCGGCGGTGTGCGGCGGTTCGGACGGGCGTCTGGTCGAACGGATGAGCGACGACGGCGAGCCGTCCGGCACGGCCGGCAAGCCGATTCTCGACGTGCTGCGGCAGAACAATCTGACCGACAGTGTGGTCGCGGTGACCCGCTATTTCGGCGGGATTCTGCTCGGTTCGGGCGGCCTGATCCGCGCATATTCGACCGGCGCGTCGATCGCGGTCAAGGCGGCGAAGCTGGCACGGATCGTGCCGTGCGCGCGCTACGCGGTGTGGCTCGAGTATCCGCAGCTCGCCCAGTTCCAGCGTCTGCTCGCCGACTGCGACGGGCTGGCCGACGACGAGCAGTACACGGATCGCGTGACGCTGCGCGCCGCGCTGCCGACCGACCGCGCGGCCGATTTCGAGGCGCGCGTGCGGGAGACGTTCAACGCGACGATCACGCCGGAACCGTTGGACACGGTGAACCGGCCGGTCGCGCTGTAGCGGTCGCGTGAGAGCGGTCGCGTCTGCGATGATTCGCGTGACGGCGGCCGCTCGATAACGGCCGTGCGGCGGGGGAGCGGCCACGGGCTATGCTGGTACGCATGACCGATGAGAACGAAACCGCGCAGGCCGCCGGGCAGCCGATCGACCAGACCGCCGATCAGACGGCCCGGTCCGACCGGCAGCACGCCGTGCCGGACGACTTCGAACCGCTGACCGCCACGTACGAGCGCCTGCGCCATTCCTCCGATCCGGACGAGCTGTCCGAGTTCGCGCGCCGACCGTTGCCGGACAAGTCGGACCAGGCGGCGTTCTCGCGCGCGACCGCACTGCTTGAGGCCGTGGCCGGCAATGCGCACACGCCGGTCGAGGATCGCATCATGCTCGCCGAAACGATGCCGTTCCCGAACGTGCTGGTCAAGCTGTCGGTCGACGCGGACGCCAACGTACGCAAGGCCGTGGCGGCCAATACGGACGACAAGAACTGGCTGGTCGGCCGGCTGACGAAGGATCCGGTGCCCGAAGTGCGCGACGTCGCGCTGCGCAACAAGCGCACGTCGTGGAAGATGCGGCTCGAAGGTGCCCAGAATCCGGACGTCGATGCGGAAACGCTTGATTTTCTGAGCCGGTTCGGCGTGGAGAGCGAACAGGGAGCGCCCGCCGTGCTCACGTCGATGGTGCGCCGTGCGGTGGCGCTCAATCCGAACACGGCCCCGGAGACATTGGAACGGCTGGCGAACGATCCGGATCCGGTGGTGGCGAAGGCCGCGGCGAAGCGTCGCGGCTGACTGCAAACGCTGGCATCCGATGCCCGCCCAAGCAGGAAAAGTGAAGGTTAACATTCCCGAACGCGCGACTTTTTGCGCGTTTTGCCGAGCGTGGCGGCCCATGCCAAGTCATACACTATGGAAGTATGACAGAGAGAACCGAAAGTGCCGAACGTCTGGCGCGTCCGCTGATCCGTCTTGCAAAGCTTGTCGGCGTGGCCACGAGCTACGTCGGCATGTCGAACGACTACCACGAGATCGAGGATGATGTCCTTGTGGCAGTGCTCGCCGCCCTGGGCATCGCAGCCTCCACCGACGAGGCCATCGACGACTCCATCAAGCGCGTGCTGGACGAGCGCCGCACCCGCCTCGTGCCGCCCACCGTGCTGCACGTCGTCGGCAAGCGCGACTCCGTGCTCGTCAACACGCCGATCCTGACCGTGCCGTCCGCAAGCATCACGCTCGAAAACGGCGAAGCGTACGCCGGCAAGATCGAAGTCGGCGCCGGCGACGGATCGCAGGCATACGTCATCAACGACGAATTCATCGCCACCGCGTCCGTCCAGCTGCCCGAAGACCTGCCCGCCGGCTATCACACGCTGCACGTCACCGTCGGCAAGCGCACGCAGGACGCCGTGCTCATCAGCGCGCCCGAACGCGTCCCGCTGCTCGACGAGATGAAGTCCGGCCACCTGTGGGGCTGGATGGCCCAGCTGTATTCGATCCGCTCCGCCGGATCGTGGGGCGTGGGCGACTATGAAGACCTCAAGAACATGCTCGTCGGCGCGAAGAAGAAAACCGGTTCCGACTTCATCCTCGTCAACCCGCTGCACGCGGGCGAGCCGGTCTCCCCGCTCACCCCGTCGCCGTACCTGCCGGTGTCGCGCCGCTTCGTCAACTTCACGTACATCCGTCCCGAGGCGATCGAGGAATTCGGTCTGCTGAGCGACGAGCAGACCGCGCAGGTCAACGAACTGCGCTCGCAGGTCGAGCCGCTCAACGGCGACTCGCAGCTCATCGACCGCGACGCCATGTGGCGCGCCAAGATGGGCGCGCTATGGCTCATCTTCAAGGCCGGCCGCGGCCAGGAGCGCCAGGCCGCGTTCGACGCGTACAAGGCCGAGCAGGGCGACGAGCTGGAAGCCTACGCCACGTGGTGCCTGTGCTACGACAAGTGGGGCGCACCGACCGGCGAGGACGGCAACTGGGAGAAGGCGTACACCAAGGATTCGCCCGAAGTCCAGGCGCTGCGCGAGCAGTACCCGGACACGCTCGACTTCTACCGCTGGATGGAGTGGGTCGCCGTCGACCAGCTTGAGGACGCGCAGCGCGCGGCCCGCGACGCCGGTATGCGCATCGGCGTGATGTCCGACATGGCCGTGGGCGTGCACCCGCTCGGCGCCGACGTGTGGTGGTATCCGGAGCGCTTCGCCAAGGGCGCGACCGTGGGCGCCCCGCCGGACATGTTCAACCAGCAGGGCCAGGACTGGAGCCAGCCGCCGCTGAGCCCGATCGATCTGGAACGCACCGGCTACCGCACGTACCGCGACATGGTGCACGGCATGTTCGCCAAGGCTGGCGCGGTGCGCATCGACCATATCCTCGGCCTGTTCCGCCTGTGGTGGATCCCGGCCGGCAAGCCCGCGACCGACGGCACGTACGTGCACTACGACGCGAACGTGATGCTCGGCATCCTCGCGCTCGAGGCGTCGCGCGTCGACGGCGTGGTCGTCGGCGAGGATCTCGGCGTGGTGCCCGATTACGTGGCCGACTCGCTGTCCGCGCACGGCATTCTCGGCTGCGCGGTCGAATGGTTCGAGCAGTTCGAAGGCAAGTTCCGCGCGCCCGCCGATTGGCGTCCGTACGCGCTCGCCTCGGTGAACACGCACGATCTGCCGCCGGTGGCCGGCTACCTCGAGTACGAGCACGTCAAGCTGCGCGAGCAGCTCGGCCTGCTGACCGGCCCGAAGGAGGACTTCGAACGTTCCGCGCAGGCCGAGCACCGCGCGATGATGAAGATGCTGGTCGACAACGGCTATCTGGACGAGTCGCTGCTGGCCGACGAGCAGGCCAACGAGTGGAAGATCATTCAGGCCATGTACCGCGCGCTGCAGGATTCGCCGTGCAAGCTGCTGGCCGCGTCGATCACCGACGCCGTCGGCGAGAAGCGCGCGCAGAACCAGCCGGGCACCAACAACGAGTATCCGAACTGGCGCATTCCGTTGGCCGACGAGCATCTCAACGTCGTGCCGCTGGAGGAGCTGTTCGACAACAGCAAGCTGCAGCAGCTCGCCGCGATCATGAACGACTGATCGGGCAGTTGATCGGCGATCGATCGGGTGACCGAACCGAGCGTCGCGTCGCGGATGTGAGGGGCGGCCGGAAACTTCGCGTTTCCGGCCGCCCCTTCAGCTGTTCCGGTGCATCATTGCGAACGCGATTCCGGACTCCCGGCGGGCGGACGATGCGCCCGACACGCCCGGAAAAATGTCAAGGCCGGCGATACACTAGTAGATTGTTGTGTTTCCCTAAGGGGTCCTTCAAAGCGCTTTCCCACTCGCCATCGAGGACTTTCAGGGAGCCCACGGATAATGAGGTCGAAGCTCTCGTCGCGCGTGCCCTAACCAAGTGCGCCGTCGGGCGGCGGAAACCCGGAACACAATAGTCAAGAAAAGGTACACCAGTGAAAACTTTCACTCCGAAGCCAGCTGATCTGACTCACGACTGGTACATCATCGACGCGACCGACGTCGTGCTCGGCCGTCTGGCCACTCAGGCCGCCGTGCTGCTGCGCGGCAAGAACAAGCCGACCTTCGCGCCGCACGCCGATTCCGGCAACCACGTCATCATCATCAACGCCGACAAGATCGCTCTGACCGGCAACAAGATGGGCAAGGAACTCTACTCGCACTCCGGTCGCCCGGGCGGCCTGCGTCGCGATTCCTACGCCGAGCTGCTGGCCAACAAGCCGGAGCGCATCATCCTGTCCGCCGTCAAGGGCATGCTGCCGAAGAACCGTCTGTCCAAGGTGCAGCTGGATCGTCTCCACATCTACCGTGGCGCCGAGCACCCGCACACCCCGCAGACTCCGCAGGTCTTCGAGATCGCTCAGGTCTCGCAGCAGGCCAAGTGAACCGAAGGGAGATAGAGAATCATGGCTGAAAACACCAACGACTCCGCGGTTCAGGCAACCGAAGAGGAGCTCACCTCGTACACCACCGAGACCAACGCTGGCGCTGGCACCGGTACTTCCGCGATCGCTCCGGGCTACGGCACCGGCCGTCGCAAGGAAGCCGTCGCCCGTGTTCGCCTGATCCCGGGCACCGGCAAGTGGACCGTCAACGGCCGCACCCTGGAGGAGTACTTCCCGTCCAAGCTGCAGCAGCGTGAGGTCAACTCCCCGATCGTCCTGCTCAAGCTCGAAGGCAAGTTCGACGTCGTCGTCCTCGTCGACGGCGGTGGCACCACCGGCCAGGCCGGCGCCATCCGTCTCGGCGTGGCCCGCGCCCTGAACTCCATCGACCGCGACGCGAACCGTGCCGCCCTGAAGAAGGCCGGCATGCTGACCCGCGACGCCCGCGTCGTCGAGCGCAAGAAGGCCGGTCTGCACAAGGCTCGCCGCGCTCCGCAGTTCTCGAAGCGTTAAGCCTTCGCGGCTCTGCCGCATATGCGAAAGCCCCTCGCTCCGTTCGGTTGCTTCAACCGTTCGGGTCGAGGGGCTTTCCTTATTCCCCGTGTTGCAGGTTCTCGATTCCCCGTATTGCAGGTTCTCGGGATGCTGTTCCACCTCGCGCCGGGGAGGGGTATGGATGTTCCGGGAGAAACGGCTTAGCGTCCGGTTTCTGCCGCTGGTTGGCGGTTTTCGGTCACTACAAGCCTCGTTAACGGGCGAAAACTGCCACTGCATGGAAGAAACCGGTCACTGGAGCTTCGTCGTAACATCCGGTTTCCCGATTCGTGATCAGACGCGCAGACGGCGCAACAGATCGGCGGCCGTGCGGGCGGTGACGGGGGAGCGCAGATCGGCGGAGCCGTCGGGGGAGAGCAGACCCAGCATGCATGCCAGACGGATGCTGCGACGGTTCGCAGGAGTGCACACGTTGTCGTACGGGCCGGCCGGCAGCGGTCCGGCGACATGCTTGGTGAGCCAGACGCGCACGGCCAGGACCAGCATCTCCTCCAGATCGACGGGTTCGCTCGGGTGCAGACTCGGGCGGCCCATCGTCGATGCGGTTGTCTCAGAAGCTTGCATCGACGCGTGCGATCGTTCGCCATCACTGACAGCGTTGCCAGTGGCGGCGGTACGGTCGCCGTGTTCATCGTCGCCGTTGCCGTCGCAGCGGCCGCCGTCGTCGGACAGCATGGACGACGGAATCAGCCCGTTCATCAGCGCGCTTTGCAGTTGCGTTGCGTACGGATTGCCCGCATCGACGTCCGCCAGCCCGCCGTCGTAGTAGTACACCGGCACCAGTCCGGCCACGCTGGTCGCGATCGCGATCGCGTGATCGCGGGTCAGCACGGCGTCCGCATCGTCGCCGTTCGTCGCGTCGGCCAGCGGATCGTACGGACGCAGGAACTGGTCGACGTGCGTGGAAGTTGCGTCGCTGTCTTCCGACGTATCGATCTCGGACGGAGCGGAGGACGACGTTCCGGCCAAGCCCGAGGTCGGTGCCGTCGATTCGGTTGGAGATCCGGCTGCGGCTGACGCGATGGATGCGGCTGACGGACGGCGGATCGAAGCCAACGCCGCAGCCGGCTCGTCCGACGGCGACCACGGGCCGAATCCGGCCGTCACGTGCGCGGCCAGATCACGATACGCCCGCGGCAGCGACGGATCGGAGCATACGTGCGCAATCAGCCGCGCCACCGCTCCGGCCACCAGATACGAGCCGAACTCGTTCGTGTGCGTCACGTCGCCGGGGCGGAAGTACGGCTTGACGCCCTCCACGCCGATCGCCGTGATGAACGCCATCGACACGCGGTGCAGATCGAGCACCGGCACGTCCAACCGACGTCCCAGCGTGATGCAAGCGTTCGCGAAATCAGCCAGCAGATCGGCGTACGTGCCGTCCGGCGTCCACGTGTTGCGTGCCAACGGTGTCACCAGCAGCGGATACGCGCCCGCGTCGCGCGCCTCGCGCACGAACTGCACCAGCTGGTCCGTATAGCCGCCGTCCGCGCGCAGCAAAGGATCCTTCTGATCGTTGTGGCCGAACTGCAGCAGCAGAACATCGCCGGCGCGCATCTCCCGCAGCACCGGATCGTAATGGCCGTCGTTACGGAACATGGTCGTGCTCAGGCCGGAGCGCGCATGATTCGCAACCGCGACGCCCGCGTCCAGAAACGCCGGCAGCGACGCGCCCCAGCCGGTGTGCGACCTGCCGAAGCGGAGCGGCAGATGCGCGGTCGTGTCGGTGACGGTCGAATCGCCCGCCAGATACAGCGTAGGAACGTTCGCATCACGCACGTCCAACGACGCGACGATCGGCCGCCGCGCGACGACGGTCACGACCAGCAGCCGATGATCGACGGACTTGCCGATCGCGTCCGGCACGAACGCGCCGACGTTAGCGACGATGTCCGGCAAGTGGCCGTCGGGCGGCACCGGACCACGGTAGACGAGCCGCCGCTCCTGCACGTACGCGACGATCGTCTCGTCTATGCCCGCGGTCATGCGAGCCGCGTCCAGCGTGAGCGACAGTCGATAATTGCCGTCGGCCGGCACGCGCACGGCGAAGCTGCGCGGAACGGGCGGATCGTCGGAGGAGACGGTCGGTGCGGCTTGCGCATATGGTCGCTGTCCTGACGTATGATCGCCCGGCTCGAACCCGCCCGCGATCTCCGCGTTCGACAGCGATGGTTCGCACCGGCGCGCACGTTCGCCGAGCCAGCCGTACCCGCGCGTCGCGTCGTATTCGTCGTCGTCCGCTACGCGAATCATGCTTGCCGACCCATCGCCCGCCATCGTGCGGAGCGCAGTCGGAACCTCCGTCGCCGAAAACGCAAAACCTTGATGGAACATGCCGTTCTCCCCGTTCGCTGTGCTATCTGGTTGTGCTGTCTGTCGGTATGGTCATGCGGATACGTGGCTGACCGGATCGCCGCCACCCCACCGGCGCTTCATGGCTTGGAAGATCTCGTCGTCGGACTCGTGGTTTTCCATGTTGAGCACCACGATCACGTTCCTCCACTGCGGCGCGTAGCAGAACTCGTGCTTCCAACCGTAGTAGTGCGGGCCGTCTCCGCGATTGCGCAGATACGACATAAGCGCGGCCATGACCTGACCGGAGAATTTCACGTCCGCAAGGCAATCGTTCGCCCAGAATCCCTGCCACACGTCGTGCTCGCGGGCGCGCATCGCCGCATCCGCCGCAAGAAAATGCTCGCGGGCGAGACCGGCATGGTAGAACGAGTGCTTGAAATCGTTGGCAAGTGCTTCCTTGACGGCGGTGCACGCCAGCGACGTGCCGCGCGCGCAGTCGCGATAGATCACGGCCTGCAAGCCGACCGTATCGCGGATCAGCCGAGCGGCGTGCAGGCCGGTCGCATCGTCGGCATCCTCCGTGCAGCCGATGCCGGTCGTCGCGCCTGCGGCCATCAACCCGTCGCTGCCGACCGTGGTATCGCACCGATCATCGTCCGTCGCGCCAAACGCGGTACCGAACTCTAAGTCCAGCGCCGTGCGCTCGCAATTCGCGGCCAACAGGGCGTACCGCCGCGACGCCGCGTCGCACAGACGCTGCACGAAGTCGAGCTGCTCGGCGAACGGACCGTCATGCAGCCACTTGAGATCGTTCTCCTCGCCGCGATCGCCGGACAGGTAATGCGTGGCGATCATGCGCGGCGCATACGTGAACAACTGTTCGCCGCACTTCTGGTCCCACTCCGGGCCATAGCTCGCGGCCGCGGCCCAGTACCCGCGGAACAGCCGCGCCACGGCGCTCGCGTACGCATCGCCTCCGTAGTAGCGGCGTGCGTAGTCCAACAGCAGCGTGTCGACGGCGGACCGGATGCCGCCGTCCGCCCCGCCGATCCGCCCGTCGCGCCACATGCGCGCGATCAGGTCGAGGAAGAACACGTGCGGCTTGACATTGGAGCAGTTGACGACCCACAGCGAGTCGCCGCCGCGTTCCAGCACGGTGTCAAGCTCGCGCGCGATGTCGTCCGGGGACTCGGGCATCTGCGTGATGTGGTTCGCGGCCTGCAGGTCGAAGAACGAGGCGTGATAGTAGATGCCGTTCGCGCCCGTGTCGCCGGTCGGCGGCATGGCCGGCGTGCGCGGGTCCCAGTTGCCGCTGCGACGCACCTGCATACGCCCGTATCCATTGTCGGCCCAGATCTTGATCACGTCGTCGGGCAGGTCGAGCAGCCCCTTGCGGTACAGATCGAGCGATTCGGCGTACAGGTACGCGCTGACCGGCGCGTGCGGATCGGCTTCGCGGATCAGCCGGTACTCGTCACGCATCGCCTCGGACAGCACACGACCGCGATCCTCGTCGGTCGCGTGCCGCGGATCGTCCACCCAGAACGGGCCGTCGCAGTTGCCGCGTAGCCCAAGCGTCCACACCACTTTCGCGCCGCGCAACCGTTCGATCGACTCGCGCCACAGCGCCTCGTAGCGCTCGCGGTCCTCAGGCCAGCGGGGCCTCTCGCCCGGATACGCCTCGGCGAACAGGCGCGCGCCCAGCGGCGTCGCGTGATGCTGGTTCACGTACAGGCCCATGTCGCGCGCCAGATCCCAGTGCGGGGCCATGTTCTGCCCGGACCCGGGAATGACAAGGTTGCCACCGGCGCGCAGCAGGGTCTCGAAAATCATGCGCCACGTGCGTTCGTTGTCATTGTCGATGTTCCATGCGGCGACCAATACCTCGTCGTTGACGAACCAGCCGCGGTAGCGCACGGCTGCCGGCTTCGAAACAAGCGTCGCGTCGTCGGCGAGCTCCAGCCGAGCGCGGCGCGCTGGCCGTTGGTCGTTCCAGAACCAGAAGTCCTCGAATCCGAGCCACTCGCGGCTGATCGTGTACAGGCCGTAGACGCAGCCGAGATCGTCAGCGCCGGCGACGACGATCCGGTTCGCGGGAACGTCGATCGTGACGCGGTACTGCTCGGCCGGCATCGTGCGATCGATGCGCACGACGATGTCCGCGGCGGGACGGTCGGGCGATTGCGGTTCGTCGCACGAACCGAACACGTACGCGATGTCGCGTCGCACCGCGTCGGCCGCGGCCGCGACGGCGGGGGAGAAGCCGCGGTTGCGGCCGACCGGCCCGCCGTCGGACGTCGGTACGGGCAGAATCTTGGTATTCGCGGTGATGATGACGCTCATGATGACTGACGTTCCTTTCGGGTGATGATGCTCGGATAACCGCCGGCGTGCGTGCCAGCGAACCGAACATGAGCCGTCGTCCGTCCCGGAGGTCGTCGGGACGGACGACGGCACGCTGATTGGTTGCGGTGCGGCGGATTGATCGCGGCACCGTCGCGGGCCGGCGCTACTTGATCGCGCGGTCGTACGCCTGCTGCCACAGGGCCACGGCCTTGTCGAGACCGGCGGTGTGCAGCTTGTTCACGTACTCGTCCCAGCCTTGGTCGACGCCGCCGTTGACGATCCAGTCGGCGAGCTGTGGCACGGCGTACGTGAAGATCGGGGTCATGTAGTTGGTGGCCTCGTTGGCCTCGTCCGTGGTCAGGCGCGTCCAGATCGGAATCACATCCTTGTCCCAGTCGATGTGCTTATAGTCCTCGGTGTACGCCTTGTCCACGCCGAGCAGGCCGTCGCTCTTCTGATCGCCCTTGATGGTCATGTCGTCGCGGATCGCGTACACGCCGCCGGAGCCGAGCGACAGGTCGACCGACACGTCGGCGTAGCGCTTCGGGCTGACCGTGTACGTGTGATCGCCGTCGTCGGACACGTATTCGGGGATGGAACCGTATTTGGTGATCACCGACATCTTCTCGGAGTACAGCGCGTCGACGATCTTGTAGATCGCGTCCTTGTTCGGCGCGTCCGCGGCGACCGACAGCTTGCCGCCGAAGTAGCGCGCGGCGTCGCGGCCGGCGTCCCACGTCACGTCGTCGGCGCTGGTGCCGGGCGCGACGGGCGCGGCGAGACCGATGTATTGGCTCTTGAGCGTGTCGCCGAAGTCGGACTGCCACCAGCCGAACGTGGCGCCGACCTTGGCCGTGCTGCCTTCGCCGGCGCGCTGCGTGTTGTACGCGGACGAGTCCTGCGTGAGCGCGTCCTTGGGCATCAGGCCCTTCTCGACCAGTTCGTGCAGCATGCCGACCACGGTTTTCATGTTGTCGGTGTCGAGGACGTTGCCGACCTTGCCCTGCTTGGCGTAGAAGCCGCCCGCGCCCGACGTGGTGGCCACCTGCGTGGTGAGGCCGGTGGAGTTGAGAAACAGGAACGGGCTGTACCAGCCGATGCCGTTGGTGTCGAGCTTGCCCACGGTGAACGGGATTTCGTCGGCCTTGCCGTTGCCGTTCGGATCCTTGGTCTTGAACGCTTCAAGCACGTTGACGAACTCGTCCCACGTGCGCGGCACCGGCAGCCCGAGCTTGTCGAGCCACTGCTTGTTGATCATCAGGTGGCTGGTGGAGGTGGCGTAGTCCTTGCCGTTGTCGGCCGGCAGCGCGTAGATGTGGCCCTGGTCGTCGGTGGCGAGATGCTTCATGGCCTTGTCCTTGAGCGCCGACTTGAGATTGGGCATCTGATCGAGATGCTGCGCAAGATCGTCGAACACGGCCTGATTGCGCGTGGTGTCGTCGATGCTGAACAGGTTGAGCGTGATGTCGGGGATTTCGCCGGCGGCGAGCATGGCGTTCTTCTTCTGCGAGGCGTCGCGGCTCACCTCCCATTTGATGGTGCAGTCGCAGGCCGCTTCGAGCGGTTTGGTCAGGCCGAGCTTGGAGATGTCGGCCGTGGTGGCCGACTGGACGCTGAAGATCGTGACGAGCGGCTTGCCGTTCGCGTCGGTGGCGGCGTTGCCGTTGCCGCAGCCGGCCAGCGCGGTGAGCGCCGCTATGGTTGCGGCCGTGGCCGTGATGATGCGCTTGTTCGCAGACATTGGATACTCCTTCGTTTCCCTGTACGTTCCGCGTTCGGCGGATTGCTCCGCCGGCCACCCGTGACTGCACTGACTACGAGTGGTTTGTTCTGCCTTACTTATGAAATACGTATCTTGAAATACGTATTTCATACTGTAGGTCAACGATTCGCGAAACGCAAGCCGGCGACACGCGCGGCTCGGGGCGCGAGGCCGGGCCGCAGTATGCGAGTCAGGCGACTTAGTGGCTGGCGGTTTGGCGACTTGACGGCTGGCGGCTGGCGGTTTGGATGGCCGCGGCGGACGGCCGCCGTTCCGTCGTCTGCACGGCGAGGCAAGTCCTCTTCGCCAGGACGGCGGGATGCTGCTCATCCGAACATGTCCGTCCGCGCGTTGCGGGAGCGGGGTTCTGCACGGCGGCGTACGCTGGGCATACGTATGCCGTCGTATATGACAGGGACGGTCGCGCGACGGTTGTCCGCATGACGTTCGGATGCGCGGCGGCGATCGTGGGCTAGACAGGGGGTACCAGCATGGCGAAAGGCAACGAGGCGCGCAGACGCCCCACCAGCAAGGACGTGGCGGCGCTCGCCGGTGTGGCGCAAAGCACCGTCTCCCACGTCATCAACGGCAACTATCCGGTCTCCGACGCGGTTCGGCGGCAGGTGATCGACGCGATGGAGCGGCTCGACTACCATCCCAACGCCAGTGCGCGCACGCTGCGCACCTCCCGCACGCGCACCATCGCGCTGCTTGAGAACATGGACGAGAACACCGCCGGCTACGACGTGCTGCCGTACCTGTCCGGCATCATCCGGCGCGCGCGCGAACATGACTACGACGTCATCGTCAACACGCTCGCCGACGACGACAACGCGCTCGACC
This sequence comes from Bifidobacterium miconis, assembly GCF_019331735.1. Classification (GTDB taxonomy): domain Bacteria; phylum Actinomycetota; class Actinomycetes; order Actinomycetales; family Bifidobacteriaceae; genus Bifidobacterium; species Bifidobacterium miconis. The sequence continues at coordinate 79,985 of NZ_JAHBBH010000011.1, forward strand.
GGCTTTCGCAGCGCATGATCTGCGACGGATTCGTCATCATGGACGTCGTCGAGCATGATCCGCGCGTCGAACGCGCCGCGCAGCTCGCCGTGCCCGCCGTGCTCGTCGGCAACGCAGCCGTTCCGGGCGCGGGCCGGATACCGGACTGCGTGTACTACGACTACGATGCGGCCATGGCCGACATCGCGCGCGAGGCGGCCGGCTGCGGCTGCGACACGCTGGTCATGGTGCGCGACAAGCCGGACGACGGCCGGTCGCTGCCGCTGGTCGAACGGACGATGTACGCGAGCGGCCGGCGCGAGGCGGAACGGCTGGGGCTGCGGGTCGAGCTGATCGTGCCGACTGCCGAGGGGGAGGACGGTGTCGCGGCCGTCGGCGGCGAACTGGCCGCCGCGATTGCGGGACGGCGCGCGGTGATCGCCATGCGCGGCGTTGATCTGGGCGATATGGTGCGGCGGTGGTGCGTGGCGCATGATATCAGGCCCGGTTCTGACGCGGCGATCGTTGCGATCGGGCCGGTCGCCGCGCAAGGTCGGTATCCGGAGCTGTCGTATCTGTCGACGCGGCCCAACGCCGTGGTGTCGACCGCGGTAGACCTGCTGGTCGCGCGCATTGACGGCGACGCGTCGCCGACCGTCGTGCGTGCCATAGCTCCCGAACGCATCATCCACCGCGGCACGACGCTGCCGATGATGGCCGCTGATGCTGATGCTGATGCGGGCGCGTAGCGCGGTGATTCGGTTGGTTGTTCGGTGGTTCGCTGCGCTGGGAAGGTTCTCAACGGGGTGAAACGCCGGAGGTCTGTTTGTGTTGCCTCGCTGGGGTGTCTGAGCGTGGTGATCTAGGAAGATGTTCGGTGGTTTGCTGCGCTGGGAGGGTGCTCAGTGAGGCAAAGTGCCGGAGGTCTGTTTGTGTTGCCTCGCTGGGGTGCCTGAGCGTGGTGATCTAGGAAGATGTTCGGTGGTTCGCTGCGCTGATGGGGTGCTTGTCGGGGCGGATCGCCGAAGGTTCGGCCGATGTGCGCCGCTGGAACAAGCGGCAACACGCCGGAGCGTCGATGAATATATCGATACGTATCGATGGCGCAAGAACGCATTTATCGATAACTCGATCATCGGATTGTGGATTGCCAAACCAGTTGCCGTTTGTTTCGTGCTATAGTAAATACGTATCGATCGATACGTATTTACTAGGTGGGCCGGTGAACGGCCGCCAAGCGAATGCGCTACCGGTCAGCAACGAAGCAATGCATCCGCGAACCGTCCGATGACGGGCGGCGCAGCGGACGGAACGAAGCAACGCACGGCAAAGGCTGCCGCGAAGAAAGGAACGACGGTGTTGTCAACCATCATGCGCAGGTCGATGACCTCGCGAACCACAAGCGGGCCCAAGCCGTCCGCAGCCAGCGAAAGGAGCGCGGCATGAGCTACGCAGCCGAATTCGCCACGCTGGTCAAGTCCAGCGGCAAAGGCAAGGACAAGCCGAAGGACACCAAACCGGCGCTGGGCTTCCTCGCGCCGTGGATCGTCGGTGCGTTCTTCCTCACGTTCATCCCGATGATCGTCTCCCTGTACCTGTCCCTGACCAAATACAACATGCTCACCTCGCCGAGGTTCGTGGGATTCCAGAACTACGCGACGCTCATGCAGGACCAGCGCTACCTCAAGTCGCTCGGCGTCACGTTCAGCTACGTGATCATCTCCGTGCCGCTGCAGCTCATCGCCGCGCTCGCCCTCGCCGTCGTGCTCGACCACGGCATGCGGGGCCTCGCGTTCTACCGTTCCGCGTTCTACCTGCCGTCCATGCTCGGCAGCTCGGTCGCCATCGCGGTGCTGTGGAAGATGGTCTTCGGCTCCGACGGCCTGTTCAACCAGGCGCTCGGCCTGCTCGGCATGGACGTCACCCAGTCGTGGATCGCCAACCCGGACACCGCGAACTACACGCTCATGGCGCTGCACGTCTGGCAGTTCGGCTCGCCGATGGTGATCTTCCTCGCCGGCCTGCGACAGATCCCCAAGGAACTGTACGAGGCGGCCAGCGTCGACGGCGCCGGCAAGTGGCGGCAGTTCCTGTCGATCACGCTGCCGATGCTCTCGCCGATCATCTTCTTCAACCTGGTGATGTCGATCATCAACAGCTTCCAGACGTTCACGCAGGCGTTCGTCGTCTCCGGCGGCACCGGCGGCCCCAACGACTCCACGCTGTTCTACACGCTCTACCTGTACATGCAGGGCTTCGGCTCGATGAAGATGGGCTACGCCGCCGCGATGGCGTGGATCCTCGTCGTGATCGTCGCCGTGCTGACCGTAATCAACTTCGCCGTTTCCAAGTACTGGGTGCATTACGATGACTGACGCAACACTGAACCTCAAGGCCCCGGCCGCCAAGCGCGCGGCCGTGTCCGCCACAACCGCCCCCGCGTCCTCGTCGGGCGCGTCGGACGTGTCCATCCCCGAATACAAGGACCAGAACAAGGTCCGCAACATCGTCATCCAGATCGTCAAGCAGCTCGTCGTGCTCGCCATCGCGCTCATCATGCTGTACCCGATCCTGTGGATGATCGCTAGCTCGCTGCGCAAGCCGAACGAGATCTTCACCAACATGGGACTGTGGGTATCGCACCCGCAGTGGAAGAACTACGTCGACGGATGGTTCGGCCTGAGCCAGCCGTTCGGCCGCTACTTCCTCAATTCGCTGCTGCTCGTCGCCTGCGCGATCGTCGGCAACGTGATCACCTGCTCGATGGCCGCGTACGCGTTCGCCCGGCTCAACTTCAAGGGCCGCCCGCTCATGTTCGGCTTCATGCTGCTCATGCTCATGATCCCGATCCACGTGGTCATCATCCCGCAGTACATCATCTGGAACTCGTTGAGCATGATCAACACGTACATCCCGCTCATCGTGCCCAAGTTCCTCGCCATGGACGGCTTCTTCACCTTCCTGTTCTACCAGTTCATCCGAGGACTCCCGCGCGACCTCGACGAGGCCGCCAAGATCGACGGCGCCGGCCACTGGCGCATCTACTGGCAGATCCTCATGCCGCTCATGAAGCCGGCCATCGGCACCACCGCCGTGTTCACGTTCATGTGGACGTGGAACGACTTCTTCAGCCAGCTCATCTACCTGACCGACCCGAAGCTGTACACCGTGCCGATCGCCCTGCGCGCGTTCATCGACGCGACCAGCAAGTCCAGCTACGGCCCGATGTTCGCCATGTCCGTCCTGTCCATGATCCCGCTGTTCATCGTGTTCTGCTTCGGCCAGAAGTATCTGGTCGAAGGCATCGCCACCACCGGCGGCAAGTGACGCGGACGGAGCGTCACCCACCATCAACCAAGCACCAACAACCCAAGTTTTCGATAAGGAAATATCAAAGGAGATAACCATGAAGTCCATGAAGAAGTGGATCGTCGCGGCCGCCGCCGTGTCCGCCGCCGCGCTCGCCCTGTCCGGCTGCGGCACCAAGGTCGGCGCCTCGGGCGGAGAAGTCAAGGCGTCCGACGGCGACGTGACCATCCGCATCGGCTACTGGGGCTCCGACAGCCGCGTCAAGCTCACCGAAGAGGTCATCAAGGGCTTCGAGGAGAAGCATCCGAACATCAAGGTCGACATGACCTACAACGACTGGTCCGGCTACTGGGACAAGCTCGCCACCGACACTGCCGGCAAGAACGCCCCCGACGTCATGCAGATGGACGAGCTCTACCTCGCCTCCTACGCCTCGCAGGGCTCGCTCGTCGACCTCGACACCACGTCCGAATACCTCGACCTGAGCGGCATGGACGAATCCCTGCGCGACATGGGCAAGGTCGACGGCACGCAGTACGCCGCCCCCGTCTCCTCCACCGCGTTCGGCGTCGTACTCAACAACGACGTCATCAAGAGCCTCGGCCTGACCGCGCCCGACACGTCCAACTGGACCTGGGACGACCTCAAGGCGTTCGCCAAGCAGGTCGTCGACAAGTCCAACGGCGAAACCGTCGGCATCGCGCCGCTCAACAACGGCATGAGCCTGCAGCTGTGGGCCCGCCAGCACAACGAGAACCTGTTCAAGGACGGCAAGGTCGCGATCTCCGAGGACACGCTCGCCAGCTACCTGCAGATGGCCTACGACTGGACGCACGGCGACCAGATCGCGGGAACCCCCGACCATCAGGCCGAGCAGGCGTCCGGCACCACCGACCAAAGCGACTTCGCCACCGGCAAGCAGGCCATGATCTTCACCCAGTCCACGCAGGTCTCCGTGTACGCGAAGGCCGCCGGCACCGACAACATGACCCTCGTGCCGCTGCCGAACGACGGCGAGAACGCCAAGTACGGCTACCTCAAGCCCGGCATGTACTGGGCGATCTCCTCGCAGTCCAAGCACCCGGCCGAAGCCGCCGAGCTCATCGACTACCTGCTCAACGACGAGACGGCCGGCAAGACCATGAGCACCGACCGCGGCATCCCGTCCAACAACAAGATCCGCGAAGCGCTCGCCGACTCCGCGACCGGCACCGACAAGCAGGCGCTCGACTTCCCGTCCCAGATCCAGGACACGCTCGGCGAGGCCCCGTCCATCACGCCGAACGGCGCGTCCGACCTCGACAAGATCATCGCCCGCTACAGCCAGAAGGTGATGTTCGGCGACCAGTCCTCGGCCGACGCCGCCAAGGCCATGATCAGCGAGCTGAACACCGCGATCGCCAGCGCCTGATCCGACGCCCGTCGGCGGTCCGATGACGTTGGTTCGCGTGCCCGGCCGGCCTGTGACCGGTCGCGCGAACCAGCGATGATCCCGACGCGACTTGCCGACGGCCCGCGCGAATCGTGCGGGCCGTCGGCAAGAACCGGCAACTGTTTTGTTGTGAATGAGATTTCCGAATATAGTAAATACGTATCAATAAATACGTATCGATAATAATGATTTCCTACCCAAGAGGTGACTGCGATGTTGCTTGATGCCCTCACTCCCGTCGATGTGGACGGCCGCTCCGAAGCCGTACGCCAGGCCGCCGCCGACCTGCGCCGCGATCTCGGCGTCGTGTGCGGACGAGGCGACGCGACGCCGGCGTCGACCGCAACCGCCCGCATCGAACTGGCCGACGATCCGTCGCTGGGGGAGGGGATGTACCGCGTCGTCGCGGACCGCGGCGTGCTGCGCGTCATCGCCGGCGACGACTTCGGCTTCATCTACGGCCTGTATCACATCAGCCGCGAACTGCTCGGCGTGCCCGACCTGTGGTTCTGGATGGACTGGACGCCCGCCGTCGCCGGACGCAAGCCCGGTCCGGTCGCCGTGCCCGCCGGCTACGCGTTCGCCTCCCGGCCGTTCGCCGTGGCGGACCGCGGCTGGTTCGTCAACGACGAAGTGCTGCTCATGGGCTGGCGGCTCGACAACGACCCCGACCAGCCGTGGGAGATGGTGTTCGAGACGCTGCTGCGTTGCGGCGGCACGATGGTCATTCCCGGCACCGGCAACAACTCCGCGCACCACGCCGAGGCCGCCGCCCGTCGCGGCCTGCGCATCGCCCAGCACCACGCCGAACCGCTCGGCGCGCGCCTCTTCTCCTCCGTCTACCCGGACCTCAACCCCTCGTGGGACGAGCACAAGGACCTGTTCATCGGCCTGTGGAAGGAATCGCTCGCATCGCACCGCGGCCAGCACGTCATCTGGAACGTCGGCTTCCGCGGCCAGGGCGACTCCGCGTTCTGGGACTCCGACCCGACCTACGACACCGACGAAAAGCGCGGCGCGCTCATGAGCGAGATCATCCGCATCCAGCGCCGCATGGTGCTCGACTCCGACCCGCAGGCGCGCACCTGCGTCTACCTGTACGGCGAAACGCTGGAACTCTACCGCAAGGGCGTGCTCGACCTGCCCGACGACGTCATCAAGATCTGGTCCGACAACGGCTACGGCCGCATGGTCACGCGCCGGCAGTGCAACCACAATCCGCGCATCGACGCCATGCCGAACCCCGCCGACCGCGGCGCGCAGGGCATCTACTATCACGCGTCCTTCTACGACCTGCAGGCCGCGAACCACATCACCACGCTGCCCGTGCGCCCCGAACGCATCGCGCGCGAGCTCGGCGAGGTGCTCGCCCGCGGCGGCGACGCGTTCTGGATCATCAACTCCTCGAACGTCAAGCCGCATGCCTACTACCTTTCGCTCATCGCGCGACTGTGGCGCGACGGGCTCGCCGGACTGGACGATGCGGACCGGCCGGTCGCGTCCGTGACGCCCGCGTCGGGTTCGGCCGACGAGACCGAACCGTCGATCGCATCGGTCGGTGCGCTGCTTGCCGGCGCATCCGACGCCGTCTCCGTCGACGATGCCGTCTCGGCGACGTTCGTGCGATCGGCCACGTGCGCGTTCGCGGCCGAGTATTACGGCGAGCGCGACGCCGACGCCGTGGCCGACGCGTACGCCGGCTACTTCGACGCGGCCGTCGCGTACGGCGAACGCTGGGACGAACGCGCCGGCGAACAGTACTTCAATCACTGCCCGCGCATGCTGGTCACGCAGTTCATGCGCGACCGCAACACGAGTTGTGACGACATGCGCTGGGCGGCCGGCGACGTGCCGTTGGTCGAGCAGATCGCCGTCGTCGATCGCGTCGCCGTGCGCGGGGCCGCGCAGTACGCCGCGCTGGACGATCGCGACACCGCGGCCGCGACCGGCATGTCGCCGCGGGCGCGACGGCTGTTCGACGATTCGATCGCGCTGCATGCGCGCGTCTACCGCCACTGCTGCGAGGCCACGCATCTGACGTGCCGTGCGCTGTGGGAGGGATTCGCCGAGGACTGGCAGCACGCGTTCTTCCACGCGGGACTGGCCCGGCGCGAGTTCCGGCGGGCGCGCGAGGCGATGCTGGCGCGCGAGCACGGCGTGTGGCGCGGCTACTACGCGAACGAATGCCTGACCGACATCGCGCAGAGCGCGTGGGTGCTGTCCGGGCTCATGGCCTATCTGCGTACGATGGGCGACGGGCCGCACTTCTTCCAGTGGCAACGCGACTTCATCTACAGCCGCGAGGAGCAGAAGATCAAGACGCTGCTCAACCTCGAAAACCATCTGACCGACGACGAGATGTTCGACGCCATGCTCGTCAAGTGGGAGGATCTCGGCTGATTGGCGCGGGCCGTACCGCTTGGCTGCGGACCGCATGTCTGTGTACCGCCCGGCTGTGTACCGCCCGGCTGTCGTACCGCCTGGCCAGCGTGAGCGGTCATATGTTTCACGTGAAACACACGCTAAGATCGCAAGCCGGCTTGATACGGTACGGTCCGGTCACGCGATGG
>NZ_JAHBBH010000012.1 GCF_019331735.1 Bifidobacterium miconis
CGAGCCAGCAATAACGCTCGCGAAGCGAGTCCATAATTGCAGGACGCTGTCGGCCGAAGGTCGACTGGGGGAGCGTCGCGGCGCTGTGCGCCGCCAACCGGCACAGCATCGCGCGTACCGCGATTCCAATACCAGAGCCGCAACACCCTCTTATCGCATTACAATCCTTGCTGCCACCACCCGGTCAATCTTCACACATACCTCATTGAACATGCGATCCACCTGATTGTTCGCGAATCTCAGCATCAGCAGGCCTTCAGCCTCCAGATCCTTGGTACGTTTGGCATCTCTCGCTTGTTGTTCCAACGTGTAGTGTCCACCACCGTCGAGTTCGACCACAAGCCTGGCCTTCGCACAATAGAAGTCGACGATGTACCGGCCGATCGGGGTCTGACGCTGCCAGCGCAACATATGAGTGTTTAAGAATCGGTATCAGAGTTTGCGCTCCCATGGGGTCATGTTCCTGCGCAGTCGTCTGGCTAGAGGCGTGTTGGCCTTGTCGTATTCCCTCATGGGCTGAGTGCAGCGGATACGCGTGTGGCATCGGAATCGCGCTGCGCGCGATGCCGTGCCGGTTGGCGGCGCACAGCGCCGCGACGCTCCCCCACCCGGCTTCGCCGGGAGCCCCCTCAGCCGAGGGGGCCGAGGCTACCGCCAACACCGCAGTGTGTTGAAAAAACCAAACGCGACGGCCGAGCCGCCGCCGGGAACATGGCATTGCGCATGAGCACAATACCGATTCCATCGCGCGATCGCGCGATACTGAGATTGCGCTGCCGCGCAATCTCACGACAACACGGCATCACGCGTAGCGTGATTCCGATACCACCGGACAGCCAACCATACACAACACAATACGAAGAGCCGTTATGCACGACCACCAACGGTCGCAGTCGGGTGTCGACGCTGCATCGCGCAGTTTTCCGGCACTGGGCGGCAACTTGACGATATGGCTGCCGCGTTTGGCGGTTCTATGGTCGAAGCATGTCTTCTTCGACGCATCATGCGCATTCCGCGGCCGCCAGCACGGTCGTTCCCGCAGTCAATTCCACGGTCTCCCCCGCCATCGTTCCGACGGTCGCCCCGGCCGCATCCGCAGCAACCGACGCGTCCTCGGCCGCACCGGCGCTGCCGCAATCGTTCGCCATCGGCGGCGCAACCGGCCTCGCCGTCACCGTCACCGATTACGGCGCCCGGCTGATGACCGTAACCCTGCCGGACCGCGACGGGCATGCGACGAACGTGCTGCTCGGCCGGCCGACCGCCGCGGACTATCTCGCCGACGACTGCTATCTCGGCGCGATCATCGGACGCAACGCGAACCGCATCGCCGACGCGACGTGCGTTATCGACGGCACCGTCTGCCATCCGGTCGCCAACGAGGGCACGAACAACGTGCACAGCGGACCGGACGGCTATGATCGGCGGCTATGGACCGTCGCGGATCGCAGCGAACGCTCGCTCACGCTGGTGCTGCATTCGCCTGACGGCGATCAGGGTTTCCCCGGCGCCATGGACGTGCGCGTGCGCTACGCGGTCGACGGCATGACGCTTGCCTGCGACGTCGACGCCGACTGCACGCGCGGCACCATCGCCAACATGACCAGTCACGCCTACTGGAATCTCGCCGGCGAGTCGAGCGGCGACATGCTCGACCAGACGCTGTGCATCCCCACCGACCGCTACTGCCCCACGGACGAACGGTTCATTCCGCTCGCCCATGAGCCGGTCGACGGCACGCCCATGGACTTCCGCGCGCCGAGGCGCATCGGCGACGCCATGCGGGCCGGATTCGAGGCCGGCGACACACAGCTCGCTGCCGCACGCGGCTACAATCACGCATTCGTGTTCGAGGATGCGCACGGGCGGCTGCCGCACGCAACTTCCCTCGACCCCCGCACCGGACTGCGCACGGTCGCGGTCGCGGCAAGCGAACGCACCGGCATTCGCATGACCGTGCTGTCGAACGCGCCGAGCGTGCTGCTGTACAGCGCCGGGTTCCTGGACGGCGTGCCCGGCACCGGCGGCCGAACGTATTGCCCGGCGGCCGGGTACGCGCTGGAACCCGGTTTCGTGCCGAACGCCGTCAACGACCCTTCCGAGCGCTCGCCGCTGCTGCCGGCCGGCAGCCGCTATCATCTGGCGATCCGTTGGCGGTTTGACACGGTCGGCGATCACACACGGTCGACGAGGTAGACGCGCGAGGCGAAATCCGGGCCGAGGTCGGTGTCGTCGATGCCGATGTGCATGAGCTCGCCGCCGGTGCGCGTCGCGTCGAACTTGCCATCGGAGGAGATGACGCGGTACGAGGCAGTCTCGTCCAGTCCGCGCATCAGCAGGCGCGACTTGGGCCGGTTCGGCACACCGAGGATCACATAGTCGCCGACGATCGCGTGCGCGCGGTCGGCCGACACGCTCATCCACGCGGCCTGACGGTGGCCGTACGGCGCGCGCAGGCGATACAGGTCGCCGTTGTGCAGCAGCGACGCGTGCTCCTTGAAGAACGCGACCTGCTTGGCGATCTCGTCAAGATCGGATTCGGGCACGCTGGTCAGGTCCATTTCGTAGCCGAACGTGCCGAACATGGCCACGTTGGCGCGCGTGGCAAGAGACTCGGAACGGCCGGTCTGGTGGTTCGGCGTGATGGACACGTGCGCGCCCATCGTGGCGACCGGGAAGAAGTAGCTGGTGCCGTATTGGATCGACAGGCGTTCGATCGCGTCGGTGTCGTCGCTGGTCCACGCCTGCGGCGAGTACGCGAGGATGCCGTAGTCGAAGCGGGAGCCGCCGGACGCGCAGCCTTCGATGATGAGGTCGGGGAACGCGGCGAACAGGCGCTCGTACAGCGCGTACACGCCGAGGATGTACCGGTGCATGATCTCGCCCTGGTGTTCGGCGCCGCGCGTCGCGTCGAACGCCTCGGAGATGAAGCGGTTCATGTCCCACTTGATGTACGCCACGTTCGCGGTCGAGAGGATCGCGTGCATCTGGCCGTAGATGTTGTCCACGACGGCCGGGTTGGCGAAGTTGAGCACGTACTGGTTGCGGTACACGGACTGGCCGCGGCCGGGCGTGGCGATGATCCAGTCGGGGTGGGCGCGGTACAGGTCGGAGTCCTTGTTGGTCATTTCCGGCTCGAACCACAAGCCGAAGTCCATGCCGAGCGCGTTGATCTTACGCGCGATGCCGGCGATGCCCTCCGGCAGGCGGTCCGGATTGGCCACCCAGTCGCCGAGTCCCGCGCGGTCGGACGTGCGCGCGCCGAACCAGCCGTCGTCGAGCACGAACAGTTCGATGCCGGCCTTCTTGGCGAGGCCCGCGAGTTCGAGCAGCTTGTCTTCGGTGAAGTCGAAGTACGTGGCCTCCCAGTTGTTGATGAGCACCGGGCGTTCGCGGCGCGCCCACTGCGGGCGCTGCAGGTGGTCGAGCACGATGCGGTGGAAGGACTGGCTCAGCGCGTTGAGGCCGTTGCCCGTGTAGCCGAGCAGCGCTTCGGGCGTGGCGAATTCGTCGCCGGGGCCGAGCGCCCACTGGAATCCGAGCGGGTTGATGCCGAGCTGGAGTCGGGTCGCGCCGTACGTGTCGACTTCGGCGTGCAGGTCGAAGTTGCCGGAGTAGACGAACGCGAGGCCGAACGCCTCGCCCGCGTCCTCGGTGGTGGCGGGCCGCGCGAAGATCGCGTTGGGGCTGAAGTATGGGCCGGACGCGCCGCGCAGCGATTCGATCTGCTGGATGCCGGGGTGCAGCGGCTGCGTGTGCGGCTCGCGTTCGCGCGCCCACGCGCCGGTGAATTCGGTCATCGTGTAGTCGCTGTCGGGCAGGTCGAGGCTGAGGCTGGCGGCGCGTTCCAGCGTGAGCTGCTGGTCGCCGTCGTTGCGAATGACGGCGCTGCGCGCGATGACCGGTTCGTCGCGGAAGATCGTGTACTGCAGGGTCACGGTGAGGCCGATGAGCTCGTCCCTGAGTTCGATGGACAGCGTCGCGGCCTCGTCGTCGGCCGCGTGCGTGGACGGCATGCCGGGCAGCGCGGGCTTGCCGCCGGTGATTGTGTGGCCGACGTAGCGCAGGTCGGTGACGTGCGATCCGTTCGGCTGACCGACTTCGATGGCCGGGTGGCGATAGTCGCCGCGACCGAATTCGGGGTAGGCGAAGCGTTCGTGTTCGGCGTAGCGCGACGCGCCTTCCTCGACGGTGGACGACTGGACGCGGAAGCGGTCGTCGACGAGGTAGCCGAAGTCGCCCGCCGCGGGCACGGGCGCGCCGGTGTACAGGTTGACGAGCTTGCCTTCGAGCACGCCGAGGACGACGCTGATTCGCCCGTTGTGCAGGTGGAACTGGACGGGCGCCTGGCTCTTGGGGTCGGCGTTGACGGTGATGAGGTTGGGGAACGACTGCGGTTCAGCCATGGCTTCGATGCTCCTGAGGTGATGTCGCTGCGTGTTTCTGGATGCGCGTGCCGCTGCCGTCCGGCACCGGCGCGCCGTTCGCGTCCCAGTCTAGGACCACCCCAAGAGTTAACGATAACTTTCTTGATCAGCGCTTCATATTTCGGAGCCTGCGTGACATCGCCGAGGATAGATCGGCAGTACTGGGACCAATGTCACGCGAATTGGTTTCGTAGCGTGACATTGTGGCCAGTAAGCCGACCGTACCGGAGCCAATGTCACGCCAATCAGAGACAAACTTCGACCGGTTGACCGGGAAGCGTCACAGCGTCGCGGTCAACAACCGATGCCATCGCGCGCAGCGCGATTCCGCGATTCACTCGCCGCGGCGGTCGGCCGCGATCGCGTCGAGCCGGGCGCGGAAGCGCGGCCAGTCGGTCTTCATCGCGGTGAGCAGCTTGCGGTTCGGGACCTCGTCGATCGGGATCCACTCGATCTCCATGCTCTCGTCGTCGTTCGCGCGCGGCGTCACCGTGTGTCCGGGCTTCTCGAACGCGAACACCGTGGTGTACGCCCACGTGCCGTGGTCCTCGCGGTAGGAGCCGACCACCTCGATGTCCTCCGGCGTGATGTTCGCCTCCTCGTAGCTCTCGCGCAGCGCGCCCTCGATCGGCGACTCGCCGTCCGCGGTGGCGCCGCCCGGAATGCCCCACGTGCCGCCTTCGGCGCTCCACGCGGCGCGGTGCTGCATCACCACGTCGGTCACGTTGCCGGCCGCGTCTCGCCGGGCCAAAAGCACGCCGGACGCGCCGTTCGTGCCCCAGTGCCGGCGTCCGCACGCGCAGTCGATCCAGCCGTCTCCCGGCTGGTGCACGTTCTCCTTGGGCGGGGTCAGCCCGCGCGGATCGGCCTTGTCGGACGGGAACAGCTCGCCGCGGTCCACGTTCCACAGGTCGGTCCATTCCACGCCGAGCTCGCCGGTCAGCCGGCGCAGCAGCGGCAGGCTGATGCCGATGATGCCGTGCGGATCGCCCTCGATCGAGTCGATGAACGCGCCGCCAAAGCCCTCCAGCGTGAACGATCCGGCCACTTCGAGCGGCTCGCCGGTCGCCAGATAGCGTTCGATGTCCAAGTCGGAATAATCGCAGAAGTGGATCTTCGCGTAGCTCGTGCCGCGCACCGCACGACCGGACGCGAAGTCGATCAGGCAGTGGCCGGTCCACAGTTCGCCGGTGCGCCCGCGCATCGCCTTGAGCCGTTCGCGCGCCACGTCGACGCTGTGCGGCTTGCCGTAGCATTCGCCGTCGAACAGGAACATCGAATCGCAGCCGACGATCAACGGCCCGACTTCGGCGCGCGTGAGCCCGGGCTGCATGGCGACGACGTTCGAGATCGGCTCGGCGACCGTCGGCACGTCCACTCCGGAGAAGTCGCGCGTCGTCGCATCGGCGTCGCCGTCGGCCGCCGACTTGTCCATGGCGGACGTTCCGGCCGCGGCCACGGCTCCCGGCACGTCGTCGACGTCGACGGTACCATCAGCGGATCCGTCGCGTTCCGTCTCCCGAGCGAGCTGCGCGGACTGCAGCGGGTACGCGATCACGCGCTCGCCGGTCGCCGCGGCGGCCGCGTCGGCCACGTTGCGGTACGCCTGATACACGGCGTGCGCCTTGGCCGAGGCGAGGATGAGCACGCGCTTGTCGACGGTGAGCGACTCGACGTCCACGCCCTCCTCGCGCGCGGCGTCGACCAGCGCGGCCGGCTCGTCGACGTGGGAGACGCGGATGGTCGGGCAGATGCCGGCCGAGTACAGCACGTCGCGGCGCGGCTTCGACTTGGATGCGAGAATCAGCGGAATGGACATGACCGGCCTCACTTTTCGCTCGGAAACGCTCGGAATAATCAGACCGGGGCGCGACCCGCACCAACGGACCGCGCCCCGGGTTCTCCAGCCATGCTACCGCACGGGATTACTTGCGCTCGATTTCCACGCCCTTGGCGTTGACGGTCGGGTGCAGCACGCGCCAGTGGCCGTCGGACAGACGGTCGCCGGCCACGTGCTCGATCGCCTCGGCCTCGTCGCCGTAGTGCAGCACGAGCACGCACGGGCCCGCGCCGGAAACCATGGCCGCGTAGCCGCGGGCGCGCAGGGCCTTGATGAGTTCCCACGAGGGGGTCATGAGGTCTTTGCGGTACGGCTGGTGCAGGCGGTCCTGCGTGGCGGCGAACAGCAGCGCGTTCGGGTCGGAGGACGCGGCGAGCGCTCCCGGGTTCATCGCTGCGGCCATGAGCGCCACGCGCGACACGTTGAACACGGCGTCCTTGTACGGCACGGCGGCGGGCAGCGCCTCGCGCGCCTTTTCGGTGCTCAGCTCGTAGTCGGGCACGAACACGGCGGTGCGGATCTTCGGGTCGACGCGGTACTTGACGGTGTGGAAGCCGCCGTGGAGCGGCTCGCCGCCAGGGATCGGCACGGAACCGACGCCTTCGGCCGTGTCGAAGTTCCACGAGACGGTCATGCCGCCGTAGACGGCCGGCGCGACGTTGTCCGGGTGTCCTTCGATCGCGGCGGCCAGTTCGAACACGGCGTCGCGGTTGAGGTCGTCGTCGTGCGCGAACGCGGCGGCCGCGGCGATGCCGGCGACGATCGCCTCGGCGGACGAGCCCATGCCGCGCGCCTGCGGGATGTTGTTGTGCGCCTCGAGGATGAAGCCCACGCGGCCCAGGCCGAAGGTCTGGCAGGCGCGGCGGAAGGTGGAGACCACCAGATGCGTTTCGTCGCGCGGCAGCGTGTCCTCGCCCTCGCCGTAGATGAGCACCTGCGCGGCGCGGTTCGACGGGTCGGCGCTCAGCGTGAACGTGAGCTCGTCGTGGTAGTCGAGCGCCAGGCCGACCGTGTCGAAGCCGGAGCCCAGATTGGCGCTCGTGGCCGGCACGCTGACCTTGACCTGTCTGCAGATCGGTTCCATATGTCCCCCTATGAAAAACTGAATCGAGCGCCGCGCGATGACGGGGCTCAAGCCAATGCGAGCGCAGCGAGCCTCGGCTCCCTCGGCTGAGGGAGCTGGCACGGTGTAGCCGTGACTGAGGGAGCGTACACGCCACCGCCTTCACTCGTCGGGGAAGACCTGCGTGGCATGCCTCAGTGCGTTACGCTCGCTGCGGCGTCCGTCAGTCGAGCACGCGCAGGATCGACGGCTCGCCGGTCACGAAGTCGAGCTTACGCACGGCCTCGACGGTCTTGCGCAGCGTGACCTCGTCGGTCTGGTGCGTGACGATGCGCAGCTGCTGGATCTCGCCGTCGTAGCCCGGGTCGTTGAGCGTAGGCTTGAGGTCCTGGTTGACGCCGTTGATGGACACGCCGTTGTCGGCGAATTCCTTGGCGATGGCGGCCAGCACGCCCGGCTTGTCGTGGATGAGGAAGCGCACGGCGAACGCGGCGCGGCTCGCCTCGATCGGGGCCTTGGGCAGGTCGTTGTACATCGGGATGGTCGGGCCGGTGCAGCCCTGCGCGATGTGTCGCGCCTCGGCGACCACGTCGCCGACGACGGCGGAGGCGGTCGGGGCGCCGCCGGCGCCGCGGCCGTAGAACATGAGATCGTCGGCCGCCTCGGCCTTGACGAAGATCGCGTTGAACGAACCGTGCACGGAGGCCAGCGGGTGCGTTTCGGGGATGAGCGCCGGGTAGACGCGCGCGGAGACGCCCGCCTCGCCGTTTTCGACGACGGCGAGCAGCTTGATGACTTTGTGTTCGGCGGTCGCGGCGGCGATGTCGTCGGCGGTGATCTTGGTGATGCCCTCGACCGACACGTCGTCGATGGTCACGTTGGTGTGGAAGCCGAGCGTGGCCATGATGGCGGCCTTGTTCGCCGCGTCGTGGCCCTCGATGTCGCCGGTCGGATCGGCCTCGGCGTAGCCCTTGGCCTGCGCATCCTTGAGGACGTCGTCGAACTGGAGGCCCTTGGTGGTCATCTCGTCGAGGATGTAGTTGGTGGTGCCGTTGACGATGCCGAGCATGCTCGTCACCTTGTCGCCGGCCAGCGACTCGCGCAGCGGCAGCAGGAACGGGATCGCGCCGCCCACGGCCGCCTCGAAGTAGATGTCGACGCCCTTGGCGGCGGCCGCGTTGTAGATTTCGGGGCCGTACTTGGCCAGCAGCGCCTTGTTGGCGGTCACGACGGACGCACCGGATTCGATCGCGGCCATGACGAACGTACGAGCCGCGCCGGTGCCGCCGATGAGCTCGATGACGATGTCCGCGTTCGTGGCGACCTTCATCGTGTCGGTCGTCAGCAGCGACTTGTCGATCCACGGATAGTTCACTTCGTCCGGGTCGAGGCAGGCGACGCCGACCAGTTCGATCGGCCGGCCGATGCGGGCGGCCAGTTCGTCCTTCTGCTCCACGAGCAGACGCGCGGTCTGCGATCCGACGGTTCCCGCGCCCAGAAGTCCCACGCGGATGGGGGTTTCGTTCTGCTGTGCCACAGGCATCCTTTCCCTGAAAGTCACGTATGACGCCGCGTCGCGGCCATCACAATTCCTCCACCATCCTACGAACCGAATTCGACACGCCGCAGCGCAACGTTCCTAACTAAAAAACATCAGATGTCTGTCCAGCCCGGCTTCCAAGCGCGAGTAGCCCTCACGGACACCGAGTTTTCCCGGCCGCAACGCGAGCGTAAAGAAACTTAACAAAATGTCCCTAAAGTGCGTTCCCAGTGCCGTACCATGGTTGTTTAGCGATGAAAACCGCTGCGACAAGGTCCGGTACCAACGATGGCGCCAGGCTGTTTGACGACGAACTTCAGCGGCAAAACACAGAAGAAAGACGTCATCGCCAAAACCCTCAGAGGGAGGTTGGAATGAAAGAGTACATCCAGCGCATGGGCCGTTCGCTCATGCTGCCCGTCGCCTGCCTGCCGGCGGCGGCGCTGTTCGTAGGCATCGGCAACTGGATCGCAAGCTTCACCGGCGGCGACGTGGTCTCCACGTTCCTGACCACGGCCGGCGGCGCGGTCCTGAACAATCTGGGCATCCTGTTCGCCGTCGGTCTGGCGTTCGGCATGTCCCGCGACCAGCACGGCGCGGCGGCCCTCGCCGGACTCGTCGGCTTCCTGACGCCGATGACGCTGCTGGTTCCAGACGCGGCGTCGAAGTTCCTCGGCTACGCGGACGCGGCCAAGATGCAGGAGACGGCGCTCAACACCTACAACGCGTTCTCCAAGATGAACAACGGCAACGTGTTCATCGGCATCCTCGCCGGCCTGATCGCCGCGGCCATGTACAACAAGTTCCACGAGGTCAAGCTGCCCGCCGCACTGAGCTTCTTCAGCGGCAAGCGCCTCGTGCCGATCGTCACGGTCGCGCTCATGTCGGTCGTGTCCCTGATCCTGCTGTTCATCTGGCCGCTCGTGTTCGGCTGGCTGACCGCCTTCGGCGAGGCCATCATGTCGCTCGGCGCGGTCGGCGCCGGCATCTACGGCTTCGCGAACCGCCTGCTCATCCCGACCGGCCTGCACCACGCGCTCAACAACGTGTTCTGGTTCAACATCGCCGGCATCGACGACATCGCCCGCTTCTGGCAGGGCGCCGCCTATCAGGGCGACCCGGTCACCATCGCCGGCTACCACCCGGGCATGTACCAGGCCGGCTTCTTCCCGATCATGATGTTCGGCCTGCCGGCCGGCGCGTTCGCAATCTACAAGAACGCCCGCCCGGAGCGCAAGAAGGCCATCGGCTCGCTCATGCTGGCCGCCGGCGTGGCCGCGTTCTTCACCGGCGTGACCGAACCGCTCGAGTTCTCCTTCATGTTCGTCGCCTTCCCGCTGTACGTGGTGCACGCGGTGCTCACCGGCATCTCCGTGGCCGTCGCCGCCGCGATGAACTGGACGTCCGGCTTCAACTTCTCCGCCGGCTTCGTCGACTTCATCCTCAGCTGGCCGCTCGCGCACAAGCCGTACATGCTGATCCTGCAGGGCCTCGTGTTCGCCGTCATCTACTACTTCGTGTTCGACTTCGCGATCAAGAAGTTCAACCTGATGACCCCAGGCCGCGAGCCTGAGGAGGCCGTCGCCGACGCCGCCATCACCGAAGCCAAGGGCGACGACAAGTACACACTGCTCGCCTCCCGCCTGTACGAGGCGCTCGGCGGCAAGTCCAACGTCGTCTCCGTCGACAGCTGCACCACGCGCCTGCGCCTTATCCTGCGCGACGCCTCCGCGGTCGATACGGACGCCATCAAGAAGACCGGCGTGCCGGCCGTCAAGCCGATCGACAAGACCAACCTGCAGATCATCGTGGGCACGGACGTGCAGTTCGTGGCCGACGAGATGAACCGCATCGTGGCCCGCGAGGGCATCGCCCCAAAAGCGTAAAGGCGGTTCCTGCCGCCGCTGCGCAACCCGCTAAGCCGGCTCCCGCGCCGGTTTCAGCCCCAGCGACCGCAGGTTCCGCCAGCAGCATCCTGGCCCCTGTAGACGGTTCGATCAAGGCGATCGAGGACGTTCCCGACGACACGTTCGCCGCGAAGATCCTCGGTGACGGATTCGCCGTGGTGCCGGCCTCGGCCACGATCGTGGCCCCGGTCTCCGGCAAGGTGACCACCGTGGCCAACGCGCGCCACGCCGTGGGCATCACCACCGATTCCGGCGTGGAGGTGCTCGTGCACGTGGGCGTCGACACCGTCCAGCTGGGCGGCGCGCCGTTCGCCGTGCATGTCGAGACCGGTCAGGCCGTCAAGGCCGGCGATCCGATCATCGACGTGGACTGGGCCGCCATCAAGGCCGCCGGCAAGCCCACCGACGTGATCGTGGTGTTCACCAACCCGTCGCTCATCAACGACCTGTCGATCACCGCCCACGGCGCGGTCGCCGCCGGCACCCCGGTCGGCACCCTCGCCTGATCCGCTCCGCGAACCATAACCGAAGAACCATAACCGAATATGAGAAGGGGCCTTCCGGTTCATCCGGAAGGCCCCTTCTCGCGTTCAGCATCGCCCGGAATCACACGCAAACGCGATTCGCATCAGCGATTCCGTGCTTCGTATCAGCCGAGATCCCAACCCAGCAGATCGTCGATCGTCTGGCGGCGGATCATCACGTGCGCGCCCGCCTCGGACACGCCCACGACCGCCGGAATCAGCGCCTGATTGTAGTTGCTCGCCATCGTGCGGCCGTACGCGCCGGTCACCGGCACCGCAAGCACGTCGCCGCGCTTCAAATCGGCCGGCAGACGGTCCTCGTGCACGATGATGTCGCCGGACTCGCAGTGCATGCCGACGACGCGCACGAGCATCGACTCGTCCGAACCGCGTCGGTTCGCGAGCCGCACCGTATAGTCCGCGCCGTACAGGGCCGGGCGGATGTTGTCGCTCATGCCGCCGTCCACCGACACGTACACGCGTTCGCTGATCGGTCTGCCGGCCTTGTCAGTCGGCTGATGGCCTTCCGCGTCCGCGCTGAGCAGCACGTGCTTGATCGTGCCGACGCGGTACAGCGTGACGCCGGCGGGCGCGACGATCCAGCGGCCCGGTTCGAACGAGATCGCGGGAGCGGGCATGCCGAGCGCGCGGTTGATCGACGCGACCGCGTCGGCCAGACGGCCCAGCTCCGCGTCGATGTCCATCGAATCCTCACCGTCCGTGTACGCGACGGAATAGCCGCCGCCCAGGTCGACCTCGGGCAGCGTGAACGCGTCAGTCGCGTAGAACGTCTTGCGCAGAAGCATCATGCGCTTGGCGGCCTGGATGAACGCGTCCGCGTCGTGGATGTTCGAGCCGATGTGCGAGTGCACGCCGACCAGCTCGAGCACGTCCTCGTGACGGCGGATCTCCTTGAGCACGGCGATCGCCGGGCCGTTCGCCACGGCCGTCATCGCCTCGGCGAGCTTGCGGTCGGGTTCGGACAGTTCCTCGCCGCTCAGATCGTACGGATACTTGACGTCGTAGCGCAGCTGGCGTTCTGGCTTGGCGGCGCGATCGCTGCCGGTCGCGCCGGTCGCGGCATCGGCCTGCCGCTCCCCCACGCGCGCGTTGGTTGCGGCCGGGGTCACGTCGGCCAGATCGTCGAGGATCGACAGCGCGGACGTGTCGGCGCCGGCCGGCAGCAGCGGCATGCCGAACTTCTGGTCTTCGTGCGCGGTGGAGATGTACTCGTGGCCGCCGGCGTGGATGCCGGACGTGACGCGCAGCATCACGCGGGCGCGCTTGCCGAGGCGATGCGCGATCGCGGCGATGCGGGCCGGCTCGTTCGGCTCGTCGACGACGATCTTCGCGAAGCCTTCGTTGATGGCGAGCTCGATTTCCGCGTCGGACTTGTTGTTGCCGTGCAGCACGAGACGTCGGCCGGGAGCGCCGGCGGCGAGCGCGATCCGCATCTCGCCCATCGTGCAGGTGTCGACGTACATGCCGGCGGCGAGCACAAGGCGCACGATTTCCTTGGACAGGAACGCCTTGCCGGCGAAGCTCACGTGCGTGGTCGAGTTGTTGAACGCGCGCGCCGCGGCGGTGACGAAGTGCTTGGCACGGTTCGCGACCTCGTCGGTGTCGATCAGGTAGAGCGGCGAGCCGAATTCGTCGAGCAGCGATTCGGCGGTGCGGCCGTGGAACGTGATCGCGCCGGTCGCCGGGTCGATGGCCGTGGCGGCCGGCCAAATGGGGGTAATTGCCATGTGTAGGTCCTTAGGGTCTGACTACCCCTCAGTCGGCTACGCCGACAGCTCCCTGACAAGGGGAGCCGAGGGAAAAAGTTACATCTTCTCGGGACGGACAGTCCAGTGGACTGTCCGTAGCAGCGAACAGCGAAGCGTCGTGAGCGCCGCACAAACACAGCAACGGCCGAAGGCCGTTACATTTTGTCAGGAGAGGTGACGCCGAGCAGGTCGAGGCCTTCGGCGATCACGGTGCGCACGGCGTCGTTGAGCTTGAGTCGTGCGGCGGCGCGGGCCGGTTCCGGAGCCTTGGCGATGCGCACGGCCTCGCGTTCGGCCTCGTCGCCGCGGGTTTCCGGATCGGTGAGCTCCATCGGCACGACGCGCTCCACGTTGTACCACTTGTGGTACGCGGCGGCCAGGTCCTCGAGGTAGTGCGCCACGCGGTGCGGTGCGCGCGCGTCGCCGGCGAGCGTGAGCAGCGCCGGCCACTGGGCGAGCGCGGCGAGCACTTCGCCGTCCGCTTCGGTGTCGAGCAGGGCGAGGTCCGCGCCCTCGTAGGTGATGCCGGCGGCTTCCGCGTTGCGGTCCACATTGCAGGAACGCGCGTGCGCGTACTGCACGTAGTACACCGGGTTGTCGTTGGAATGCGACGCGAGCAGGTTGAGGTCGATGTCGACCGGCGAGTTGTAGTCGGTGCGTGCGAGCGAGTAGCGGGACGCGTCCACGCCGATCGCCTCGACGAGATCGTCGATCGTGACGACGTTGCCGGCGCGCTTGGACATGCGCACGGCCTTGCCGTCCTTGAGCACGTTGACGAGCTGGCCGATGAGGATCTGCATGTTCTCGCCCGGCTGGTCGCCGAACGCGGCGCACATGGCCATCATGCGACCGATGTAGCCGTGGTGGTCGGCGCCGAGCATGTAGATCGCCACGTCGGCCGGGTCGGTCGCGCGGTGGCGCTTGTTCCAGTAGTAGGCGATGTCGGCCGCGAAGTACGCGTATTCGCCGTTGGACTTGAGGATCACGCGGTCCTTGTCGTCGCCGTGCTTGGTCGACTCGAACCAGGTCGCGCCGTCCTTCTCGTAGATGTCGCCGCGCTTGCGCAGCACGTCGATCGCGCGTTCGACCTCGCCGTCGGTGTACAGGCTGTTCTCGTGGAACCACACGTCGAAATGGACGCGGAAGTCCTTCATGGACTTGCGGATCTCGTCGAACATCATCGGCACGGCGCGCTTGCGGAACTCCTCGCGCTGCTCGGAATCGCCTTCGCCGAGCGGGTTGCCGTCCTTGTCGAGTCCGCCGTCGACGCGCGGCAGGGCGAGCACGTCCACGCCGTCGGCTTCGGCCTCGGCGATCACGCGGTCGGCGATTTCGTTGATGTACGCGCCCTTGTAGCCGTCGATCGGCGTTTCCTCGCCGTGTGCGGCGGCGACGAGCGACTTGGCGAAGCGGTTGATCTGCTCGCCGTGGTCGTTGAAGTAGTATTCGCGCACGACCTTCGCGCCGTTCGCCTCGAGCACGCGGGCCATGGAGTCGCCGGTGGCGGCCCAGCGGGTGCCGCCGATGTGGATCGGGCCGGTCGGGTTCGCGGAGACGAACTCGAGGTTGAGCGTCTTGCCGGCCAGATGCGTGTTCTTGCCGAACGTGGAGAAGCCGCGCTCGTCGGCGGGCGCGTCGAGCACCTGATCGACGACGGCCGCGGCGGACGCGGAGTCGAGCGTGATGTTGATGAAGCCGGGGCCGGCCACTTCGACGGACTTGACGCCGTCGGCCGCGGTCAGGTCGGCGGCGAACAGCTCAGCCAGATCGTGGGGCTTCATGCCTGCCTTCTTGGCCAGCTGCATGGCCGCGTTCGAGGCCCAGTCGCCGTGCGCGCGATCCTTCGGGCGCATGACGGTGAGCTTCTCGACGGGCGGGATGAGATCGTCGGTGAGGTTGCCGGCCTTGCCGGACGCAACCAGTTCATGGGCAATATGCGAAATCAGTTCGCTCAGGGCTTCAGGACTCATTCTCCCCAGTCTACCGGCCCGCCTGACAGGGCCGTTCGCCCCGGCGCACGTCACGCCAGCGCGTATGCGCCGGCCGCCCGGCGCAGCTGTTCGACGTCTTCGCCGAGGAATCCGGCCGCTCCCTGTCTGATCAACGATCGTGCGGTGCGCGCGTCGTTCACCGCGCCCACGTACACGGGCACGTCGTGACGCCGCGCCTCGCGCAGGAACGTGCGCGTCGCCTCGCGTGCGCGCACGACGACGAAGTCCATCGGCAGCGCACGTCCGTTCCAGTCGCCGCCGCGCGCGACGTCGCCGTGCCTGTCGACGTTGCCTCCGACCGCTCCGTCGCCGCCGTGCTTGCCGCCGGATCGTCCGCCGCGTCCGGCCCTGCCGCCGCGCGCGAGCCGGTCGAGCAGCCGCGTGCGCAGATCGCGGATATCCCAGCCGGTGAGCTGTGGCTCGCCGCTCGCACACAGGCCGACGCGCCAGGTCGGTTCGCGCTGTTTGAACACGACGATCGCCTCCCGGCTGGTGGACATGATCATGAGATTGTTGGTGAACCGCGCCGCTTCGACCGAGCGGATGACCGTGTCGGCGACGGCGCGCGCGTGCCGGTCGTCGGTTTTGACGTGCAGGAGCAGGCCGAGATGGCCGCGCGTGCCCTGCGCCGCGCGCAATGCCTGATACAGCGTGGGGATGCGATAGTTCCGCCCGTTCTGCCGCATGGTCATGCGCTGCAGTTGACGCAGCCGCGTGCGTGAGACGAGCACGTTGCGTCCGGCCGCGCTCAGTCGTCCGGTCGCGCGGTCGTGGAAGACAACGGGTTCGCCGTCGGCGGTGAGACGTATGTCGATTTCCGCATAGTCCGCACCGATCGCGTCGGCGCCGCGGATGGCGGCAAGCGAGTTTTCGGGAGCGCGCGCGTCGCCGCGATGCGCGATGACGGCCGGCGCCGTGCCGTTCATGCCGGAATGCGCGACGTCGATCAGCCGGCCAAGACCGACGGCCACGTCGCACACCAGCATCGCCGCGACGAGCACGATGGCGACGATTGAGAACACGCCGCGTCGTCCGCCCGCATTCAACCTGCGCATCACTCCCCGCCTTTCCGTCCGACCGTCGTTTCGCCGATTATCATTCCGTCAATCGTCACGCACGCGTACGGACCGTTATATATCGCGCGCAACGCAACGTAATCGAACCGCATATGGCAACGCATATGACAAAGCCGCCGCCGATCCTTACCGGCGCGAACCGGCAGGAATCGGCGACGGCTTTCAGCCTACGCAGTGACTCGCGCGACAACCATCAGTCCCAAGAATGATGCCCGATCGTGCCGCGGTACGAATCGTCGGAGCGCAGCGTCACAGCACGGCGATGGCGTCGATTTCGACGAGCGCGCCCTTCGGGATGTCGTTGCCGCCGAACGCGCAGCGGGCCGGCTTGACGGAACCGATGAACACCTCGGCGTAACGGGCGTCGACTTCCTTGAAGTCCTCGACGTTCTTGAGGTAGATGGTGGCGCGGCACACGTGCTCGATGCCGGTGCCGGCCGCGTCGAGAATGCACTTGATGTTCTTGAGCGCCTGCGCGGCCTGCTCGCCCGCGGTCGGGCCGGCCAGTTCGCCGGTGGCCGGGTCGATGCCCAGCTGGCCGGAGACGAACACGAATCCGTTGGCCTTGACCGCCTGGCTGTACGCGCCCAGCGCCGCCGGCGCCTCGGAGGTGGCCACCGCTTCCATCTTCTCGCTCATGATATTGCTCCTTTGACCAGTCGCCGGCCGATGATCCTGCCATCCGGCCGACGTTGATTCGTCTATCGCGCCCATCGTTTGCCGATCGCCGCTTGTCGCCCGCACGGAACCCCGCACTTGGCTTCAATATAACCCTCCCGCGTCGGTTCCCGGCGGCGGGTGTCCGCATGAGGGAACAGGCATGATGGTCACTCATTGGAAGAATGAGACATTCTTGGCAAAGCGTGACAGCCGAGCTGTCACACAACATAAGGAAAGCCGTGCAAGAGCAAGATATGACAAACCCAATAATCCTCGAAACCTTGGAATTCCAAGCAAAACGGTTTATCGGCCGGGACCGTCCAACATGGCGTCTTGTCACGCCAGGAAAGAATCTCGGAAAACCTGCCGGATCTGACACCATGCCGTGTCATATTCTGTCGGCTTCATGTCATTTCGACAAAGCATGACATGCCATATAAACAGGCCCCGCGCATTGTGCTGGCATTGCCGCGCCTCGCACTTTTCTGCATCATCGTCATTTTTTCTGCATCATTTTACCCTTCAATGATGCAGAAAAAATGACGATGATGCAGAAAGGCAGGCAAGCAACTAGATCGAGCAGCAGACCGCCGATCCTGAACGATGAACGGGGGTACCGTGCGACAGCAATGTATCCGATATGCACCCGATACGACAAACGGCGTAATTCCAAGAATCTTAAATCCTTGAAATTACGCCATTCTGGTGGGCCCAAAGGGGATCGAACCCTCGACCTTCTGTTCCGGAGACAGACGCTCTATCCACTGAGCTACGGACCCAAGCACGCCACTACTTTACACGCCGCCCTGACCGAATGCACGCGCACCACGCCGAAACATGCCTACACTGGTTTCATGGACGAGAATATGAACGATTTCGAGTACGAACGGCGGTTCTTCTGCCGCTCGCTGCCGCCGGAGGCCGACGATGGGGACGCTCCGGCGCTGATCGTGCAGAGCTACTACGTTCATGACGACAATTACGCGCTGCGCGTGCGCCTGACGACCCGTGCGGTGCGTGTGACGATGACGCCCGACCTTGATCCGCTCGCCGTGCTCGACCTGTACCGTGACGATTTCCGCGAAGCATACGTGACGGTCAAGGGGCCGTCCGTGGGCGGCACGCGCTACGAGGCGGAACGCGAGATCGACTCGCGCATCGCGGCGGAACTGATCATGCGCGGCGGCGCGCCGATCATCAAGAACCGGTATTCCGTGTGGCTCAACGAGGACGGCTGGAGCATCGACGTGTTCGGCGGCCCGAACGCTCCGCTCGTGGTCGCATCGGCGCAACGGTCCACACCGGTCACGAACCTCGTCATCCCGAAATTCTGCGTGACCGAAATCACCGATCAGCCGCGCTTCAGCAACGACGGTCTCGCCGCGCGCCCGTTCGGCGGCTGGCGGGCCGACTTCGAGCGCGAACTCGCCGAAGACGGCCCGCAGTTCCAGCAACTGTTCGGCCGCAACCGCATGGCGTGACGCTCGTATGGAATCACGCTATCGCATGATGCCGTTATTGTCGGCCTACGGCCGATAACGCTCCCCCACCCGGCTCCGCAGGAATCCACCCCAACACTCAGTACATGAGCGTGGCGAGGCGGCGACGGGCGCGCTTGAGACGCTCGTCGGCCGGATCGGGGATCAGGAAGTATTCGAGCAGACGCTTGCGCACCGGCTCCAGCTCGTCCGTGTGGCCGGCCGCAAGATAGTCGAGCAGACGGTCGAACGCGTCGGCGATCTGCCCGCCGATCATGTCCACGTCGGCCACGGCCAGCTGCGCGTCGACGTCGTCGGGATGCGCGGCCGCGGCGGCCCGCACCTCGCGCACGTCCGCATCCGCGGAACGGGCGAGCAGCAGCGCCTTGGCGCGTTCGCGCGCGGCGATCTTGTCGTTCGGGTCGGATTCGAGCACCTTCTCGTACGCGACGGCCGCGCCGGCATAGTCGCCGGCCTGCGCCAGCTGATGCGCCTCCGCGTGCTCCGGAGGAATCTGCTCGGCGGGAGCGGCACCCGCGCCCGAACCAGCGGCACCGTCCGCTGCGGGATCGCCCGAGTACGGCGCGGTGCCGGTCACGCCGGCCTGCTGCGCGGCCTGAATGAGCTTGGGCAGCACCTGATCGGTGATCTGCTTCAGTTCCTCGTCGGACGGCAGCCCCTCGAGGATCGGCATCGGGCGGCCGCCGATGAGCGCGAACAACGCGGGCGCGCCCTGCACCTGAAACGCCTGCGCGATGGACGGGCTGGACGCGATGTCGATGCGGCTGAGCTGGATCTGGCCGTTGAGCTTGTTGACCGCGTCGCCGAGCGCACGGGCCATGGGGAACAGACGGTCGTCGGTGGGCACCCACAGCAGCAGCAGAATCGGGAACGTGGCCGACGTCTGCACCATCGCCTGGAACGTGTTTTCGGTGGTGTCGATCACGTATCCGCCGGCCGCGGGCGCGCCGCCCGCCTGTCCCGGCTCGGCCTTCACCTGATGCTTCAGCGCCTCCAGATCCACGGCTCCCGCGAGGGACACGCCGGGATGGAACTCCTGCTGATCCGCCATATTGCCTCCCATGCATTGCCTGCGCACGCAGCACGCATTGCGTCTGCATGCGCGTCGCCGCCCCGCACACACGATGCATATCGCGCGAACGGGCGGATTCCCGATTGTCGCCGGCAACGAAAAACCGGCACTGGAATCACTATAGTTCCAGTGCCGGTTCATTCCCCGTGCAAACGCGCGTTTGCACTCTCAGCGTGAGACGCCTGCCCGTCGCAAGACGCTCACTTCGCCTCGACCTTGACGACCTCGCGGTCCGCGCCCACCGCGGTGACCTGCTTGCCGGAGTTCGCCTCGGGCACGTACATGGCCACCACGAACACATAGGTCGCTTTGAGCGTGCTGGTGGCCTTGGCGTTGCCGAACAGCGCGTTTTCCTGATCGTTCGCGGGCAGCGATTCGCGTCCCTCGCCCGCCTGACGCGTCCATTCGAGGTTGATCTGCGCGACCACCAGATCGCCGCCGTCGGACGAGCGCATCACCTGAATCGCGCCCGGCGCGGGCGTGAAGACCTGCTGCTGCGTGCCCTTGTTGCTGGAGATGCCCTGCTGCACCTGTTCGGTGGTGCTGGCGAGCGTTTGGCGCAGTTCGTCGTCGGCGAAGCTGGACGCGAACTGGCTGGACGCGCCGTTGGTGAGCACGTCGGCGTAGCGTTCGACGGCCTGTTCGGGCGTCATGACAAGCCCGGCGTCCTTCGCGGTGCCCATTTTCGCGCCGATGTCCGGCACGGCGAAGCTTGGCAGTTTGGTGCCCTGGAACAGTCGCGCCACGCCCCACAGCTTGTAGTTCTGACGTGCCGAGTCCTGCGTGAGGACGAGCAGACGCTTGGACTGCTGGTCATCGGTCGTGGTGGTGATGCTGTAGACGCTGCGCGGCCAGCCCGAGTCGGTGGGGATGACGGTCTGCACGATGTCGTTCGGGATCGTCGCGTAACGCGAAATCGATCCGGTTTTCTGCGCGATCGCGATGCGCGCGCTGTGGATGGCCAGCTGCGGGCCGGTCATGCGCGCGGACAGTCCGCTCGCGTCCTTCGCATCGTTGGCCGCGCCAAGCGTGATGAGGATCTGCTTGCGGATGTTCTTTTCCTGCGCCTCGCTCAGGTCCGGCGTGGCCTTGGCGCTGGTTGCGGACGACGTGCCGTCCGCCGTCACCTGCGGCACCTGTCCCTCGCAGGCGGCGAGCGAGACGGAAAGGACGAGGGCGAGCGCGGCCGCCGCCGCGTTTCTGATGCGCTTCATCACTGCCGTTCCTCCTGTCCGCCGTTGTCGCTGCCATCGTCTGCACCGGTCGCTCCGGCGTCACCGTCCGTTGCCGCCGCTCCCGAGGTTTCCTGCGCGAGTCGGGCGAAGTACGCCTGCAGTTCCTCGTTGCTGATCACGGACGTCACGTCGTTGTTGGCCGTGTCTTCGGCGTGACCGGTCGCGCCCGAATGACGCCGTCTTCTGCGCGGCGGCTGCACGGCCGCCGGCTCTTCGATCGTCGACTGTGCGACGCGCGCCACGTGCGTTTCCCCGTACGGTTCGCCGGCGGCGTTCGTCCCGTTGGCCGGGGCGTGATCACCGGACGCGTCGTCGTGCGACGGACGATCGCCGGCCGTGGCCGGAGCCACCGGCTCGTCCTGATCCACCGCGTCAAATCGCAGCGCCGACTCCGGCTGTTCGGCCGGCGCGAACCGGTCGTCCGCAGCCGCGCCGTCCGGCAGCACCAGATCGGACTGCGCCGGCTGCACGGCATGATCATCGTGGCCGTTCTGTTCGGCGGCCCGTTCACGTTCCGCGTTGCGCGCGGCCTGATCGGCGACGAGATTGCGCGACGACGGGTCGATGATCGTCGGCTGCGCCGGCTGCGCGTCGTCGTGCGATGCGGACGCGTCGATCGTCGCGCCGGACTCCGCCAGCTCGCCGCGCATGCCGCTTCCCGCATGACGACGACGTTCGCGGCGAGGCCGGCTGGACGGCATGATCCGCGCGAGACTGCCGGAAATCGCCTGCGCGACGGTCACTTCCTCCTGCGCGAGCCTGCTTTCGATCACGCGCTTGCGACGCTTGTGCGGCGGCACCGCGAACAGCGACGCCGTCAGCACGGCCATGAGCGCGAGAAGCCCGCCGGCGAAATAGAACGGCATCGCGAAATCGGGCAGCGTTTCGCGCACCCAGTGCAGCGACACGGTCGCCGGATCGGTGCCGCCGAGGTCGACGATCGCGATCTGGCGTGAGCTGGACGACATCGTGGTCTTGATCGTCGCCTTGCCTTCGCCGCACACCACGCGCGTCCACATGTCCGATTCCTTGAACGGCACGTCGTTCGACTGATCGTCGGCAGACGAGCCTTCGTTGTTCGCCGCGACGACTTCCGTCGACAGCGTCGTCCAATCGTCCAGTCCGGTCACGCGCGCGTATGATTCGCCGTTGATCCAGCCGTTCACGTCCTTGCTGGAGCCGAGCGCGACGCACACTTCGCCGCCGCCCGACGACGTCACGGTGAACGTGGCGGAGTCGTCGACCAACGGCAGCACGCCGGGGTCGGTGGCGATGTAGTGGACGCCCCGCACCGAACCGCGTGCGGTAATCTCGCTGCTCGGCTTCCAGATCGTCGCATTGAACAGGCCCAAAACGATGCAGGTCACGGCCAGCAGGCCGAAGACGGGCGTCACGAGTCCGCGCATGATCCACGCACGGCGGGAAGGCGACATGCCCTTCTCTCCGTCCGCATGTTCTTGCTGAGGTTCTTGTTCGTTCGCAGTCATATCCAGACCATTCTACAATCCTGCTCGTGAAGAGTGTGGGGATGCGGCTGAACGCGCGGCAAATCAAGGTTTGGCGCTAGGGTGGTGCCTATGCGCAATACGACAACATCCAAGCATTTCCGCAACGTTCTGGCCGGCGTGTGCGCGCTGGGCCTGTGCCTGGCGTTCGGCGCGTGCGGCTCGTCCAACTCGTCGTCCAAGGACTCCTCGAACGGCTCGTCCTCGTCTTCCTCCTCCGATTCGTCCTCCAAGGACTCGTCGTCTTCGTCGTCCGGCGACACGTCCTCGCTCAAGGACCTCGACCAGATCTCCGGCGTCACGGCCACGGGCGAGCTCGGCAAGAAGCCGACCATCAAGCTCGCGAGCACGCCGATGACCGTCGCGAACAACTCCTATGCGGTGCTGCAGGAGGGCAACGGCAAGACCGTCGAGGCCGACGACCGCGTGTGCGTGCAAGGCATCGCGATCAACGTCAAGGACGGCTCCCAGCTCATGAGCACGTGGGAGAAGAACACGCCCGACTGCTCGTGGGACATGACCAGCTCGAGCCTCGCCGCGGCGTACAAGGAGCTGTTCCTCAAGCAGAAGGTCAACTCGACCGTCGCGTTCGGCGTGAACGACTCCAACTCGTCGGGCACGTCGTACATCATGGCGCTCACGATCGTCTCCACGTCGAAGGACTACACGAAGGCCACCGGCGACGAGGTCACGGACGTGCCGTCGAACCTGCCGAAGGTGACGCGCGCCAAGGACGGCAAGCCGTCGATCACGATGAACGGGTACAAGGGCAACGGCAAGAAGCTGCTCGCGCAGACGCTCATCAAGGGCTCCGGCAAGAAGCTCACCAACAGCATGACCGCGAAGGTCAAGTACACGGGCTGGCTGCTCGACGGCACCCAGTTCGACTCCTCGTGGGACAAGGACACGACCTTCGACGCGGACCTGTCCGACAGCGGCCAGATCATCCAAGGCTGGAAGGATGGCCTGATCGGCCAGACGGTCGGCTCGCAGGTGCTGATCGTGATCCCTCCGGACCTCGGCTACGGTTCCACCGCCACCGGCTCGATCCCGGCGAATTCGACGCTCGTGTTCGTGGTGGACATTCTCGCCGCGTACTGATCGGTGTCTGGCCGGCAGGCACTGGCCGGCGGGCAATCGCTAGAGGGCACAACGGCAAAAAGGGAATCGGCTTGCGGCCGGTTCCCTTTTTTGATGCGGTTGTTCGTGTGGGCTCGCGCGCGGTTGCCGCGCACGCCCACGCTCAGAACAGGCGCAGCGAATCGTCCTCGACGCCGCGCATCTCGTCGTAGTCGAGGATCAGGCACTCGAAGCCGCGGTCCTCGGCCAGCACGCGCGCCTGCGGCGTGATGGTCTGCGCGGCGAAGATGCCGCGCACCGGGGCGAGCAACGGGTCGCGATTGAGCAGCTTGCAGTAGCGCGTCAGCTGCTCCACGCCGTCGATGCCGCCGTGCCGCTTGATCTCGATCGCCACGTGCATGCCGCTCGCGTCGGTGGCCATGATGTCGACCGGGCCGATCGCGGTCGGATACTCGCGGCGCACGAGCTTTGCGCCCTCGCCGATACGCGTGATCTGCTGCGCGAGATAGCGCTGCAGGTGATCCTCGACGCCGTCCTTGACGAGTCCCGGATCCTCGCCCAGATCGTACGTGTCGTCCGAATACACGCGGTACAGCGCGACTTCGAGGATGTCACTCGACTTGTCCGCGGACACGCGCAGGAGCTTGGTCGGCGTGAGCTCGGACGGGTCCTTGCCGACTACCGGGGCGACGTCGTCTGCATCCGTGGTATCGGCATCGTCCGAAACGCTCGCAATGGCTCCGTCCGAGGCGCTCTCGTCGTCGGCAACGGCATCCGGCACGATTTCGCGGATCGTGCACGGCGCGGCCATCCAGTTGAGCGGCTTGTACGAACCGAGTTCGGAGAAAATCAGCAGGCTGTTGTCGGCCTTGATCAGCAGCACGCGCTTGGCCGGCGGCAGCGAGGCGGTCAGACGACCGGAGTATTCGGCGGAGCAGTCAGCAACAATAATTCGCACGTCGCAACACTGTAGCATGACCCGCGTGGCAGATACCGCTCCCTGAGACCACGCCACCAAGCGAAAACCGCCACTGCGTCCCCTGCCATACGGCGCGCCCCGCCGCCCGAATCGACTGCACACCTGCACGGTACGCATGACGAAAACAGCCTCCCCGCATTATGCGAAGGAGGCTGTCAACATACGCGAGCCGAGCGAAAACTACTCGGCGGCGACGTCCGTACCGGAGGTGCGGACCACGTCGCGACCGCGTTCGACCGCGACGGTGAGCTTGTTCGAGTCGAAGGAGATGAATCCGTCAGTGACCTCGAACACGTGGCGTTCGCCGGCCGGGTCGACCACGGTGAGCGAACCGCCCTTGATGACGGTCAGCACCGGCTCGTGGTCGGCCAGAATGCCCATCTCGCCTTCGGAGGCGGGGATGGTCACCGACTTCGCCTCGCCGTGCCACACCGGGTGGTCAGCGGCGACGATATTCACCTGCATCAAGGTCTTTGAGGATCCGGCCATCACTCACCAAGCTCCTTCTGCATGTCGTGCCACTTCTTCTCGAGGTCGTCGATGCCGCCGATGCCGGAGAACGCCTGCTCCGGAACGTCGTCGTACACGCCATCGCAGATGCGCGTGAAGGCTTCGATGGTCTCGTCGGCCGGCACGTACGAGCCCGGGCGACCGGTGAACTTCTCGGCCACGTAGAAGTTCTGGCCGAGGAACTGCTCGATGCGGCGGGCGCGGTTGACGGTGGTCTTGTCCTCTTCCGAGAGCTCGTCGATACCGATCAGGGCGATGATGTCCTGCAGCTCCTTGTTACGCTGCAGGATCGCCTTGACGCGGTTGGCGCACTCGTAGTGGGCCTGACCGACGTAACGCGGGTCAAGAATACGAGACGTCGACGAAAGCGGGTCCACGGCCGGGTAAATACCCTTCGAGGCGATGTCACGGGAAAGCTCGGTGGTCGCGTCGAGGTGGGCGAAGGTCGTGGCCGGGGCCGGGTCGGTGTAATCATCGGCCGGCACGTAGATGGCCTGCAGCGAGGTGATCGAGTGGCCGCGCGTCGAGGTGATGCGCTCCTGCAGGGCACCCATCTCGTCGGCCAGGTTCGGCTGGTAACCCACGGCGGAAGGCATACGGCCCAGCAGCGTGGACACCTCAGAACCGGCCTGCGTGAAGCGGAAGATGTTGTCGATGAACAGCAGCACGTCCTGATTCTGCACGTCGCGGAAGTACTCGGCCATCGTCAGTGCGGTCAGCGGGACGCGCAGACGGGTGCCCGGCTGCTCATCCATCTGGCCGAAGACCAGTGCGGTCTTCTCGAGCACGCCGGCCTCGCCCATCTCGCCGATCAGATCGTTGCCCTCACGGGTACGCTCGCCGACGCCGGCGAACACGGACACACCGCCGTGGTTCTGCGCGACTCGCTGGATCATCTCCTGAATCAGCACGGTCTTGCCGACGCCGGCGCCACCGAACAGACCGATCTTGCCACCCTGCACATACGGGGTCAGCAGATCGATGACCTTGATGCCGGTCTCGAACATCTGGGTCTTGGACTCCAGCTGGTCGAATGCCGGCGGCTTGCGGTGGATGGGCCAACGCTCGGTGACCTTGATGGTCTCGTCGGGCTTCTTGTTGAGCACGTGGCCGGTCACGTCGAACACGTGGCCGAGGGTCACGTCGCCGACCGGCACGGAGATCGGGCCGCCCGTGTCGACGACGGTCGCGCCGCGGACCAGACCGTCGGTCGGCTTGAGCGCGACGCAACGCACGGTCGAATCGCCGAGGTGCTGTTCGACTTCCAGCGTGATCGAATGGGAGGTTTCGCCTTCCTCATGCGCGCCGGTGTTGGTCAGCTGCACGGTCAGTGCATTGTAGATGTCAGGCAGGTGGCCCACCGGGAATTCGACGTCGATGACCGAACCCTGGATACGCGTGACGCGACCATTGATCGGCTCTGCGGCCGTCTCGGCAGGTGCTGTGGTCTGAAGATTCTCAGCCATGTTCCTACTCTTCCTTGTTGTTCAGCGCGTCGGCGCTGCCGATGATTTCGGTAAGTTCCTGGGTGATCGAGGCCTGGCGCGAAGCATTGAGCTTGCGGGTCAGATCGTCGATCAGGTTGCGGGCGTTCTCCGTGGCCGTGTGCATGGCGTTCTGACGGCTTGCGGTCTCGGACGCGGCGGCCTCCAGCAGGCACTCGTGGATGCGCGACTGGATGTACTTCGGCAGCACGGCGTCCAGCACTTCCTCAAGGCTCGGCTCGAACGAATACAGCGGCGTGGCCTTGCCGGCATCGCTCGGCGCGTCGAATCCGGGCTGAGCGGCCTCGTGCTCGGCCTCGATGACCTCGACCGGCAGCATGCGCAGCACGCGCACCTTCTGAACCACCATGTTGATGAACTCGGTGTAGACGATGTAGAGTTCGGAGACTCCACCCTCGGCGGCCGGCTTCATGTAGGCGTTCATCAGTGCCGTGGAGATCGCCTCGGCGACTTCGACGCCAGGCTTGTCGGTATCGCCCTCCCACGTATCGGCGATGTCGCGGTTGCGGTACTTGTAGTACGTGACACCGCGGCGGCCGTATACGTACAGCTCCGGCTGCTTGCCGTCCGCTTCGAGACGGTTGAGCAGATCCTCCGTCTCGCGGATGATCGACGACGTGTACGCGCCGGCCATACCACGATCCGACGTCAAGGCGAGGACGGCAACCTTCGGGTTGTCCTCCTCCTTCTTGACGATCGGATGCGTGATATGCGAATGGGCTACCACAGCCTGCACGGCATCGAAAATCGCATCGGCATAGGGCTTCGCGTTCAGGGCAACGTCACGTGCCTTGGCAATGTGCGAAGACGCGATCATCTCCTGGGCGTTGAAGATCTTCTCCAACGAACCCGTGGAGGCGATCCTGCTCTTCAATGCGAGTTGCGATCCCATGGGCTACTTCTTTTCTCCGGCCATCGGGTGCTTGTTCGGATCGTGCTCCGGCTTTTCGGCCTTGGCCACGATCTTCTCCTGCTCGACCGGCGTCGGGTTCTTCGAGACCTTCTTCTTCTCGACCAGCGGCTTGCCGGCCTTGGTCACGTAGGTCGCGCGGAACTCGTCCACGGCCTTGTCGAGGGCCGCTTCGGTGTCGGGCGTGAAGTTCTCGGTGTCACGGATGGTGGTGAGGATGTCGGTGTTGTGGTCGAGCCAGTCGAGCAGCGCATGCTCGAACGGCAGCACGTCACCCAGCGGCAGATCGTCCATCTTGCCATGGGTGCCGGCCCACACGGACACGACTTCCTGTTCCATCGAATACGGCGAGAACTGCGGCTGCTTGAGGAGCTCGGTCAGGTGCGCGCCGCGGTTCAGCTGGGCCTTGGACGCGGCGTCCAGATCGGACGCGAACATCGCGAAGGACTCCAGCGAGCGGTACTGCGCCAGCGAGATCTTCAGCGTGCCGGAGACCTTCTTTAAGGCCTTGGTCTGCGCCGCGCCGCCGACTCGGGACACGGAGATGCCGACGTCCACGGCCGGACGCTGGTTCGCGTTGAACAGGTCGGACTGCAGGAAGATCTGACCGTCGGTGATGGAGATCACGTTGGTCGGAATGTAGGCGGACACGTCGTTCGCCTTGGTCTCGACGATCGGCAGGCCGGTCATCGAGCCGCCGCCGAGGTCATCGGAAACCTTCGCGCAGCGTTCGAGCAGACGGGAGTGCAGGTAGAACACATCGCCCGGGTACGCCTCGCGCCCCGGCGGGCGACGCAGCAGCAGCGAGATCGAGCGGTACGCCTCGGCCTGCTTCGACAGATCGTCGAAGACGATGAGGACGTGCTTGCCGTGGTACATCCAGTGCTGTCCGATGGCGGAACCGGTGTAGGGGGCAATGTACTTGAAACCGGCGGAATCGGAAGCCGGGGAGGCGACGATGGTGGTGTACTCCATCGCGCCGGCCTCTTCGAGACTCTGACGCACCGAAGCGATGGTCGAGCCCTTCTGGCCGATGGCGACGTAGATGCAGCGGACCTGCTTCTTCGGATCGCCGGATTCCCAGTTCTTCTTCTGGTTGATGATGGTGTCGATCGCGATGGCCGTCTTGCCGGTCTGACGATCGCCGATGATGAGCTGGCGCTGGCCGCGGCCGATCGGCGTCATCGCGTCGATGGCCTTCAGACCGGTGGACATAGGCTCGTCGACCGGGTGACGGTGCATCACGTCGGGGGCCTGAGCCTCGAGGATACGACGACCCTCGATGTCCTTGATCTCGCCCAGACCGTCGATCGGGTTGCCCAGCGGGTCGACGGTGCGGCCGAGATAGCCGTCACCAACAGGCACGGAGAGCACTTCGCCGGTGCGACGGACCTCCTGGCCTTCCTCGATGCCTGCGAAGTCGCCGAGGATAACCACGCCGATCTCGCGGGCGTCAAGGTTGAACGCCAGGCCGAGCGTGCCGTCCTCGAAGGTCAGCAGCTCATTGGCCATGCAACCAGGCAGTCCCGTCACGTGCGCAATGCCGTCGCCGGCCGTGGCCACGTAGCCCACTTCCTGGGTGGGCGTGTCCGACGGCTTGTACGACTCGACGAACTCATCGAGCGCCTTGCGTATCGTGGTGGGATCAATGGTAAGTTCTGCCATGATCACTCCTTGTTGTTATTGGTAAATCTGTGGGATCCTGCCGGCCGTCCGTGGTGTTCGGGCACGTTCGGATTCGACGGGATATTCGTCGTCAGGCGCTGGCCTGAACGGTGCGGTTCAAATGCTGGAGCTGCGCGACCACCGTGTTGTCGGTGACCTCGTCGCCCACCTGGACGCGCATGCCGCCGATCACGGACGGATCGACGACCGAATTGATGTGCACCGGGCGGCCGACCTTCTTCGTGTAGATCGCGGTGAGCTTCTTGATCTGCTCGAGCTTGAGCGGCGTGGCGGTGGTCACGGTGACCATCGACTCGCCCATGTGGCGCGAGAACTTGTTGATCAGCCACTGCACGGTCTGCAGGTAGCGACGGTTGCGCAGGTTGCAGGTCGCGTGTTCGGCGAGGCGCTTGGTGACCTTGTTGAGATCGCTGGAGCCGATCAGGCTGTTGAGCAGCTTGGTGCGGGCCTCGGCGGGCGCGCTGTCGTCGGACAGCTCGGAGCGCAGGACCGGCATGCCGATCAGCGCCGAATGCAGTTCGGCCAGTTCGATCGACACCTGCAGGGTGGTGCCGGTGGCGTCCGCGTAGTACATCATGCCGTCCACGCCGAAGTCCTCCACGGCGTTGGCGATGTCGGACACGCGGCTCCAACGGCGACCGACCAGATCGGTCATGATCTCCATCGTCATCGGATGCGCCTGACCACCGATCAGGGTGTTCAGCACGGCGACCTTGTCCGCCACCGGGCGCGACGGGTCGGTGAGCGCGCGTTCAAGCTGGACGTTGTGATCGAGCACGTTGGTCAGCGAGAACAGTTCGTTCCCGATGCGCCATGCGTCCAGACCGGACTCGCGCAGCTTGGGTGCCAGCGAGTCACGTGAGACGCGATCGGCGATGCGCGATGCTTCTCCTCGCATTGGTCACCTCCCTTTCCTTGACGTTTGCGTTGTTGCGTGACGTATGTGACGTGCGTTACTGACGTGACGGACGGTCACCGCGTCACTTCTTGTCGGAGTCCATCTCGTCGAGCAGATTGTCGATCATGCTCGACTGCACGTCCGCGTCCTCGAGCTTGGAGCCGAGGATCTTGCCCGCAAGGGCAGCGGCGAGCGTGCCGACTTCGCCCTTGAGGCTGACCATGGCCTGACGGTGCTGCGACTCGATGGAGCGCTGCGCGTTGGCGGTGATCTGCGCCGCGTCGGATTCGGCGCGGGAGCGGGCGTCGGCGATGATGTGCGAGGCTTCGGCGCGGGCGTCGTCGCGGATCTTGGAGGCTTCCACGCGGGCGTTGCTCAGCTGGGCCTCATACTTGGCCTTCGCTTCGTCAGCGTCCTTCTTGGCCTGTTCGGCCTTGGCGATGTTGCCTTCGATCTTTGCCGCACGCTCGTCGAAGATCGCATTGAACTTCGGCAGGAAGAACTTGT
Source organism: Bifidobacterium miconis (assembly GCF_019331735.1). Classification (GTDB taxonomy): domain Bacteria; phylum Actinomycetota; class Actinomycetes; order Actinomycetales; family Bifidobacteriaceae; genus Bifidobacterium; species Bifidobacterium miconis. The sequence continues at coordinate 30,184 of NZ_JAHBBH010000012.1, forward strand.
AGAAGAACAGCGCAACGATGACAAGGATGATCAGGGACCACACAATGTCATAGGTCTCGGGGATGAACAGATCGATTCCGCCTTCTGCCAGTGTCATCATGAAGCCCTCCTTTCATTGTTGGACATGGATCGTTGTTTCGTGCGTTCGCCCGATGCTTACTTGATGATCAGGGCGGCGACGAAGCCGATCAGGGCCAGCACCTCGACCAGAGCCAGGCCGATGAACATGATGGTCTGGATCTTGCCGGACATCTCGGGCTGGCGGGCGGTGGATTCCATGGCCTTACCGAAGAGGATGCCCAGACCGATGCCGGGGCCCAGAGTACCGATGCCGTAGCCGATGACGGACAGGTTGCCGGCGACCTCAGCGAGGGTGATGATATCCATTTCTGTTTCCTTTCTAACGTACGAGGTGACGTTATAAATCTTGGGTTCCGCCTGCGTTCCGCGGATTGCGACTGCGGTTTGGCGAGACGCGTCGCGGAACGTGCGGAATGCCCGGAAGGACCGCTGGGGTCACTCCTCCGGGAAGCTCAGGTTGATGTACACGGTCGACAGGATCGCGAACACGTACGCCTGGAGGAACGCGACGAAGGCCTCGAAGCAGGTCATCGCGAAGCCGCCGGCGAACCACAGCGCGCCCACCGGGACGCCCTGCAGCTTGCTGGCCGCGTCGACCATCCAGTACTGCGCGAACGCGAGGCAGGTGGCGACCATGAGGTGGCCGGAGACCATGTTCGCGAAGAGTCGGATCGTCAGCGAGGCCGGACGGATGACGAGCAGCTCGAGGATGTTGATCGGCGCGAGCAGGATGTAGACAGGCCACGGCACGCCCGGCGTGAACAGCTCGTGGCGCAGGTAATGGCCGAGGCCCTGCGAGCGGGCGGCGGCGATCCAGTACTGCGCCATCGTCCACAGCGCGAACACGAGCGGCATGACGACGGTCGCGGTGGCGGCCATGTTCATGCCCGGCACGATGCCGCACAGGTTGAACACGAAGATCGTGAAGAACAGCGTGGTGATCATCGGCACGTAGCGCTTGCCGCGGGTCTCGCCCATGATGTCATAGACGATCTTGTCGCGCACGAAGTCGAGGCCCATTTCGACGACGCCCTGCCAGCGGCCGGGGATCAGCTTGGCGCGGCTGGCGGTCACGCCGAGCACGGCGAGCAGCACGATCGTGGCGACGATGCGGATGAGAATGATGCGATTGATCGCGAACGGAGTGCCCTGGAACAGGATCTCCGGAGGAAGGAAGTCATCGACCGACGGAAGATGCGCGCCCGTCTCGGCCGCCAACAGCATACCGGTGCCGAATGAACCGACCATAATCACGCCTCCTGCTTCTTGATTCCGGTGTCAGTTTAGCCCAAGGGGTGGGGCGAATGTGACGCTCCGGTTACCTCCGTCTCCCCGATTTCAGGGTCTGCGCAGCGCGGCTTGGAGTCGACGTTGTGCATTCGACTCCGAATGGCTGTGTGTGATTATTAGCCCGTGTTCGGACAAATCCGGCGATTGTTGGAAACCTGCCATTCCGCCGGCGTTTCGCATCGGCACGATTATCGGACATCCGCCTGTCATATGTCTTGTTAACGCTCACAGTCAAGGCAATGGAGCATGGCCGCCGCAGTTCGCCACTCGGTCATCCGCCCGTCCACTTCGTGGACATACGGGACGTCCGCCCCGCGGACACACATGCGTCCATTCCGCGGACATCCGCACGTACGAACACCGGAACGTGCGGCAGCCGGCCCGTGTTTCACGCCGTGCATGCATCAGCCGCGCACTCGCCGGCAGCGCAGCCGCCGCACGGCGCCCACGCGCGGCAATCGCACGCAGTCAGCTGGCGATCACGCCGTAGCCGTCGTGCACGAACGGCGCGAACCCGTCCTTGCGCGGGGAACCCGGCTCGTGACGGATCGAACGGTCCGTGCCGAGACGCTTCTCGCGACGCAGCTGCGGCACTTCGGTCAGGTCGTACGGCGTGGTCTGGTACACCCAGTTCAGCCAGTTGCGCCACAGCAGGTTGCCGTGCGCGCGCCAGCTGAACAGCGGTTCGAGCGACGGGTCGTCGTGCGGGAAGTAGTTCTTCGGGAACGGCACGTTCGTCATGCCCTTGTTCATGTCGCGCTCGTACTCCTCGGCGAGCGTGTACTTGCCGTACTCCCAGTGGCCGAGCGCGAACACCTCGGAGAAATCGCGCGTGGCGATCAGGCCGGGGCCGGACTGCGGACCCCACGTGAGGATCTGCAGGTCGCGGTTCGCGCGCACGTCGTCCTCGTTCACGCCGGCGAGGCGCGAGTGCGGCTGCAGCGCGATCTCGTCGAAGCCGTTCGTCAGGAAACAGTACTCGTCCTGCAGGTACTGCGGGAACACGCCGAAGATCTTCTGCGGATAGTCGATCTTGCGCACGCCGTAGCGGTAGTTGAGCGCGCCCATCGCGCCCCAGCACAGGTACATGGTCGAGAACACGTGCGTGGACGCCCAGTCGAGGATGCGCTTGAACTCGTCCCAGTAGTCGACCTCCTCGAACGGCATGTGCTCGACCGGCGCGCCGGTGACGACGAAGCCGTCGTAGTAGTTGTCCTTGAACGCGTCGAGCGTCTCGTAGAACTTGAGCAGATGGTCGGCGGAGACATGCGTGGCCTCGTGCGTGGAGGTCTTCATGAAGTCGATCTCGACCTGCAGCGGGGACTTCGAGATGAGTCGCAGCAGCTGCGTCTCCGTCTCGATCTTCTTGGGCATGAGGTTCAGGATCACCAGCTTGAGCGGACGCACGCGCTGGCGCTCCGCTTCGGGCTTCTCGAGCGCGAAGATGCGCTCCGATTCGAGGATGGCACGGGCCGGCAGGCCGCTGGGGATCTTGATAGGCATACCCATTATTATGGCAACATCCCGCCGACGGGATGCCGGGCGCGTTATTCTTCCGCGTTATGACAGGCTATCAATCCACGTTCTCTCCCCGTTCTCCGATCGCGACACGCCGATTTGACATATGCTCATTCACCGGTAAATTAGATTGAGCTGTCTGAATGACAAGCCGTCGCGGGGTGGAGCAGCTCGGTAGCTCGCTGGGCTCATAACCCAGAGGTCCATGGTTCAAATCCATGCCCCGCTACCAACCGAAAGGCTGGGAATCGCAAGGTTCCCAGCCTTTTTCGTTATCTTCGCCATCCAGCGGCCCGGAAACCGGATCATAGGGATTATCGGCCAAAAAACGGGGTTCATAGGAATACCACCCGCCGCCGCAATCGGGCAGACCACGGCGCACGATCAGGCAGGATGCCGATGGGCGGCCGCGAGCAGGGACAGCCCGGCAAGCAACGCGATGCAGGCCACGGACAGCACGACGCCGAAATCGGATCCGGTGAAGGGCAATGGCTCCTCCGGCGTCTCTTCGACGGTTTCCACCGGCTCTTCCGGTTCCTCCGTCACGGTCACGACCTCCCCCTCGACGCCGAGCGCATGGGTGACGAGCACGTCGCCGTCCTTGGAGAACACGGTGGCACGCCAGTGCACGAGTCCGGCGGCCGACGAGCTGACCGCGGGGCTGGTCGCCGACCACACGGTCGACCGATCGCAGTCCACAAGGCCGAACGAGTCAGACGAATCGAGTCCGTTCTCGCCTGTCGCTTCGTCTCCCGTCACGGAACCGTCGGCGGCGTCTCCCGCAGCCTCGCCGACAGCATCATCGGCACCGTCCGCGGTGGCACCGTCCGCGCACACCGCGATCGGCTCGACCTTCGCCTCATCGAGCAGTTTGCCGTTCAGTCCGGGCAACTCGCCGTCCCCAATCGCCTCCCACGCGCTGAACGTCACGTACGCACCGTCCGGCAGCGCGCCGCGGATCGTCGCCACATCACGGAACGACTCCCCCACCGTCGCATGTTCGGGATCGACCTGCGTGTTCAGCACCAGCTCGTCGTCCTCCGGCTCATCCGGCGGCGTCTCCTCGTCCGGCGGGGGAGTCTCTTCCCCGGGCTCGTCCGGTGGCGTCTCCGGAGGCGTCTCGGGTTCTTCGGGAGGCGTGACTCGCGTGCGCTCCCACGCGTCGTCGTATGCGCTGGACGCGGCCGGCACCCGGTCATCGCCGGCAAAGCTCCATACGAACACGTACCAGCCGTGCGTTTCGGCCACGATATGCACCGGATCGCCGTGCGCGTCCGGCTGGCCGCCGCCCACGACGATGCGTCCGTTCACGGCCGGATAGTCCCACGTGCCGATCAGACGATGATGCTCGTCCTCGGTCGGAACCTGCGTCCCGGACGGTCGCCAGTCGTCGTCCTTCGACGGATCGTCCGCATCGCCGGCCCACCATACGCTCACCTGCGCATGGGTGCGGTCCGCACCCAATCCAAGCGCCGCGTCGCCTGTGAACGATCCATGGTCGTCGGGGAATCCGCCGATCGTGATCGTGTCGCTCAGCTCGTCGCCCACCGTCGCCCGGGACTCGGCGACGGTCGATTCGACGGCGATCTCAGGCCGGTTCACATTGGTTTCCGCCGGATCAAGGAACGGCGTGACGATGTCATGCTCCAGATACTCGCGCATCGCGTCGCTTTGCTCGTCCCGTTCGATGGCCCACACCCACGTGCCGAACAGACCGTCGCCCGCGGCGCGGTACGGTTCGTCGCCGCCGAATTCGGTCATCGCCCGCACGCGCACGGTCTGTCCGGAACCGGTGAACGTCGCCGTGCCATAGCCCGCCGGGGCATACCCGGACTCGCCGATCCGCTTGACGAACGCTTCTGCGCGCTCTCCCGCATCCGGCGCAAGATCGTCGTCCACGCGCGCGGCGGGAATGCCGTCGAAATACCAGCCGGTCGCGTTGACCGCCTCGCCGTCGAGCCATTGGCCGCGTTCGCCGTCGAGCAGCACGGTCACATCATCGTGCACGTAGTCGCCGGCTTCGACCGCGCCCTGCGCCGTCGTGGTGACGATCGTCGGCTCGAAATCCCTGCGCACGGCGAACCGGACCACATCGCCGCCGCGTGTGGTCGTCTCGTCGGACAGACTGATCAGGTCCTGAGCTCCCGGCATGTACTCCAGCGCAGGCACGTCGTAAGTCGGGGTCACGCTCACCTCGCCGACGGCCGTCGCGCGCCATGCGTGCGTTATCGGACCGTCTCCCGTGACTCCCGATATCGTCGCCTCGCCGTTGTCCACGAACACCGCCGGACCGTTCAGCGTGATCGTGTAGGAGATGCCGGCCACCGGCTCGTCGTAGCCGTTGACGATGCGCGCGATGACGTCGCCCTCACGTATGCCCTTGGCGTAGGTTTGTTCGACGACCGCCGAGGACACCGTGTTGCGCCCAGCCTCCTCCCACAGGCGTTCCATCCGCTCCTCGATGTGCGGGTATTTCTTCACCATCTCCGCGCGATGCGCCTGCCACCGTTCCTGGTTCACGTCGAAGTAATCGTGCACGAACATGCCGATCGAGGCGAACACGAGCCGTCCGGTGCCGACCGTCGTCGAATACCGGTCCATCAGCCAGGCGACTCTGCGCGCGGCGTCGCTGTCGTCGACGATCGTGGTGTCGGAGATCACATAGTCGACGTTTTCGCCGATTTCGCTGCAGTAGTAATAGTTGCCGTTCTTGTCGAGCGCGATTACGCCGACGGCCGTCGGCTTGCCGGTTTCCGGCGACGGATAGGTCATGTACATGCCGCTCGGCGAATCGTCGAGCGACTGTTCCGCCAGCGCCGTCCGGTTCGTCAGACCGAACGCGAGCATGGCCAGCACCGCCGCGACGATGATGCAGATCAGTTTGGGTGCCCCGTTGCGTACCGTCATGTCTCTCCCCTTTCCCGCCGGCTTCGCATCCGCCGCCGGCATGCGATGTCGTGCGAATGACCCTACGTTGCCGGCCGTTCGCCGTCGCGTCCGCAGCCACGCGGACGCCGGTTCGAGTAGCATGCCATAATCCCGCCGCCGACCGTCCGAATTCCGGACCATGTGGTCGAAAGGTCGCTTTGCCGGCGTGTTGTGGACAACTTTCGGCAAATTCACAGAAAAGTTATCCACATTTAACCGATTCAAGCTCAGAAACGGCGATTTTATGCACAAATTCGCTGTTCCACGTCACACGCACCACCCTAGAATGGGCCGTATGGAAAATGCACAGACTAGCGCTGAAGTTGAGCGCACCAGCAGCACCTCCACGACCTCCGCCCCCGCGACGAAGAAGTCTGACTCCGCCGAGAAGGCAGCCAAAACCACCCGCACCCGCAAGACGACCGCAGGCAAGACCACGCGCACCCGCAAGGCGGCGGCCAAGCTTCCCTCCACCACGGCGGTCGGCGAAATGCCGGCGCAGACCCTGCCCGTCACCGAGCCCGGCCAGTTCGGCCGCGTCAACGTGCTGGACATCACCCCGGGCGAGGAGCGCGGCATCTATCCGGCCCGCGTCGAGCTCGGAGAGCCGTTCAAGGTCACGGCCCAGGTCTTCATCGAAGGCCGCACCAAGGTCGGCGCCACTCTGATCGTGCGCAACCCGCGCGGCAAGGAGATGGAACGCGTGCCGATGACCTGCGTGAACAAGGGCCTCGACCGTTGGTCCGCCGAACTCAAGTGCGGCGAACGTTCCGACGTCAAACCGTGGGATCCCGAATTCGCGGCCGTCAAGCGTCAGCTCGGCGAGTGGACGGTCACCGTCGAGGGCTGGGAGGACACGTACGCCTCGTGGCTGCACGACGCGCGTATCAAGGTCAAGGTCAACGACGACGTGGAGAACGCGCTGGATTCCGGCGCCGAACTGCTCGCCCGCTGGGCCGTCGACAAGGATGCGAAGCTGAACGCGGAGGAGCGCAAGACGCTCAAGGAGGCCGCCAAGACGGCCGCCGACCGCACGCTCAGCCCCGAGGAGCGCCTTGCCGCCGCCGACAACGCCGCCATCGAGGCGCTGCACGAGACCAACCCGCTGCGTGACGGCATTTCGCCGAGCGAACCGCAGCGCTTCAAGGTCGAGCGTCCGACCTCCAGCTTCGCCGCATGGTATCAGTTCTTCCCGCGTTCCGAGGGCGCGTACGTCGATCAGGCGACCGGCAAGATCGTGCAGGGCACGCTCAAGACGGCCGTGTCCGGTCTTGAACGCGCGAAGGCCGAGGGCTTCGACGTCGTGTACCTGCCGCCGATCTTCCCGATCGGCGTGACGAACCGCAAGGGCCGCAACAACTCGCTCGTCGCAGGCCCTGACGATCCAGGCTCGCCGTTCGGCATCGGCTCGTCGTTCGGCGGCCACGACACCGTCGACCCGCTGCTCGGCACGATGGACGACTTCAAGGCGCTCGTCGCCAAGGCGCACGAGCTGGGCCTCGAAATCGCGCTCGACTTCGCGCTGCAGTGCTCGCCCGACCACCCGTGGGTCAAGGCGCATCCGAACTGGTTCCGCACCAAGCCGGACGGCACGATCGCGTTCGCCGAGAACCCGCCGAAGAAGTATCAGGACATCTATCCGATCGACTTCAACGCCGACATGCCCGGCATCGAGAAGGAAGTCGAGCGGATCATGAACCTGTGGATCGAGGCGGGAGTCACGATCTTCCGCGTCGACAACCCGCACACCAAGCCGGTGCGCTTCTGGCAGGACGTGATCGCGGCCGTGACCAAGAAGCATCCGGAGGTGCTGTTCCTCGCCGAGGCGTTCACCCGCCCGGGCATGATGCGCGCGCTCAGCTACGTGGGCTTCACGCAGTCGCACTGCTACTTCCCGTGGCGCAACACCAAGGAGGAGCTGTCCGAGTACCTGCTCGAGACGAACGGCGACGACGGCTACTACCAGCACAACACGTTCTGGCCGACCACGCCGGACATCCTCACCGCCTACATCCGCGACAACGGCATCGCCGGCCACGCGGTGCGCGCGGTACTCGCCGCCATGGGCTCCCCGAGCTGGGGCATCTACAACGGCTACGAGCTCATCGAGAACAAGCAGCGCCCGGGATTCGAGGAGCAGATCGACAACGAGAAGTACGAGGTCAAGGTCCGTGACTGGGCCAAGGCCGACAAGTACGGCATCGCCGAGCTGCTCACGTCCCTGAACCGCATCCGTCGCGAGCACAAGGCCGCGTTCGGCTACCACAATCTGAGCCTGCTGCGCACGCACGACGAGAACATCCTCGCGTTCGCACGCCACACGCCGGCCGAGCTGACCGGCACCGGCAAGGCCGAGACGCTGATCGTCGTTGTGAACCTCGACGGTCACAACGCGCATCAGGACGAGGTGCACTTCGAAATGACCGACTTCGACGTCGATCCGGCAAAAGGCGCGCATCTGCGCGACGAGCTGACCGGCCGCGAGTTCGACTGGAAGTGGGACAACTTCGTCTCGCTGGCCCCGTGGGCCGACGTGGCGCACATCTTCACCGTCGTGCGCTAGCCGGTTTCATCAAGCGGCATACCCCGGCAACATGAAAGGGCTTCCTGCAGATGCAGGAAGCCCTTTTCCGTCTCTTCGGCTCCTTCCGCCACGCCCGGCCAGTCGCCTCCCCCTCCAACCGATACACTGGAATCACCGAGGAAAGGACCTCCCATGAAGCATAAGAAAACCATCCTGGCACTGGCATCGGCGGCAGTGCTGATCATCTGGGCGATCTGCGTCTCCACTTTTTTTCATGCCCCGCACACTCCCTCTCTGCCGGAGGGATACGTGAACGACGTGGTCTCATCCAAGGGCATCGACAACGTATCGTGGGACGATTTCAGCCAGTATCCGCATCAGGACGTGGGTAGCGGCAACTACGTTTATCGATACGACCTGCCCGACGACACCCACCTGCTCATCAGCGGTCCGAATCTTGACGATCCGCCCATGTCCGTCACTTTCATCGGCACGGACGGCACCGAAATCAAGCTGAAATGACTCGCGCCGCATCCAGCAAACGCGGTATTGTGGTGCATGTCAATATAACTGTCGATTCTCAAGGAGAACAACATGGCAGAAACCTTCAACGTCGTGGTCGAGATTCCGCGCGGTTCCAAGAACAAGTACGAAGTGGATCAGGAGACCGGCCGCGTCTTCCTCGACCGCGAGCTGTTCACCGCGATGGGCTACCCGGATGACTACGGCTACATCGAGGGCACGCTGGGCGAGGACGGCGATCCGCTGGACGCGCTCGTGATGGTCAAGAACTCCGTGTTCCCGGGCTGCGTCATCGAGTGCCGCGCCGTCGGCCTGTACCACATGGAGGACGAAGAGGGCGGCGACGACAAGGTGCTGTGCGTGCCGGCCGACGTCCGCTACGACGGCATCAAGGACGTCAAGGACGTCAACGAGTACCACCTCGCCGAGATCAAGCACTTCTTCGAGCAGTACAAGGCTCTCGAGCCGGGCAAGGAAGTCAAGCCGGGCGACTACTGGACCGGTGCGGACGTGGCCGAAAAGGAAATCAAGGAAGCGCGCGAGCGTCTCGCCGCTTCGCAGAAGTGAGCCGCGACTCGATGAATCGCCGTCCGGCGGTTCGCCGATAGCATTCAGGGGATTCTTCCGTAGCACGGAAGAATCCTTTTTTTATTGCCTTCAGTCTGTCATCTGAACAACATGTGAAGAGCCCGTCATCCGCAAGGCGACCCGCGTACAATAATCGGATGTATATCGATACATATAACGAAGGGGTTCATTCAATGACGCACATCATTCCGCTCGCGCAGACCGAAACCAGCCGTTATCGGGTTCATGACGCGGGAAAAACCGCGACGCTCAACCACGGGCCGGAACGCACGGTCGTCGACCTCGCCGACCTCGGCTGGCGATTCACCTGCGGGCACGGCAACGACGACATCCTTGAACCATCCATCGCCGCCGCACCTGACTGCGACGATTCGGACGCGGCCGGCTGGGAGCCCGTCACCCTCCCCCACACCTGGAACGCACTCGATACCAACGACGGCGTGCGCGGCAACATGAACCGCACGGTCGGCTGGTATCGCGCGCATCTACACGTCATTGCCGCCACCACGGACGCTGGCCGGGCCACCGTCATCAAGCCCACAACGATCGCCGCCTCCCCTGACCGCCGCACATATCTCGAGTTCGACGGCGTGAACTCAATCACCTCGCTGTACGTGAACGGCCGCGCGCTCGCCCCGCTCGGCTCCGATCCGCAGGACACGACCCGCGACACCGGAGACCCGGCACACCTCGGCGGCTACGCGATGTTCCGCTTCGACCTGACCGACGTGCTGCACGAGGGCGACAACGTGATCGCCGTGCGCGTCGACAACCGCCGCGACCTGCGCGTCGCCCCGCTGTTCGCCGACTTCAACTTCTACGGCGGCATCTATCGCCCGGCGAGACTCATCCAGACCGCCGACGTGCATCTCGCGCTCGACGACCACGGCGCGTCCGGACTGCGCGTCGTCACGCCGAACGCGGGTCGCAGCGAGTCGATCGAACGGCCCGAGCACCTCGGCCTGACCGAAGTCCATGCGAACGTCGTCAATGATTCCGACCGATTGCGTCGCATGCTCGTGGCCACGTCCATCGTTGACCGGGACGGACGCATCGTGGCCGGCGACACGACGAACGTCGAAATCGCACCGCACGCAAGCACGCCCGTCGATCGTGCGGTCGAGATCGTGAATCCCCACCTGTGGGAGCCGATCGACTACTCGCACAACGCCGACAACAGCGACATCGCCTACCAGTACAACGTTCGCATGACGCTCATCGATGCGGACGCCGCACCCCACCCCAGCGCAGCCGACACCGGCACGACCGACACGCCCACGCTCGACTCGGTCAGCGAGAAGGTCGGCTACCGCTGGTTCCACGTGAGTCAGAACGACGGGTTCTTCATCAACGGCCGGTCGCACCCGCTGCGCGGCGTCACGCGGCATCAGGACCGCGAGGGGCTCGGCAACGCGCTGCACGACGCGCAACATCTCGAGGATTTCACGCTCATACTCGAGATGGGCGTGAACTACCTGCGCCTCGCGCACTACCCGCACGCGAACTACTTCTACGACCTGTGCGACGCGAATGGCGTGATCGTGTGGGCGGAGATCCCGTTCATCGACTGGGTGGGCGAGGACGAGCGCTTCGCGGACGTGACCAAGGAGCAGCTGGTCGAACTGATCCGCCAGCAGGGCAACCGCCCGTCGATCTGCTTCTGGGGACTGCAGAACGAGGTCGGCAACCACAACACCGCGAACCAGTGGATCGCGATGCCGCAGCTGTCGCGCGAATTGAACGATCTCGCGCACGCGGAGGACGCGACCCGCTACACCACGCAGGCCGCCGATCAGGACGAGACCGCCAGCGAGCGCGACGACTGGGCGAGCGACATCATCTCGTGGAACATGTATCCCGGCTGGTATTCGCAGCCCGGTTTCGGCGCGCTCATCGAGCAGAAGCGTTCGATCGAACGCCGCCCGCTGGGCCTGTCGGAGTACGGCACGGGCGCGAGCGTCGACCAGCACGAGCTGCATCCGAACGCGCATAAGACGCGTCCGAACAGCTACTGGCAGCCCGAGGAATACCAGTCACTGCAGCACGAGGAGGCGCTGGCGTACATCAACACACACAACTGGCTGTGGTCGACGTCGCTGTGGAACATGTTCGATTTCGGCGTAGATCACCGGCCGAGCGAGGCGGGACGGTTCGAAATCAACAACAAGGGTCTTGTGACGTGGAACCGGCGGGTGAAGAAGGACGCGTTCTACCTGCACAAGGCGAACTGGAACCGGCTCGATCCGTTCGTGTACATCGCGTCGCGGCGGTACACGGCGCGCGCGGAGGGACCGAGCACGGTGCGCGTGTATTCGAATCTCGACCGCGTGTGGCTGCGCGTCGCGCATGACGGCGGCGCGCAGGTCGCGTACGATGCGGTCGCGCAGGGCAACGGCGTGTTCACCGTGGACGGGCTGCTGGACGAGCCGGGCACGTACACGATCTGGGCGTACGGCGCGTACGACGACGGCACTGCCGTCACGACCGGCGCGCACGATGCAGCCGGCGCAACTGACACGCACGATGACGCAGCCGGTGCGCCCGACGACGCGACGGTCTGGGCCGATCAGGTGATCTGGACGCGGCTGGCGGACGACGATCGCGTGAACGGCGGGCAGTCGGCCAAGACGCTGATCGACGCGGCCGACAGCGGTGCCGTCGACGGCGACGCGGCCGGCGCCGACGGCCGTGCGCGCGTCACCGGCACGGTGATCCCGTGGTCGCTGTGGGCCCGCCCGGACAGCGGTTTCGCGCTCGACCGCGAGAACCGCCGCATGATCGCCGAGCGTCCGCTGCACGACATCACGCCCGAACAGTGGCGCGCCGCATTCTCCTTCAACGGCTCCGGCACGATCGACTTCTACGCGACGCTGCCGACCGGCCTGACCCCGGCCGACAAGGCCGTCGTCACCGCGCCGGACGGCACGCAGACCGTGTTCACCGTCGAAGAACACGCCGACTGAACACGCCGACTGAACGCGGACCGCAGCTCCCATCCACATCATCCGCAACACCATCATCCAGAAATCAGGCATACCAATGAGTCCCCGCCAACTGCGCATCACCGTCGACGATTTCAGCACCCGCGATCGTGCGTGCGCCGTGCTCAAACGCATCATCGACCCGGTCAAACCGTTCTACTCGCCTTCCGGCGCACGTCTCGACATCGGTTCGACCAGCACCTGGTACGAGAACGACACCATTCCCATGGAGGCGTTCTCGCGCGTACTGTGGGGGCTCACCCCGTTCTGGGCCGGCGGCGGCCGCGACGCCGACTTCGAGCGCATCGTGCGCGACGGCCTGACCGCCGGCACCGACCCGAACCATCCCGACTACTGGCATCCCTGCCACGACTACGACCAGAAGTTCTGCGAAATGGCGTCGATCGCGTTCGGCATGCTGTTCGCGCCCGCGCAGGTGTGGGATCCGCTCGGCGACGAGGCGAAACGCAACCTCGCCGACTGGCTCAACGAGATCAACCGTCACCGTTGCCTGTCCAGCAACTGGACGTTCTTCCGCATCATCGCCAACGTGGCGCTGCTCAAGCGTGGCATGCCGTATGATGCCGCGAAACTCAAGGCCGGAGTCGAGTTCATCAACAGTCTGTACGACCGCGGCGGTTGGTATTCGGACGGCGCGAACGGCGACAAGGACTACTACAATCCGTTCGTATTGGTGACGTTCGGCGTGCTCTATGCGCTGTTCATGGCCGACGAGGATCCGGACAACGCGCGCCGGTTCCGCGAACGCGCCTACGAGTTCGGCCGCGACTACATCCACTGGTTCTCGCCCGACGGCCCCGCCCCCGCATTCGGCCGTTCGCAGACCTACCGGTTCGCGCAAGTCGCGTTCTTCTCCGCGTGCGCTGTCGCCGGCATCGACGTGTTCCCGCTGCCGGTGCTCAAGGGCATCATCGCCCGGCATCTGGCGGATTGGCTGAACCGCCCGATTTTCGACAATGCGGGCGTACTCACCATCGGCTACGGATACCCGAACCTGCGCATGCAGGAGTCGTACAACGCGCCGGGCTCGCCGTATTGGGGGCTCGAGGCGTTCCTGTTCCTCGCGCTGCCGGCCGATCACGAGTTCTGGCGGGTGCCGGCCGCGCCGATGCCGCAGCTGGAGCCGCGTCATTACAGTGAGGCGACGCACACGATCGTCCAACGCGGGTCGGACGGCGACGTGGTGCTGCTGACGCCGGGGCTGGTCGGCGCGGACCGTCGCGCGCACGATATCGACAAGTATTCGAAGTTCGCGTATTCGAGCGCGTTCGGGTTCTCGGTGGCGCATTCGATGATGAACGTGCGCGAGAACGCGCCCGACAGCATGCTTGCATTCCGCATCGACGGATTCGTGTACTGCAAGGGCGTCGCCGAGCTGCTGCGCGCGGATTCCCGCGGGTTTGCGATTCGCTGGTCGCCGTGCCGCGGCGTGCGGGTCGAAACGACGGTGGAAGCGACCGAACACGGTCACGTGCGCACGCATCGGATCATGTCGGACGTGGACTGCACCGCATACGACTGCGGTTTTGCGGTGAACAACGACGATCTGCGGCGGCCGACGCGGGCGGTTGGGGGATTGAATGCGCGGTGCGATTGCGACGGGCTGTTCTGCAGCGCCGCCGCGCTGACGGACGGTCCGGACGACCGTGACGGCGCGGACAACGCGGATCCGCAGCCGAAACCGCTGATCATCGAAGCGGATCCGAACACGAATCTGGTGCATCCGAAAACCGCCATCCCGGCGATCGAATACGTCATCACGGCAGGAAAGCCGGTCACCGTCCGCACGGCCTTCGACTACCTGCCGTAACGCCATAACGCTCCGATGCGCCGCTGCCGCCGCGGCGCACGTCACGCATCGGGATTCAGCGGGCGGCCTTGATCTTGCGGGCGAGGTCGGCGTCCCACATGGCACCGGTGGCGCTCATCACCGCGTCGGCACCGGCCGCGCGGTACGCGGCATAATCCTCGGGCGAGACCACGCCACCCAAACCGATGATCGTGTAGTCCAGTCCGAGCTTCTCGCGGATCGCGGCCAGACGGGCCACCATGTCGAGGCCGGCGCGGCGGATCGCACGGCCGCACACGCCGCTGCGGTCGCGGCCCGCGCCCGGCAGCGCCTGTTCGCCGTTCGCGTCGACCAGTCGTGCGGAAATCGTGTTGATCGCGGAGAACGCCTGCACCGTGCCACGCTCGGCGGTTTCCTTCACCATGAACTCGAGCGCGGAATCGTCGACGATCGTGCGCTCCGGACCCCAGCCGCCGGTCACTTCGGTCGGCGGGATGTAGGCGAGCTTGATCGCGAGCGCGCGGTCGCCGATCTCGTTCTTCACGGCCTCGGTGATGCGCCCGACCAGCGCCGGATCGTGGCACAGCAGACGGTTGTGGCCCTCGTTCGGGCAGCTCGTGTTCATGACCATCAGGTCGGCGCCGGTTTCGGTGACAAGCCGCGCGGTGGCGACATGGTCGGCGATGTAGTCGTCGGTGGTCATGCCTTCCGTACGCGAGCCCTGGAAGCTCGGGATGAGCAGCTGGCCCGGACCTGCGGCGGCGATGGCGCGCTTCATGTCGGGCTGCCATTCGTCCGGGTCGCGCGAGGGCACGCCGAACGAGTTGGAAATGGAGATCGGCTGCTCGTAGCGGGTGTCGGCGAGCACGCCCTCGTCGAGTTCGGCACTGCCGGGGATGAGCGAGCCGTCGGCGGATTGCGGATGCACGGCGAGCACGTTCGGGAACGGGTTGCAGCCCCACGCGCGCGAGCGCACGGTCTTGTAGGTGGCAAGGTCGAAGCCGGCGCGGAACGCGGCCGTGGTGAACCGCTCGTTGAGCAGCGGGCCGGCGGGGATGCCGAACGGCAGGTTGACCTGGTGACCGAGGAAGTCGACGGCCGACTCGTCGGCAACCGCACCGGCGGCGTCCGCACTGGCGGCGGTCCCGTCCGCGTCCGCCGCAAGCGCCGCGGCGAACGCGCCGAACGGGCCCTTCGCGTAATTGTCGTCGTAGCTCAGGTTCACATCGTAGAACGGTTCGAAATCGCTCATGGCACTCCCAACGTCAGGCAAACAGCATGCGGAAAATCGGTCCATTCCACTGTAAGACAAGCCGTCCTCCGCACACGCCCAGACCGGCCGCCGATCACGCGATCATGCCGCGCCGGCCATCGCCATCGCGAACGAAACAAGCGCAATCAGCACGTTCAGGATCACCAGCGTGAGGAACAGGCCGGACGTCCAGCCCCAGTACGTGCCGGGCGCGGACCGGTTGACGCGCACGTACTCGCGCAATCCCCAGCCGTACTTGAGCAGCACCCAGATCAGGCCGCCCACGCCGACGATCACCAAACACACCGCGTACACGACGTTGCCCGTATCTCCGAACCGGTCGGCGATCGCACTGAACACGCCGCCGATGACCGCATTGTTGAACACGTGCAACACGATCGACCACACCAGCGAATACTCCATCGCGACGAACGCGAAGATCAGACCGCACGCGAACGCGAACAAGCCCTGCACCACGTCGTCGTGGAACAGCGCGAACATGAGCGACGAGGTGAGGATCGCGAAATTCCTGCCGAGCGGCTTGAGCTCCTTCATCACCACTCCGCGGAACACGAGTTCCTCGATGACCGGCCCGATCAGGCCGATGTACAGCCACATGCTCACCGTGACGGCCGACTCCTCGATGCCCTCCGACGTGGGTGACGCGAGCGGCGTGTCGAGCGCGGCAAACGCGACCTGGATCACAATGGACACGCCCTGCACGCCGACCAGCATCGCGGCGAACGCAAGCAGCCACGCGGGGCGCATCGCGGCATGCGGCTCGCGCGGGTCGCCGGTCCAGAACGCGCGCGTGAGGATCGTGCGATGACGCATGAGCAGCATGAACGCGAAGCCGACCGCGACGGCCAGAATGTACAGCGCGCCGGTCCATTGCACGGTCTGCCGGGCGATCTCCTGCTCGAACTGGGACAGTTCCTGCTCGGAGAACATGCCGGACATAGCTTGCGAACCGTAACGGGACGTGGCGGCGGCGAGGCCGATCACCATGCCCGCGATCAGGCTTGTGGCGGTGAATATGGCCTGATACGCGAGCGCGAGGCCGGCGACGCGGCCGACGGTTTTGCGCAGGGTGCGGCGGCGGACCGTTTCCGGGTCGACCGGCGGCTGCGGCGGGTAGGCGTAGGGGTATGGCTGGTACTGCTGATACGACGACTGAGCTTGGTATTGCGGCTGTTGATACTGCGGCTGTTGCGGATACGGCGGATACGATTGCGGTTGCTGCGACTGCTGGGATTGTGCGGACGGTTGCGACCGCGTCGGCTGCGACGGTGCGCCGGAATCCGGCTGATGCTGGGGCTGAGGTTCGTTGGTGCTCATGCCGTTCAGGCTACCCGTCGTTGCTGAACGAATCGTGACGATATCCACACATGTCTACCAGCGAACGTTCATGACCCGTCCAAGCAATGACGGCAAGACGAACCCCGAACAATTAGGATGGGATTCATGGTCGAAACACAAGGGTCCGCACGCGTGCCGGTGACGGTGGCAGCGGTGGACAACGATCGCATGGCGCTGCTGGCATTGAAGGGGATCATGCCGCAGCTGCTGCCGGAATCGAGATGGCTGTGGGGCGTGGAAACCGCGGACGAGGCGGTGCACAGGACGCTCGATCCGGATACGCGGCCGCAGGTGCTGTTGGTGGACATGTCGCTTGGAGACGCGACCGGCGTGAGCGTATGCCGTATGATCCGGCAGCGCACCAACCGGGTGGCGCTGCTCGCCATCACCGCGTTTCCGACGGACGCGTATGCACGTCGCGCTGCCAAGGCGGGTGCGCAGGGCATCGTATCGAAGGCGGACATTCCGCAGTTGGCGAAGGCGCTGCGTACGGTGGCGACCGGCGGAACCTTTGCCCCGCCGCAGTTCGCAGGCATGTTCCGCGCCGCCGATGCGGCGGTCGTCGTGACGGGAACCGCGGCCGCTTCAACCGTGCCCGAAGCGGCCATCACGCCCGGCACCGAGACCGATGTCGATGCCAACACCGGGAACCGCCCCAAGCTTGGCGCCAAAGAGTCCGAAACCCTGCATTTGCTGTCGCAGGGCCTCAGCTACGACGAGATCGCCTCGCGTTGGGGCGTGGCCGCTTCGACCGTGCGCACGCACGCGCACCGGGCGGTCGACAAGCTCGGCGCCCATTCCCTCGCCCACGCCATCGCGATCTGGTTAAGTCGCTAGTTGGCCACAATCGGAATTTCAGCGTCGATCGTCCACGCGCCATCCTGCGCACTGGCATGCAACGTGCCGCCAAACGCCTCGATGGACGCGCGATGAAGACTAAGACCGCTGCCATGCCGGTGACCATGGGTCAAGGAATCGGATTCGTCCGCGAGCACGTTGACCTCGTTGATGCGAATACGCCGATCGTCGATAGTGACGAACAAGTGGTATGCCGGATCCGCCCGCATCGCGCAGTGCCGCACCAGATTCGCATAGATTTCCTCCAGAAGGTTCATCGTCGCTCTTCTCACGGCTGGCGACACCGTCTTCGAGCCCGTACACCGCACTTGGGACGTACCCCGAATGCCCAGCATGGCCATCGTGCGATCCTGATCTTCGACGTACTTTTCCAGTTGCGCTTCGAACGGAGATTCCATGCCCTCTTCATGCGCGGCAATTCCTTCGGACAAATCCGGATTAGTCACCGGTTCCCGCGTGCCGTTAAGCACGTCGATCACCTCGTGCACGCGGTCGAGCGCATGGTGCGACCGTTCGTAGATGGTGTCGAGCATCGCGTCGAGATCCCCGGAGCCGGCAATGCCCGAAACGGCTGGAACGGCTGGGACGCCCGACGAATCCGCGGAATCGTCCGTCGCCTTGGCGCGGTTTTCGGATGTCATCGAAGTCTGCCGCAACCGCGGCCTTCGCCCGCCACGCGAGCATGGCGATGGTGGACATGTCGTTGGCCACCGAATCGTGGATCATGTGCGCGAGCTCCTGTTCGCGCGTGATGCGGCGCAACAGCCGTTCGCTGCGCGCGGCCCGCTCGTTCGCGTCGGCGGTGCGCCGGAACGCCGCGCCGAACGTGACGAGAAACCCGACGATCATCAGGTCGAGCACGAACGTGAACACGAGCACGATGACCGAATACTGCGGCAGCGCGGCTGCAATGGCTTGTTTGCGAGCCGCGGCGCCGCCCGTCGCTGCATCGTCGGCGACGATGTCGTTGATCGCGCCGATGACGCCGCGGATCGCGCGGCCGCCGATCGAATTGGTGCCGGCGAACGAGAAACCGATCGCGTCGATCATCGCGTAGCCGAATACCGCCGCGACCGCACCCCACCGCGGCAGCAGATAGCCGACGGCGAGGAACGCGGTCATGATCGCCGTGCCACCGCTGGTCCACCAGCCCTGTCCTGGCAAAAACGAGCATCCCACGACAGCGGCCAGCAGCACGAGCGCGCACGGCACGCCGCGCATGAACGGGATCGCCGCGATGAGTCCCAGCCACGCGAGCGCGAGCAGCATCTGCACCGGCGAATCGGGCGGCATGACGATCAGTTCGAGCACGATCAGCACGCAGCCGAACATCGTGTTTTTCTCCAGAAAGTGCGGCTCGCGCCACCACGCGCGCCAACCGACGAGCGGATTGCCGTCGCGCAAATCGTCGTCATGCGGACGGTTGCAGTCAGCCGGACCGGTCATCGCGCCTCCTCGCGGGCCGTATCGGACACCGCTGGCGGCCGGTCGAATCGCGCGCCGCGCGAGTCGCTGGGCAGAATCATGAGCAGCACCGACGCGAGCAAGGCCAGCAACAGCATGCCGAGCATGGTCAGCGTGGCCACGACGGTCACCTGCAGCGAACCGTCGTCACCCCCGGCGTATCCGTCGATCATGCCGCCGACGAACAGCACCGCGAAAAACGCCGCGAACGCGCCGAGCTGCAGCGCGGTGGGCAGAATCACCCACCATCCGCGCAGGTTCTCGTCGTGCAGCCGGCGCACGGACAGCGACAGGTCAGGCAGAAACAGCAGCAGCCAGCAGACGAGCTGCGCCACGGTTCCCGCGTCGTCCCAGACCGCGGTCCCGACGCCGGCCCACAGCATGGCGACGCTTGCGATCGCGATGCAGACCGCCTGCACGAGCATGCCGAACAGCCACGCCCACCAGTATTCGCCGCGCGACGCGCGCCCGTGGAACACGAACGTCTTGCGGAACATCCGCACGGTCGCCGCGCGGAAACCGATCCCGTACCACGGCTCCCACAGCGCGGGACGACGCGCGTCCGACGCCGTTGCCCCGACCCGTTGCGACTGGGCGTACGTCACGTACGGATTCGCCGCGTACGGACCAGTGCCGTACGGATCGCCGGACACCGAATCGCCGGACACCGGATCGCCGGACAGTGCCGTCGACGACTCAGACGACGTCGACGATGCAGATAACGACGCCGGCGAACGTTTCTCCGGCGGGAACATGTTGGACTCGGTCACGGGATCTCCCTTGCTCACGGTCTCCACTCAACCGCATTCCCGCCGATTTGTCCAGTCCACCTCGTCCCCTAGTCAACAAGCGTGTACCCAATCGTCGCAGCCGCATCCGCTTCGTCTAGAGTGAAGGCATCGTAACCGTACGTCAACCGTGCGCACGCGCATCCGCAGAAGGGGAACTCATGGACGACACCGCATCGCCGAAACCAATCATCGACACCGGCGCACCACCGCAAACGACCGCCCTATCCGCAGCATCCAACATCCCGGCAACCGCGGCTCCGCCCGTCGCCGAACCGGCGAGGCCCGCATCAACGGCGCCCATACCGATGCCATCCGAACCGGCAACGCCCGAACCGCCGAGGCACGATCCCTCACAGTCCGTCCCGTGGAACCACACGAACGAGTGGCGCAAGCTGCCCGAACGCATGGACCAGGTCTGGATGATCGGCGAGGCGGTCAGCTGCGCATGCTGGCTCGCCGGATGCGCGGTCGCGGCGGCGATCTGCTGGTTCAACGGCTGGTGGCATTTCTGGCAGCCGCTCGTCATCGGTTTGGTCGGCGCGGGCGCGATCCTCAGTCTCGCGTCGCAGCCGCTGCAGACGCGCTACCGCTACGCGTTCAACCGCTTCATGATCGGCGACCGCTATCTGCGCATCCGAGACGGCTGGCTGTTCCGCACAACCACGACGATCCCGTACAACCGCGTGCAGCACGTGGACACCGAGCAAGGCCCGATCCTGCGCCGGTTCGGTCTGACGACCATCAGCGTGCACACCGCCGTCGGCGAGCACAAGATCGAATCGCTCGAAACGGCCGAGGCGGAACGTGTGACGGCGCTTATCGCCGAACGCGTCGCCGTCGCGAAGGAGGACTTGTGATGTGCACGACTGAGACGAACGATCCAGCACATCCCGGCCGTCACGATGACGGATGGCGCATGCTGCATCCGGCTGCGCTGATCATGGGCGTCGCCGGCTCGGTCAAGTCGGCGATCGGCGTGCTGCTCGCCGTCGTCGGCTACCGGATCATCCGCAACGGCTGGTCCGACTGGATTTTCGCTGGCGCCGTCGTGCTGGCATTGGCGCTGTTCGTCGTGCCGGCCGTCACCGAATGGCTGACCACGCGCTACCGGCTGGGAGCGGACGCGCTGGAGCTGCGTACGGGCCTGTTCTCGCGCAAACACCGCACGATCGGATACGGCGCGATCCACACGATCGACAGCGCGTCGCCGATGTACCTGCAGCCGTTCGGCGTGACGCGGCTGACGATCACGGCGGCCGGATCGGACGCAAACATCACGCTCGACGCGGTGCCGGTCGCGCTGCAGCTCGAGCTGGAGTCGCTGCGCGCGGCCAGCGCATCGGCACCGGCATCCGCCGCGCAGTCGCCCGCATCGGCGGCACCCGCAGCAACGGCATCACCATCAACGGCATCGGCATCAACGGCATCGGCATCGCAAACCCCGGCGTCACGTAAGCCGACCGACAACGACATCCCCGCGCGCGACGGCATCCCTCGCATCTCAGCGTTCTCCGACCGGCCGGTATTCCGCGCGTCCGTGCGCGACATCATCCTGTTTGCCGTCACCAACATCGGCGCGCTCACCGCCGCACTGGCGATGTACGCGTTCTTCGACCAAATCCATGACCTGATCCCGCGCGACTGGATGCGTTCGGCCACGCGGTCGGTCGACGCGATCGTCGCGCGCGGGGCCCTGTCGATCGCACTGTTCGCGGCGGCGTGCGTCGTTGTGGTCATGGCCGTGAGCGTCGTTGCGGCGATGCTGCGGTTCTACGGGTTCGAAGTGTGGCGTCGCGGCGACGACCTGGTGATCGTGCGCGGTCTGTTCACACGCCGCACGTCCACGCTGCCGGTCAGCCGCATTCAGACGATCGTGATCCGCCAGTCACTGCTGCGCCGGCCGTTCCGGCTGTGCTCGGTCAGTCTCGGCCTGAGCGCGTCGACGAACTCCGGCGACGACGATGCGTCCGGTTCCGATGCGTCGGACATCCTGCCGGTCGTGGGCACGCGCCGCGTGACCGCGATCCTGCGCGCGATGCTACCGGAGTGGGATGTGCGCGACGATCTGCCGATGCGTCGCACCGGCCGCGGCCTGACGCGGTATTACGTGACATTACCGATCACGTGCGGGCTGCTGACCGTCGCCGGGACGGTCGGGGTGATGCTGACGTACGGCTGGACGGGCCGATGGTGGGCATGGCCGGTGACGGCGATCGTAACGCTGGCCGCCGCGCTGTGGACGGTCTGCGATTGGCTGCGCGCTCGGGTCGAGGGGTATGCGCTGCCGGGCGAGATGACGGACAGGAAGACGAACGACGCGCGCGACATTGCGGGCAACGTTACCGGCGGCACAGCACAGCCGCAGGGCAAGACGACGATTCCCCTCATCAACGACTGCGTCCGATCGGCGAATCCTGCGGCCTCCGCGGTTTCCGCTGGCGGGACCGCCGATGCGAAAACGCTGGAGAGCGCCCCGGCCATGACACTTCCCCACCGCATCGTGGCGACCGGAACGCGCGGTCTAAGCCGGTACATGATGGTCACCCGCCGGTCACGCGTGCAGTCCGTGTCGCGCACATCGGCGCTGTGGCGCGAGCCGCGCGGCATCGAAACCCTGCGAATGCCGCTGTTCGTCACCAATGACATCGACGAACTGCGGTTCCGCTTCCTGCGTACCGCCGACGCCGATCGGCTGGCGGCGTGGGCGGAGGCGTGAACGCCAACGCCGATTGACAAGCTCGCCGCCGCGGTATCATCGTCCGGTGAGCAACGAGCAGCATCAGCAGAACGCAAGCAACACCATCGGCGCCGGCCGCGACCAAGTGACGCAAACCCCGAAGGGCGTCGCGGCGACACTGTTCGCGGCCTTCTTCTACGGCATGTTTCCGCTGTACTGGGCGGCGCTGGCAAGCGTGCCGTCCATGAACGTGATGCTGTACCGCATCCTCACGGCGGCCATCGTCATGCTGCTGTTCATGTTCGCGTCCGGCCGGTGGGCGAGGTTCGTGCGGAGCGTACGCGCCATGTGGCGCACGCAGCGTATTTTCTGGATGGCAACAGCTGCAGCCGTGCTCGTCACGGTGAACTGGGTGGTCTACATCTATCTCGTCTCGATCGGACGCACGTCGGAGGCGAGCGCCGCGAACTTCCTCCTGCCGATCATCAACATGCTGCTCGCGCTTGTGCTGCTGCGGGAACGCACCACGCGGCTCGGCATCGTGTCCATGCTCGTCGCGCTGGCGGGCGCGGCGCTGTACGTCGTCGACACCGGGCACGTCCCGGGCGTGGCCATGCTCATGACGTTCAGCTACAGCGGCTACTGCCTGATCAAACGGTTCGTGCCGCTTGATCCGTTCGAATCATTGACGTTCGAAACCGGCGTGCTCTCGCCGATCGCGTTCGCGGCGCTCGCCGCGCAGCCGCGGTTCGGCGTGCCGGCGGGCGAACCGTGGTGGGTGTGGGCGCTGCTCGCCGGCTGTGGCCTGCTCACCGTGATCCCGCTCGTGCTCACGTCGTACGGCGTCAAGCACGCGGCGTTTCTGCTGCTGAGCTTCACCCAATACATCACGCCGACCATTCAGCTCATTCTCGGCATTCTGGTGTTGGGCGAACGGGTGCCCGCACACCGGTTCGTCTCATTCTCGGTGATCTGGCTCGCGCTCGCGATCTACACCTTCGATCTCGCCCGGCAGCGTCATCTGCCCCGTTCGGGCAAATAGGCCGCCATGTCCATGGATCGGAACAAGGCCGTGGCGCTGACCATGGGAACCGGAGCGAGTTATGCACAATCCAGACAGACCATGTGGATAGCGCGTTTTTCTCCACATATCCACAATCATCCGGCAAGCGCTGGCATCACCAGTCATGTTCCTCTACAGTCAAATCATGAACGGGAACGGTTCCTATGCACTGACATCCTTGTCAGAACTCAAGTATCGACGTATGCGGACCTGCATGCAGGCGCAACGCCGTACGCGCAACAAACTCGTTTTTGCGATGTCAACGGCATTGGATCTGCTGTCCGTGGAACAGCCGCGCATGTCCGGCATCAACGCGGATGATCTCGTCGCCTGCGTGAGGAAAGCGGGAGACCGTCCACGGCTGAGGGACGTGCGCTTTGTGGTGTGGGAGGGCCCTTTGGCAACGGTAGAGGTGGAACGCCTCACCTGCGTGGATCCCGTTCATACCTGGATGATGATGGCCTCGCGCCTCGCTCTTGAGGAATTGGTGGTACTCGGCGATTCCATGATGAGAAGGGATTTGCGGCTGCGACGAGCAGGCTTGGACGACTTCGAATCGGCTCTGCAGCGATTCAGGGAATGGAAAGCCGAATATCCCGCCGAGCGAAGATTGCCCCGAGGCTTCAATAACTGCGTGAAAGCGTTGCGTCTGATGAGGGAACGAACGGACTCGTCCATGGAGACGCGGACACGGTTGACGCTGATGCGGTACGGATTGCCATGCCCGGAAGTCAACCATGCCATTCAGGATCCGCAAACCAGCAGGACGCTGCTACTTGACATGGCGTTCCCGCAATGGCGGGTTGCGGTTGAATATGATGGCAGGCATCATGCCTCCCAATGGTTGACCGACAGCAATCGTCGCAAACGCATCGAAGACGCTGGATGGTCGTACGTCCAAGTCACCAGTCTTGATCTCGGCGCCAAAGACAGCGAAGAGGCCCTCGCCCGACGGGTGGCAGCGCGCATTGCGGACAAATCGGGCCACTTGCTGAAGATATCCGCATGCCGGTCGATCGCCCGCTGCGCTGACGGCCGATCGTTTCGTTATCTTCCCGGCTGAAATCTTCGGCAACGGGTTTCAACCGGTTCATCGAGCAGACCGATTGGCGATTGCTGATCATGGTGTCGCCGGAGCCACCCGACATGCGATGCCGTGGCTGAGAGACAAAACAGCATTGCGTTGTGCAGATGGGACAGGCCTATGGACAGCCATGCCCGCGCTTGTTGATCCGCAACGATATCCTCCGAAAAACGGCGGCGAGCCCATCACGTTCTTTTGTCGGCCCCATTGTTATCGTCTATCTGCGTTCACTGCGGTACTTTTCCGGTCGAGCGAACATCCATCTTCGTTGAGTGTGGTGGGTCATCAAGGACATTACGAGTACCGACGCTGCCAATCCGCCATTTTTCGGCCTTTGTATTCGTTGATGGTACACAGACGTACCACACTCGACGAAGATAGATGTCCGCATGATCGAAAAAGTACCGCACTCAACCCAGATAGATGGATTATGGATGGATTTAAGGATGAGTCATGCACGAGTCCATACGCCGGACGCCGTCATCTGCCAGAAAGAGGGCGCCGTCATCCATTCAGTCGAATGAGGGTTGCGCCTTCCGCTCTGCCGCACGTCACTCGCACCGCCCACGTGCCGCCCACGCCGCTCAACGCCAGCACCGCTCGTAGGGCAGGCCGGTGAGCGATTCGACGACGCGTCGGGTTTCGGGCGTCACGTCGGCCTTACTGCCGCCGTTGCGCAGACGGGTGATTTCGGCGAGCACGATGCCGTCGGTGCGCTTGTCGATGGTCAGACGCGAGGAAATGATCCAGCACACGATCATGGCGAACGCGAACCATCCGAGCAGCACCGCACCGAGGCCGATGCGGGCCGCCGGCGTCTGGGCGGCGCGCGTCGCATCAAAGCCCACGAACGAGAGCACCGCGCCCACCGCGATGGTCGCCAGTCCCGAGCACAGCTGGCGGAACGAGGACTGAATGCCGGAGAACGTGGCGGAACGGTACCGTCCGGTCACGATCTGATCCACGTCGGCGATGTACGGGAACACGGCCCACGGCAGGTATCCGCACAGCGATTTGAACGCGAAGAACCACACCGCGCCGGCCACGGCGAACACGGTCCACCACGTTCCCGGCAAGCTCACGTCGCCCGATCCCGCGCCGGCCCCCGGAGCCAGCATCCACGCGACAAACAGCCACGCCAGCCCGCTCAGGCATCCGGCGAAGTTGATCGCATACATGCGGCGTGGCCCGAGCTTGGTCATGCCGAGCCCGAACAACGGCATGAGCGGCAGCGAGATCGCAAGGCATCCGAGCAGCAGCGAGGCGAACGCGGCCGTGTGGTTCCAGTTGTAGACCACGAAGAACACGAACGTCTGCCCGAACACGTCCATCGAGACCTGCACGAGCAGGTAGATCGCCAAATGCTTGCGGAACACGGAGACGCGCAGCGTGGTCGCGTATTCGCGCAGCACCTTGAGCGCGCGCCGCCACCAGCCGGCCAGCCCGATATGCCCGTCGCGGATCTCACCGCGCGCGTACGCCCCGAATCCGGCTTCCTCCGGCGTCATTTCCCACGTGAACCGCCATGCGCCGAACACGGCGAGCGCGAACAGCACGGTGGTGGTGATGGTGAATGCCATGTACCCGTCGGGCTTGGTTTCGCCGAATACGGCCAGAACGGCGCTGCCGGCGAGCGGGATGAGCGTGCCCGCGCCGGTGGAGATGAACAGGCGCGTGGTGGACAGTTTGGTGCGCCCGTTGAAATCGGGCGTCATTTCGCCGGGCAGCGGATTGTATCCGGTGGCGAACGACTGGCCGAGCACGACCCACAGCGCGTAGGTCGCGAAGTACACGCCGACCGGCAGTCCGGGGATCCACAGCAGCACGCCGGTGAGGATGAGCGGCGACGTGACGAGCAGCATGAGCCGGCGCCGTCCGAACCGCCGGCCGATCGGATAGCGGTAGAGGTTGTCGTCGAAGACGCCGAACAGGAGTGCGGCGAACGCGCTGATGATGGCGCTCAGGCCGACCACGGTCTGTGCGGTGCCGATGTCCATGCCGCAGAAGCGGGTCCAGAACAGCGTCAGGTAGGTGGCGCAGACGGTGAGCTGTCCGCCGCCGTAGAAGTCGCCGATGCCGAAACCGATGGCCTGCCGCATGGTGATTTTGCGCGGACCGGGCGTGGCGACGGCGGCGGCGAGCGCCTTGCTGCCGCCGCTGCCAGCGCCCGTCTTGTCGTTGACGGTCGCGTCGAAGACGTCGGCGCTGGTGTCCATTGCGATGTCGATGGTTGTGCCGTAGACGTCGGCTGCGTCGGTCGGGGCGGACAACGGTGGTGCTCCTTGGTCGGGTCGGATGCGGTTGGTCGGATGCGGTTGGCCAGAGACGTCCGGTTTGGACGTCTTCGACCGAATGCCGGCTTCGGCATGACAAAAGGGAGGCATGCGCAACCCATGTATCGCGTGGGCGGCGCATGCGCTCCCTTCAGTCTAGTCTCGGCTGATGCCGCGGAGGAATTCAGCGGATGACGAGCGTGGTGAACGACCAGGCCGGCGCCGTGTACGTGCCGGACGCGAGGTCCGCCTCGTGGGCCGTCGGCCGGGTCGGCGATTCGGCGCCCTTGTCGCCCGCGTACGGATCGTCGCCGGTGAGCACGTTGGCGGTCGCGTTCGCGCGCGCAGCCTCGCTCACGCCGAGTTCGTCGAGCACCTGCGTCAGGTCGACGTCCGCCGCCTCCGGCAGTGCGTTGACGATGCGGATGTAGTCGACGCCGGCCTCCTCGTCGCGCGAGACGGACACGGTGCGGCGCGGTTCGTCGGGCACTTCGCGGCCTTCGGCGACGACTTCGCCGTTGATCGTGAGCTTCATCGTCTCGCCGCGATCGGCGACGTCGACGCGTACGTCCCACACGGTGCCGGGACGCACGGCGTCCATCGACACTTCGGTGCCGGCGATGTTGTAGCCGGCGCCGTCGCGGATGAGGCCGAGGCCGAAGCCGCGGCCGAGCGACGTGCGGTTGTGGTTCTTGCCCGCAAGGTCGCCGGAGACGATGTTGACGCCCCACATGCCCTCGTGGTAGGTGACTTTGGCGCGGATCGTGTACGCGTCCGCGTGGAGGTCCACGCCGAGGTCGATCGGGCCGTTGCCGCGGTAGGAGACGTCCGGCAGGTCGACGCGCTGGCCGTCGGCGGTTTCGATGGAGAACTCGCTGAAGTCGGCGTGCGCGCCGCCGTCGATCTTGACGCCGATCGTGTCCGGCAGTTTGCGTCGGAACGCGGTCGTGCCGTCGATCGCGACCGGCCATGCGGTGTCGGCCGTAGTGGTCGCGTACATCTGCTGCACCCAGTAGCTGTACGGGTGGTAGACGTGCTCGTTGTCGAAGTAGATGAGGTTCGGGTTCCAGCTGTCGTGGCCGTTCTTGCAGAACAGCGGCGCGTAGGACGCCATGTGCACGACGTCGCCGTTCAATTCCATGCGGCCCATGAACGCGGCTTCGGACAGGCCGTTGATGAGGCCGGTGCCCCACGAGCCGTATTCGCCGAGGTAGACCTTCGGGCCCTGGCGGTCGGCGTCGTCGTAGTGGTCGAGGTTGTGGAACCACCAGCTCGGCGCCTGATAGGAGTGCTCGTCGACGATCGGAATGCCGGCTTCGCGCGCGTACGCCCAGCCCTGCTCGTAGTCCTGACCGCTCGGCGCGGGGCCGACGGTGCCGACGACGGTGATTTCAGGGTGCGCGGCCTTGACCACGTCGAAGATCTGCTGGAAGCGGTTCTTGAACACGTCGTCGATGAGGTCCTCGTTGCCGATGCCGAGGTATTCGAGGCCGAACGGCTCCGGATGGCCCATTTCGGCGCGCTTGGCGGCCCATGCGTTGGTGGCCGGGTCGGCGTTGCAGAAGTCGATGAGGCCGAGCACCTCGTCGATGTAGGCGGGCATGTCCTCCTGCGCGACCGGCACCGGGCCTTGGCTCGTGTTCTGGCAGCTCGCGCCGGCCGGCAGTACGGGCAGGGGCTTCGCACCGATGGTTTCGCACAGGCGGAAGTACTCGTAGAAGCCGATGCGGAACGACTGGTGGTAGCCCCACACGTTGAAGTTGTGCGGGCGGTGCTCCACGTCGCCGATGGTGCGATCCCAGTGGTACATGTTGCTCATGCCGAGGCCGTGCGTGATGCAGCCTCCGGGGAAGCGCATGAAGCGCGGGTGCAGTTCGTCGAGCGCCTTCACCAGATCCGGACGGAAGTGTTCGAGGCCCTTGTACGTGGTGCGCGGCTCGCACGAGACGAAGTCCACGTCGACGACGCCGGGCTGGTCGAACGCGACGCGCAGCATGCCCTGCGACGCGACGACCGGCTTGTCGCCGGCGTCGTCGGACGCGTCGGCTTCCGGCACGGTCAGTTCGGCGTGCAGCCACGACCAGTCGCCGCCCGCGTACGATGCCGGCGCGGTCAGTTCAGCCGTGGCGAGCGGCGTGCCGTCGTCGCCGACGAGCGCGACGGTCAGCGGCAGTTCGCGGTCGTGCGCGCGCGTCCACACGCTGAAGTCGTACGTTTCGCCGGCGCGGAACACCATGCCGTCGAAGCCGATGTTTTCGAGCGCGACCGGACCGCCGTCGACCGAGCCGACCTCGACGACCGCATAGTGCGGGTTTTCGGTCGCGACCGGCGCGGCCTCGCGCACGCCGAACGCGGCGAACGAGCCGGCGGGCACGATCTTGCGCCACGCGGTGTAGTTGCTCCAGTCGTTCTTGTCGGCGCGGTTGTATTCGAACGCGCCGTTCTGCACGAGCTCGCTGTTGAGGCCGCCGTCGCCCGAATAGCTGATGTCCTCGAAGAAAATGCCCCACAGATCGGTGCTGACCTTGCGCACGCCCGCCTTGTCGAGCGTCGCGACGAGTTTGTCCGTCATGAAAAGTCTCCTTTGATGATTGATACAGGCTGCGTTATGGCAGCGGACGAAGAACGCGTGCGGCCGCCGTGCATCGGCAGGTGACAGCGTATTGGCATACGTCGAACCTGCTGATGTGCGGCGGACGCTCCGTTATTCGTTCGATGGGCTTACTTGCGATCAAGGGCGATCCAGAGAGCGCCGTGCGCCGGGATCGTGCCGGTGATGATGCGGTCCGCGCCTTCACCTTCGATGCGTACGTCGGCGGGCTTGCCGGGCGCGCCGGCGAACAGGTCGGTGAGCGTCCAGTCGTCGTCGCGCGCGTCGAGGCCGACGATGGACTGCAGCTGGATGTTGCCGCCGATCTCGAAGTCGTCGGAGCCGGTCCAGAACAGGGCCGCGTAGTGACCGCCGGCGTGCGCGGAGGGCGTGCCGTCGGCCCAGTCGGCCGCGTCGGCGGCCCACACGATGAATTCGCCGCGGTAGGAGTCGTCCTCCCACCAGTGCTTGAAGATGCGTTCGCGCACGGTTTCGCGGTTGTTGGTCGAGCCGGCGAGCACTTCGCGCAGGGCCGGATTGGCGAGCAGCGCGATCGTCTCGGGCGTGCTGGTCGGCAGGTCGCCGCCGACCATGAGCGGCGAGCGGCCCATGCACCACAGGGCGAGCAGCGTCTTCTGCTCGTCGAGCGTCAGACGGGACTGGCGGTCGTCGCCGCGCTCGGCGCGAAGGCCGATGTGGCCGAACGGCACCATGTCGGCGTCTGCCCAGTGACCGGTCGTCTGGAACGGAGCCCAGCGGGCGAGGCGCGCGAACTGCTGGTAGATGTCCTCCCAGCGGTCCCACAGGTCGTCGGAGATGCGCCACATCTGCGCGTTCTCGCGCAGGAAGTCGACGTAGCTGGTCGCGACCCAGCCGCCGGGAGAGAGGGACAGATCGATGGAACGGCCGTACTTGGCTTCGGCCTTGGCGATCGCACGGTGGTAGGCGGCGATCTCGTCGGAGTGGAACGGGGTCTGCATGTCGTCGACCTTGAGGAAGTCAAGCCCCCACGAGGCGAACAAGTCGAGCTGCGCGTCGTACCATGCCTGCGCGCCCGGATGCTTCTGGTTGAGGCCGTAGTTGTCGGGGTTCCACTTGCACACGTGTTCGAGGTCGACCACGTCCTTGGCGCCGTATTCGGTGCCGAGCACGGGCAGGTTCTTGTCGACGGCGATGCGCGGGATGCCGCGCATCATGTGCACGCCGAGCTTGAGACCCAGCTCGTGCACGGCGGCGGCGAGCGGGCCGAAGCCCTTGCCGTCGGCGGCGGACGGGAAGCGCACCGGATCGGGCAGCTGGCGGCCGTATTCGTCGAGGATGAGCGGCGCGTTGCTGTTGTAGCCGTGGGCGCGGGCGGTCGGGTCGTACCAGTCGATGTCGATGACCAGCGTGTCCCAGCCGGCGTCCTTGAGGTGTTCGGCCATGAACCGCGCGTTGGCGAGCACCTCCTCCTCGTTGACGGTGGTTCCGTAGGAATCCCAGCTGTTCCAGCCCATCGGCGGGCGCCATGCCTGAGGAAGATTCGCCATTGTGACCTGCTTTCGTCTGTGTAGTAAATCGCAAGCTAATATGTACCGATACATATTTTATCGGCAAATCTCAATACGACAACCGGCAAGCCTTTCGGAGAGTCGCCCAGCATTGCAACGTTCTGCGACACGCAACCATGATTTTACAAGCGGCGATTTTCTGCATACCGTTACATAACTAAGTTGCATAATTGATGACGGTGCAGCCGGCGATGCACGGCAATGCCCCGTGCACGGGCCGCGGCGACAAGCCGGACGACCGCAAAGGAGACAATCATGGCAAACGGCAAAACGACACTGCGCGACGTGGCGGCCGCGGCCGGCGTCTCCCCTATGACCGCGTCAAACGCGCTGCACGGCAAGGCCGGCGTCAAGGAATCGACGCGCGCCAAGGTCCTCGCCGCGGCCGAGCGGCTCGACTATCGCATCAACCTGACGGCCAGCATGCTCAAGTCGGGCCGCAGCAACATCAT
Source organism: Bifidobacterium miconis (assembly GCF_019331735.1). Classification (GTDB taxonomy): domain Bacteria; phylum Actinomycetota; class Actinomycetes; order Actinomycetales; family Bifidobacteriaceae; genus Bifidobacterium; species Bifidobacterium miconis. The sequence continues at coordinate 61,839 of NZ_JAHBBH010000012.1, forward strand.
CCACATCATCGTCAACGAATTCGATTCGCCGTTCTATTCCAAGCTCGTACAGGCGCTCGCCACGGCGACCACCGAACGCGGCCTCACGCCGTTCGTCGAACAAACCCGATACTCGCCCACCGCGGCCGAACGCGCGCTCACCCGCAACCCGTTCTCCGACCAGCTGTTCGACGGCGAAATCATCCACGCCTCCGGCCTCGGCACCAACCTGCCGCTCGCCCGCATGAACGCCGGCCGGCCGCTCGTGCTCATCGACGGCTGCGAGGAAACGCCCAGCGTGGACACGGTGAACTTCCCCAACGAAGACGGCGCGCGGGCCGCCGTGCAGCATCTCATCGAACGCGGCTGCCGCCATATCGCGATCGTCGGCGGCGAGTTCGTGCCGCGCGCAGAGCTCGCGCACGTCGAAACCTCGTACGGGCTGCGCCTGCGCGGAGCGAGCGGGGCCCTGCTCGACGCTGGGCTGGCATACGACGAGTCGATCATGTTCTACGGGTACAACAGCGACTACGGCATCAAGGCGGGCCACGCGATCGGCGACGCGATTCTCGCGGTCGGCGAATCCTCCGGCAGGCCGTTCGACGGCGTGTTCTGCGCGAACGACTATGCGGCGTTCGGCGTGATCCGCGGGCTGAAGGACCGCGGGCTGCGCGTGCCGGACGACGTGAAGGTGATCGGCATCGACGGCACGAGCTTCGGCGCGTATTCGACGCCGACGCTGAGCACCATTCAGGTCGACCTCGACCAGCTCGCCCAGTTCGCGCTCGATATGATCACGCGCCGCATCGAACGGCGCAACACCGTCAACGGCGCCGGAGCATCCACAGGTTCCGCCGGCGCGGACACCGGCTCCGTGGCCGACGCGTCGGACCAGCCGACGCGCGCCACCATCGGCTACCGCCTCATCGCCCGCGAATCCACCGGCGCCTGACACGCATCACCGCAAACGGAGGCGGTGAACGCCGCCTGCGAGCCGCGAACCCGCGACGCACCCGTCAGCATCCACGCCCAGCACCACGGTCACGCCCTCCGGCACCGTGACGTCAAGCGACACGACGCCATCCTCGCTCTGCTTCCACGCCGCTTCGACGCGTCCGAACGGCGTCTCGTGCGAGGCCGATCCGAAGGTCAGGCCATGCGCGAGCGCGGCGGCGATCCGCGGAGCCACCACGACCTCGCGCCAGCCGGGCGCGGCGAGCCGCAGGCCGCCGATCGCGTCGTGCATCCACGAGGCCACCGAGCCGAGTGCGTAATGGTTGAACGAGGTCATGTCTCCCGGGTTCACGTTGCCGTCGGGCAGCATCGAATCCCAGCGCTCCCACGTGGTCGTGGCTCCCATGCGCACCTGGTACAGCCACGAGGGGCACTTGTCGGACAGGAACAGCGAGAACGCCTCGTCCGCATGGCCGGTCGCGCACAGCGCATCCAGCACGTACGGCGTGCCGGCGAATCCGGTGCCGACCACGAAACCGCGTTCGCGCACCAGTTCGGCGAGCCGCTCGCCCGCGATCGAGCGCAGCCGCGAACCGTCCTCCGCGTCGTCCAGCAGTTCGAGCGCGATGGCGAGCGCGTACGCGCACTGCGTGTCGGAGGTCATGCGACCGTCGCCGCGCACGAACCGCGCGCGGAATCCGGCGCGGATGTGCGCGGCCAGCCGGTCGTAGTACGCGGCGTCGTGCGCGGCATCACGCGCGGCGTCGCGTCTGCCCTCGGCCCGATCATCGCCGACGACGCGCAGCATGCGCGCGACGAGCGCGGCGGAGTGCGCGGCGAACGCGGTGGCGACGAGCGGCTTTTCGGTCATGGCGCGGGCCGCATCGTCGGGCGGGGCGGTCGGGTCGAGCCAGTCGCCGAGCTGTCCGCACCACACGTCGGGCTCGCGGTCCCACACACCGTCGTCGGACAGCAGCGCGGCCTCCTGGTCCGTCCAGCGGCGAATCAGCGGCAGATGCCGTCGCAGCACGCCGGCGTCGCCGGTGGACATGTACATCGCCCACGGCACCATCACCGCGGCGTCGCCCCACAGCGCGACCGCATCGGGCTTACCCCAGCCCGGGTACGGGTACGGCACGTAGTAGGGCACGGTGCCCCACGTATCGGTTTCGATAGCCACGTCGTCGAGCCAGCTGTCAAGGAATCCGGTCACGTCGTACAGGTATTCGGCGGCGGGCGCAAACACGGCGATGTCGCCGGTCCAGCCGAAGCGTTCGTCGCGTTGCGGGCAGTCGGTGGGGATCGACGCGAAGTTGGACAGCATGGACCAACGCACGTTCTCATGCAGCCGGTTGACGCGTTCGTCGGAGCAGGAGAACCAACCAAGCCGGGTGCGAGCCGAGCTGTATACGCGCGTATGCAGGTCGGCGGAGGTCAACTCGCGACCGTCCGGCCAGCCGCCGATGACCGCGTACCGGAAGCCGTGCATGGTAAACCGCGGCTCCCACCACGTCGCCTCGCATTCGCGTCCGGACGCGATGTACCGGTCGTGCTGCACGGCGCGGCGCAGCGGGCGCGTGGCGGGCGTGCCGTCGGGGTTGAGCACTTCGACGTGCTGGATGTCGATCTCGTGCCCGGCCGGAACGCCCGGGATGCGCAGGACGACGCGCTGCGTGCAGTTTTGGCCGAAGTCGACGAGCCAGCGGCCGTCGGCGAGCCGGCTGATCGCGACGGGCTCGCGTTCGCCGATGCAGCGGATCGCGGTGCTTTCGTCGGCCGGATACAGCGTGTCCCGGTCGAAGTCGAGCCGTCCGACCGGTTGCCAAGCGTGATCTGCATCGGCCGGCAGCAGTGCAGCTCGCGCGTCAAACGTTTCGCCTTCGTACAGGCCGCTGGACACGATCGGCCCGTATGACGCGCGCCACCGGCCGTCATCCGCGTTGCTGGCGACGACGGTTGTGTTCCCGTTCGCGTCGGTGATCTCGAGCTGTGCGATGAGGCCGAGTCGGGTGCCGTAGCAGTCTTCTTGGCCGCCGCCGAAGCCGATGCGGCCGCGGTACCAGCCGTCGCCGAGCCAGAAGACGAGCTCGTTGCGGCCGGCGTGCAGCAGGTCGGTCACGTCGTAGGTCCAGACGGGCAGTCGGGTGCCGTAGACGGTCCAGCCGGGCGTGAGCACGTCGTCGCCGGCTGTGCGGCCGTTGACTTCGGCCTCGACGAGCCCGTGCGCGCTGACGTGCAGCAGCGCGCGGGCGGGGGCCGCGTCCAGTGCGATCGACCGGGCGATGACCGGCGGCCGGCGCATGCCGGTGTCGTTGACGACTTCGTTGTCGGGCCCGGCGATCATGTCGGCCGCCTGCAGCATTGATGTGGTCATTATGCTTGCCATCAGTTCACTCCATCGTTGAAGTAGCGACGTAGGGCATCCCGCGTCGAACATTGTGCGTTGCGCGTCATCGTAACATCATATCGATACATATCATCGGCGCCATTCGGCACTCCGCACCGCCGACAAGCACACCGCACATTCCCAGCAACGGCGCGGCGGTTCCCATCCCCGCGTGTCGTACATATAATTATGTACCGTTACATATTTGATCGATGCGAGCTGCGATTGCGACGGCACGAGCGCCGGCAGCCGGCAAAGTGAGCCGGCACCGACGCAACCGCGCCATACGGCACGGCCCGCAGCGATCCGCACCGACCGCATCCCGAAGACAAGGAAGCAACGAGGACCATGAGCGAAACGAACACCCCGAAAACCGAAGCGTACCTCTTCGTGCACTTCATCGGCGACGAAAAGACCCCGACCGACGAGCAGCTGTACTTCGCGCTCAGCCGCGACGGCGTCAAGTGGCACGACCTGCGCCCGGCCGGCAAGCCGGCGCTGACCTGGCTCGGCGGCGAGAAGGGCACGCGCGACCCGCACATCGTGCGCGACCCGAAGGGCGGCTTCCACATCGTGGCCACCGACCTGTCCATCCACTACCGCGGCGGCTGGGGCCCGCACGACGGCGCCACCACTAACGGCTCCACCGGCCTGGTGATCTGGGACTCCCCCGACCTCGTGCACTGGAGCGAGCCGCGCCTCGTGGACGTCGCCTCGAAGATCCCGGGCGCCGGTATGGCGTGGGCGCCGGAGGCCAGCTGGGACCCGGACAAGGAGCAGTGGATCGTGTTCTGGGCCACCAAGACCAACGAGGACGAGGCCGGCAACCCGCTTAACAACGAGCTCGGCGACCGCACGAACATGTACTATGCGACGTCGAAGGATCTCGTCACGTTCTCCGACCCGGTCAAGTGGATCGATCGCAAGAACGTCGTCATCGACTCGACCATGCTGCGCGACGACGACGGCTGGTGGTACCGCGCGTCCAAGGATTCCGAGATCACGATCGAGCGTACGCGCAACCCGTACGCGAGCACGTACGAGGTGCTGCGCACGGACGACGACCAGCAGTGGTCGTACGTCGGCTCGCTCACCGACATTCTCGGCAACGGCCGCTATTCGTGGCACTATCTCGAGGGCCCGGAGCTGTTCCGCTACAACGACGCCGACGTAAAGACGGTCAACGGCCGCGAGATGCGCTACGGCCTGATGTGCGATCAGTTTGCCGAGGCGAAGGGCTATCTGCCGTTCCGTTCGGCCGACCTGTCCAGCCGTGACCCGCAGGACTGGGCCGTCGCCGACGACATCGACTTCGGCGGGCTCAAGAAGCGCCACGGCGCGATCCTGCCGATCACGGCCGCCGAATACGACGCCGTGGAGGCCGCGTTCAAGCTGTGACGTCACGGACGTGACGCTGCGGTCATGACGGCTGCAAACAACCCCGGTATTTGCGCGGCGCGATCGACGACCACCATGCGAATACCGGGGTTGTCACGATTCACAGACATTTCCCAGCCAACCCGCACGATTCGCCATGAATCGTGCGGTTATATGGGAACCACGGCCGGACAGGTCGCACCGCATAACTGAAAATCCTTCTTCTTTCTCTCTTCTCCTTTCTTCGCCCGGCGGCTCTCCCCGCCGGGTTTTCTTTTGCCCGCATCCTGCATGCGCCGAAACGCAGCTGAATATACGGCAACGGCCGCGAACCCCGAGGAAAGGAAGGGGGTTCGCGGCCGTTGCCGTTGAGAGGAATCGGCTGTCGCGTCACATCAGCGATCGCCGATCAGGCGAGACTCACTTGGCGCTGTCGTACAGCTTCTGGTAGATCTCGACGTTCTGTTCGATGTTCAGGCTCTTGAGTTGCTTCTGGAATTCGTTCCAGGAGTCGTCGGTCAGGCCGCCGTCCTTGATCCACTTGGCGATGATCGGCATCGCGTAGGTGAAGATCGAGGTGTTGTTGTTGGCCACGGTGTTCGAGTCGTCGTCGGACAGGGTCAGGTACTGCGGCATGAAGTCCTTGGAGGAGGTGGGCTGGTACTTCTGGTAGGCCGGCCAATCCTTGTTGGAGGCGTCGATGTCCGGCACGCCGGTGATCTTCAGTCCCGGACGCAGCCAGGCGAGACCGCGGTCGGCGAGCGCGACCTGAATGGAGGAGTCGGCGGAGGCTTCCGGCTTGACGGTGTAGTCGTTGTCGCCGTTCTTGACGACGTACTTGTCGAAGTCGCCGAAGTAGGACTGGATGCTCACGTCGGGATCAAGCCACTCGTTGATGATCTTGAAGACCTGGTCCTTGTACGGGGATTCGGCCTTGACCGCGGCGCCGTTGTAGACGTCGGCGACGCTCGGCTCCCACGTGGGCGTGGCGCCCGGCGCGGCCGGGGCCGGCATGGAGACATACTGGTCCTTAAGGGTGCCGAAGGCGTTGGTGTTCCAGCCGAAGGCGACGCCGACCTGCGCGGTCTTGCCGTCGCCGGTCCATTCGGCGTTGTACTTGTCGTCGGCCTTGGTCAGCGCGTCGGCCGGGATGAGGCCCTTGCTCATGAGCTCGTGCAGGTATTCGGTGACCTCGCGGAAGTTCTTGGTGAGCATGAAGTTGCCGACCTTGCCGTCCTGCACGTAAATGCCCTGGCCGCCGACGCTGGACATCTGCGTGGAGATGCCGGTGGAGTTGAGCAGCAGGTACGGATCCCACCAGCCGAAGCCGGTGGAGTTGAGCTTGCGAATGGTGAACGGGATCTCGTCGGCCTTGCCGTTGCCGTTCGGATCCTTGGTCTTGAAGGCCTCGAGCACGTTCTCGAGTTCGTCCCACGTGGTCGGCACCTTGAGGCCGAGCTTGTCGAGCCAGGTCTTGTTGATCATCATGGACTGGCCGTTGACGTTGACCTTCATACGGGAGGAGGCGTCGGACGGGATCTGGTAGATGTGGCCCTGCGAGTCGGTCGCGAAGTTCTTGGCGTCCTTGTCCTCTTCGAGGTACTTCTTGGCGTTCGGCATCTTGTCGAGATCGTCGGAGAGATCCTCGAACAGGCCCTGGTTCTTGGAGAAGTCGGTCTTGCCGAAGCCCCACACGGTCAGGTCCGGCACGTCGCCGGCGGCCAGCGAGGCGTTCTTCTGCTGGTCCCATGCGGTGCCGTCGACTTGCTGCCACTTGATGGAGCAGTCGCACGCGGCCTCGAGCTTCTTCCACCACGTCATGGTGTTCATCTTGCGGGTGGCGGAGTTGGTGATGACCATGACCTTGACCACCGGCTTGCCGTTGGCGTCGGTCTCGCCCTTGCTGGTGTTGCCGCAGCCGGCGAGCACCATGGCCAGCGCCGACACGCCGGCGACGGCGGCGAGCATGCGCTTGCCGTTGCGTCCTGCGTTCTTGAATGAAACGCTCATCGTTGAACCTCTTTGCCTTCGTTCCTCTAGGGTCGGTTCACGCCGGCCCGGTCGTTTTCCTAATCGATTAGCTTAATCGATTAGTTTTTAATATAGAATGATGTCGTAAGCTTGTCAAATCACTTCGTCGACAAGCGTGTGCATAAGGAGTTGCTATGAGTGCCACCATCGCCGACATCGCCAAAGCCACGGGCTATTCGACGGCGACCGTCTCGTACGCGCTGCGCGGCAATCCGCAGGTCAAGCCGGAAACCGCGGCGAAAGTGCGCGAGGCGGCCGCGCGTCTCCACTATCAGGGCAACGCGTCCGCGCGCAGTCTGCGACTCGGCCGCAGCAACGTCATCGCCGTGGCCGTGCACGACCTCGCCCTGCCGTTCTCCGCCGAACTCGCGCACGCGATCTCGGTCGCGCTCGCGCCGCGCGGCTATCAGGTCTTCGCTCAACAGACGCTGTTCACCGGCAGCAACGAGGAAACCGTGCTGCGCGAGCTCGACCACCAGTTCTGCGACGGCACCATCTTCTGCTCCGGCGAACTCAAGCCGGAGCAGATGAAGAAGATCACCGGGTCCAAGCCGCTCGTCATCCTCGACCCCAGCCAGCCGACCGACCTGTACGACAGCGTGTATACGCCCGGCCACGACGGCGTATATGCGGCGGTCAGCCACTTGCTGAGCACCGGCCGCCGCCGCATCGTCGCGATGGGCGTGGCATACCGGCCGTACGAGCGGATCCACGATCTGACGGACGTGAGCAGCACGCGCTTGACCGGCTGCATGGACGCGTGCCGCGACGCCGGCGTCGCGTTCGGACCGGACAATACGGCCGTCCCCGCGCAATGGACGGTCGAAGGCGCGTACGACGCGACGATGCGCCTGCTGGACGAGGGCCGCGAGTTCGACGCCGTGTACTGCCTGTCCGACACGGTGGCGATCGGCGTAATGCACGCGCTGCACGACCGCGGCATCGCGATCCCCGACGACGTGGCCGTGGCCGGGTTCGACGGCATCGAGGCCGGACGGTCGGCGTTCCCGCCGCTGACGACCGCCGCCGTGGACTTCGACCGGCTCGCCGCGACGCTCGCGGATCTGCTGCTGCGGCGCATCGAAACGCCCGACGCGCCGATCGAAACCCGCACGGCCAACTTCACGCTCGAAGTGCGCAGCTCCACACGTCAGTAGTGGATCGGATTGACCTCGCCCGGCACCCGGTCGAACGCGGACCGCTCCCCCGCCGCCACGCGGTACATCGCCTCGTGGCAGTCGCGCATCGCCGCGGCCATTTCCGGATACTCCTGCATGCACACGTCCACGAGTCCGATCTGGTAGTTCTCGCCGTCGAAGCGGCCGATCGCGCTCTGGTCGTTGTACTGGAAGTAGTGCGCGCCCACGAAATACGGGCTGCGCGCGGCCTGCTCCACGTAGTAGCGATACGCGACGCCGCGCTCGGCCTGCGTGGTCACGCCGCGGATGCCATGCGCGGTGAGCCCGCGGTCGAGCGCGCCGTGGTGGAATTCGCCGACCATGACCGGCATGTCGAGCATGCGTCCGACCTGTTCGACCTGATCGTACGCGGTGCGCTGGTAGCTGTTGATCGAGAACACGTCGTAGCAGTCGGCCCCGGCCAGCAGGCTTTTGTCGGTGATGTACGCGTAGCGCATGCCGAGGTTGAGATGATGCGGGTCGACGCGACGCAGCGCCTCGGCCGGCACGCGCACGTAGCGGTCGATCATCATCGTCGAGAATTCGCGCAGGTCGTCGGCGGCGCCCGGCCACGCGCTCGCCGCACGGAACCGCGGTTCGGCCGTGATCTCGTCGAACGAGCCGAACTCCGCGCCCCAGCGTGCGTTGAGCGCGGCCACGTCGCCGGCATACCGCTCACGCAGCCAGTCGACGAACCGCCGCTTGGACGCGAGACCGGCCGGGTTGGCGAGCATTTCCTCGGCGATGTTGAGGTCGTAGACGAACGCCCAGTTCGGCTCGTTGCGCATGAAGTAGCCGATCATGTTCGGATCGTCCTTCCACGCCTCGAGCCCGGCCGCGTAGCGTGCGGCCTGACGCTCGTACTCGGGGTCGAACACGTCCGGGAAGTCGCGGAAGACCATGTGCGGCGTGCTCGGGAAGCCGACGCCGGCGAGTTCCTCGACCGGCAGCACGTACGGCAGGCCGGCTTCGCGGATGAACGCGCGGTCGGACCAGTTGCCGATCGTGTTCACGCCCCAGTCGAGCAGGTGCCTGCGCGTGATACGCGCCCACGCCGAGCGCCAGCCGTTCTCGCCGAACGCGGCGCGCAGGTTGGCCTTGCCGTAGTCGTAGAACGCGGTGACGCCGCCGCAGCCGTGTGCGTCCGCACGCCAACTGAACGACGGGTCGGTCGGGTCGACGACGGGCTCGTTGCGACGACGGCCGGCGTAGACGTCGGCTTCGGTGGATTTGGACTCATCTCGCGATGTGTCGTTTGCCGATGATGCGGACGCTGACGACGCGGCGGCCGCGTCGATCGCGTGATCCAGCAGTCCGGCGACGTGCGCATCCAGCCACGGGCGGACCGGGTCGACGCGCGTGCCGACGCCGGGGCCGATGCAGTCGACGCCGGTGGAGACGAACGCGTTGCCGTCCGGGTCGACCAGCCAGAACCGTCCGGGCTTGCCGTCCGCGCCGGCCGGTTCACGCTCGACGCGGAACCAGCCGGTGGCCGCGAACGTTTTGCCGGTCCAGCCGCCGAAGCGATCCCAGCCGTCCAGCGTGTAACGGGTATCTGTCGTGTCCTTTTCATCGCCGGCCATCTTGCGCAGCACGGCGTCGCAGTCGGCGCGGTCGGCGACCTTGCCGGGCCACTGCTTGGGCAGCCACTGGCCAAGTTCATCGACGAGCGGTTTGGCGGGAATGTCGATCGCGGGCATCTGGTCGAGCAGTTCGCACGGCCACAGGCGCACGCTGCGATCGGGCAGGCTCGGCGTGGCGGAGAGCACGATTTCGGCGATGTCCTTGCGGCGGATGCGCTTGCCGAAGATGGTCATCTTGAGGCGCCCGAGCGTGCGCGGGGCGAACAGCGTTTCGCCGTCGAGCCACGCGAGGTCGAACGGCACCGGCACCTTGACGCCCGGCAGCAAGCCGAACACGGCGCGCAGGGTCGGATCGTCGCCACGCTCGCGCTGACCGGCCTCGTAGAAAGCGAGCTGAAGACAGACGGAATGCGCGTCGAGGCTTTGCGCGACGACCGTCAGGCAGGCGGCATGCTCGAGCGCGCGTGCGGCCTCCGGCTGCGTTTCGCGGTTGAAAATGGTCAGATCGATCCCTTCGGCGGGATACGTCACGTCAACGGGACCTTCTTGTCCCGGCTGGCAGAGCAGTTGCATTGCAGAACCCCTTTCCACCTTCAACTATAACGTTACACCTCTTGATTTTCGGGACTTTTGCCGCTCTTTGCCATTGGAAGAACAAGCTGGTCCCCTCACGGTGCAACAATCCGCAGTGTCCGCAGGAATCCATGCCACCGTCCATTCGCCACCGCCCGGCATCATCCAGTCAATGTACCGCGCATGCCCACAATGAGTCTGACGAATACGAGTTGCATCTGGCCGAAAGATCAGTCGTGGGCATAGACGGGACCATACCGGCGTTCCGCATCGGTCTTGTCGACGGGGAACCCCGGTCGTGGGCATAACCCGACCATTACCGCCCACTGATCGTGGGCATAAACGGACCATTCATAGGATCGTGGGCATAACCGGTACATGAATAGGCCCATTCACGTCTGTTCATATACCGTCTATGCCCACGAATCCTGTCGGCGTACCGTTTACACCCACAACGGTCTCAGTATCGGAAGAAGATCGGCAGAGCCATGTCATTGTCAGGGAACATGCAGCGCAATCGGACGGAACATTACGCAAAACCGCACGTTGCGCCATGAAACGGGCGGTTATATGGAGTCACGGCCGCACAGGCCGCACATAATTGAACACACCTCTCTTCTTCCTCTCCTTCTCTCGCAAGCCCGGCCCCAACAGCCGGGCTTGTTCGTTCTCCGGGCATCGTACACATCATTCGGGCCGATGCAACCAATCCTTCACAATTGAACGTCGCCACGTTTTTATCTCTCGGCTCCCCTTGTCAGGGGAGCTGTCACACAGTGACTGAGGGGTAGTCCGAACCCATCTCACAAGGTTCGACAAACACCTCGCAGACGACGCCCACACAACTCACGCGTCGTCGCGCGCGGGATCGGCGATGCCGTCGAGGTCGGCGCGGTGCCGGCCGAGGCGGAATCCCTCGTTGGTCACGGCGACCTCGTACACGATGCCGTGCGGCGTGAGCGGCGTGCCGTCCGAGCCGCGCCGGGTCATGTTGGTGTGCATGATGAGCAGCAACGTGCCGTCGAACGTGCGGAAGACCATCGCATGCCCGGCGTCGCTGTAGTCGATCGGCGCGAGCTGCTCCCACGGCCCAATGACGCGGCCGGAGCGCGAGATGGCCTGCGAGAGGATGTATTCGCCGCGAGAGTACGACGTCCACACGCTGATGAGCGACCCGTTCGGCGTGCGCGCGACATACGGACCGTCGGTCACGTAGCCGCCGGAATGTTCCGGGATCGTGGCACGCGCCTCGTCGGTGGTGAAGTCGCCGCGCCAGCCACCGGCCGGGGCGTCGCCGTCCGCCGGATGCCACACGCCTTCGCTCGCGGACCACAGATGCACCGGTTCGCCGACGGATCGCGCGAGATCGTTCGGGTCGAGCCGGATCGCCTCCATCGTGCCGTCGAACAGTTCCACCCATTCGTGCGCGTACACCATCCACGGGCTGCCGTCCGTATCGAACGCGAGCGTGCCGTCGAGCGCCATCACATTGTCCGGTGTGGTCGGCCGCGTCGGGTCGGCCACACGGAACGGACCGGCCGGCCGATCGGCGACGGCCACGAACACGCCGCGCCGATGCTGCATGCCGTGGTCGCGCACGTACCAGTCCGGACCGGCATGCGGCGGTTCCGGCGTCTCACGCTTGGCGTGCAGCGTGACGAACATCCAGTACTTGCCGTCACGCTCGTACACTTCGGGCGCCCACGGCGAGTCGGAATCGTCGTACCATGCGCCGGCGGGCACATCGTTGAGGTCGAACACGTCGACCGGCTCGGAGAAATGCTTGAGATCGGGGCTCACATACACGACCACCGACTTGCCGCGCCCGTGCGCGGCGTCGCGGTACTGGTAGTAGTTCGCGTTGTACAGGTAGTACAGGCCGCTCGCCTTGTCCGCGAGCACAAACGGGTCGTGCAGGCTGAAGTCGTGCATCTGCAGCGGATAACGCACGTCGATGGCATCGACATCATGCGTTAACGAGGATTCGACAGCAGGCGTATTGGCAGGCATCTCTGGCTCCCTTGCTGGTTTCATTCACTACTGGTCGGCGGAGTGCGCCGTACACGCGGCGCATGCCGAACAGCACACCATGATAGCGATATCATAACCGCGACTCGCGCATTCATGGCTCTTCGCATTTCCGGCGCACAGGAGATGCAGACACGGCATCGGGATCGCACGTAGCGCGATCCCGCGTTGTTAGCGGTCTTCGGCCACGGACACTCCACCACCCGGCTTCGCCGGGAGCCCCCTCAGCCAGGCAGAGCCGTCAAGCAAACGCCGGAGGCGTTTGCAGGCGAGGAGCGAGCGACGGTGAACCAGCAACTCCTATGACATGTTTCACGTGAAACTCAGTAGTGTGTTTCACGCGCGTACCGTCAATACGCCACAACACATCACCGTGAGAATGCCTCCATGGCCGCACGATATTCCGCCTCGGTGATCGGCAGGATGCCACCGTGGCACTTCTTCAGCACACCAAGATCCACGTCAACGGCGGCATCCCAGTCGGCGCGATCCGCGCTGGCAAGGCTGGCCGAACGGAACGGCAGATAGCCAAGCCCGAGCCGATATTGGTCGCACATCAGCCCATATCGCATGGCGCGCCCGTCGACCACCCGCACGTCGGAGTCATTGAGCCGAAACAGTTCCGGACCTTCGAGATATCCCCCGCTCAGCCGTTCGTCGCCGAAAATCGACACAAGCGAACCGACGTACGCCCACGAATCGACGCCATCGCCAGTTTCCAGCCGCGCGTCGGGCGCAAGCGACGTCGCGTACGGGTTCCGCGTCCGTTCGATGGTGATCTGCCCGTCGCCGGACGCGCGATACCACCAGCCGTCATCGGCGTGGATCATCGTCGCATCAATGCAGTAGCTGTCGCGGTCGATCCACTTGACCGGTTCGGAAAACGTCACGAAGTCCTCGGTCGTGGCGTAATACATGTTCTGATAATCGCCGTTGACGTTGTCCTCATGCGACCCGGTGGCCCAATAGACGATGTACTGGCCGCGTTCCTCGTCCCAGCACGCCTCCGGCGCCCACGTGAAGCACGCTCCCGGGATCCCGGATGCGACGTCGACGAGCCGCGGTTCGCTCCAATGCGCCAGATCCGTCGTCTCCCAGACCACGATGTCCGTGCTGCCGTTCGTTTTCGCCCCGCCGTTCTTCCAACCGCCGCGATGATAGATGCTCAGATCAGTGGCCAACAGATAGATGCGCGATCCGTCATGGGCCCGAATCAGGAACGGGTCGCGCACACCGTGCTCACCCACCGTCGAAACCAGAGCCGGGTCGCCGTCGCCGCGCGTGTCGGCCCAATGCACGCCGTCGCGGCTAAGCGCGAAATACACTTGCTCATCCGTCGGTCGATCTTCGGTTCCGGTGAAATGGGCAAACAAGTAGGCGGCGCATGCCTGCGACCGCGACGATTCAGCAGTACCAGTCATCGTCATTCCCTTCGTTCGGATTGTTTGGCGTTACTCCGGCAAGCCACTCCGGTAAACCGCTATTTCGTCTCCAGCAGCCGGCGCACGATGAAGTAGAGCGCCCAGTCCTGATCGTTGGCCATCGGATCAGCGAAGTGCGTGCGTTCGCCGTTCACCGAGAACGGGAACACATACGCGCACGATGCGGTGCCGTCCGGGAAGAACAGCTGCAGCAGCGCACGGCGGGAGGCCGCGGCGCGGCGATGATATTCCGTCGGGAAACCGCCGGACTGCGGCGCCAGCAGCGTCAGCAGATGCTCACGCACGAACTTGCCCGCGGCGGCGACGTCATCGCCGGCGGCAGCGTTGGCAGCAGCAACGACATCGTTGGCACCGCCGGCAGCCGCACCGCCCGCAACCGCACCGGACAGGTCGCCGCCGTCTCCGCCCCCGTCGACCAGCAGGTCACCGACCAGTTCGAACACGTCGCCGGTCAGCCCGCTCCAGTAATGCGGGAACGTGTCGCCGTACTGCTTGCGCTTGCCGAACCAGAAGCCGTCCCAGTGGCGGATCGCCACCTCGTTCAGGTGCGCGTCCGGCTGGCATCCATTGAACTGGTCGAGCACGCGCAGCTGCTCGAAGCCGGCGCGCAGCAGGTCGTGGTCGCCGGTCAACACGGCCGTTTGCAGGATCACGCTCGCGGCGGGAGCCACGATCGACTGCTCGTAGTTCACCTCGTGCTTCGGATAGTGCAGACCGAGTCCGGCGAGCGTGCGCGCATGGGTGAGGAACAGTTCGCGCATCTCGGCGTACAGCGCGGTCTCCCCCGCGTCGCGCAGCGCGCGGCCGAGCGCGAGCACCGGCAGTTCGAGCGGATAGAACCGGCTGCCGCCGCCCTGGTAGAACCATTTGAGGATGCGCACGGCGATGCGAAGGTTTTCAACGTCGCCGTCCGACTTCCAGAATTCGACGTACAGTTCCGCGAACCACGGCGCGTTGTACAAACGCCGGTACGAATTGTCGCGCGGCGAGTCGTTGAACACTTCGCCGGTGGCCGTGTCGACCAGTTCGCGTTCCATGAACGCGCGATACTCGGTGAGGCTTGCGGCCAGCTCGTCGCGCAGCGACGGCGCGCCGCCGTCGCTGAACAGCAGGTGCGCCACGTCGGCGAGGGAATCGCCGGATTCGTTGCTCCACACGCCGCGGTCGAGCGCGCTCAGGTACGCGTTGACGAGCAGCGCCATGCACACGCGTTCGCGGCCGGCGTTGTAGTCGTTGATCACCTTGCCGTAGTCGTCGCCCGCGTAGTAGTACTGCCGCTGGTCTTCGTTGTCGTAGGCCAGATACGCGCCTTTGAGATGCGGATCGTCGCCGCGGTACTGCTGCTTGCGCGCGATGAAGCGCACGCGTTCGGCGAGCAGTTCGCCCAGCGGCGCGGAGACGAATACGCGCGTATGCACTGTGCGCCTGCCAGCTTCGACCGTAAAGACATGCTCGCCGATGCGGTCGTTGTACGCGTCGTGCGTGAACGCGTCCGCGTAGACCGGCGTGTAGTCGAACGCGTACGTGCCGTCGCCGAGCGGCCGCGCGGGCTTGCCGTTGACGGTGACGGCCGCGCTGTCAGCCCGATCATGCGAGCGATCGTGCGCGCTATCGTGCGCGGCACCGATCCGTCCGTCCGCGGAATCGTTCGCACCATCCGCATTCGCATCGCGCGTCTCGCTCGAACCGCTCGTGTCGCACACGTCGAACGACGGACGGATGCGCAGCGTCGTCGTTTCTCCGGGGAACACGACGGTGCGGTCCCAGCGCGCGTCGATGAAGCGGCTGCGTTCGGCGGCCTGCGCGAAGAAGTCCTCACGCGAGTCGCACGGGAAGATGACCCACGAGATCGTGCATGTCTGGCCGGGCGCGAATTCCATGGCTTCGGGGTGCAGCACGAAGCAGCCGCGGTCGTTGCTGTACTGCGCGAAGTCGCGGCTGACGCTGTACGCGGCGAGCGCGCCTTCGGTGAGCACGAGGCCGAGGTGCGGGGCCTTGCCGCTCATGCGCAGGGCGAGCACCCAGCTGCATGTGCCGCCGCAGAACAGGTGCGCGTTGCAGTGACGTTCGATGGAATAGTCGTCGGTTTCGTCCCAGTAGCGGTCTTCGAGCGGCAGCGTGATGCCGATGTCTCCGACGGCCGCACAGATGGTCTTGCCCGTCGCGTTGCCGAGCGTGACGGAGGTGACGATCGAGTCGCCGTCGCGCAGCATGTGCACGCTGGACTCGATGCCGTCCGGCGCGGATACGGCCGCGTACGGATGGTCCGGCCGCAGCCAGTTCATGTTCGACGGATCGTTGCCAAAGCGGATTTCGACGTGCCCCAGTTCGGAGCGCATGGAGGTCGTGTCGGCGTATGCCGGCACGACCGGCGCGTTGTTGCCCAGTGCGTACATGATGGTCGTTTCTCCTTTTGCGGGTCGCCCTCGGCCCCGCCGATCGGTGTTCACTTCAAAATCGCAACGCTGCGATTTTACGTGCGGCAACGTCCCCTTGTCAACTCAGACCGTCCGGCCGCGCCGAGTCTTTCCCGGCGTGGCATATCGGAGATGATGTATACGGTTTGCCCCGCAGAAGGGCTCCTCTCCGTAGCAAACCGGATGGATCACCATGGCAATGCCCCGCGAAGCCGTCCCAACGGGGCACTTCTGAGAGGCGATAGTCGAATTGCCCCGCTGAGAGGATCCCCCGCGGGGCAATTCACCGAAGCACCATCTAATATGCCGCGCAAACGGCATTCGTACGGAGGCGGCGGACGAGCTATCGCAACAGCAGGGCGTGCCAGACGTTGACGTAGGAATCGGCGCCGCCGCGGCGGGTGCCGGTCTTTTCGATCCACAGGCCGGTTTCGCCGAGCGCCTGCACGGTGACGCTGTACCGCCCGGCCGGCAGCGGTGTGCTCACGAACAGCGGACCGCTGTAGGCCGATTGCGCGTAGCAGTCGAACAGTTGGGAGACGATCGGCGCGGACGCGTCGCATGCGACGACGTCGGCCTCACGCCCGGCCCCGCTCTCAGCCGTGCGATCATCGACATGATCGTTGCCGCCGTCGAGACGACGGATGACGACGCGACCGACGCCGCCGTCCTTGCTGCGCAGGCCGATCAGCGCAAGTCGCGCTGTGCCGTCGCCGTTATCGACGATCGCGGCGGCATCGTCAGCCCCGCCGGCATCGCCGCCGATCTCGACCACGGCGGACGACGCATCGCCGCGACGATTCGAGTACAGGCTCAGCGCGACCGTCTCGCCGCGCAACGCGACCGGTTCGCCGGTCGCCGTATCCCACGCATCCGCGTATCGCGGCAGCAGCGGACGCCCGAAATCGGCGGGACGGCCGGCGACCGCGCCGCTTTCGGTCGCCGTGTCTGTCGTCGCGGTCGGCGCATCGGCCGGATCGAGCGCATCGAGTCCGGCGGCATCGGCGAGCGCGACGTCATCGGCGAGCGTTGCGGCATCAGCCGAACCGTCCCCGACGGACGCAACGCCGTCGTCGAACCGCAGCGGCAGCCAGACCTGGCTCGCGCAGGACGCCTGATGCGGGAACGACCAGCGGTCGCCCATGTAGATCAGCCGGTCGCCATGCTCGGTGTGCAGCGGGAAGATGAACGAGCTCTGCGAATCCCACGTGCAGGTGCCCTGCGGCGCGACGTTGCCGCGGTACGTCCACGGGCCGGACGGGTCGGGCGCGGTCAGGTAGAAGTTGTCGTTGCGGTCCCAGCCGGTCAGATTCGACATGATGAGATAGTACGTGTCGCCGACGTGCGCCATCGCGGGCGATTCGCCGTACGGTTCGAGCGTGTCCGGCTGGATGAGTTCGGCGGACAGATAGTCGTTGGAGAGACGGTAGATGTGACCGCCGTGCACGAGCAGATAGCCGGTGCCGTCAGTGTCTTGGAACGTGCCCATGTCCCACATGCGGATCGGCTGGCCGTCGCACAGCAGCGGGCCGACGATCCGGTACTCGCCGTCGATCGTGTCCGACACGGCCATAAGCGTCATCGGATCCTTGTATTCGAGGTTGTCGGAGTGCATGAGCATCACGTATTTGCCGGTCGCCGGGCAGCGCATCACCTTGACGCGTTCGCCGACGCGATCCGGACCGAGCCGGCCGTCGCGCTGGCGCGGCAGCACGAGCCGCTCGAAATGCCAGATTGCGAGATCGCGCGACGAATAGCAGGAGAACCCGATGAACATGTTCCGGTCGTCGGTTTTGTATTCGCCGAACAGGTAGTACGTGCCGCGTTCTTCGACCACGCATGCGCCGTGCGCGTTCACTGCCTCGCCGCGATCGTCGAACCACGATACGCCGTTGAAGATGGTCGCCATTGTCTTCTCCTTTGCCCGTATATCGGCGCCGCCACGAACGCTCGGCCGCGAACGGCTTGGTTTCGAAACGATGCGATTGGCGCGAGTCAGTCGGCCCGCACGTCGTCGATTGTCCCCCCCCCCATTCAACCGGCCCGATCACCGCAGCTCAACCTTGTTGCCAAAATTGCCAGCCAGCATTGCCAGCCAGCATTGCCAGCCAGCATTGCCAGCCGGCGCAGCCGCACGGAAACCGAAGGGACGCGACCATCGCGCACGCCGGCTTGTCCGCCGCGACGCTCCCGACCATCGACGATCGCCGCCGTGCCATAATGGCAACCATGGCACAGGAACGCAAGCCGACGATCTACTCCATCGCCAAAGAAGTCGGGGTGAGCCCATCGGCGGTCTCCAGAGCGCTGCACCATCCCGGCCGGCTCAACGCCAAGACCGAGGCCCGCATTCATCAGGCCGCCCAACGGCTGGGATACCTTGACGACCGCAGTCTGGCGCAGGCGGAAACCTCGCTGATCGCGATCATCGTGGCCGACATCAGCGATCCGCTCACCGCGCGCATCGTCGACGGCGCGCGCCGGCGTCTCGCCGCCCGAGGCTATCACGCCATGGTCATCGAGGAACACGACATCACCACGCAGGACGGGCTGACGGCGCAGTTCCGCAAACTGCCCGTCTGCGGCCTGCTCCTGCAAAGCCAGACGCTGCGCGAGCAGGAGATACGCCGAATCGCAACGAGTCTGCCCACCGTGCTGATCGGCCGGACTGTCGACGGCATCAACAGCGGCACCGTCGCCACGGCCTCCGCCGTATCCCGGATGTTTGACGCATTGCGCCAAACGGGCCACGCCAGTCTCACCTATCTGGTCGAAAGCAACGAGGGCATGTTCGGCGAGCAGCTGCGCCGCCAGATCGCCGAGGAGGCCGCACGTCGGGACATGCGTCTGCAGCTGCTGCTCGGCTGCCCCGACGATGCGGCGCTGGCGGCCGGCACCGTGGACCGCTTTCTCGTCAGGCCGACCGACGCCGTGTTCGCCGCGAACGGCTCCATCGCCGCGCGATTCGCGGGCACCCTGCGGCAGCGCGACATCGCCGTGCCGTCAGCGGTGTCCGTCATCGGCTTCGGCCACGATCCGGCGGCGGGCCTCGGATTGCCGTCATTGGCCCGCATCGCCTGCCCGATGGAGGATCTCGGCACGGACTGCGCCGAGCATCTCATTTCGCTGATCCACCGGCAGACGCCGTCCAACGCCGTGCGCACGGCCACGTTCATCCCCGCGGACACGCTGGGACGGCACGAACAGAGCCTGTCCTCCCCCGCCGACGCCGAACATACCGCAACGGCAACGGCAACAATGCCAGCAACATCCGCGACATCGGCGACGCCAACGGCCAAGGTCTGCGAGCCGACCGAACTGACCATCATGGCCAGTTCGTTCCAGGACTGGGACCGTCACATCAACGCCTACGTGGCCCTGCACCCGAACCTTCACGTGCGCCGCGTCAAAAGCAACTCCCAAATGGACACCCTCGCCGAATACTACCGGCGCGTGCGTTCCGGCACGGACATCCCCGACGTCACGGTCATCGAATACCGCTGGCTGCCGCAGCTCGCCGAAGACCGCATGCTGCTCAACCTCAACACGCCGGCCGTCCGCACGATCTTCAGCCAGCAGTTCGTCGCCGACTGCTGGAACGCCGTACGCTACCGCGACGGCATTTACGGCGTGCCGTGCGATTACGACACCACGCTGCTGTTCTGCCGCACCGATCTCATGGACCGTTTCGGCGTGCAAATTCCGCGCACCTGGCAGGAGATGCTGGATATGGGCGAGGCCATACACCGGCAGGATCCGTCGCAGTACGCCATGGCGTTCAACACCATCGACGCCGCGTCGCTGATCGCCCTGCTCTACATGGCGTCGGCTCAACCGTGGTCCTACGATCCAAGCGACAACCGCATCCGTCTGGCGCTCGACGGCGACGCCGCACAGTCGGCCGCGGCGCTGATCCAGCAGGGCATCGACCGGAACATCCTGCTGCCGATGAACTTCAACACGGACCGGTTCCGCGACATCGTCGCACAGAATCGGATCACGACCATATTCAGCGCCAACTGGTTCTGCGAAAACATCGCCCACTGGTGGCCGCAGCAGCGGGGACTGTGGAAGGTCATGCTGCCGCCGTCGTTCTCCGACCCGGCGTCGCTGATCACCGCGCATCTGGGCGGCTCGGCGTGGACGATCAGCAACCGCATCCCTGCGTCGCGTCGCAACGCCGCAATGCAGTTCGCCCTGTGGACGCAGGCCGATCCCGCATCGGTCGACCTGCAGCTGGACCGCATTCTGTCGGCCACGACCTACTTCCACCGCAACACAAAGCTCACCGGCAAAATCGACCCGTTCTTCGGCCAGAAGCTGTACGACGTGTTCTTTGAGGCGTCGGAGCATGTGAGCCGCGGGTTCGCGTATCTGCCGTTCATGCCGCAGGTCGAGGCGCTGTTCGCCGACACGGTGCTCCCCCAGCTGGTTCCCGGGGGCGATTTGCCGGGCCACTTGGCGACCTGGCAGACGCAGATCGCCAATTTCGCGCAGACGCGGGGGTATCAGGTCGATATCGTGCGCTGATGCGATCGTTCGCTGACATATGCGTCCGTTTCGCCGAGTCCGTACGATCAGCGAATGCGCAGCATGAGGAACGAGTACGGCGTCGCGACGACGTCGATACTGCCGTCGCGCACGTCGACGACGCGCTGCCGCGGCGCCACCCGCTCCGGTTCGTCGAAGTCGTTGACGTCGTCGAGCGCGGCTCCTTCGATCGACTCGACGACGGCCGACGTCGCGCGATGGTCGCCGTTGCGTCGCACGAACGAGCATTCCACCGTGTACCGGTCGGATGGCATGTCGCCGCAGATTCGTTCCGGATGGTCCGGGTCGATGGTGAAGGCGTCCTGCCGCGCGATCACGCTGCCGTTCGCGTCGCGCACGACGAAGTCGGTGACGTCGACCACGGCGCGCGCGGTGGTCATGCGCAGCAGGCCGGCAAGCGACGGGGGCTCGACTGCGGCAGGCTGCATGTCGTCGCCGGATTCGAGCAGCTGCGTGCCCTGGCCGGTCATGAACATGCGCTGCACCCAGTAGCTGGGCGTGCCGTAGACGCGATGGTTGTCGAAGTAGATCATGTCCGGATCCCAGTTCGCGTATGCGGTGTTGCACAGCATCGGCGCATAGCAGGCAAGCCCGATGGCAGGCGAGCGCTCCACGCCGGTCAGGTACGCGGCTTCCGTCAGCGCGTTGCGCCACTTGCGGTCGCGGGACGAGTATTCGCCGAGGAACGCGCGCGGCCATCCGTCGTCCGCACGGTAGGCATCGTACAAGCCGACGTTGGCGATGAACCGGTTGTCGTGAGGAAACTCCCGGCGTATCATAGAAGGAAACGCACAGTCATGTTCCTGCAGTCAGTGGCGATGCAGCCGGACAACCATATATACCCAGCCATCTATACAGCAGACGATCGTCGGGCGGATACGACGCAGTACCGCCAACGACCCCAACAACAGACGCATCGGAGATGTCAGCGATGAGACCGATCAGCGATCATCATTCGAACGCCATGCAACACGCGCAGCCACAGCACGTACGCCATGCGCCGACCATCATGCTGGGAATACTGGCGATGCTGGCAGCGTTCGCCGTCGCCTGGATCCCCGCTTCCGTCTCGACTGCGGCACAGCCGGCCAGAGGGCAAGTCCCGGACGAAGTAGTGCAGCTCATCGAGGACAATATGCCAGAAACCGCGAAGTTCCTAGCGACGCAAGGCACCGTCCGGGTTGGGAATGTCGGTGGCATCAACGGTGTCGACAACACCGTCGGCATCACTGCGAAAGCACGCTACATCCAACCGTATTACGCCATTACTGCCGACGACGACGGCAACTACCAGGCCGTAGACGTGGGGTGGATTGCCGCCGTGTACATCAGGGGCAAGCCGGCGGGTACCGCCAGCATCATGCGCGATCCGAACAGCGGCACGATCACGCCGTACGAGACGACCACGAACGCCGACGTCGCCGCATGTCTTGAGCAACCGTATCGCGAAGGCGGCGTGTTCGCGGAGTTGACCCGGCTTCATCCGTATGGCTACTTCATGATCAAGGACGGCAAGGTGACGCCGCTGAACGAAGAGTCGGAGCATTACATTACCGAAGCCGTGAACGAAGACGAGTTCTTTGACGGGCTGGACCGTCTGTCCGCATGGCTGGACGAGGCGTCGCAGCTGGGTTCGTCCGCACCCGACATCTCCTCCGACCGCAACGTGCTCGTGAATCCCTTGGAGCCGCTCGACACCGGCACCCCGGTCGACGCCGTTCTGATCTCGGCGGCGTTCACCCTGCTGCTGGTCGTTTTGTGTAGCGTGGGCTTGTATCGTGGGATTGCGCAGTTCGCCCGCCGACCTCGTCGTCGGGCGAGTCGAGCCGTCCGCAGCTGACGGCAACCGCACGGCATATGACAAAGCGGCGCGCGAACAGGAAGGAGGAGAAGGAAAAAGATCCTGTTCGCGCGCCGCCGATTTGACGGCCAGGTCGGTTCGTCCGTTAGCCGTTACGGCCCGACCCGGTGTTCAGTTATTCGAGTGGGCAATCGTCGACGGCAAAGGTCACCGTGACCTTGCGTCTGGACGGCCAGTGCCGTACGTTATCGCTCGTAGCGGTCGCGTACGGCATCGCGTGCCGCGGCGTCGCCTATAGTCGATGTGGGTCAGAGCTCGTTGTCCCATTCATCGTGCCATGCGAGCAACGCCTTGCGGTCGCCGATCTCGATGGGCAGGGTGACGAGTTCGGAGTTGCCGAGATCCTTGTTGTGCCAGCGGTCGCCGATGTAGAGGAACTTGTCGGCGTGCCACTGATCCTCGCCGTCGAGCGGGACGATGATGTCGCACTGCGATTCGTAGGTCTTGGAACCTTCCGGGGTGAACGGCTGCCATTCGCTCCACGGGCCGTGCAGGTCGGTGGCAGTCGCGACCATGTTGTCGTTGCAGTCCCAGCCGGTCAGCTGCGAGCCGAACCAGTAGTAGACTCCGTCGCGCTTGACCATGATCGGCGACTCGTAGCCGGCCCAGTAGTTCGTGCCCTTGAGGCAAACGACGTCCTCGACGACCGACAGGTAGTCTTCGGACAGACGGTAGATGTGCGTGCCGTGCGGCCGGTCCTCGCTCAGGATGTAGCCGGTGCCGTCTTCGTCCTGGAAAACGCCGATGTCGCGCGACTCGTAGCCGCGGAATTGGAACGTCGAGAGGAACTCGAACGGTCCGGTCGGCGAGTCGCTGATGGCGGTGCCGATGTGCGCGTACGAGTAGTTGTTTTCGCCGTCGACGTGCAGGTACATGACGTACTTGCCGTCGGACGGACGACGCAGCACCTTGGGCCGTTCGACGATGTGCTTCGGACCGTAGACCGAGTCCTCGGGTCCGACCGGGAGGACCGTGCCCTCGTGCTTCCACTCGGCGAAGTCCGTAGTGGAGTAGCAGGCGACGCCCTGGAACAGGTTGCCGTTGTTCTTGATCTCGCCGTACGCGTACCAGCGGTCGCCGAACCGCTGCACGCCGATGCCGTGCAGCTGCGCGACGTTGCCGTCGGTGTCCTTGAAGAGCTGAACGCCCTTGAGAGTTGCCATATTGGATCAGCCTTTCACGGCGCCGATCATGACGCCCTTGTTGAAGTACTTCTGCAGGAACGGGTACAGGATCAGCAACGGGGCGGTCGACACGATGATCACGCCGTACTTGATCTGGTCCGCGAGCTGCTGCTGCTGCAACGCGG
>NZ_JAHBBH010000013.1 GCF_019331735.1 Bifidobacterium miconis
GGGCGCATGCTGCGAGCCCATGGTGGAGTTTTCGACGCAGCCGCCGTTGGTGATGAACACGTAGTCGTCGGGCGTCAGGTCGATCGAGGACTTGTCGCCTTCATGGTCGATGTCGATGCGCACGGCGATTTTCTTGGTGTCGGTGCTGTACGGGTTGCGCTTGAACACGCCGGACGTGGCCTGGATCTTGAGGATCGTGTCCTGGCCGACGCCGGTGCGCTCGTGCTTGGGGCCGTCTCCCCCGCCGATCGCGAATTCGACGTTGTCGACCTTGGTGTTGTAGTGGAACTGCACGCCGTGCGATTCGAGGTACTTGACCATGGGCAGGATCATGGACTCGTACTGGTTGTAGCGGGTGAAGCGCAGCGCGGAGAAGTCCGGGAGCCCCCCGATGTGGTGGATGTAGCGCTTGATGTACAGCTTCATTTCGAGCGCGGAATGCCAGTTTTCGAAGGCGAACATGGTGCGCCAGTACATCCAGAAGTTGGAGTTCAGCACCTCGTCGTCGAAGAAGTCGGTGATCGGCTTGTCGTACAGGTCTTCGTCGGGCGTGAAGAACAGCTTCATGATCTCCATCGACGCCTTGTCGGAGAGCCCGAACTTGCCGTTCGTTTCGGCGTCCTTGCCGAGGTCCTTGGTGGCGCGGCACAACGAGTAGTTCGGATCCTCCTTGTTGAGCCAGTAGTACTCGTCGAGCACGGAGACGCCGGGCGTTTCGATGGACGGGATGGAGCGGAACAGATCCCACATGACCTCGAAGTGGTTGTCCATTTCGCGACCGCCGCGCATCACGTAGCCGAGGCCGGGGATTTCGGCGCCGTCGCACGCGCCGCCCGCCACGGCGTCCTTTTCGAAGATGTGGATGTGCTCGCCGGGCATCTGCGCGTCACGCACGAGATAGCACGCGGCGGACAGTGCCGCGAGTCCGGTGCCGATGATGTACGCCGACTTGCCGTCGACGCCGGCGGGCTTCTTCGGACGGGCGAACGCCTCGTAGTTGCCGTTGGAATAGTACATGTTCCGCCTCCTTGACGGTGGAGTTGACATGCTGTCAACTTTGTCTTGATAGACATGATGTCGCATTTATGCGGCTCCCGCTATAGACACTAGACCGTGTTGTGTCGAAACACCAGAGTCGTGGAGGAAAACGCTCGCCTGGAGGGGTCTCAGCGAGCGAAAACCGCCACGACCAACGGAGCGGGATCATGGCGCGGATCATGGCGCGGCGCACATCATCGGCCCGCGCCGGTATGCTCGTATGAGGCATTCGCATGCACGCCGCCGGCCCGTCGCGGGCGAGCCCCGCATGCGTGGTACGACACAACACAGACCAGTAAGGAACGCAATGGCACTGACCAAGAAGCAGACCAAGCAGCTGCGCGCGATGGCGAACCAGCTCAAGCCGCTGCTGTACATCGGCAAGAACGATCTGACCGACGCGGCCGTCAAGCAGGCGTCCGAGACGCTGGACAGCCACGAGCTGCTCAAGATCGCGGTGCAGGACGGCTCCGGCCTGACCGCCAAGGAGGCCGCGGACAAGCTCGCCGGGCAGATCGGCGCCGAAGTGGTGCAGGTCATCGGCAACCGCTTCGTGCTCTTCCGTCGCTCCAAGCGCGACGATGTCGAGCACATCCAGCTCGTGCGCGAATAATCCGCAATCCACGCGATGACACCAGCCCGGCGCGGATAATCAATCCAGCCGGGCGGCATCGCCCTCGTCCGCGCGCATCATCGCACCGCATCACCACAGCACGCCCCCGCAAGCACACCTAAGGAAGCATCGCACATGGTCGCCATCGCACCGCGCGAACCGTTCGCCATCACCCACGCCACCGTCGTCACCGCGGACGCGGTCGGCACCACGCTCGAGGACATGACCATCCTCGTCGGCGCGGACGGGCGCATCGAGCAGGTCGCCCCCAGCGCGCAGGCGCCGGTACGCGACGGCCGCCGCATCATCGACGCGACCGACAAGGTCGTCATGCCGGGCCTGATCAACGCGCACACGCACCTGTTCTCCGACGGCAAGCCGCTCAATCCGAAGATGGCGACCCCGCGCGGACAGCGCGTCACCGCGGCGATCATGCACTCGCCGTTCGGCCGGCCGTATCTCAAGGCACGGGCCAAGGCCAGCGTGACAACGCTGCTCAACTCCGGCGTGACGACCATACGCACGCTCGGCGACGTCGAATACGAGGCCGTCGACCTGCGCGACCGGATCGGCGAGGGCAGGATCGTCGGCCCGCGCATCCTCGCCTCCGGGCCGCTGCTGGCGATTCCAAACGGCCACGGCGCGCCGCTCATCGCGCTGACCGGCAGCACGCCGGACGACATGGCGAACAATGCGCGGCTCAATCTCGAGCATGGCGTGAACGCGATCAAGATCGCGGCGACCGGCGGCGTCACGGACGCGCAGCGGGCCGGCGAGGCGGGCAGTCCGCAAATGGGCGTCGACCAGATGCGCGCGATCTGCGACACGGCGCACGAGGCCGGCGTGATCGTCGCCGCGCATGCGCAAAGCCCCGAAGGCGTCAAACGCGCGCTGCTTGCCGGCGTGGACACGATCGAACACGGCAGTGCGCTCGACGCGGAGATGATCGAACTGTTCCGGCACAACCCGCATTCGCTGCGCGGCTGGTCGGCGCTGATCCCGACGCTGTCGGCCGGTCTGCCGCTCACGGAAATCGACCAGTCGGTCACCGGCATCACCGACATCCAGCTGTCGAACTCGCGCAACGTGGTCTCCGGCATGATCGCCGGCGCGGACGAGGCGCACGAGGAGGGCATTCGCGTGGGCGTCGGCACGGACACGGCGATGACGTTCGTCACACAGTACAACACGTGGCGCGAACTCGACCTGCTGGTCAAGCGCGCCGGATTCTCGGCCGCGGAGGCGATTCACGCGGCCACGCGCATGAACGCCGAGATTCTGGGCGTGGACGGCGTGACCGGTTCGATCGAGGTCGGCAAGACCGCGGACCTGCTGGTGCTCGACACCGATCCGCTGCTCGATCTGCGCGCGCTGCGGCAGCCGGCGATGGTGGTCACGGCCGGGCACGTGATCGACGATCCGAAGGTGCGCCGTTTCGACGACATCGACGATCTGCTCGACGGCGCGTTCAACGAATAGGCTTCTCGCCAAGACGACAAACGGCTGTATCCTGCGTCCGGCAACGCGAACGCGGAATACAGCCGTTTGTGCGATGATGCGATCGCGATGATGCGATCGACGCCGGTTCAGAGACCGTGCCGGCTCAGATGTTGCCGCGCACGTGCTGGTCGGCCCACGACTGCGAGTGCGCGAAGGTCGCCGGATCGGCGCTCACGTTCGCGTGCGGGTCGTCGAGCGCGTCGATGGCGGCGAGTTCGGCCGGGGTCAGGTCGAAGCCGGCGCTGGCGAGGTTCGCCTTCATGCGTTCGACGTGCTTGGACTTGGGAATGACGATGCGGCCCTCCTGCGTGTGCCAGCGCAGCACGACCTGCGCCGGGGTGACGCCGTGCGCCTTGGCCGCGGCGACGACCGGCTCGGATTCGATGTCCCTGCCGTGGCCGAGCGGGCTGTACGCTTCGGCGACGATGCCGTGCGACGCGCAGAACGCGAGATTGCCCGGCTGGCTGAACCGCGGGTGCGCCTCGATCTGGTTGACGGCCGGGGTTTCGCCGGAGTCGTCGATGACGCCGCGCAGATGCTCGGGCAGGAAGTTGCTGACGGCCGGCACGCGGATCGCGCCTTCGTCGCGCAGCTTGAGCAGCGCGCGCCACGTTTCCTTGTAGAAGCCGGCGGCGGGGAACGGCCAGTGGATCAGGTACATGTCGACCACGTCGACCTTGAGCTTGCGGCGCGACTCCTCGAACGCGACCATTGCGGAATCGTAGCCCTGGTCGCAGTTGCGCAACTTGGTGGTGACCCACACCTTGCCGGCCATGCCAGTGGCCTTGAGCGCGTCGCCGACCTGCTCCTCGTTGTAGTAGGCGGCCGCCGTGTCGATGTGCCGGTAGCCGATTTCGAGCGCCTCCTCGACCGCGCGCTGCGTGTCCTCCGGAGGGATCTGGAACGTGCCGAAGCCGATCTGCGGGATCACCGAATGCGCCTTGTCGTTCAGGGTCAGTTCCGGCGCGCGCAGTTGCGCGCCCGACGTGTTCGTTTCACCACTCTGTTCGCCCATCATCATGCCTTTCCGTGCTGTGTCATCGGTCCATGCCGTGTCATCGGCATGGGACTTCACTGGATGGCCGATTCGCCATGCGGTTCCATGCTATACCGCTTCCGTCCGGGCATGGCGCGGCGTATCGCGGCGGGCCGTGTGATGCCCGTCACGATACGTCTTGGCTTGCCGCGCGGCGATCCCACGTCACGCGGCCGGCAGGCAGCTGGGGCCGAACAGGATCTTGATCTCGGCGAACAGCGCCGTGTCGCGCCGCACGCGGAACCGGTCGCCGAACGTGAGCACCTGCGCGTTGCCGTCGTCGTCCATCACCGCGAGCCGCACCTCGCACGTGCCGGGGTGCGCGTGCAGCACCTGCGCGAGCCGGCTCACGTTGCCGCGGCCGAGCGCCATCTGCGGCAGGGTGATGAGCAGCGGGCGCTCGTCGGCCGCCTCGAGCGTGGGCACCTGCATTTCGGTGGCGCGCATGGACACGGTTTCGTCGCGAACCTCGGCCGTGCCGCGGATCTGCACAATCTGGTCGACGGCCAGATCGGCCATGGCCGCCTCGTACACCTTGCCGAAGAACATGCACTGGATGGAGCTTTCCATGTCCTCCACGGTGACGATCGCCCACGGGTTGCCCTTCTTGGACACGCGCCGGTCCACGCCGGTGATGAGGCCCGCGATGGTGACCTGCTGGCCGTCGCCCATGGTCTTGGCCCGGTCGATCAGGTGCGCGATGGACATTTCGCGCAGACCCGCCAGCACGGCCTGCATGCCGGACAGCGGGTGGTCGGACACGTACAGGCCGAGCATCTCGCGTTCGAAGTTGAGCTTGGTCTTCTTGTCCCACTCCTCGATGTCGGGCACGGATACGGCGGCGTCGCCCATCGCCTCCATGCCGCCGTCCTCGTCGTCGGAGAACAGGTCGAACTGGCCTTCCGCCTGCTTACGCTTGATACCGACGACCGAGTCGATGGCCGCCTCGTGGATGGTGAACAGGGCACGGCGGTTCGGGTCGATCGAGTCGAACGCGCCGGCCTTGATGAGCGATTCGATCATGCGCCGGTTGAGCGCGGTGAGCGGCACGCGGCGCACGAAGTCCATGAAGTTGACGTACTTGCCGCGCGGGCCGTTGCGTTCGGCGATGATGTCCTTGACGGGAGCCTCGCCGACGTTGCGGATCGCGCCGAGGCCGAAGCGCACAACGTCGCCGACTGCCGAGTATTCGAACACCGACTCGTTGACGTCCGGGGACAGCACCTGGATGCCCATGCGCCTCGCCTCGCCGAGGTAGAGCGCGGTCTTGTCCTTGTTGGTCGACGCGCCCTGCAGCAGGGCGGCCATGAACTCGACCGGATAGTGGGTCTTCAGGTACGCGGTCCAGTACGAGATCAGGCCGTACGCGGCCGAATGCGCCTTGTTGAACGCGTAGCCGGAGAACGGGACCAGAATCTCCCAGATCGCCTCGGCGGCCTCCTCGGAGTAGCCGTGTTCCTTCATGCCGGCGAAGAACGGCACCTTCTCCTTGGCCAGCACTTCGGGCTTCTTCTTGCCCATGGCGCGTCGCAGCACGTCTGCCTTGCCGAGCGAGTAACCGGCGAGGATTCGCGCGGCGGACTGCACCTGCTCCTGGTAGATGATCAGGCCGTACGTCTCGTCGAGCACCTGCTTGAGCGGCTCGTCGAGCTCGGGGTGGATCGGCGTGATCTTCTGCAAACCGTTCTTGCGCTTGGCGTAGTTGGTGTGCGATTCCATCGACATCGGGCCCGGTCGGTACAGGGCGATGAGTGCGGAGATGTCGTTGAAGTTGGTCGGCTTGAGCGTGCGCAGCAGCGCGCGCATGCCGTCACCATCGAGCTGGAAGACGCCGAGCGTGTCGCCGCGCGAAAGCAGGTCGTACGTCGGCTTGTCGTCGAGCGGGATCTTCGTGTGGTCGATTTTGCCCTTGCCGTTCTGCTCGATGTTGCGTATCGTGTCGCGGATGATCGTCAGGTTGGACAGGCCGAGGAAGTCCATCTTGACCAGTCCCAGCGTTTCGCACGTATGGTATTCGAACGTGGTCGTCACCGTGCCGTCGACGCGTTCGAGCAGCGGCGACGTGTCGGTGATCGGCTCGGAACCCATGATCGTGGCGCACGCGTGCACGCCGGTCTGGCGGATCAGGCCCTCGATGCCCTTGGCCTCCTCGGTGATGCGCTTGACGTCCGGATTGGAGTCATACAGTTCGCGGTATTCGCGCGCCTCGGCGTAGCGTTTCGCGTTCGGGTCGAAGATGTCGTGCAGGCTGATGTCCTTGCCGCCGGTTTCGGCCGGGGGGAGCGCCTTGGTGACGGTGTCGCCCATGGAGAAGTCGTAGCCCATGATGCGCGCGGAGTCCTTGAGCGCCTGCTTGGTCTTGATCGTGCCGTAGATCACGCACTGGGCGACCTTGTCGTGGCCGTACTTGTCGGCCACGTATTCGAGCACGCGCGCGCGGCCGTCCGGGTCGAAGTCCACGTCGATATCCGGCAGGGAGACGCGTTCCGGGTTGAGGAAGCGTTCGAAGATCAGGCCGTGCTTCAGCGGGTCGAGTTCGGTGATGCCCATCGCGTAGGCGACCATCGCGCCTGCCGCGGAGCCTCGGCCGGGGCCGACCATCACGCCGTGGGACTTGGCCCAGTTGATGTAGTCGGCGACGACGAGGAAGTAGCCGCAGAACTGCATCTGGCAGATCACGCCGCATTCGTAGTCGGCCTGCTTGAGCACTTCGATCGGCGGGTTGCCGTCGTAGCGCTGCTCGAGGCCCTCCTCGACCTTCTTGAGGAACAGCGACGTCTCGTCCCAGCCTTCGGGGCAGGCGAACTGCGGCATGAACGCGCCGTCCTCGTTGTCGTCAAACATGACGTTGCAGCGTTCGGCGATCTCGAGCGTGTTGTCGCACGCTTCGGGCAGGTCCTTGAACAGTTCGCGCATCTCCTCGGCGGACTTGATGTAGTAGCCGGAGCCGTCGAACTTGAAGCGGTCGGGATTGTCGAGCGTGTCGCCGGAGTTGATGCACAGCATCGCGTCCTGCGCGTCGCGGTCGGCCTCGTGCACGTAGTGCGAGTCGTTCGTGGCGAGCAGCGGCGCATTGAGCTTCTTCGCGATGGTGAGCAGGTCGTTGGTGACCTGCGTTTCGATCTTGAGGCCGTGGTCCATGAGTTCGATGAAGAAGTTGTCGCGGCCGAAGATGTCCTGCAGCTCGCCGGCGGCGCGCAGGGCCTCGTCGAACTGGCCGAGGCGCAGGCGGGTCTGGATGATGCCCGACGGGCAGCCGGAGGAGGCGATCACGCCCTTGGAGTAGGTGGCGAGTACCTCCTTGTCCATACGCGGGTAGCGCATGACGCGGCCTTCGAGGTTCGCCACGGAGCTCGCCTTCATGAGGTTGACGAGACCCTCGTCGTTTTCGGCCCACATGGTCAGGTGGGTGATCACGCCGCCGCCGGAAACGTCGTCGGGGTTGCGCCGGCGGTGCTTTTCGTCGAGGTTCGGGTCCCAGTTCGTGTCCCAGCTGACTCGGGTGGGGTCCTGACGCGCGGTTTCCGGCGTCACGTAGGCTTCGATGCCGATGATCGGCTTGACGCCGGCCTTGACGGCCGTGCTCCACATTTCGTACGCGCCGTGCATGTTGCCGTGGTCGGTGATGCCGACGGCCGGCATGCCGAGCTCCTTGACCCGGCTCACCAGATTCGGGATCTTCGACGCGCCGTCCAGCAGCGAATAGTGCGTGTGATTGTGCAGATGTACAAAGCTTGTTCCCGTTTCGGCCATGCGTTCCACCATACCCCATCCCCACGGCCGCTCCCCCGCGGCGAACATCGACCACGGTGGATAACCCGTTGTGGATAACCTCCGACCATTCGACCACAGGGGCCGGTTTGCATTGACAGGCATGGCGGAGGTCCCGTAGCGTGAGAGGCCCGTGACGCACGAGAAAGGAAACGACGATGTTGCCCTCGCCCTATCCGCCACAGCAGGAAGACGACTCAATGCCCCCGAACCGACGGCCATGGCCTCCGCCGCCGTACTCGGCGGACGGCAGGAGGCCGCGGCCCGACGATGATGAATCCGGCGCGCGCATCCTGCGATCGATCGGGATTTCCTCCCTTGTGCTGGGCGCGGTGCTGGGCATGGTCGCGTTCGCCGGCATGCTGTATCTTGCTCGGGGCGAATACCGGCCGGAAGACGTGCTGATCCTGCTTGTGGCATGCGCGGCCGGAGCCTGCTGCATACCGTCCCTGCTTGTCGGCGCGGTGCTGTCCGTCGCCGCCGGTATTCAGGGGCACCGGGAAGCCCGTAAGGCCGCGCAACGCCCATGCGGACCGGCCGTCTCCTCCGACGAGGCGGAGACGGCGGCAACGGCGGCAGGGATCATGGCGGCGGCTGGTTCGCCGCCCCCGATGGCGGATCCGCCCCCAATGCCGGACTCGTCCGGAACGGCGGCCCCGCCCGACGAACGCGCCGTACGGCGAGGCCGGCCATGTGCCTAGCAACGGTATGTTCCGGCCGGCCGGTCTCCTCGCGTCGTAGCGGTACGGGCACGACGGCGTTCCGCCGTCCTCCGACGCGGCAGGACGCTCATGCTGTCAGCTCGCGTCCCGGAGCGCATGCCTCTCGCGGATGGCCTCGAGCGCATGGGCCAGATCGGCGGGATACCGCGACGTGACCGTGGTCCACACGCGGGTGCGCGGGTGGCGGAATTCGAGCTTCATGGCATGCAGCCACTGGCGTTCCAATCCGAGCTCAGAGGAGAGCACCGGATTCGCCCCGTACATCGGGTCGCCGACGAGCGGGTGCCCTATGGAGGAGAAATGCACGCGGATCTGGTGGGTGCGCCCGGTTTCGAGGTTCACGGACACGAGCGTGGCCTCTCCCCCGAAACGCTCCATCACGTCCCAGTGCGTGACGGCGGGCTTGCCGGACGGCGTGACGCAGAAGCGGAAGTCGGACACCTTCGCGCGGCCGATCGGCGCCTCGATGGTGGCCTTGTCCTCCTTGAGGCTGCCCTGCACAAGCGCGTGGTAGGTTTTGCGCACCTCGTGTTCGGCGAACTGCCGGCGCATCTCCACGTACGCGAGATCGGACTTGCAGACGAGCATGAGTCCGGACGTGCCCACGTCGAGCCGGGAGACGATGCCCTGACGGCCGGGCGCGCCGTACGACGTGATCGACACGCCGCGGTCGAGCAGGCTGCCGAGCACGGTCGGTCCGGTCCAGCCGACGGACGCGTGCGCGGCGACGCCGACGGGCTTGTCGACGACGACCACGTCGTCGTCCTCGTACACGATGGCCATGTCCGTGGCGATCGGTTCGGGTTCGGCCTGCTCTTCGACCAAGTCGAACTCGACCGTGTCGCCGGACATCAGCGCGCCGGACTTGGCGATGTCGCGGCCGAGCACGCGGGCCTGTCCGGTTTCGATCACGTCGGCGGCCTTGGCTCGCGAAATGCCGAGCATTTTGGCGACGGCCACGTCAAAGCGCTTGCCGACCAGAGCGTCGGGGGCGGGTACGAGACGGCTCATAGCGTGTCTCCGCCTTTCGACGCGTCCTTCCCCCCGTCCTGTCGCGTATCGGAACCGGCCCGCATCTCGTCGAGACGCGCCAGATCGGCCTTCGA
Source organism: Bifidobacterium miconis (assembly GCF_019331735.1). Lineage (GTDB taxonomy): Bacteria > Actinomycetota > Actinomycetes > Actinomycetales > Bifidobacteriaceae > Bifidobacterium > Bifidobacterium miconis. The sequence continues at coordinate 9,787 of NZ_JAHBBH010000013.1, forward strand.
GAACGGCTCTCCGGTCACGATCAGCGCGACGATGCCGATGCCGGCGACCATCAGCCAGATGTCGGCGACGTTGCCGACCGACCAGCCGTAGTTGAGAAAGTCGACGACCTTGCCGTTCAGGAATCCGTCCGCGTACGCGACACGGTCGATGAGGTTGCCGAGCGCGCCCGCGAACGCAAGGGCGAGCACGGCGTTCCACCGCATCGACACGGTCCGCGCCGCCAGCACGACGATCGCGACGCATGCCACGACGGCGAGCAGCGAGATCACCCACGTCATCGACGAGCCGAATCCGAGCGACGCGCCGGGATTGTGCACGAGCGTGAGCGACAGCAGTCGCGGAATGACCGGAACCGTGCGGCCGTCGGCCAGCGCGGACTGCGCCCACAGCTTGGTCAGCTGGTCAAGCACCAGCGCCACGGCCGCCACACATGCAAAGACGGCCACGCGGGCGCGCGGCCGTCCCTGTCGAATAGTCATAATCGATTATCCGCCTCAGATCACTCGCCGGAGCGCTCGATCTTGCTGTAGTTGTTCGTGTCGGACACCTGGCCGATCAGGCCGGACAGGAACTCGGTCAGACGGGCGCGGTAGGCGCTCTCGAACTGCTTGAGACCCTGGATGTTGCCCTCGATGACCTTGGTCTGCTCGGTGAGCGTGTCGCGCACCTGCTGGGCGTAGCTGTCGGCCGTGTTGCGGGTGTTCTTGTCGTACTCCTCGGCGGCCGTGCGGGTCTTCTTGTCGTACTCGTCGGCGGCGGCGTGGACCTTCTGCTCGTGCTCGGCGGCGCGGCGCTGGACCTCGGCCTCGTAGGCGTCGGCCTCCTGATGCTTGTTGGTCAGGTAGGTGTCGGCGTCCTGACGGGTCTTGACGGAATAGCCGTCGGCGTCGCCGCGCACGCGCTCGGAGTACGCGTCGGCGTCCTGATGCACGCGCTTGCCGTATTCGTCGGCCTCGGAACGGGTGCGGGTGGAGTAGTCGTTGGCCTTGGTGACCAGCTCGTTGTACTTGTTCTGGCTGGCCTCGGTGATCTGCTTGGCCTGCGCCTTGCCCTTGTCGACGTACTGGTCGTGCAGCTGCATGGCGAGGGCGAGCATGGCGGTGGCGCGCTCCGGCTCGGAGCTGGCGGACGCGGCGGCGCCGGCGATCTTCTGCAGGCTGCCGGTTTCGGTGCTCGGCTCGACCTTGGAGACCTGCTCGCGCAGCTGGTTTTCGCGCTGCTTGGACTCCTCGAGCTGGCGGGTGAGCTCCTTGACCTGGGCCGCGGCCTGCTGGGCCTGCACGACCTGCTGCTGGGCGGAGGCCAGCTGACGGGACAGGTCCTCGCTGTTGGCGCGGAACGTGTCGCGCTCGCGCTGGATGGCGGTGAGCTGGTCGGCCAGCGCGTCGTTGTCGGACGCCTTGGCGGCCTGCGCGGTGAGCTGGTCGATCTGCTTGTTGAGCTGGTCGACCTGACCCTTGAGCTGCTCGTTCTGGGCGGCGAGGGCGTGGTTGCTCTCCTCGGCTTCGGCGAGCTTGGATTCGGCGACCTTGGCGTTCTGCTCGCTCTGGCCCGCGGCGTTGCCGGCGGCCGACTTCAGCTTCGCGTTCTCGTCCTGGAGCTGCTGCACCTGTGCGGTCAGCTCGGAGATCTTCTTGTTCAGGTTGGTCACGTCCGGGCCGAGCGACTGGGTCGCGGCGCCCGCGGCGACAGCCTGCTTGCCGAGCGCCTCGACGGTCTCGGTCACCTGATCAAGAAAGTCGTCGACCTCGTCGACGTCATAGCCTTCCTTGAATCGAACCGTCTGGAAGGTATGCTCCCTGATGTCCTTCGGAGTCAACAAAGCCATAAATCTCTACACCTCGCTTTGGGGCAATGCCTCGCTGTGTTGGTATCAAGACATGATGCTAGCACGGACCCCGTGTCAATACGCGCGTTTTGCGAGGTTTGGCGGACACTCGGAGCGCGGCGCCACGGGACGAGGCGACGCCGCATGGGGCGACGGACGGAATGCGGTTCAGATGAGCACCTGCAGCACGACGAGCGCGAAATACAGCACGATGAAGCTCACGTCGAAGGAGATGGGGCCCATCGGGATCGGCCTGATGTAGCGGCGCAGCCAGCGCAGCGGCGGTTCGGTGAGCTGGTAGACCACGCCGATCAGCGAGGCGACCACGCCGGTCGGATACCAGCGGGGGGCGAGCATGGCGGCCCAGTCGAGGATCATGCGGATGAACAGAATGGTGATGTACGTGCCGATGAGCCAATCGACGATGCGCGCGAGAATAAGAAACAGCATGCCCCCAGCCTATCAACAGGACTGGGGGCATGCCGTGCAAATGCCGAATGTGCGCCACGGGCCGAACGCCGATCGTCGACGACGTGCGACGAAACCGCCATCGATGCGCGTATGCGCGTATGTATCGCGGTCAGTCGGCGAACAGGTCGTGCGCCGCGCTCGGCGCCTGCGGTTCCTCGACCTTGATGTTGACCTGCGCCGGGCTGAGCAGGAACACGCGCGGGGTGACGCGTTCGATGGAGCCGCGCACGCCGAAGACGACGCCGGCGGAGAAGTCCACGATGCGGTAGGCGATCGGTTCGGCCACGCCGGTCAGGTTGAGCACCACCGGCACGCCGTCGCGCAGCGCACGGCCGACGAGCTGGGCGTCGTCGTAGGTCTTCGGATGGATGGTGGTGATGCGGCTGACGCGGCTCTGGAACGGATTCGATTCACGCGTCGACGTGGACGGCGTGCTGACCGGAGCGGGCGTGGAGGCCGGGGCCGAGCCCATCGGCGTCACGGAATGGTCGGAGTCGAAGGACGAAGAGTCGGTGTCCGGCTCGTCGTCGTACTGGTCCTCGTCGTCGGCCACGTCGGTCATGCCCAGATAGGACATGGCGTTCTTCATAAACCCTGCCATGACAGTTCCTTTCGGTCAGTGCCGGCTCAGCGCAGGAAGTCCGGGATGTCGAGATCGCCCGGATCGTTCGGGGAGACGATCTGATGCTCGTACGTGTCGTCGTAGCGCGGCTGGGCCTGCTGCGGCACGTACTGGAACGGCTGGGCCTGCTGCGGCTGCTGCTGGACGGGCTGCTGCACCGGCTGGACCGGCTGCACCGACGGGATGATCGGCGTCGGCTGCGAAATCGGCTGCTGGACGGGCGCGGTCTGCACCGGCTGCGGATTCGACGGCTGGGTCGGCGTCTGCTGCGCAGCGGGCTGCTGTGCCGGCTGCGCAGCGAAGAACGGGCGGGACGCCGCCGGGGCGGAGTGCTGCTGGGCCGGCTTGACGGACGGGTTCGGCGAGGTCAGGATGGTCGGGCCCTTGGACTTGGCCGGTTCCTCGGCCACCGGGGCTTTGGACTTCGGGTCGAAGCCGGCGGCGATGACGGTGACGCGCACTTCGTCGCCGTAGGCGTCGTTGAGCGCGAGACCCCAGATGATCTGCGCTTCGGGGTGGATGGCCTTGCGCACGAGCTCGACGGCGGACGCCGCCTCCTGCAGGCCGAGGTCGGTCGGGCCGGCGATGTTGACCAGCGCGCCGTGCGCGCCCTCGATGCTTTCCTCGAGCAGCGGCGAGCTGATGGCGATCTCGGCGGCCTGGGTGGCGCGATCCTCCCCCCGCGCCGAACCGATGCCGAACAACGCGGTGCCGGCGCCGCGCAGGATGGCGGTGACGTCGGAGAAGTCGACGTGGATGTAGGACTGCATCGTGATCAGGTCGGTGATGCCCTGCACGCCCGCAAGCAGCGCGGTGTCGGCGGTCTTGAACGCGTCGACGATGCCGATGGTGCGGTCGGACAGTTCGAGCAGACGGTCGTTCGGAATGACGATGAGCGCGTCGACTTCCTTGCGCAGGTTCTCGATGCCGAGCGCGGCGGACGAGGAGCGCTGCGGTCCTTCAAAAGAGAACGGACGCGTGACGACGGCGATGGTGAGCGCGCCCTGCTGGTGGGCCGCCTTGGCGACGATCGGGCTGGCGCCGGTGCCGGTGCCGCCGCCCTCGCCGCAGGTCACGAACACCATGTCGGCGCCCTTGAGCGCCTCCTCGATGTCGGACTGGTGGTCCTGCGCGGCCTTTGCGCCCTTCTCCGGGTCGGCGCCCGCGCCGAGGCCACGGCTGGTGTTGTCGGAAAGGGAAATCTTCACGTCGGCGTCCGAACGCAGCAAATCCTTTGCGTCGGTGTTCACCGCGACGAACTCAACGTTCTGCAGTCCTTCGGCGATCATGCGGTTGACGGCGTTGCCGCCTGCGCCGCCGACGCCAACGACCTTGATGTTGGTTTTGTCGTTGAACTGCTCAGTCTGGGCGATTTCGCTCACCATTGTCTCCTGTCACTCACACGGTTACGCATAACTCTATCGCAGAACCCCTGATATTTCAGGGCATGTTCCACGGTTTGCCCCGGCGTTTCGCGCCGGGCCCAAGCTTTTTCCTCCGCCTAGTAGCTGGCGTCCATCGGATCGTCGCCGAACAGCGTTTCACGCTGCTCGTGCGTTGTTTCACGCGAATCCAGCCAACCGTAGGGCAGATGCACTTTTTTGGCGAAGCGCACACGGCCCCGGGGCTTGTCCTTGACCCGCTCCGGGAAAGTCATCGCCGGGTCGAGTTTGCCGATCTCGCGGCGAACATCCTCAAGACTTTCACATTCCATAAAGGCCTTGCGCGTCGATCCGCCCACGGGGAAGCCCTTGAGATACCACGCGACGTGCTTGCGCAGGTCGTGCACGGCCATGCGCTCGTCGCCGTCATAGAATTCGACCAACAGCTCGGCATGGCGTTCGATCACGCGGCACACGTCGCCGAGCGTCGGGTTGACGCGCGTCGGATCCCCCGCGAACGCATGCTTGATGTCGGCGAACAGCCACGGGCGTCCCTGGCAGCCGCGACCGATCGCGACGCCCGCGCAGCCGGTCTCGCGCACCATTGCGAGCGCGTCGTCCGCGCCCCAGATGTCGCCGTTGCCGAACACGGGAATGTCGAGCGCCTCCGTGAGCTCGCCGATGCGGCTCCAGTCGGAGTGGCCGCCGTAGTATTCGGCGGTCGTGCGCGCATGCAGCGTCACCGCCGCGCAGCCTTCCTCCTGCGCGATGCGGCCGGCTTCCATGAACGTCTCGTGCTCATGGTCGATGCCGACGCGGATCTTCGCGGTGACGGGGATGTTCGACTCGCCGCACACGCGCACGACGCGCTGGATGATCTCGCGGAACAGGTCGGTTTTCCACGGCAGCGCCGAGCCGCCGCCGCGACGGGTCACCTTGGGCACCGGACAGCCGAAGTTGAGATCGACGTGGTCGGCCATGTGCTCGTCGACGACGATGTGCGCGGCCTGTTCGACGATGGCCGGGTTGACGCCGTACAGCTGCAGCGAGCGGATCTTCTCGCTCGGCGCGAACCGGCACAGGCGCAGCGCCTTCGGATTGCGGGCCACGAGCGCGCGGGCGGTGATCATTTCGGCCACGTACAGGCCGTCCGGACCGTATTCCTCGCAGATCACGCGGAACGGCCAGTTGGTCACGCCGGCCATCGGCGAGAGCACGACCGGCGTGGGCACGGTGATCGGGCCGAGCTGCACCGGCGCGATCGTCACCGGTTCGGCCGACGCGCCGGGCGCCGGAGCGTCCGTGCGCGGGTCGAGATTGTCGGTCTCGTGCCGTGCGCTGATCACGGTTTCGTCATCATTGGTTTTCGTCACGAACAGTCTTCCCCTACGTGTTCCCTACGTTCGGCTCTCCGCCTGCAGGGAGAGGTCTCATACAAAGAGGTCATACAAGGCATGACTGAGGGGAGCAGAAGGTTCGTCGCCCTTGCTCCCCTCAAGCACTCAAGCCATTCGCGGCGGAGGCTTCCGCAACGCGGAGCCCGCCGTGCGCCGTCTGCCGAACGGTCAGTACAGGCCGCCGGCCTCGTTGATCTTCACGGAATCCGGCCACGGGTCGCCGCCCATGGACACCGGCTTCTGCGGCACATGCGTGCGCTTCTCGCCGATGCGGGAGTCGACGTACTCGGCGACGTGGTCGAGCGAGACGCGCTCCTGGTTCATGGTGTCGCGGTCACGGATCGTCACGGCCTGATCGTCGAGCGTGTCGAAGTCGACGGTGATGCACAGCGGAGTGCCGATCTCGTCCTCGCGACGGTAGCGGCGGCCGATCGCACCGGCCTCGTCGTAGTCGATCATCCACTCGTGCTGGCGCAGGTCGGACGCGAGGTTCTGCGCGACGGTCTGCAGCTCGGGCTTCTTGCTCAGCGGCAGCACGGCGGCCTTGATCGGGGCCAGACGCGGGTCGAGACGCAGCACGGTGCGCTTGTCGACGCCGCCCTTGGTGTTCGGGGCCTCGTCCACGTCGTACGCGTCCACGAGGAAGCACATGAGCGAGCGGGTCAGGCCGGCGGCCGGCTCGATGACGTACGGCACGTACTTCTCGCCGGTGGCCTGGTTGAAGTAGCTCAGATCCTCGCCGGAGTGCTTCGCGTGCGCGGACAGGTCGAAGTCGGTGCGGTTCGCGACGCCCTCGAGCTCGCCCCAGTCGGAGCCCTGGAAGCCGAACTTGTATTCGATGTCGACGGTGCGCTTCGAGTAGTGGGCGAGCTTGTCCTTCGGATGCTCGTAGTGGCGCAGGTTCTCCGGCTTGACGCCGAGGTCGAGGTACCACTGGGTGCGCGCGTCGATCCAGTACTGGTGCCAGTCCTCGTCGGTGCCCGGCTCGACGAAGAACTCCATCTCCATCTGCTCGAACTCGCGGGTGCGGAAGATGAAGTTGCCCGGCGTGATCTCGTTGCGGAACGACTTGCCCATGTTGGCGATGCCGAACGGCGGCTTGGAACGCGACGAGGTCATCACGTTCTTGAAGTCCACGAAGATGCCCTGCGCGGTCTCCGGGCGCAGATAGTGCAGGCTGTTCTCGTCCTCGACGGGCCCAAGGTGCGTGCGCAGCATCATGTTGAAGTCGCGCGGCTCGGTCCACTTGCCGCGGGTGCCGCAGTCGGGGCAGACGATGTCGGCCATGCCGTTCTCCGGCAGCTTGTCGCCGTGCTTCTCGGCATAGGACTCCTGCAGCTTGTCGGCGCGGTTGCGCTTGTGGCAGTTGAGGCACTCGACCAGCGGGTCGTTGAACACGGCAACGTGGCCGGAGGCGACCCACACCGGGGTCGGCAGGATGATGGACGTATCCACGCCCACCACGTCGCCGCGGGTGACGACCATGGAACGCCACCATTCGCGCTTGATGTTGTCCTTCAGCGCGACGCCGAGCGGACCGTAATCCCACGCGGAGCGGGTGCCGCCGTAGATTTCTCCGGCGGGGAACACGAACCCGCGACGCTTCGCGAGGGACACGACTTCATCGAGTTTGGATACAGCCACAATGCACCTTCTGGTTTGAACGGTTTGGGGACTAGTTAACGTTCCCGAGTCTATAGGCACAGTCTGACACGCCCGGCCACGAACAAACCGGCGTCACGCAGGCCGCGGCCTTCCGCTTCCCAACCGGAGCCTGACGGCAATCGCCCGTCATTTGTCTGCGATCCGTCTACAGCGACGCCGCGATCGCCTCGTTCACTCGGCGGCGCGCCTCGAGCAGCCACCGCATGCCATGCGGCCAGTCGCGGAAGGCAAGCGGCCGTTCAAGCCCCTGTTCCAGCAGGTCGACCACCGCCTGATGCCCGATCATCGATTCGAGCAGGCGGCAGGCGCGCAGATCATCCAACGCCTCCTGCATCACCATCAGGCGAATCGACTCCTCCGGCTCGCCGTCACGGCCCGGATATACGGCGAACGAGTCGCCCGCGGGGAACGCGTCGCCGGCGCCGGTCTCCTGATAGGGGTCGATCGCACGCGTCGAATTCGCGGTGTTGTAGAAGTTGTATCCCCAGTGCAGGAAGCCGGCCATATCGTATTTGAACAGCAGGAAACCAAGGATTCGGTTGCGGTACGAGGGCATCGACATGAAGCGATTCGGCACGTCGATGTTCTGCGCGCAGCAGTAATACGTCCACAGGTCGGGCACGTTCGCGTCGATGAAGTCGTCGACCGTGTCCTCGCAGGGTACCGGCCGCTCGCACACGCCTTGCCTCCAATAGGCGATGTCGCTGAGGGCGTCGATGATCGGATACCCTTCGAGCAGCGGCGCCACCAGGCGTTTTGCGGCGAGGTAGCTGTCGAGATGCTCGGCGCGAGGCTCGTCGGAGATGTGAAAATAGGTGTCCTGCGCGATGCCGAGCGCGTGCAGATGCTCGTCCAGCTTCGGCAGGAACGCGCGCAGGAACGCCGGGTAGCCGTCGCGCTCGTCGGTGGCGGAGTGTTCCCAGCCGAATACGCGGCGAATTTCGCCGTCAACGTTCGCGACGATCTTCGGCGGGTGCGCGGCGCCCCACTGCGTGAATAGGTGGCTCATCTCGAACTGCTTCACGCCGCAACGCCGGCACGTCGCCACCCAGCGGTCAAACAGCGTGAAGTCGAAGCCCCAAACCGGTTCGTCGCCTTCGTTGCCTTTGCCGCCGTTGCCGCCGGGCAATCTCGTCACGCCGATCAGCTGCGTGGTCGTACGCTCACCGCCCGGCACCGTGTCCAGCGGCGGAGTGAACAGCGGAGTAAGGATCATCGTCACTCCGCGACGGACCGCCGTGCGCACGAAGCGTTCGAGAATGCGCCAATGCTCTTCGGAGAATACGGGAACGCCATAATAATCGGCCAGGCAGTCGGCATAGAGCCATTCGGTGAAAACCAGACCCTGTTCGGGCAGGTCGCGGGCGATAACGCGCACGTCAAGGGTTTGCGATTCGACGACATTGCCTCGCGCGTCGGCGACGTCGATGCGCAGCGGAAGCGTACGGACCGGCGACGCCGCGGGAACGGCGGCTTGCGCGTCTGCCGTCGGCGGTTCATCCACCGACGGCAGTTCGACGTCCACCCACAGCGAGCGCCACTGCCCCGGCATCGCAATGACCTCGACGGCCGGGCCCGCAGCGGCGGCCGCGGCGTTCACGCAAGGTTCGACATCGCGCAGCAGATCGGGGTACAGGCCGGGCTCTGTGGAGATATAGGCGTCGTCGACCTGCTGGTAGGCGGGGAAGGTGACCGGCACGTTCTCGACGCGACGGATGCGCGCGCGTCCGGCAAGCGGGCCGGATACTGTCACGCGCATCGCGGGATTGGACGGATTCGCCGCCCCGTCCGGCACGTCCTTGCGCACGTCGGCACCTATATAACGGTATGCGATCTGAAACGACACCGTCTCGCCGCCGAGTCCTTCGAGCTCGCGGATCGGCGGCATATCGTCCGGTGTCACGGCAACGGCGTCGTCTGCGAACGTCCGTAGAAAGACCTTTTCCAACGAGCCTACGATCCTGATGTCGAAAGCGGGCATGTGCGTGTTCCTTTCCCGTGCCGGGCGTCCCTGCGCCGGCCGTATGACGCCATCGTCGTTCGTCGCCCATCGTGTATGAACGTCTTCATCGTAGCATCGGGATGGTATCGCAATCATGGCCGCGATCCTATCCATCGCGGCGCGGAACCACCGCCCGGGAATCGAGCCGGGCAATGGTCCGGGAGCCGTCCGTCGTCAGGGAAATCATCGGTTCATACCACGCCGATCCGCGACGCGCCAGACCAAAACCGGGCCGATTCGCCGTTTCTGTGCGATTTCGTTACGACAATGTCCATGTAACGGCATAGCGTCAAAAACGTAATGCAGGGGAACCCGGTAATCAACGGCCGGGTTGAGAGTGGCGTGAGCCTGACCCTTGGAACCTGTTGGTTGAGACCATCGTAGGGAGCAGCGATATGAGCGATGATTCGCATATGCACTGTTGCAATGATGCAGACAACAGCAATGACAGCAACAACGTCGGCTCAGCCGATCTGACCGCACTGCGCGAGCGTATCGCGCAGGCGGTGCGCGACGTGAAGGCGCGGACCCCGCTGGCGCAGTCGTTCACCAATTTCGTGACGATCAACCTCGTCGCGAACGCGCAGCTTGCGGCCGGCGGCACGGCGGCGATGAGCTTCCTGCCGGACGACGTGATCGACACCGCGTCGATCTCCGGCGCGGACTACATCAACGTCGGCACGCTGCTGCCGTTCTACAAGGACGCGCTGCCGCAGATCGCCCGCGCGTTCCGCAAGACCGGGCACAAGTGGGTGCTCGACCCGGTGGCGGCCGGCATCGGCAAGACGCGCACCGAAATCCTGCGCGCGTTCCGTGCCGCTCCCCCGACGATCGTGCGCGGCAACGCGTCCGAGATCATCGCGCTGGCCACCATGTGGGGGCTGATCTCCCCCGACGAGGCGAGCCGCCCCGCCGGCGTGGAGTCGGTGGACGAGGTGGATGCGGCCGCCGACGCAGCGAAGACGCTGGCCGCGTTCCTCGCGAAGTTCGCGCCGAACGGGCAGGCCGCTGTGGCCGTGTCCGGCGCGGTTGATCTGGTGACTGACGGAGAGCGGGTCTACCGTCTGCCGGGCGGCAGCGCGATGATGGCGAAGATCACCGGCGCCGGCTGCTCGTTGGGCGGCGTGACCGCGACGTATCTGGCCGTCGCCGAACCGCTCGTGGCCGCGCTGGCCGCGACGCTGCTGTACAACCGCGCGGGCGAGATCGCCGAAGCGCAGTCGCACGGCCCGGGTTCGTTCCAGGTGCATCTGCTTGACGCGCTGTGGAACCTCACGCCCGAGCAGATCGCCGATTCTCCCATCCGGTAAATCGCAAACAAATCTCAGTACCTTACCAATTCCTTTTATACATAGAGAACAGAGGAATCATCATGGATAACTATCCATTCGCATCGATGCGCGACTCGTTCGACCTGTCCGCGTATTTCGTCGTCGGCCCGCAGGACACACACGGCCGACCGGTCACCGACGTGATCGAGGAGGCGCTGCGCGGCGGCGCCACGTTCATCCAGCTGCGCGCCAAGGACGCCGACGCCAAGGAGATCACATCGCTTGCGCAGGACATCGCGCAGATCATCGAGGACAACGACAAGTCCGACACGGTCGCGTTCGTGATCGACGACCGCGTGGACGTCGTCTGGCAGTGCCGCAACAAGGGCATCAAGGTCGACGGCGTGCACATCGGCCAGACCGACATGGAGCCGCGCGAGGCCCGTGCGCTGCTCGGCGACGACGCGATCGTCGGTCTGTCGGCCGAAACCGAGGCGCTCGTCAAGCTCATCAACGAACTGCCCGACGGCTGCATCGACTACATCGGCGCCGGCCCGCTGCACGTTTCCACGACCAAGCCGGAGGCGTCGGTCGGCGGCAACGACGGCTCGGGCAAGACGCTCGACGCGGATCAGATCAACACGATCTGCTCGGCCTGCGACTTCCCGGTCGTGGTCGGCGGCGGCGTGACGCTCGCCGACATGGACATGCTTGCGCGCACGAAGGCCGCCGGCTGGTTCGCCGTTTCGGCGATCGCCGGCGCGGACGATCCGCAGGCCGCGACGCACGCGATGACCGACGCGTGGAAGGCCGTGCGCGGCGAGACGAAGCACGGCTACGCCAAGCGCACGATCGTCGCGCCGACCGCCGGCGATGATGCGAACACCGGCACCGCCGCGGCCGCCGAGCCGAAGTTCACCAACGCGAAGGAGGCCAAGGAGGCGCAGAAGCTCGCCAAGCAACAGCGCGTCGACATCGCCGCCCGCGGCTCCAAGCAGCGCGACAAGGCGCATATCCGCAAAACCAAGCCGGTGCATTTCGAGAACCAGTTCGGCTCCTATGATCTCGAGGTGCCGTACACCGAGATCAAGCTGTCCGACACGCCCGGCGTCGGCCCGAACCCGCCGTTCCACGACTACAACACCGAAGGCCCCAAGTGCGACCCGAAGGAAGGCTTGAAGCCCCTGCGTCTCGACTGGATCCTCGACCGCGGCGACGTGGTGGAGTACGAGGGCCGCGAGCGCAACCTCGCCGACGACGGCAAGCGCGCCATCAAGCGCGGCAAGGCCACCAAGGAGTGGCGCGGCCGCAAGCACAACCCGCTCAAGGCCAAGGACCACCCGATCACGCAGATGTGGTACGCGCGCCACGGCATCATCACCCCGGAGATGAAGTACGTGGCCGAGCGCGAGAACTGCAGCGTCGAGCTGGTGCGTTCCGAACTCGCCGCGGGCCGCGCGGTCATGCCGTGCAACATCAACCACCCTGAGGCCGAGCCGATGATCATCGGAACCGCCTTCCTCACCAAACTCAACGCGAACATGGGCAACTCGGCCGTCACCTCGTCCATCGACGAGGAGGTCGAGAAGCTGACCTGGGCCACCAAGTGGGGCGCGGACACCGTCATGGACCTGTCCACCGGCAACGACATCCACACCACGCGCGAGTGGATCCTGCGCAACTCCCCCGTGCCGATCGGCACCGTGCCGATGTACCAGGCGCTGGAGAAGGTCGAGGACGACGCGTCGAAGCTCAGCTGGGAGCTGTTCCGCGACACCGTGATCGAACAGTGCGAGCAGGGCGTCGACTACATGACCATCCACGCGGGCGTGCTGCTGCGCTTCGTACCGCTGACCGCGAACCGCGTGACCGGCATCGTCTCGCGTGGCGGTTCGATCATGGCCGAATGGTGCCTGCAGCATCATCAGGAAAGCTTCCTGTACACGCACTTCGACGAGCTGTGCGACATCTTCGCCAAGTACGACGTCGCGTTCTCGCTGGGCGACGGTCTGCGTCCCGGGTGCTTGGCGGATGCGAACGATCCGGCGCAGCTGGCCGAGCTCATGACGCTGGGCGAGCTCACCAAGCGCGCATGGGCGAAGGACGTGCAGGTGATGATCGAGGGCCCGGGCCACATCCCGTTCGACACGGTGCGCATGAACATCGAGATGGAGAAGGCGATCTGCAACGACGCGCCGTTCTACACGCTCGGACCGCTCACAACCGACACCGCGCCGGGCTACGACCACATCACGTCCGCGATCGGCGGCGTGGAGATCGCCCGTTACGGCACGGCCATGCTGTGCTACGTGACGCCGAAGGAGCACCTCGGCCTGCCGAACAAGGACGACGTCAAGCAGGGCGTGATCGCGTACAAGATCGCCTGCCATGCGGCCGACATCGCCAAGCACCACCCGCACGCGCAGGACCGTGACGACGCGATCTCGAAGGCCCGCTTCGAGTTCCGCTGGCTCGACCAGTTCAACCTGAGCTACGATCCGGACACGGCGATCGCGTTCCACGACGACACGTTGCCGGCCGAACCGGCGAAGATGGCGCACTTCTGCTCGATGTGCGGACCGAAGTTCTGCTCGATGGCCATTTCGCAGAACATTCGCAAGCAGTTCGGTGGCGAGGCGTTGCAGGAGCGTATCGTCGCCGAATCCGCCGAGAACGTGGCTCGCGGCATGGCCGAAATGAGCGAAAAGTTCAAGGCGCAGGGCGGCAAGCTCTACACCACCGCCGAATAGCGAGTAGCGTAAGGCACAACGCGTGTGCGGCGGCCGCGGTCCACGACGACGCGGCCGCCGCACGTCGTAGGAAAGGAACCTCACATGACCACAACCCTCATCCCCGTGCTGGCGATCTCCGGTTCGGATTCGTCGGGCGGCGCGGGCGCGCAGGCCGATCTCAAGACCATGCTCGCCAACGGCGTGTTCGGCATGAGCGCGATCACCGCGATCACCGCGCAGAACACGCTCGGCGTGACCGGCGTGCAGAACATCACGCCCGACATGGTCGCCGCGCAGATCGACGCCGTGTACGCGGACATTCCGCCGCAGGCCATCAAAATCGGCATGGTCTCCTCCGCCGACCTCATCAACGCGATCGCCGACCGGCTTGAGGCGCATCACGCGACCAACGTCGTGCTCGACCCGGTCATGGTCGCCACGTCCGGTGCGAAGCTCATCGACGACGACGCGATCGCCGCGCTCACCACGCGGCTGTTCCCGTTGGCCACGGTCATCACGCCGAACATTCCCGAAACGGAAGTGCTGCTCGAACTGCTCGCGCACCGCGACGCGACGCTGGACACCGACAAGTGGGCCGAAACCGCGGAACAGTCGGCCACCATCGCCGACGAGGCCGCGATGGAGTCGGCCGGACGCGCGATCGCCGGCCATTTCGGCTGCGCGGCGCTCGTCAAGGGCGGTCACGGCGTGGCCGACGCGAACGACCTCTTGGCCGAGCCGGACGGCACGGTCACGTGGATCGACGGCGTGCGCGTGGACAATCCGAACACACACGGCACCGGCTGCACGCTCTCGTCGGCAATCGCGTCGAATCTGGCAAAAGGCGATACGCTGGAACAGGCGATCCGCCACGCGAAGGACTATCTGACCGGCGCGCTCAACGCCCAGCTCGATCTGGGCCACGGCTCCGGCCCGATGGACCACGCGTGGGCGTGGCGTTAAGCGTGAAGCCCAGTGGGCTTCACGTAGGCGAGCCCTGAGCGAGGCGAAAGCTGAGCGAAGGCAGACATCAGTCGCGCCCGAAGCGCGTCCATAATTGCAGGACCGTGGCGTTAAGGCATATATACAAGGAGTGAACCACATGACATTCGACCGCAACGCAGTCAAGCAGGAAGTCCCGATCGACCCGGAGACCGGCAAGCCGTATCTCAACACGGTGGCCGCGATCCAGGTGTCGGCGCACGGCACCGGTTCCGAGGTGTCGCCGTACGTGGCGCAGGCCATTGCGGTGATCCGCGAGTCGGGACTGCCGCAGGAGACCAACGCGCTGTTCACCGACGTGGAGGGCGATCTGGATGATGTGCTGAAGGTGGCCGGGGACGCGGCCAAGAAGCTTGCCATGCAGGGCTACCGCACGAGCCTCGTGCTGCACATGGACATCCGCCCTGGTTTCACGGGCCAGCTGACCGAGAAGCCGGCGCTGGTCGACAAGATTCTGGGCGATAAGTGACGTCTGCCGGTTTTTGGGTTCCCGGGATTCGCAGCAACAATCCCGGGAACCGGCACACGCCGGCACACACCAGCACACTCTCCAGACGTCCACTATGTGACCGCCATCACATATTTCCAAGAGACAAACCTAAGGTATCTGTCAGGTTTTCCCAGCCACACAATGGCCGGCGAACGGATTCAAGGCAACGTCGCGCGACCACACAATGGGAGCGCAGTCGCAGCCAAGAGTCGACATATAAGAGGTTTGCAATCATGACTGCTGCTTCCCAGCAGATCCCCGCCACGGCCGCCGCCGCAAGCGCTCAGGCCGGCGAGACCGGCGCCGCCGATCAGGCGCACATCCAAGACATCATCTCGCGCGTGGACCGCGCCCACGAAACCCCGATGTTCCATCGCATCGTCGCGCTCGTCGCGGCCGGCATGCTCATGGACAGCATTGACGTGTACATCGGTTCCGCCGTCGCGTCCAGCGCGCTGGCCACCGGCTGGTCCACCGTCAAGCAGAATTCGACGTTCATGTCGGCCGGCTTCCTCGGCCTGCTCATCGGCTCCCTGCTGGCCGGCTTCGTCGGCGATCTCAAGGGCCGCCGCGTCGCCTACCAGATCAACCTGCTGCTGTTCGGCGGCTTCACGTTCCTCGGCGCGTTCGCCCCGAACATGGCCGTGCTCTCCCTGTGCCGCTTGGGCGCGGGCCTCGGCCTTGGCGCCGAGATCGTGACCGGATTCGCCATGGTCAACGAGTTCGCCCCGATGAACCGCCGCGGCCACTGGTGCGCGATCGTCTCGCTCGTCGCCAACTGCGGCGTGCCGATCGCCATGCTGCTGTGCGCGGCCATCATCCCGCATTTCACCTGGCGCCCGCTGTTCGTCGGCATCGGCGTGGTGGCCGCCGTGATCTGGTGGCTGCGCCGCGACATCCCCGAATCCCCGCGTTGGCTCGCCGTGCACGGCCGCTATGACGAAGCGGACAAGATCGTGAAGGAAATGGAGGCCAACGGTTCCGAACCGGCCGCCGCCAACGCCGCGGCCACCGCCGCCGACGCGGCCGCGCAGAGCCGCAACGCGGGCGGCCGTTCGCTGGGCATCTGCCTGCTCGTGGCGATCGTGGCCGTGGGCGCGACCAACGTGTGCTCGTACGCGTTCACCTCGTGGGTGCCGACGATCCTCGTCAAGCGCGGCATCAACCTGTCCTCGTCGCTGACCACGTCCACGCTCATGATGCTCGGCGCCCCGGTCGGCTGCCTGATCGGCTCGCTGCTCATCGACCGCATCGGCCGCAAGCGCACGATCGTGCCCGCGTTCCTGTTCACCGGCGTGTTCGGCATGGCGTACGCGTTCCAGACTTCGACCGCCGGCGCGATCATCGTCGGCTTCCTGCTCATGATGTGCCTCTACACGCTCATGGCATCGGTCGTGGCCGTGTATGCACCTGAACTGTTCGCCACCAAGGTCCGCTTCCGCTGCGTGGGCCTTGCAAACGCGATCGCCAAGCTGCTCAACGTGCTGATGCCTATGGTGGTGGGCTGGATGCTCACCGCGCTCGGCGCGACGTCGATCTTCGTGTCGATCAGCGTGATCGCGATCTTCTCGATGCTCATCGTCGGCTTCTTCGGCGCGGAGACCTCGCAGCGCTCCGTCGGCTGATCGCCGGTTCCTCGTGGCAGAAAGGGCTCGCTGACGGGTGCGTCAGCGAGCCCTTTCTGCCACTGGTGGTGGGGCAAACCTTGGGTTATACACGCTGAGCCACTAGCCGGCGTGTATAACCCAAGATACCGGCGGGGTGCAACCCACGGATACACCATCTACCGCAATGGAATCACTACGGACAGCGTCCACTCGCCGGTCTGCGCATCGATGTCGAGCATGCCGCCGCGCGTGACGACCCGTGACCGATACCGGTTGAGCCCAGTGCCGAGCGACAGACCCGCTTCGGACGACGAATCGCGGTCCAGCGCCGTGTCCACGAGCGCGATCTGCACGGCGTCGCGGCCGATGCCGATCGTGAGCACGTAGCCGCCGGCCGGGTCGGCGTGTTTGGCGATGTTGCCGTAGAGTTCCTCAAGCAGTCCGGCGAACAGATCGTCCGGTTGCGCCGTGTCGTTCGCGTTGGAGACGATCGTCTGCCCGTCGAAGCCGAGTTCGGCGAGCCGATGATCGCCGGCTCGCGCGATCGCGCGCAGTTGCGCGGCGAGCGGACAGTCGGCACGGTCAATGCTCGGATTGATGACGGACGGATGCGACGACGCTGGACTTGGACCAGCAAAAGTCGACCGCTGACGTCCGGAGTTCCGGCCGCCGATCGATGATGGTGATGCTGCTGATGGTGATGTCGTCGACGTCGACGGTTCCGTTGCAATGTCGCCAATATCGCCCGACCGCACGTCGTCCGTCGCCGTCGATGCGTGCGGATCGTCGCCGTCGCGTCCTTCGATGACGCCGATGACCTGATGCGTGCGGTCGAGCGCGCCGGAGGCGACGTCGCGCAGTTCGTGCAGCTCCTCGATGCTGGGCGACTTGCCGTCCGCGATATCCTTGTCGAATCGCAGGATGAGATAAGCGAGATCGTTCGACACGTAGTCGTGGATGTCCTGCGCGGCGCGGGCGCGTTGGCGGCGGTACGCAAGCTCCATTTGTGCCGCGTGACGTTCGTGGTTCCAGCGTGCGGCCATGCCGCCGAGCAGGAATCCGGCGAACAGGATGATGACCGGTGCCACGCCGGACATGGCGACCGTGCCGAGCAGCACGTGGCGGTCACTGCCGGAGCCAGACGACTCGCCGCCGGCCGACTCGTCACTCGCGCCACCGTTCGCGCCACCGATCGAATCGTTGGTCGGAGCATCGTCGTTGCCGGAATCGGCGGAACCGTCAGCATCGGCATCGGATGAATCGGCGGTGCTGGAATCGGAGGAACCGCCGCTGTCCGTGAGGCTGTTCGCGCTGCGGCTACCACCGCTCCCGCTCCCCCACTGCGGCACGGCCACGCCGCCGGCCGTGAACAGCCACGCCGCCAGCGCGATAACCGCGATCGCCACCGCCGCCCGCCGGTTGACGTATCCGAACACGGCGACCGCGATGAGTACCGCAACCAGCGCGGCGGACGGCATGGTCACCGGAGCAAAGCACAGCACTGTCCACAGCAAGACGACCGCGAGCCCGCCGCTGACCGGCCGGAACGCCATGCCGATCACGGCCGCGGCGAACACGAACGCGCACGCCGCACTCACAATCGCCATGCCGTCAAACGTCAGCGCGACCAGCGTTTCCATCGTGCACGCTAACGCTACGATCAGCACCGCGATCAGCAGCCATGCGTTGGTCACACGCCGGTCGGCGTCGGCCAGCCGCCTGCACCATGCCGTCATCATTCCGTCACCCCGCTTTCCGTATCGTCAGCATCGTTCGTGTCGTCAGTAGCGTTCGTATCGTCCGCATCATCAGAAAACATGCCGCCGCACGCAGATCGAGATCGCATGGGCGCGGCTGCGAGCGCCGAGCTTGGCGAGCGCACGCCGTTCGAACGTGGCGACGGTGGGCGTGCCGACGCCGAGCCGGTCCGCGATCTCGCGCGTGGTCAGTCCGTCCGCGTAGAGGCGCAGCACGTCGCGCTCCTTGGGCGAGAGCGCGCCGCGGCCGCCGCCAGTGTCGTATGACGCGTCTTCGAGCAGCGTGTGCGCTTCGGCCGCGTCAAGGAACAACGGCTGCGGCTCGGAATCGTTGTTCGTTGCCAGTCCGCGGGCCGCGCGCCGGATCGCCGCGGCCATGCCGGCGAGGTCGGTTTTGCCGACGAGCGCCTGCATGCCGCAGCGCACGGCCTCGTCATGGAACGACGCGACCGCATACGATGTCACGCCGACGACGCCCACGTCGGCTCGCTTGACGCGGATCGCCCGGCAGACCTCGGTGCCGGGCACGTCGTTCATCGACATGTCGGTGACGAGCACGTCCGGCCGTTGCGTTCTGCTGAGACACCGGCTGATCGCGACCGCGCCGAGCTCGCACGTCCAGGCCACGTCGAACCGTGCGTCCATGCGCGCGATCATCGTCGACAGCACGGCGACCGCGTACGGATCGTTGTCGACGATGCCAATGCGAATACGCGCGTTTGCACCAGCCTCGTCCATATGCACCTCCCCTTCGTCCATCATGCACACCCGCGCGGCCGCGTCGTCGCGCCGCGTCATGCGGGCTATGACATCCATCATTCCACCGATCGCGCGTGTTCCATACTGGAATTACCGCAACACGCCGGTGCGCGTGGCGGTAGTGGCGCCGCGGCGTCCGGTCCGACGACCGCGACCGCTTCCCCGCACCGGCTTGGACGGCCGACCGTAGTCATCCGGCGGCCGGAAAGGAGGCCCTCATGACCTCGGTACATATCGATCCCGCCACCAGAGACCCGCGCACGGCGCGTTTCACGCATGGTTTCACGCAATGGTTCGCGCAGCAATGCTCGTGGAACCGCGCGCATTGGATCGGCGTCATCGCGCTGGGCGGGCTGCTGTGGCTGACCGCATACTATTACCGTTATGCCGCGTTTCTGCCGGAACTCGGCGACCGGCAGGTTCCCGACGGCTTCATCTGGCTGCCGATGATGGCGATCCTCTGGCCGGCCGGACTGGCGTTGGCGAATTTGATTCTCGGCTCGATCCGTTCCGGTTCACTCTCGTTTCCGCTGGCAAGTGCCCTGATGGGCCCGCTCGGCTTCGGTTGGTCGCACTTGCGCATGGTCGGCTACGTCGAATACCGCCGGTGGCCTGATTGGCTGACGTTGATGCGCGCGCACGGCGGCGAACTGCTGGTGCAAACGTTGTACGGCAGTGCGGTGCTGCTGCTTGCGTATGCAGTCGTGGCGTTCTCCGGCTATGCGATCGGCCGCTACGGGTTGCGCAGGCTGTTTCTCGCCCCGCCGCCGACAAGCGCGAGCGGCCGGATGCTCGCATGGGCGCGGCGTGACGCGGTGCGGTTCGGCTGCTGGCTGACGCTGGTAGTCATGTATGGTCTGATCCTCGCGTTCACGCTCATTCGCGGCGAATGGGTGATGGTCGGCGCGCTGACGATCAATTTCGCCGTACCTCCGGTGCTGCTGGTAACGTGCGGCGCATACGCGAGTCGCGACGCGGTGATGCCGGCTGGACGACGCCGTGCACGACGGTCCGCCGACGTACGGCTCGATTGGCTGCGGTCGCTGTTCTTCCCCGCAATCGGCGCGCTGATCGGCGCCGTGGCGGTGTTCGTATTGTCCGCGCCGTATCAGGACGAATGCCCAATCAACGGCGTGTGCACGCCGATCGGCGGCGGCTGGTTCATCGACTGGACCGCGCTGGTCGACATGGTGCCGCAGTTTCTGGTGATGTATCTCGTCGCCGGCTATCTCGGCTACATCGCGGTGCTGTCCGCACGGCTCATCGCCCGCGCTCTTCGCAATTTCCGCAATCGTATGGCTTCTCAGGGAAAGGAACGGTCATGACCACGCCGAATACGACTCATACCGACGACATGCGCGGCAACGTTCGCACCGCACGCCGCGATCATCGGTCAGCGGCCATGCGCCGGCTGACCGCGGCACTGCTCACGATCGCATTCGCCGTCGCCGCAACATGCGCGGCGTATACGGCGACGGCCGCGATGGACGGCATTCGCGCCACGATCGTCGCGGCCCGTCCGCTCGCCGACAAGCCGAGCACGTCGGCGGCAAACGGCGCAAGCTATTTCGCCGAACAGTATTCCAGCTACTTTCTCGCCGCCGGGCTCAGGCACGGCAACGTGAACTTCTCCCCCGCCTCGCTGTGGATGGCGTTGGCGATGGCGGCGCAGGGCGCGGACGGCGAGACGCGCGCGCAGCTGGACCGCGTGCTGCAAACGCATTCATTGAGCGCCGGCGACTATCGTTCGCTGATCTCGTCGATCAACGGCCGACGCGAAGGCGCGGCGTCCGAAATGCTCGTGCGCAATGCGGTGTGGGCGGACGATACGCTCACGCTGTCCGACGAATTCTCGTCGAGTGTGCGCGACGCGTTCGACGCGAACGTGGTTTCGCTGCCGTTCGGCGACGATGCGACGCGACGGCTGCGCGAGTGGATCAAGGAGGGCACGCGCGGCGAGCTTGACCCGGACGTGCGGCTGGACGACAACCGGCTGCTGTCGATCGTCGACACCGTGTACGCGGACGGACGATGGGCCGAGCCGTTCGATGCGAACGATACCAAGGACGGCACGTTCCACGGCACGAACGGAGAGACGACCGTGCCGATGATGACGCGCACGTTCGAGAACACGACGTGGGTGTTCAGCAAGAGCGAAGGATGGCAGACCGCGACGCTCACGTTCGACGACGGCGGCACGTTCACGCTGCTGCTGCCGGATAAGGGCCGGTTCGACGCGCTCACGCAGGCGGGAAGTTCCATGGCGAGCACGGCGTTCCGCGCGGGCACGTCGGACGCGTCGGACGGAAACGCGATCTGGCCCGACGAGACGGAACGGCAGGGCCCGATTCCGGACGTGCTGGGGTTCGACACGACGGCGTACGCCGCGCAGGTGACGGTGACGATGCCGCGGTTCTCGATCACGAATACGTTTGCATCGGACGAGCTGATCGACGTGCTGCGCGGGATCGGTGTCAAGGACGCGTTCGATCCGGAGCGGGCCGATTTTGCGAAGATGCTCGACGCCAATCGCTCCGCGGTCAAGGACGCGGCGCTGCACATTGATTCCGTGGTGCAGGGCACGCGCATCGACGTGAACGAGCGTGGCGCCAAGGCGGCGGCCTACACCGACATCGGCATGGCCACCTCGGCCGCGCCCATGGAACGGCGGCACGTCGACTTCACCGTCGACCGCCCGTTCCTCTACCAGTACGCCACACCCGAGGGAATCCCGCTGTTCGTGGGCGCCGTCACGAACCTATAAATCAATACGGATCGCCGATACAGCCCGCAGTATCGGAATCGCACTACGCACGATGCCGTGTTGATTGGCGACGCTTCGGCGTCGCCTGACGCTCCCTCAGTCCGCCTGCGGCGGCCAGCTCCCTCAGCCGAGGGAGCCTGCAAGGCGTGTTACAGTCACTAGCTTCATAACCGTAGAAACGATATGAAGCTGGCGGAGCCTCGGCTCCCTCGGCTGAGGGAGCTGTCGAGCGTAGCGAGACTGAGGGAGCGTCGCGGCGCTGTGCGCCGCTGACAGCACTGCATCGCGCACAGCGCGATTCCGCGTGAAAGAGACCTTACTTGTGCAGGAACAGGCCGCCGTCGCCCCAGGCCCAGTCGCCGGCGCCGGCGCCGATCTGGAAGTGGAGCTTGGCGATGCCGAGGTCGTTGAACGTTTCGCCGTTGTCGGACGCCGGATCGATGTGCGCCGCGGCCGTACCGTCGGCGGCGTTGTACGTAAAGGTGATCGGCTGGCGGTTCATGCCGCTCGGCGCCTTCATGGCCGCCTCGACGCCCGCGCGGAACCAGTCGGGCGCGGCGGCGCGCTCCTCGTCGGTCATGCCGGCGGTGAACTGCTCGTACGACTTGGTCGGCCGATGCGTGCGCTGGCGTTCGACCAGATCCGCATAGCTGGTGGACGTGTACGTGAGATGATGCTCCGGATGTCCGATCACGATGCCCAGATACAGTTCCTCGGACTTGGTGATGCGGCAGTGCTTGGCCGCCTCCTCGCGATCCCAGCTGCCGCCGACCCACAGGGTGCCGAGCCCGCGCAGCGTGGCGGCGAGCACGGCGCGCTCGCCGTAGAATCCGGCGCGTTCGCGCGCCTCGGGATCGTCCTTCGGGCCGACGACGGCGATGAGGTTCGCCGCGTTGGTCAGGTGCCCGGACTCGTTGGCGGCCGCGAACACGGCCGGCTGGTTGAGGATGAGCTGCATGTTGAGCCCGCCGAGCATGTTGACCGCGTCGAGCGTCATGCTCAACTGGCGGGCTGTGTCCTCGTCGATCGGATCCTTGTCGTAGGCGCGCACCGACGTGCGGATGTTGATCGCGTCGATGAGCTGCGTGTGTTCTGCCATAATTGCCCCTTCCTTGGCGTTGCGTAATGGCGTGAAATTTTGCGGAACAAACTGTGCCAAGCACTGTACCCCCTTCTTGGCTCCCCTTGTCAGGGGAGCTGTCACGAAGTGACTGAGGGGTAGTCGGACCCATTGCAATGAATCCGGCGAGCCGCTTACTTGCGCTTATTCCATTGTCTACTTGGCGTATTCGATGGTCCGGACTTATTTGAGCGCCGGCATCGGCTTCCAGTTCGGATCATGCATGAGCTTGCGCGAATCCCACCAGCCCTTCGCGATCTGCACCAAGCCGGTGCGCACGTGCTCGCGATCGACCATCACCAGTCGAATCACTTCCTTCGCGGCGGTCGCCACCGTGCCGAGCGCGAACAGGAACGGGCGGAAGTCGCCGTGCACCATGAAGTAGCGGGCCATGTAGCCGCGGTTGCGCATGATGTGATAGCGGTTCATGTCGGATGTGGAGTTGAGCTGGCGCAGGCCCGCGATGTCCCAGTTGCCGATTTCGCGCGTGCGGCGCAGCACGACGTCGGGCACGACGATCGGATTGGTGACCTTGCTGGCGAGGTAGCCGTAGATCGTGTCGTCCCAGTAGATGAAGAAGCGCGGGTCGGGGAAGCCGATTTTCTCGACGACGCGGCGGCGGAACAGGCCGCCTTCGAAGCACAGCGTGTCCATGACGCGGTATCCGGCGCGGCCGAACGCGGCCGGCGCGATCGGGTTCGGAATGCCGAGCGGGACGATGAAATCGTACTGCCAGTAGAACGGGCCGCCGTCGTAGTCGTAGCGGCTGCCTTGGATGACGTCGTGACGGGCGGTCCATTTGGCGAGCTTTTCGATGCCTTCGGGTTCGACGGCCACGTCGTCGTCCATGACCCAGAACCATTCGGCACCGAGTTCGTACGCCTTTTTCACGCCGGCGGAGAAGCCGCCCGCGCCGCCGAGGTTCGCGGTTTGCGGCGCGTAGACGACGCGCTGCTCGTTGCCGCTGGCGTCGGCGACGGTGGCGCCCCATTGCTTGGTGATGCGTGCGGCGAAGTCGTCGACCATGCCGTGCGTCTCGTCGGAATGCTCGTTGTCGACGATGACGATGCGCCACGGCGCGACGGTGAGCCGTTCGATCGAGTCGAACAGTTTGGCCAGCAGTTGCTGGCGCTTGTACGTGACGACGACGATCGCCAGTTTCTCGATGGTCTTCTTCGCGGCATGCTTTTCACTCATGCCCACCATTGTAGGCACAGCCGCCGCCCGCCGACCGTCGACCGCAAGGATATTCGGATTGGCAGTCTTGGTCGAACCGTCGCGACACAGGCACGGGTGATGCCGCTATATGTGGCTCTTCACCTTTTGGGACTCTTCGTATTTTGGTGTATATGGGTGTGTCCGGTGAGGCGTGGCTCTGTGGTATCGGTATCGTCCGCACTGTTCGTACGTTCCGATGCTGTATTGTCGCGGGATTGCGCGACAGCGCAATCCCAGCAACGCGCGCAGCACGATGAAAATAGCATTGCGCTCTCGCGCAATACAGTATTCCCCGGCGGCATCCAACGCGGCCGCGCCCGAACGGTCGCAACGCTCCCGAATGCTGGCGGCAGCTCTCGGCTCGGCTAGGCCGAGCCGTGAAGAAAACGCCGGAGGCGTTTTTAGGCGAGGAGCGAGCGACAGCGAGCCAGCAAAACGCGGCCGTCAGGCCGTCCTTAATTGCTGAATGCTCCCGGCGAAGCCGGGTGGGGGAGCGTCGCGGCACGCTAGTGCCGCCAACAAGCACAGCATCGCGCGCAAGCGCGATTCCAATACCAGCATACGTCCACTATCCTGAAACTCATGAGGGAATACCAGCAGGCCAACACGCCTCTCGCCCGACAACTGCGCAGGAACATGACCCCATGGGAAAGAAAACTCTGGTACCGATTCCTCCGTACTCACGTCTTGCGCTGGCAGCGGCAGACACCGGTCGGCCGGTATATTGTCGACTTCCATTGTGCGAAAGCCAAACTCGTGGTCGAACTCGACGGCAGCGGCCACTACATTCCAGAACAACAGGTGAAAGACGCCGAACGCACCCGGGAGTTGGAGCTGGAGGGTCTTTTGGTGCTGCGGTTTGCGAATAATCGAGTGGATCACCGGTTCGACGCGGTGTGCGCGAGGGTTGACGGCTTTTTGTGTTTTGGTGTGTATGGGTTGTGTGGTTTGGTTTGGGGTGTCGCGGCGGCTTCTCGCGGGGCGGTCCTTCCTTGCTGTTGCTTGGCCCCGTAATGATTGTGGGTATGGGCGGGATGTTTGCGACGGTGATTGGCAAAGGAATGAATATCGCTCATCCCGTCGGAAAACGATCGTGGGCATAACCGGTACATGATGCGACCCGATTCGTGGGCATAACCGGTATACGCAGACGATCGTGGGCATAGGCCGGCCATGAAGAGCCGGTTGTGAGCCCGTACGTGGTCGGTGTATGCCCACGATCCTGTGGACGGGCGGACGAATGGACGGTTCATGCCCACATTCAGTCGAGGAAGACAAGAGATGCCGCCAGCATCACAGGACGTGTTGGAACCATGCTGTCGGCGGCAAGCTGCCGCTGCCGCCGACAGCACAGCATCGCGCGATAGCGCGATTCCGATACAACAGGCATACGCGCCATACACACCACAATACGAAGAGCCCGAAAAGCCCATTAAGCAGCAACGCGGGAACGGGAGGGAGCGTCGGGACGGACGCGCGTGATCGCGTATTTGGCATCGAAGATGATGATGCCGAGGTCGTCGTAGTGGTGTCCGTCGATGTAGGAGACGACGGTGTGGCCGGGTCGGGATGCGGGCAGGTCGAACAACCGCAGGATCGCCTGTTCTGCGGTGCCGTCCGCGAGGCTGAGATATGTGCGGCGGTCGATGATCGGCACCGCGTTGCGATCCGTGGACCGTGCCGGTTTGAGCGCGATCTGCCGGGTTTCCGCGTTGACGTAGGTGATGACGGCGCTCGGGTGACCGAGCAGGATGCCGGTGTCCGCGTTGAAGCTGATGTTGCGGTCGCGTATGGTCAGGCGCGGCGGCTTGGCGAGGCGAATCTCCGTGAACCCGTCCAGCAGCCCGCCCATGCGCTCCCCCTCGCCTTTGATGCTTGATGTGACCCGTCGTTCCGACGCTTCCCCCCGATTCTACCGTCGCATCCCCTCCACACGCCAAACAGTCCAAATCAGGAACCCAAATCGGTCCAAACCAGGAACCCAAATCGGTCCAAATGAGGAAACGAAAATGGTCCAAATGAGGAAGTAAAATCGGTCCAAATGAGGAAACGAAAACGGTCCAAATGAGGAAACGAGGTCCGCGATGACAGCCCTGAACGCAAAACCGTATCTTCCGCGCGTCTATGACCAGATCCTCAAGAAACGGCTCGCCGCCAAGGGAGCCGTGCTTGTTGAAGGACCAAAATGGTGCGGAAAGACCACAACCTGCGCAAGGCAGTCGAACAGCGTGCTGTATATGGCCGATCCGTCCTCGCGTTCGCAGAATCTGCTGTTCGCGGAAACGCAACCATCATTCCTCCTGGAAGGCGCCACTCCCCGCCTGATCGACGAGTGGCAGGTAGCGCCGCAGCTCTGGGATGCCGTGCGTTTCGAGGTCGATCAGCGAGGATTGCAAGGGCAATTTATTTTTACCGGGTCCAGTGTTCCGCCAAGTCTTGATCGGATCACTCATACCGGCACCGGTAGGATCGCCCGCTTGCGCATGCGTCCGATGAGCCTGTACGAGTCGAAGGAGTCTTCGGGCACGACATCATTGGGATCGTTGTTTGACGGGGAGCCATTATCCCCTGCCCATGCCGGAACGACCATTGAGCGGCTGGCGTTTCTGATGTGCCGCGGCGGATGGCCGGGAGCCGTTGATCTTGAAGATGATGACGCAGCGCTCCAGCAGGCGATCGACTATGTCGATGCGGTGGTGGAAGCCGATATTTCCCGCGTGGATGATGTGGAACGCGATCCGCATCTGACCCGTCGACTGTTGCGCTCATACGCCCGCATGGAATCGTCGCAGACATCCGCGGCGCAGATCGCAGCCGACGTGGCGGGCAACGAATCCGGCCCCAGCGTGAAAACCATCCAGTCGTACCTTCGTGCGCTTGAAAAAATCTTCGTCATCGAAGACATGCCGGCGTGGAATCCGAATCTGCGCTCAAAAACCGCCATACGCGCGACGGATACGCGACATTTTGTCGATCCCTCCATCGCCACGGCGGCTCTCGGTGTGAATCCCCGAGGAATTTTGCGTGATCTGGAGACGTTCGGACTGCTGTTTGAGGGTATGTGCGTGCGCGATTTGCGCGTATATGCGGACGCGCTGGACGGTCAGGTGTTCCATTACCGTGACAAGACCGGATTGGAATGCGATGCGGTGGTTCATTTGCGTGACGGCCGTTACGGCTTGATTGAAGTCAAGCTTGGCGGCGATCGCCTGATCGATGAAGGTGCGACAAATCTGCTGAAATTGGCCGATCGCATCGATACCGGCCGCATGGAACGACCTTCATTCCTCATGGTGCTCACCGGCACGGGTGCCTACAGCTATACGAGACCCGATAATGTCATAGTAGCCCCGCTGACCACACTTCGTCCCTGACGCAGGGGATCGTTCAGGCGGTGTCGGCGAAACCTGCATACCGCGGTAAACACACCGCCTTAGGCGATTATTCGTCGGTTTGGGCTGGTTCGCGGTCGCGGCGCAAGTCGCGGATGATGATGCCGGCCACGGCGAAGGCGATGGCGGCGACGGCCGCGGCACTCACGGCGGCACCGGTGTCGGCGGGCTTGCCGGTGGTGCCGGTTCCGGTGTTGGTATTGGTGCTCGTGCCGGTGCCACCGGGGGTGTTGCCCGGCGTTTCGCCCGGCTTGTTTCCCGGATTGTCGCCGCCCGGGTTGTCGCCGGGATTGTTCGGCTCCCCCGGTTTTCCGGGTTCACCGGGCTCCCCCGGTTCCCCCGGCTCGCCCGGGGTTCCGCCCCCGTTGTCGGAGAATTTCGGTTCGACGGTCACGTCGAGCTGCCCGTTGCCGTCGTCCCCGTTGCCGGGCACAGCCACGAGGAACGGATCGCACGTGTACTGCTGGTTCGCCGTGGCGATGCCGGTGCGCACGACGAGATACAGTCCGATCGGCAGATTGCGGAAGACGACGGTGCCTTTCGCGTCGGTCACGCCGGAATGTTCGTACAGCTTGTGCGCGGTCGCGTAGTCAGCGAGTTTCTTGGCCGCCGCGTTGTACACGGACGGGTCCATGTGCCCCCAGTTGTAGTCGAAGTCGGCGAACGTCTTCAGCGTGTGGAACGCCTTGATGGTCCCGTTGTCGTCGAGATCCGCGGAGGCGACGCGCACGATGGAGTACGTGTCTCCGGCCAGCGGCACGGCGTTGCTCGTGTCCCGGTTCCACACCGCGCTCACGGTCAGACTGCCGGTCACGTTCGCCGCCGCGCTGACTGCAGTTGACGCGAAGAGTCCGGCAAAGACAATGATCATTGTCATGAAAGCGACAATGGTTCGACTACTACGAATGTTTGCCATGCCGTGCCGTTCCTTTCCGCGTTGTATTCACCGATGATGCTGCTGACTGCTGCGATGATCCATCGGAATCATTGGTTGCTGATGTCGCGCCGCCGCGCACGCCGAGGACGCTGTTGACGACCTGTTCGGCCGTGTCGACGCGGCGCCGTTTCTCGTCGCGGTTCCGCCAGATGCGCCAGCCGATCAGGAAAAGGATGAGCGCGATCGACGGGAGCGCGTATTGGAGCGGGATGTCCACGTGGAATGTGGGCTGCGCGTCCTTGTGTTCGGCGGGCGTGTACGGGATGCGGTGCGCGCGCACGAGCAGTCGGTGCGTGTTGACGGCGTACGGCGTGCAGGTGATGAGCGTGACCTGGTCCTTGCCTTTTTCGATCACGAGTTCCTTCGTGTCGGTGGGCAGGACGGTGGTGATCTTGTCGACCTGGTACGCGTACGTGTCTTTCAAAATTTTGATGTAGAACTTGTCGCCTGTTTTCATCAGGTTCAAGTCCGTGAAGAGTTTGGCCGTGGGCAGGCCGCGATGCCCGGAGAGGGCGGCGTGCGTGGTGGCGCCGCCGACCGGCAGCGATGTTTGTTCGAGGTGTCCGATGCCGGATTGGAGGACTTCTTCGCTCGTGCCGTGGTAGATCGGCATGGTTTCCTTGAGCCGCGGGACGGTCAGGTAGCCCATCATGCCGTCGCCGTTGAGGTTGAGGAGACTGTTGTATTCCTTGTCGTTGGACGGCGTGTTGACGGCGCCGGACAGTGCGTCGGTCGCGCCAGCGTTCTGTTCGGCGAGACGCTTGTTGTATTCGTGGGCCGCGTCGATCATCTGCTGATACTGTTCGTCGGTCAGCGAGTTGACTTGCGCATCGTAGTTGCCGACGACGCGGGAGGCGTTTTTCATGATGAGAAAGTTGCTGATCGTCGGATAGAACAGCACCAGCAGTCCCACCGCGATCACCACCAACGGCACAATCCGCCGCACTCTCCCCTTCATGCCTCTCCTTAATTACAACAGTCGTTAGCCCTTCACACCCAAACAGCGCCTACAGAAGCTGGCGGTAGCCTCGGCCCCCTCGGCTGAGGGGGCTGTCACGCGAAGCGTGACTGGGGGAGCGTCAGAAGCTATGGAACGTCCCAAAGCCTCTAGCTATCCCTCAGTCTCACTTCATTCAACAGCTCCCCCAGCAAGGAGAACCGAGATGCGGCACTTACTTACCCGAATCCTTACGACCCGACTTCACATACCAAACCGTGCCGAACGCCACAACCAGCACACCAATAACGGTGAACAGCATGGTACCCCAGCCACCGGTGGACGGGAGGGTCAGGCCGTTCTTGTTGGCGACCGGGACAACCGGGTGCTCGCCGGTGCTGGTGCCGGTCGCATCAGTCTTGTAGTTACCGTTCTCGTCGGCCATGTAGCGGTCAACGCTCCACGAAACCAGCTTGCCGGTGTAGGTCTTGCCATTAGCAGCAAGAGCGCCATCAATCTTTCCATTCGCAGTGTCATAGGTGGCAGAGATAACAACCTTAATCAGATCTGTGAGTTTGTTGTAGCCCTGCGGAGCCTCAGTTTCCTCAAGCCAGTAGGTACCGGATTCCAGACCGGAGACCACGATACGACCGTAAGCAGGGGTGACGAGCTCAGCCTGAGTACCGGTCGTCACCGTCTTATCGTACTTAGCGGTCACAGCCTTGCTGCCACTACCAGGAGTAACGGTGAACTGCAACGCAGTGGCAGCGTTCGCGCCAGTGATGGTCGGCTTATCGTCAGACTTGTACACCTTGAACTTGGCGCCGCCGAGTCGCTCGGAGGACTCGTTGTAGACGTTGTCGCTGGTGAACTTGTACTTGTCGATGGTGAACTCGAAGGTGTGCACCTTGACTTCGGTCGGCACGGAGGTACCGGTCTGGTTGCTGGACGGATCGTTACTGTACTCGATCTGTGCGGAGTTGGCGTTGCCGGCAGTACCGGTGGTAGCGTTGGCGTTGATCTTGGCGGAGTACGTGACGGTGATCTCCTTGCCGGCGGCTTCCGGGTGCTTGTTCTTAAGATCGGTCAGTTCAACGGTGATCTCCGTGGAGGTCTTGACGTTCTTGTCGTCTTTATTTTCCTTGACGCGCACCTTGAAATCAGTATTCTTCAGAACGACATCAGTCGGCTTACCTTCAGCATCGTTCGCACCCGCGCCGATGATCGTAACCGTTGGTGTGAAGACACCGTTAGGCTGCACGAGGTCGAGGCCCTTGGACAAGGTATCGTGGAACGTGAAGATGTAGCCTTCGGTGTAGTCCGCCATGTTGGAGGCGACAGTAGACTTCAGCGTGTAGGACACGGTGTCGCCGACGTTCTTGTCCTCGGCCGGCTTGGAATCGACGGTCTTGTCGATGGTCGGGAACTCGTGCTTGAGCTGAATGGACACGTGGTTGGTGATGTCGGTAAGATCCACGAGCAGCGGGTTGTAGGTGCCGTCAACGGTCACCTGAGCCTTATCCGGGGCGATCAGGTAGTAGCCGTAGTCGAGACCAGTGATGTCCACGGTCTTAGAGTCCTTCGTGGGAATGACGGTCTTCACCGCATCGCCGGTGATGTTCGCTTCAGCCCAAGTCGTGGCCTTCCGAGCAAAGTCCGCAAGAGCGGTGTCGCTCAGACCCTGAATGTATTCCACAGCCTTCTGGGACAGCGCCTTGCTGTCGTCGGTGTCGGTCTCAGTGAACTTCGTGCCGGCGGCCGTGTCATCGGTGCTGGTGAAGAACGACTTCCATTCGTCGGTCAGCGTGTAGGTCACGCTGGCGTTGGTAGCACCGTTCTGAGCCGTAACGTCCGCAGTGAACATCGTGTAGTACGTCAGCGGCTTCGGATTGCCCTGATCGTTGGTCGCAAAACCCTGCACGGTGTTCACGGTGATGGTGCCATTCGTGGTGACGACCGCATCGTCCGCGGTTGCGGTGAGGGCGCCGAGCCCGGCGAGGCCGAGCGTGGTCGCAACGGCGATGAGCACCGCTGCGAGTTTCTTGATCAGTGACTTCATCACTGTATCCTTTCTCCTTGATTGCCTTTGGCATTCCGGTCGAACCGGTTTGCCACAGTTTGGACATTCCTGTTGCCCGCCGCCGAAGCGACGGAAAATCTGTTATCGTGCCGTATCGGGCGTTCGTCGTGCTCGTCGTCATCCTTGCCGAACACGTCCATCGCACGCGATTACGGACCGCACGCGGCGGCATTACGCGATCTACATGACATGACGTCCCCGCTTTCTCGAACGCGAACCGTCACGCACGTACCATGCGGTGCCGAGTCCGAGCAGCGTCACGGCGAACACGGCGAGCCATAGGGCTCCGTGGTCACCCGTGTCGGGCATTTTCCACGGCGCGTTCGTCACGGTCGCCACGTACTCCTTGGTGTCGTACGTAACGGTCACGTGGTATCCCGCGTCGGTCGGCGTCTTGTCGTAGTCGCGCACCGGGTCCTTGCCCTGATACGTGACGGCGATCTCCTGCACGGTGTACGTGTACGGGTGAATCTTGCCGCCATCGTCCTGAACCGCGATGGGCAGGTTCTTGACGACCTTGCGCCACGTGTTGCCGTTCGCGGCGGAAGCGTCGTCCGCGCTCAGCGTCACGTTCCACGGGTTGCCCTGCTCGACATAGGAAGCCGGGTTGTCCTTCGGGTTGCTGCCGGTCACGCAGTCGTCCTTCGGGCAGTGGATGTTGGCCGGCGTCACGATCTTGCCGTTCGCGTCCGTGTAGGTCGCGGTGATGCGCAGAGTGATCGACTTGGGTCGTTCAGCCGCCCGGCCGCCGTTGTCGTCCCACACCTTGCGCAGCGTCAGATCGATCGACTGGCATCCGTCCAAACCGCACGGATCCTGACCGTCGTCCGGTTCCGGCGTCAACCCGCTCGTATTGTCCGTGACCTCCACGTTCAGCATGAGCACCGCCTCCGCCGCCGACACATACACGTTCATGAACTTGGACTTGTTCGTGCCGTTCTCGTCAGGATCGTTCACGCCGCCCACATTGTTAGACACCAGCGCATCCTTGTAGTCGGCGAACTCCTTGATGACCGTCTTTTCGGTCATGTGCGCCACGTCATACCGGTTGAGGTCGAGCTTGAGTACGCCTGCCGTATCACTTGCGGTACCATCGGCCTTCTTCGCATTGTCCATATGCGACCCGTATGTGAACTGCTGTTTGTCAGCGGTCAGCGCATACGACCATGCCTCCGGCACGTCACGGTAGATGTGGTACGTGTTGCCGGTGCCTTCGATCTTCTGCACGCTGTTGAAGTCGTAGACGGACTTCAGCTTGGTTTTACCGGTGAACGGTCCGACCAGTCCTTCGGTGCCGCGGATCGTATCGGCATACGTCATGTCATCATGCTCGAGCAGACCTTCATGGTTGAACGCGATGAATCCGCCCGCGTAACCGGTCGCGAGATTCGCGTCGCCATCCGAATCCTGCGTCGCTCCCCCGCCGAACACGTCGTAGCCATCCGCGATGCCCTGCACCGAGGAATACGTGACCTTTGTACGGTTGGCCTTGATGAGTTCGACGGTCAGGTTCGAGCGCAACTGATCCTCATCGACACCGTTGCCTTCCGTGCACGGCAGTTTGATGGTCGAGTCGCCGATGGTGATGATCGCCACATCGGCCTGCTGCTGGTTCTCCGCGTCGGCTCTGGACAATGCGACGCCGATCTTCAAGCCGAACAGGTTGACGTACAGCAGTTCGCCTTCGGCAAGGACTTTGAGATCGATGACCTTGCCCAGCGCCGGGAACCATTTGCCCAGATCGATGACGCCGAGGTCCTGAGCCTTGTTGAGGTACAGCAGCTTCAACAGCGCGTTGACGACCTTGAGGATGAAGTCAAGCAGCACGGAGCTGATCTCGGCATCGACCAGATACGCCATCGTCGTTTCACCGACGAAGCCACCGGCGAGTTCGCCGCTGGAGACCTTTTTGAGTCCTGTGACAGTGGAACGGCTGATGCGCGCCAGGTCGGCGTAGCCGGCGAAACCACCGGCCACTTCACGTCCAGTCGCCGCGTCGGTACCGGCCTGATAGTCAGCACCATCATGCGATACAGCGACGGTAAATCCGTCGGCGATGCCTGTGACAGACGAATCATCGACGTGCGAACCCCAGATGTCGAGCACGCCGGCCGTCGCGCCAAGCAATTTTTTCACTTCGATGTTATCGGCATTGACCGTACCGGCCTTGCCGAGATAGCCGATAAAGCCACCGGCATAGTTGACGCCGCTCACGCTGTTGAGGTTCGTGACCGTGCCGTAGTCGACGGTACCGTTAATGAGTCCGCCGCCGAAGCCACCGGCAGCACCGGTGAAACGCTTCGAGTCGAGAATGCCCTGCGTGCTCGAATCATGCGCCCTGATCTGAATGCCGTCCGCAACGCCGGTCACGTTCGCGTGGTAGACGTACGGGCGGAACGCTTCAAGCGCGCTGATATTGCCAGCCTTGATCAAGCCAAGCAACAGATTCGTACTCTGGTCAGAACCGTTGGAACCGTTTGTACCGGCCACAGATGCGACGGCGGTGGTATCGGCCTGGCCAAAGAAACCGCCGGCATACTGACCGCCTTCCACACCACGCAGGCCGTCGACCGTCAACGTATCAGTTGCAGACGTGCCGCCCTTCTTGGTGCCGGCCACAACGGCCTTCATCGATCCGGCGAAGCCGCCAGCCGCGCGAGCATACTTGGTGGAGGTGGTGGTCGTGCCGTCGGCGTTCTTAGTGGTGACGCTGTATGCACCCTCGACAGTGAAGCCCCATGCGGCCGCGGACTGTTCGTCCTTCACAGAGGAAACACTGGCTCCGCGCACGGTGGACACGGTGGCCTGAACCACCTGAGCCAGATCGTTCGGCGTGGAGATGACCAGATCCAGCAGCTTCTGCAGGATACCTTCGGACGCGTTCGTGTTCACTTCGGCCACACCGGCTGCGGTGATCAGGCCCGCGTAGCCGCCGATTGCGTTCGTGCCCTTGACGCGGCGCAGGTTACTCACGTTGCAGCCGGTGGCCTTATAGCCCTCGTGCGTGGAACCGATGGTCCAGCGGTCGTCGGACTTGTCGGCGTCGGAGAATGTCGCATCACCCCAGATCTGCGCGCCGGACGCGTAGCCGACGTAGCCGCCGGCGAAACCGTTCGTATGCGTCAAATCAGTACCAGTGGCCTCGACGGTCATTCCGCGGCGGTAGCCGACGACGGACGAACTCTTGATCACCGGTACGAATACATTCAGCGCGCTGACGAGCTTGCTGAGATTCGCCTTGATGATGCCCAGCACGTTGACCGTGCCGAATTCCACGGCTCCGCCGGATTCCATCGATCCGGCGAATCCGCCGGCGGCGCGCATGGCCTTGACCTGCTTGGTGTCCTGCGCCTGCCCGTTGGTGACGGTGCCGGCGCGCATCAGACCAACGTAGCCGCCCGCCACGCCGCCTTGGGAGGCGTTGGCGTTCTGGTCGTAATCGGCACGGCCGGCCACGACGTTCGTGCCATAGATATACGTGTCGATGGCCTTGTTCAGCGCTTTCTGATCATTGATTTCGCCGGCGTGCTTGATCAGTTCGGCGAATTCCTTGCCGTATCCGCCGCGCGTGCCGACGGCCTCGGCCCATGCCTGCCATGTGTCATAGTCGAGGTTGCGCAGCGGGCCGGTGACATGCGTGTTCTCATCGGTCGGGTAGGCAACGCCGAGCGCGCCGAGCAGATTGCCGACCTCGATCAGACCAAACAGCAGACTCAGGCTGCCGGTTTTCGCGGTGTCGGCGGGTTCCATGAAACCGGTGAAGCCACCGGCGAATTCGGCTCCGTAGACGCTGCGGATGCGCGCGGCGAACGCGGTGCGCTTCTCTCCCGTGTAATGGTTGTCGGCGTCTTTCTCGTTCTTCCAAGGCGCGTTGTTGTTACCCCAGATATGGCCGCCCTCATCATGGCCCACATAGCCGCCGGCCATGCCTCGCAAGGCGTTCTTGTCGGAGGCCGCCTGGGCGCGGACAGCACCGCCGCAGGGCACGGCGTCGGTGGACGAGTTGCGGATCGTCGGCACGAAATCCTGCAGCAGGGATGCGAACGTGCCGCCGGCGCCAACCAGTCCCTTTAACACCGTGAACGTGGAATCCTCGTTGCCGAGCACGTTGGCTACGTCACCGGGCGCGATACCGCCTGCATAGCCGCCGGCAGTGAGCTGACCGATGATATAGGCGAAGTTGTGCGCGTTCGAGTCCTGAATGTGCCCGCCCATGATGCGTCCAGCGAAGCCGCCGGCCTCGCCAAGAGGATTATCAGCGCTACCCGCGGTGGGGATGCCGCTACCGAGTTCCGTGTTCTTTTCGCTGGTATCACTGGCGATCACCGCGTAGCCGGCGGCAGCACCAGTGACATCGGAGTGTTCGATGGTGGAGACGACGACGGAAAGCACGCTGGTCACGTCAGTAAGCGTGACACCCTTGCCGAGCAACTGGATACCCTTGCCAACGGATGCGGCAGAGCCGATATCCATAAAGCCGATGTAGCCGCCCGCGTAGCGCTTGGCCGTTACTGCGTAGGAACTTTTCTTCGTGTCGAAATAAGTGCTGCCATCGGCGTCTTCGAGTTTCTTCGGCTCAGTGACCTTGGTGTAACGCAGCTGGGTCACATTAGAATGCGAAACCTGTACGCCGGAACCATAGCCGATGTATCCGCCAGCGGAACCGGATGTGGAGTCTGTCGAATCGATGCGATCGGTGGAGACAACCAATCCGGGGTTCTTCGGGTCGGTCGGTTCTTTGCCACTGGTGGTCTCGACCGTAGACGCGTCCGAATGTACGGAAGCGTAGGAGACAAGCGGCACGTAGCCCTGCACGACCTGCAGCAGGTCGCCAATGTTGACTGTGCCGAGCTTGCCGAGCAGGCTGATGCCGCCGTTGCCCGCGGAAGCGAGCGCACCGGAGACGACCTTGCCACCGAAACCGCCGGCGTAGGCGCCACCGGTCACATGATCGATGTTGACAACCGCCGCATAACCCTCCGCAGTGACAGTATTCTGCACGTCGGCGAGCGTCACGTCGTCGTTCAGCTCCTTGTCGCTGAACTGGTTGACTTTTCCGGACTGGAAGTTGCCGGCGAAACCGCCTGCAATATCACCCTCGACGTAACCACCGTTGACATAGGACACGGTCGTGTCCTTATAGTTCGGAATCAGGTACGGCACTGCGCCGAGTAGGTCGTCGACGGAGAGCAGACCGCCCTTGATCCATTCCTGCATGACGCTGGAGTTAGCCGCATCATCAGCCACGTCGGCGAGGCCGCCGGTGGTTGAATATCCGGCGAAGCCGCCGGCCATACCGTCCGACTTGGTTTTGTCAGCGGTAACCGACTTGAGGCTCTTCACGTGGCTTTCACGCGTTTTGGTGCTGTTCGCCTGACCGTAAAAGCCACCGGCCGCGAAGCGGTTCTTCTCGCCGTCGGTCACACCAGTCGCCTTGACCGTGAATCCGCTGGTAATGCCGGTCACGTTCGACTTGATCACCTCAACCGAGGAATATTGCGCGACAGACAACAGACCGGAGAGTTTGATCAGGCCGAGCACGTTCAATCCGGTGGCGCCGACCGCGGAACCAGGGCCAGAAAAACCAATGAATCCACCGACTTCGCCTGTGGCGGACAGATCGGCAAGATTCGTGACGTTCACGTTCGTCACGTCGCCGCCGGTGGCGCAGCCGATCGCGCCGCCCGCGTAGTAGTCGCCCGCGGTGACGGTCAAGCCGTCGGCAGGGCCGGTGACTTCAACGTTTTCAACAAGGAACGTGGCAAACTCGTCGAGTTTTTTCAGCGTGCTCACGTCGCCGATCTTCAACACGTTGTTGAGCAGACCGGCCACCATAACCGGCTGCATACTGCCGGCGATGCCACCCGCATACGATTTCGCGGCGCTCACCTTGGTAAGTCCATCAACCGAGGTCGCGCGGTTGACGGCCGGATATGCACGACGCGGGTGCAGAGTCGTGTTGTATTTCCAATACGACAGCTTGTTGAGGTTGGTTTCGCTGGAGTCGCCGATCGTGACGCCCGAACCGAGGCCGGCGATACCGCCCGCGTAATCACCCTGCGATTCGACGGTGATCGTACCGTTCATCGACAGGCCTAGAATATCCGACGGCTTCACTCCGGCGACAGACAGGAGCTCGCCAGCGCTTGCGCCGCTGCCATCGCCCAACAGTTCAGTAACGGCCTTGACGAGCTGCTTCAACAGAGAACCGTTCGTGGCGTCACCGCTGCCGAGTTCCAGTCCCCAGCCCACGGATGCACAGCCGGTGAACCCTCCGGCATACGACGTGG
This sequence comes from Bifidobacterium miconis, assembly GCF_019331735.1. Lineage (GTDB taxonomy): Bacteria > Actinomycetota > Actinomycetes > Actinomycetales > Bifidobacteriaceae > Bifidobacterium > Bifidobacterium miconis. The sequence goes on from NZ_JAHBBH010000013.1 coordinate 47,511, forward strand.
TGGCTGTGACGGTCGTTTTGCCGGTCATCGCATCGTTGACCGCATAGGAATTGGCCATCGCACCGGAGAATCCACCTGCATAGTTCGCAGCAGTCACGGTTACACCGCCGTCGGCCTTGAGCGTGCTGTTTTCGATCAGACTTTGCGGGCGCAGTGCGGACATGAGATCAACACCGAGCGAGTTGAGCAGGCCGCCGACGTTGCCGTTGCGGGACACGCCTGCGAATCCGCCCGCGTAATCCGAGGCGAGCACGGTGAATGCGTTCTCGCTGGTCACGGAAGAATTTTCGATGATCGTGCCGATTTGCGCGCCGACGAAACCACCGGCCTGCGGCTTGTCGGCGCTGCCGAGGACCGTGCCTTCCTTGAAGTTCGTGACCGTGCTGTTCGAGATGACCGGGTTGTAGTAGCCGACCGGAATCAGCGCGTTCAGGCCAAGCGTGCCGTTGAGCAGCCATGTGACCAGATCGCCAAGGCCCAGAAAAGGAATAACACTGAGAATCTTGTCAAGCAGGTCAGTAAGCGCGCCCACGATCTTCGAGACAACGTCATATCGGGTGGCACCTTCGACATATCCGGCGAAGCCGCCGGTCATATTGCTGACGCTGGAGACCGTAACATCCTCGACGGCGCAGTTCGTGACTTTTACGTCGCCATAGATGCGCCCGGCGAATGCACCGGTCGCCAAATTCGAGGGATTGTCCTTATGCAGGGACAGCAGGTCCTTGAGATTCAGATCGATGTTGACGATGCCGACCGTCAACAATTTCAGCAGTGCCAGCAGCGCGTCCAGCAGCGTACCAACGGTCTTGGTCAGCAGATCGAGTAACGTTTCCGGAACATACGCCTCGGAGGCGTTATTCGTCACCGACACATCGCTCAGCTTGATATTCGTCACCGACACCGTGCCGGAACTGCCCAGATTGCTGCCGGACAAATTTGTATCCGACGTAAGGGACGAGAAGAAACCAATGCCCTGCTGCTCGTTGACGTTCAGCTTCGGACCAGTCTGCTCGACCGTCACATGCGAGATCACTGGGCGCAACGCCGTATCATTCACACTCACGCCGTCGGTACCGAGCGTGCTCCACAAGGAGCCTGCGGTGGCGGTATCAGGGCTCACCGCGCCGATCATCACGCCAAGGAACCGCAACGGAGCCCAGTTGGTGTTGACCGTATCGACGGCGTTGGAGTTCAGATTGATGTCGCGGAAGATGATGTAATTCTCCGTGGAAGAATACGTCAAACCGGTATCCGCTTTCGACGCGGAAACCTCGCTACCATCTTCACCGAGCGTGACGTATTTGTACTTATACTCACCCGTATTCAGACCCGTGCATGCGATCAACGACGAATCATGATCATTGTCAGCAACTTGATTCCTCAATGTCGCATCCGGATCAAGATCGGCGTCTCCCGAATAGATCTGGGTCTTCGTATTGATCGACACCCAACCGTAGATGGGAAGGTGAGCCACCTCTGTTTCACCGGTCTTTTGGCACTGTTCCGTCTCAATCTTCCAGATCGGACGCATCACCTTCGTCTTAGTGCCGATCGCTCTCAGCTGCTGTTCGTTGCCGATGAGGATGTAGGTTTTGCCGTTGATTTCCTTGGTGACCTGGCCCGCGAAGTCGCGGCCGCCGAGGGTGGAGGAGGCGGCGGCTTGGGTGTCAGTGGAGGAATCGGCGGAAGCGTCGGAAGAGGCATCGTCCGCGGTGGCATCGTCGGCGTTCTTGTCGTCGACGGCGTCATCGGACTTGCCGTCGGTGTCGTCCGAATCTTTCTTATCGGTCGCGTCGGCGTCGGTCTTGTCGGACTTGTCGGCGTCCGTCGCGGAATCGGCGTCGGCCGTATCCTTCTTGCCGTCGGTCGTATCGGACACGGACGTATCGGCGCTGCCGGTCTTGTCGTTCGTCGCGTCGGACTTACCGGACGCATCCGCCGTCGCACCGCTGCCGTTGCCGGTCGTTGCGGCGGAATCGTTGGTCGTGCCGGACTGGGCGCTCCCCTCCCCCGCCGTGCCGGCGGTGCCGTTCAGCGCGGACGAATCGTTGGAGAACGCGGAATCGGACTGGAATGTGGAGTGCTGCTTGAACGTCGTGCCGGAAGTGCCGGACGTACCGTTGGACACGTTGCCGGAATTGGCGGTCGTACCCTCTTTGACCCCCTTGGCGATTTCGTTCGCGGCGGAGACGATGGTGTTGTCGGTGACGACTTTGCCGTTGGAGATGACAGTGACATTGGAGCCGACTGTCGAATCAAGTGTCGAATTTACTGTCGAATTCAGCACGGATTCGACGTTGACGTTCTGCGCGTGCGAGGGAATGGCGCAAGTGAGGGACAGGGCCGCGGCGACAACGGAAGCGATGGCTTTGATACGGCTGGAGGTACGGGAATATCGCGGCTTTGCGCCGAGTTCGTTCCTGTCCTTGCTCCTGTTCAAACCAAATCGCATTTCTCACCTTTCGTTCTTGCGAACGGTTCTCCTCACTGCGAAATCTGTCAACAACTTAACCCCCCCCCCGTGACAAATATGGACAAATTGTATTCGAATGTTGGGTAACAGCATCAAGGCAAACCGTCAAATTCGACACGCATATAACGATTGACATTACGTCAAAAAATGGCAAAATCACAATGAAATCAAGCACAAATGAGAAACTAGGCACCTTTGCCAGTTAACGTTCACAGCAAACCCCGTTGTACCCCCGAACAGTCCAACAATGCGACACGCCGAGGCTACGACACCGTAACCTTCGAGACCAGCATCACCTGCAGTTCCTGAATCTGACGTTTCAGATCGGCGTTCTCCGCCTCCAGACGATCGATATAATTCGCCTGCTGCACCAGCATCCGATTGCACACGTCCAACGGCAGCAGATTCGCCGCCGAACCCGGCACCGACACCGGCGCATCGGACACGGAACCCGACGGCGCCTGTACCAGCCCTTCGTCAACAACACCATCCTGCACGGCTTTCTCACGCTCGTGCCGCCAACGCGACGTGCAGCGTTCGATCCGCTTGTATCCGACAATCGACGGATCCAAGCCGGCGGCTCGGAAAATCGCCACCGGCCCCTCGCCGGCATCCACGCGACGCAGAAAATCCTCACGGAACCACTGATGGAACGCAATGCGGTTACCGCTCACGCTCACCACCGCGGGCAGCGACTCCAGATACGCCCGCTGCTCGTCGGTAAACCGGAGACGACGTCCCGACGCATCCCGCGCAACATCCTGCGAGTCCGCCAACTTGCCTCCCTGACTTTCACGACGCTCCACGACTCTATCGTTGCAGTCCGCCGACCCGACCAATCGCGCGACCAGCCTCACTGCAATGGTTGTCATCCTACCAACACTGCCGACCATTCCAGCAAAAACAACGAATCTTCGTATGTACGCATTGTGCATCATCCAACGTCACAACGCGCACGCGGCACAAACGTAAACGCTATCGGCATGTCTCATCATAAATATGATCATAATAGTAATCATATTATTTATGATCACATAATAGAACATGAAAGAGGCAACCATCATGGCCGGAACCATTTCCATAGACAATCTGGTATCGGTATCAGAGTTGAGCCATGGCGGCGTCAGCCGCACCTTGGCACGCGTGACGGACGACAATCCGGTTGTGATCATGCGCAACAACAAGCCGGCGGCGGTAGTCATCACCCCCGATGACTACAAGCGCTACACAGAGGCGGAAGAAGATTTCGCCCTCTATCTCGAAGCGGTCGACCGCATGAAGAACGACAACGGCGAACGGCTCAACATGAGCGAGGTATTCGGCAAAGACTACAAGCCCGTGGATGACGGCTTTGAACCGGAGTTCGAATAAATGGCATGGGAGATCACGTTCACCAAGGCCGCGCAAAAGGACGTGGCGCGGCTGAAAGAACCGGCAAAAAGCCACGTATACGCCATGCTCAACAAGGTGGCGGAAAACCCGCTGCCCTTCACCGAAGGCGGATACGGCAAACCACTCGGGCATAAACGCGACGGCAATCTCACGGGATATCTCAAAGTCAAACTCAAAGGCGACGGCCTGCGTGCCGTGTACCGCCTCGAACGAACCGAACACGCCATGATCGTTGTTATCGTGTCCATTCGCGACGATAACACCGTATATAAGGAAGCCGTGCGAAGATTGGGCAACGAACGGTGATCCAGGACAATGCCCGCCAATTTCCGCGAGTCCCTGCGGCTTTATGCAGGTATTCCGCAAATTGTTTCTTGCCGCTTCACAGATGAAGCGGTAAGGGCCCCTCCACCATACGGACAGGATTAGCGTACGGCGGACGCGAAATCCGCGGGTGAGGGTATACGTTGGGGACGTAAGTTTCAGGGAAGGTGAAAATCCTTACTGGCGGTAAACGCGCGGCCGACCTCATAACGGCCCCACGCGCAAGCCCGCGACCCGCGCAAGCGGCTGATCCGGTGGGAATCCGGGGCCAACGGTTACAGTCCGGATGGAAGAAACGGAGCTCAACATGAGTGTCTCTTCGCATACCACCAATTCCGCCAGCACCGTCAGCGCAACCTCGTCGCGCCCCGACACCGCGCACTCCACCGGCGTGGCCGATTCGGGCCGCTGGTCCACGCGCCGCATCGCCATGTACGCGCTATTCGTCGCGCTCGCCATGGCCACCAGCTTCATCGAATTCCCCATCATTCCGGGCATCCAGTGGCTCAAGTACGATCCGTCCGGCATCGTCGTGCTCATCGCCGGCTTCGCGTTCGGCCCGGCCGCAGCCGCGATCGTGAGCGTGCTCGGCTTCGTGCCGCACCTGTTCATGGACCCGTGGGGCACGCTCATGGCCGTGCTCGTCGCGCTCTCCCTCTCCCTGCCGGCCGCGTTCATCTACCGCGCGAACCGCACGCGCAAGAACGCGCTCATCGGCCTGATCGCCGGCGCCGTGTGCGCGCTCGTCATCGCGATCGTCGGCAACCTGATCGTCACGCCGATCTACGCGCACATGACCGTCGCGCAGGTCGCCGCGCTCATCGTGCCGGCCCTGCTGCCGTTCAACCTGCTCAAGTTCGCGATTCACGGCGTGGTCACGTTCGCCATCTACAAGCCGATCACCACGCTGCTCGACAAGTAGGTTTCAACCGATATCTTGCTGGGCTTAAACTGCTGCATTCCTTTCTCTCGGCTCCCCTTGTCAGGGGAGCTGTCACGAAGTGACTGAGGGGTAGTCGAAACCCAGTGCGTTAAGTCCAACAAAGTACCAGATCCCCGTCGTCATCAACCGGCCACATCGACCAATACCGGCCCTCCCCTGTCGGAGGGCCGTTTTTCGCGCAAGGAACACCATGAACACCACAGCAACCGCGGCCGCGCTCACCGGCATCCGCTTCAGCTACGACGGTGGCGCAAGCTGGGCGCTGGACGGAATCAGCCTGACCGTGCGCGCCGGCGAATACGTGTGCCTGACCGGTGCGAACGGGTCCGGCAAGTCCACGCTCGCACGCCTGATCGCCGGGCTTACCGCACCGGACGCGGGCGACATCACGCTGCTCGGGCATCATGTGTTTGCTCTCGCGGCGGAGACAGCCTCGACGGCGGAAGTCACCGGCAACGGCAACACCGCAAACACCGCCGGCACCGCCAACGCCGGTATGTCACATGCGGGTGCGGACAACGGCGACAAACCGCTCATCGGCGCAAATCCGGCGGCATATCGAGCCGCCCGACGCGGCATCGGCGCGGTGTTCCAGAATCCGGAGGACCAGATCGTCACCACGATCACCGAGGACGACGTCGCGTTCGGTCCGGAGAACCTCGGACTGGCGCGCGCGACGATCGGCGAGCGCATCGCCGGTTCGCTGGACGCGGTGGACATGGCCGCGCATCGCCGAGACGATCCGACGCGCATGAGCGGCGGCCAGCAGCAGCGCGTCGCGATCGCCGGCATGCTCGCGATGAACCCGGCCATGCTGGTGCTCGACGAGCCGACCGCGATGCTTGATCCGGCCGCGCGAGCCGACGTGCTGCGCATTCTCGACGAGCTGCACGCGCGAGGCACCACGATCGTACACGTCACGCATCACACGGACGAGGCGGCGCGCGCCGGGCGTGTGGTCCGGCTCGAGCATGGACATATTGTCGATGACCGTCGGAACGAAGTGGGATATTCCGCCGATGCCGACGCTCCCGCATTCCAGCCGCTCACCGCATCGGGCATATCGTCGCACGCCGCGTCTTCCTCGCCGGCGATCGCGGTCAGCCACGTTTCGTACCGGTATCCGGGCACGGACAAGCCGGCGATCGATGACCTGTCGCTTACCGTCAATGCGGGCGAAACCGTGGCGATCATGGGCGAGAACGGCGCGGGCAAGTCGACGCTTGCTCGGCTCCTGTGCGCGCTCGAAAAGCCGACCGCCGGGTCGATCAGCGTCGCGGGAGTGCCGGTCGCGTTCGACCGCGCGATCGGCGACGCCGCCGACACGCAGGTGGCCGCGGCCGACACGACATCCGGCGAACGTCGTCATCGCACATCTCGCGTGCGCACGTTGAACCGCCGTCAGCGCGAACGGTTGCGCAGTGTGGTTGGGTTCGTCATGCAGCATCCCGAACGTCAGCTGTTCGCGGACACGGTGGCCGACGACGTGGCGTACGGCCCGCGCAACCAGCGACTTGCCGAATCGGAAGTGGCGAAACGGGTGACGGACGCATTGCACCTGCTGCACATCGACCATCTGGCCGACCGTTCGCCGTTCAGCCTGTCGGGCGGACAGCAACGGCTCGTGGCGATCGCCGGCGTGATCGCATGCCGGCCGCACGTGCTCGTCATGGACGAGCCGACGGCCAGTCTGGACGCCGATGCAACCGCGCGTATTCACGAGCTGATTCGCGCGCTCAATGCGCAAGGCGTGACCGTGCTCATCATCACGCATTCGTTCGCGGAAGCGCGTGCGGTCGCCGATCGCACGGTAACGCTGGGCGTCGGCACGATCTCCGCGGAAACGGCAAACGCTACCGCAACCGCTGCGATTGACCATCACTGTCCTGCGTTTTCCGCGGAAACCACAGAAACCAAATCCGGCGAAACAGTATCCGTCTCGGCACATTGTCCGGTCGGTTCCGCCGACGATACGCACATCGACGGAAACACTGCATCCGCGATCATTGCGACGACTTCCTCCGATCACACCGACACCGCACCGGTTCACGGTTCCAATCACGGTTCCGTTCTCGGTTCCGCCGGCGATGCGACCCGTGACGAGCGGTCGCTGATCGCGCGGCTGGATCCGCGCGTGAAGATGGTCGCGTTTCTGGCGATGATGTTCACCGCGTTCGCGATCGGCACGCCGGCGCAGTTGGCTTTGGGCGCGGTCGTGGTCGCTGGAATCGTCGCGGCGTCCGGCGTCGGACCGTTGCGGCTGCTGCGTTCCGTGCACATGTTTTTGGCGATGTTCGTCGTCATGGGACTGCTCAACGTGTTCTTCGTGCGTTCGGGCGACGTGCTCGCCCGACTCGGCCCGATTCCGATCACCGACGACGGCGTGACGATCGCCGTGCTGTACGCGCTGCGCTTCGCGCTTGTGATCATCCTCGGCGCGATTCTGCTGGAAACGACCACGCCGACCGAACTGACCGACGGATTCGGCTCGCTGCTCGCCCCGCTCAACCGATTCGGCCTGCACACACAGGAACTGGCGCTCGTAATGAGCCTCGCACTGCGGTTCCTGCCCACGCTCGGCTCCGAGGCGAAGGCGATCGCGGACGCGCAGGCGGCGCGCGGCGGCACGATCGAAACCGGCCCACTGCCCGCACGACTGCGCGCGATGACCGCACTGTGCGTGCCCATGTTCGCCGGCGCGATCCGGCACGCGGACAATCTCAGCCTCGCGCTCGACGCGCGCTGCTACGAGGAAGGCATCCGCCGCACGCACTGGCGCGAGCTGCGCGTGCGGGCGCGCGACTGGGCGTTCTGCGCGGCGGTGCTCCTCTATATTGCGGCGTTGGTCGCGCTCGGGGTGCTGGCGTAGCCGGGATAGCCGTTCCGATGACGCGACAGGGCCGCAACGCCATGTCGGGAACATGGTCCGGCGAGCACGAATCGGCCGGTCGTCAGTCATCGTCAGTCATTGTCAGTCGTCATCCGTCATTGGCACGGCATCGACCAGTCGTAGCCGACCGGAGCGTCGTCGTCCTTGCGGATCTTGTAGGTCGCGTTGACGTTCCTGCCGCGCAGCGTCGCGTCGCAGAAGTCCATCACCACGTTCCAGTCCTCCGGCGTGTACGCGTGCCCGCCCTCGCGGTAGTGGATGCCGCAACGCTCCGGCGCGCCGAGGAAACGGTACACTTCACTCGCCGCCAACCAAGACACTTGCGTGCCGAACTGGTTCGCGACGCCGTCGTCAAGTCCTTCGACCACGATCAGCCCGCGCGGGGCGGTGCATGCGGCGAGGATGTTCGCGTCGAACGGCAGCTCGTTCTCCCGGTACGGCCGTTCGCCGTCGGGCGTGCCGTACGCGCCCGCCTCGGGCAGTATCCAATGCGGGAACCAGTTCGCCATGCGCCCGATGCGCTCGAAATGACCGATGCCCTCGCCAAACCGGTTGCCCTGCAATCGCAGCGATCCCATGCCGCCGCAGCCCGAGCCGGCGGGCGCGGTCACCGCGACGCGGGTGTCGGTCAGGCCGCAGCACAACGCGGTTTTGCCGAACCGGGAGTGGCCGGTGGCGACGATTCGATTCCAATCGGCCCAATCGCAGGTTTCCAGCCAGTCGATCACACGGCTCTGCATCCACGCCCACACGGCCAGCGCGCGCCACGTGTATCCCGGATACGCGCGGATGCACGGGCTGTCAAAGAACTTGGCGGCATCGTCCGGCGCGGCCTCGTCGATCTCGAATCCGACGATCGCGTATCCGCGCGACACCGCCGTATGCAACATCTCCTCGCCAATGCAGAATCCGCAGAACCGGTCCGGCGACGTGTAGTTCGGCATCACCAACGCGATCGCCGGCGCTGATTGGCCCGAGCGGTTCGGACGGCACACGCGCACGGTGAACCGTATCGCCACGCCGCCGGGTGTAGCTGTTGCGGGAATGGTGAGCTGCATCAGCTCATAGATGCCCTCGCCGTTCCACATCAGGTTCGCGGTCACGGTTTCGGACTGCAGCTCGGCAGGTGCCGGCGGCATGGTGCCGTACAGCCGATGCTGCAGCATGTCCGCCAGATACGCGCGCTGCGCCGGCCACTGGTCGGGCGAAGTGATGCGTTCGCCGTCCGGACCCATGAACGGGTCGGGGAGCAGCCAGCCGTTGTTGCGCTTCTTGCTATCGCAAGTCCCGTTGCCGCAGGACATGTCGCCTTGCGTCCCATTATTGCTGTTGCGAACCATGTTGCAGTAGGCCGTGCCGTCGTGGACTTCGCCGTTCTTCTCGTTGTCGCGAACCGTCGTTGCGGCATGCCGCGTAGTCATTGCCATAATGATCCCCCTTCGTCATACATTATATGATACGTATCATAAATACGTATCAATACGGACCTTCAGAAAATCCCCGCATCCGGCGAGCGGAGCGGGGATATATAGGTGACTAATGGCGATGTTTTTCTGATTCCCAGCGAGCTATCTCTGTCGAGTGTGGCAGTTTCCCGGATGTTCCGACATCTATCTGCGTTGAGTGTGGTAGGCTCTCGGCGTCATCACGAGTATCAACGCCGGCATTCCGCCATTACTGATTCATAGATTCGCAAAGAGATACCGCACTCAACGAAGATAGATGTCCGCATGCCCGGAAAAGTACCACAGCAAACGGAGATAGGCCGGCATCAACTCCGAATCAGGCCTCAAGCGCGTCGTGGGCGGGCCATTCGGGCTTCCACGTGTACTGCATGTCGTAGGCGCTGGCCCAGAACATGTACTCGTTCTCCACGCCGGTGACGAAAATGTCGACCAGCTCGGCCTTGCGCTCCTCGCTCAACTCCGCGGCGAAGCGCTCGATGTGCTCGATCAGCCACGCGGAGCCCTCCCAGAATGAGTCGGTCTTGTACATGTCGACCCAGCTCTTGTACGGGTTGCCCTCCAGCGTGTCGGCGAACTCGCGGGCGAGGCGCTGGCCGTAGTCGGCGTACACCCACGCGCACGGCAGCACGGCGACCAGAACATCCACCAGTGGATTGCCGTAGGCGATCGAGAGAATGTTCGACGTGTACGCGCGGGCGAACGCGGACTGGCGCACGTGGTCCATCTGCTCCTCGGTCACGCCATAGGATGCCATGTAGGCGCGGTGCACGTTGGTTTCCACGTTGAGAATGGCGCTCTGCACGTTCACCATGAACGCGGTGATCTCGGGGTCGCGCGTCTTGGTGAGGGCGAGCGCGTGGACCTTGCCGTAGTCGTTGAGGTAACGGTAATCCTGCAGCAGGTAGAACGCGAACTTCTCCTGGGCGAGCGTGCCCTTGCCGAGCTCGCGCAGGAACGGCTGGCGGTAGCCCTCCTCCCACACCACGTCGGCGGCCTTGCGCAGGCGCTGCGCAAACGGCGGCAGATGGTCGAGGGTGATCGGGCCGAACGCGGCGGCGTCGAAGCCGGACTGCTCGGGCTGCTCAGGCTGCTCGGATGTTGCGGACTGGATGGCGTCTTCGGCCATGACATGTCTCCCTTCGCTGGTGTTAGCCAACAGGTTCTAAGGGTCAGGCCACTGCGGCCTTTCTCAACCCGTTACCGGGTTCCCCTGCATTACGCGCCTCATTATGCCAACCCCGTCCGACCGGATACCGCATCGGTCGGGCCTTGTTTGCTGGTTTTTCCACGCTCAGCGAGACAAAACAGCTGGACCTGCGGCGATACTCCCCGCCGAGCACCCTCCTATCGAGGCAAAACGCCGAAGATCCCGCCAAAACACCCTGCTAACGAACCTCAGCGAAGCAAAGCGGGCAGACCATCGGAGAACCACCCCGCTGAGCACTATCCCAGCGAAGCAAACCACCGAAGATCCAACCAAAACACCCTGTTAACGAACCTCAGCGAGGCAAAACTGACAGACCGCCGGAAACCCACCCCGCCGAGCACCATCCCAGCGAAGCAAAACGCCGAAGATCCCACCAAAACACCCCGATGACAAACCGTAGTGAAGCAAAGCGGGCAGACCATCGGAAACCCACCTCGCCGAGCACCCTACCAGCGAAGCATTGTTCCGATGAACCCGCCGATTCGCCTCGCAACGGCAGGTATCAGGCGAACATCGGTCTTGCGCCTCTCCCACATCGCTCACGCCACCAGCGTATCGGCATTGCGCGTCGCAATACAGACGAGCGAGAATGGGAACCATGGCAGAAATCATGCACAACGAAACCGTAGACACCCTCCTCAACCGCCGTTCCATCCGCAAGTTCAAGCCGGAACCGCTCGACGACGACGTCATCGCCACGCTGGAAACCGTCGCGCAGCACGCCGCATCCAGCCAGTTCCTCAACGACTGGTCCGCGATCCGCGTCAGCGACCCGGCCATCAAAAGCAAGCTGGCCGAATTCGGCCATCAGCCGTACATCGCCGACGCTCCCCTGCTGTACGTGTTCGTGCTCGACGAGCATCGCAACGCATCCATCGCCGCCGCCAAGGGCGTCAACACGCACACCGACGCGTTCACGCTCACCGGCAGCTACCGCTTCACGCAGGCGCAGAACGACGCGGCCTTCGCGCTGCACGCGATGGAAACCGCCGCATATTCGCTGGGGCTTGGCTGCGTGATCCTCGGTTCGATCCTGAACGACGTGGATAGGCTGATCGAGGTGCTGCACCTGCCCGAATACACGTATCCGCTGCTGGGCCTCGCCATCGGCAAGCCGGATCAGGAGCCGGCGATCAAGCCGCGCATGCCACGTTCGATGCAGTTCTTCGAGAACGCGTATCCGGCCGACGATGCGGCCGTGCTGGAACCGCTCGCCGAGTTCGACGAGGAGGTGCACCAGTACTACGATCTGCGCAACACGGACCGCCCGGTGGACGCGTTCAGCGACCAGATCGCCAAGAACGCGGTCGCCGACATGACCGGCCGCACGGTCGGCGAGCCGGCCGCACGTCAGGGGTTCCGTCTCGATCGCTGATCGAATGCTGATCGATCGCTGACGCAGCCGCTGGTTTCGGACCCGAGTTCATCCCGATATTCAGTTCCGAGCGCCACCGAACGCTTCTCCGCCATCGATATCTTCGAGTTGTAGGTTCCCACCCCTCAAGCCGGCCAACAGAGAGACAACAGAGAGAAAAGACGCCTTTCCAAAAACCGCCATTTTTCAACGTTGCCGGACGGCTGGCCCTCCGGAGCGCCCGACCGACAGCGTCATCGCCGCGGCATAGGGACCTGCAACTCGAAGATCTGCCGCAAGCACACCTCGACCACAGCCAAAACGCCAACCAAGTCCGCCGCAAAACCATCCAAAAAAGACGCCGTCAATCCCCCATCACCGGCCACAACCGCCTATACTTGGGCAAATGGACAACACATATACCATTCGCAATATCGTCAATGAAGATGGTTCCGCACTGGTGAGCGACTACGGCGCGCACGTGCTCTCCTGGACCCCTAAGGGCCACGAACCGGTGGTCTGGCAGCCCAAGGCCGTGTATCTCAGCGAGGGCACGGCGATCCGCGGCGGCGTTCCGGTGATCTTCCCGTGGTTCGGCCTCGGCTACGCGAACGGCGAACCAGCCGGCAAGAATCCGCGCCACGGCTTCGCCCGCACCGCGTTCTGGCATGTCGACCGCGACACGCTCACCGACCGCCACGCGCTCTACACGCTCGATTCCGACGAGATCGCCCCCGAGCTGCTCGCCGAAACCCCGTCCGGTCCGAATTCCAAGTTCCATGCCGAATACGACGTGGCCGTTTCCGATACGCTCACCATGACGCTCACCGTGGAAAACACGGGCGACGCGCCGCTCACGTTCGAGGCGGCCATGCACACGTACCTGCATGTGGGCGATGTGCGCTGCACGCAGATTTCCGGACTGGTCGACACGCCGTATCTGGATTCGGCGGACGATTTCGCTCCGAAGGAGCAGACGACCAGCCCGCTCACGTTCGACGGCACGATGGTCGATCGCATCTACCAGTCGGAGGGCACGCTGCTCGTGCACGACGAGGCGCTGCACCGCACGATCATGGTGGAGAAGTCCGGTTCGCCGCAGACCGTGGTATGGAATCCGGGCGAAGAGGCCGGCAACAGGATCGGCGATCTAATGGAAGGCGAATGGCACGATTTCGTGTGCGTCGAGGCCGTGGTGAACCGCGACAGCGCGGTCACCATCGAACCGGGCGAGGCGTACACCATCAGTCAGACGATTCGCATCAAGTAGCGGGAGCGGGGCGTCACCCTGTGCCGGGGAATGCCGATTCGCGGCGCGAGCCCACCCCTCCCCCGCATGATTCGCCGAGTCATCAAACCATCAAACCGTCACTGGGTACGCGCAATACGAATGAGCACGCGCACCCAGTGACGGTTTTGTCATCTCAAACATCACTGAGTGGGCGCGCTCTGCGTGATCGCGCGCACTCAGTGACGATTCCGTCCGGCAGACGAAGACTATCAATCGGCAGACACTCGATGCCAGATGCCAGACGCCAGCTTCCAGACGCCAGCCGTCAACGCCGACGCGCCGCACGCAGACGGAACGCGGCGACGAGCGAAACGATCGACACCGCGCAGATCACGATCATCACGGCGAACACGGCCGCGCCGCCCACGGCCGTGGCGTGGCGGAACGCGGCCGAACCCTCCTCGCCGGCGCCGGCCTGCGCCACGCCGAGAATCGTGGAGAACAGGGCCGTGCCGACCGCGCCGCCGAACTGCAGCGAAGTCTGGAACACGGCGTTGCCGTCCGGCGTGAACTCGCGGTCGATGCCGCTCAGCGCGCTAGTCATGATGTTCGAGTAACCGAGCGCATAGCACAGGCCGAAAATGAAGTAGAATCCGGCCAGCAACCCGGGCGTCAGGTGCATGGAGAACACGAGCAGCAGAATCGGCCCGAGCGTGGCCGTGCCGATCGCGGCGAGCACCGGGCGGGGCGCGCCGAACCGGTCGTACAGCATGCCGCCCACGGGCGCGAAGAACGCACCGATCAGCGCGCCCGGCAGCACGAGCGCGCCGGCCACGAACGCGGTCGTACCGAGCGACATCTGCGCCACGTTCGTGATCACGTAACCGAAGCCGATGCCGTTGATCGGCAGCAGCAGGTACGGCAGCAGGTGCAGCAGCACGACCGGGTCGCGCAGCCAGCCGAGGCGGATCAGCGGCGAGAACGAGCGACGCGACGACCAGCCGAAGAACAGGAGCGAGCCGACGCCGACGATCAGGCTGACGACGGCCAGGATCGCCGGGCGCAGCGCCGCGGTCGCACCGGAGCCACCGGACACGGCCTCGCTGACCGCCACGCCGGCCTGGTTGAGTGCGAAGATCAGTCCGCACAGGGCGAGCACGATCGCTACGAACTGCAGCGGGTTGAGCTGCGCGTCCTCGGTCGGACGGGTTTGGCGAATGCACTTGAGGCCGACCGGCAGGGACAGCAGCAGCACGATCGGGATGACGATGACGAAGATCGCACGCCACGGCAGCACGCTGGAGATCGCGCCGCCGACGGTCGGGCCGATTGCCGGCGCGACGGTGATGACCAGGGAGCCCACGCCCATGAGCTGTCCGACCTTGGAGCGCGGCGCCTGCTGGAGAATGATGTTCATCATGAGCGGCGTGGCGATGCCCGAGCCGACGCCCTGAATCACGCGCGCGATGAGGATCAGCGGGAACGCGTGACCGACGATCATGATGAGCGAGCCGGTGACGGCCAGCACGACGGCCGCGACGAACAGCGTGCGCAGCCTGAACCGGCGGTTGAGGAACGACGACAGCGGCATGGTGGCCGCAACGACGAGCAGGTAGATCGTGGTGATCCACTGCACGGTGGCGGTGTTGACGCTGAATTCGACCATGAGCTGCGGGAACAGCACGGTCATGACGGTTTCGGTGAGGATGCCGACGAATGCGAGCGAGCCGACGGCGACGATCGAGCCGATCAGGCTGAGCGGGATGCGCTCGTCGGGGTGCGCGGCGGATGCGCGTTCAGTGTTGTTGCGTTCCAAGCCGTCGCGTTCGGTATGCGCGTTGCGATCGGCGGCATCGTGATTGACGTTGCCGTGATCGGCGGCATTGCCGCGATCCGCGGTATGGGTGATGTCGGTGCGTTCCGTTTCGGTATTGCCTGCCTGACGTGTCGTAGGCGATTCCATACGTACTCCCGTTTCTTGCTCTCGGTTCCCATGACCGTGACGGCGAGTCGCATGGCGGCGGCCACACGCGGTCATGAGTCTCTCGGAATGTGGTTTGCCAACCGTTCGGGCGTCTTGTCTCGACGGATCGCAACCGAATCGAACACCGGTCGCTCGGCCATCCGTTTCCGCCCCTAACCACCGCACACCTTAGCCGACTGCGCTGGACAAATGCGTCGGGCAGGTATCGGCAGCCGCGCGCGACGCAACGCGGCACAACACGGCACAACAAAAC
This sequence comes from Bifidobacterium miconis, assembly GCF_019331735.1. GTDB lineage: Bacteria > Actinomycetota > Actinomycetes > Actinomycetales > Bifidobacteriaceae > Bifidobacterium > Bifidobacterium miconis. The sequence continues at coordinate 63,031 of NZ_JAHBBH010000013.1, forward strand.
GCAACGCGGCACAGCAAAACCGCGGCACAGCAAAACAGCAAAACCGTGGGGCGCGGCCGGCAAGCACCGGTCGCGCCCCACGCACAGGAGAAAGGAAAGAGAAGAGCAATCAGTATGGTCGTATAGGCGCTACTCCTTCTTGCCGACCGCGGTGACCGCGCGCTGCAGCACCACGAAGATGAGGATCATCAGGCCGACCACGATGGTCGTCCATTCGCTCGGCACGCCGAAGTCGGAGGTGAGCGGGTCGATCGTGGAGCGCACGAGCGCGCCGATCACGGAACCGAGCACGTAGCCGAAGCCGCCGGTGACGATCGTGCCGCCGATGACCACGGAGGCGACCGCGTCGAGCTCCCAGCCGACGCCGACCGTGTTCTTCGCGGAACCGATGTTCGCCGTGTACACGATGGCGGCGAGCGCGGCGAGCGTGCCGGAGGTCAGGTAGATGATGCGCTGGGTGCGCTTGACGGGCAGGCCCATGAGCTCCGCGGAGGAGCGGGAACCGCCGATCGCGTAGATGGTGCGTCCGGTGCGCGTCTTGTGCAGCAGGATGTAGCCGCCGGCGACCACGATCGCGGCGATGATCACGCCCGCGTTGATCGACAGGTCGTTCTTGATCTTCGGATTGTCGATGATCTTGATGGTGGTGGCGATCCAGCCGTAGTTGTTGTTTTCCGGCGCGATGAGCGAGTCGGTGGAGATCATGGCGGCGATGCCGCGGGCGAGGAACATGGTCGACAGCGTCGCGATGAACGGCTGCATGTTGAATTCCTCGATGAGCGTGCCGGCGATCGCGCCGAACGCGAGGCCGATGAGCAGCATGATGACGATCACGAGCCACGAGTTGACGCCCTGGTTGAGCAGGGTCATGCCGACGACGCCGCAGATGGCGACGATCGCGCCGATGCTCAGGTCGATGCCGCCGGTGAGGACTGGCAGGGTCATGGCGACGGCGAGGATGATCAGGTACGCGTGGTCGATGAACAGGGAGGAGATGAAGCCGAGGCTCGTGTAGGTGCCGAAGAGCGCCTGTCCCATGATGATCATGCAGATGAAGATCACCACGGCCGCGATGGTCGGGATCATCTGGGTGTTGATTTTGAAAGCCGGCTTCTTGGTCTGGGCCTTGGTCTTGAGGTTGTTCCGGGTTGCCGGGTTTGCCGTTGCAGAGGTCATGCTGCCACCGCCTTTGCTTGTGCCTTGAGCGCGCGCCTGCGTTTCATTTCGGCGCCGAGGTTGTGGATCTTGGGTGCCTGCATCACGCAGATGACGATCACGACGAGGGCGAAGAAGGCCGGGGTTGCGGCCGAATCGATGCCGAGGGTGATGATGGTTTTGCGGATCATGGCGATGACGATGGCGCCGAGCGCGCTACCGGCGAGGGAGAATTTGCCGCCGAGCAGGGACGTGCCGCCGATGACGACCGCGAGGATCGCGTACATTTCAAGGTCCTGGCCGGTTTTGGACACGTCGACGCGCATCACGGAAGCGGTGGCGAACAGGCCGGCGACCGCGGCGAGCAGGCCGGAGATCGCGTAGACCATGAACAGGATCTTCTTGGGTTTGATGCCGGTCATGCGGCTGGCTTCGGGGTTGATGCCGACGGATTCGATCATCATGCCCATGGCGGTTTTGCGGCACAGCAGGCCAACGAGGATCACGATGAGCAGGGCGAGCAGGAAGTTGACGGGCAGGCCGAACACGAAGCCGTTGGCGAGCCAGCGCAGCGGTTCGCTGCCGGCCACGCGGGAAGCGTCGGTATTTTCGCCGGAGGTGATGACCTTGGCGATGCCGCGTCCGGCAAGCATCATGATCAGCGTGGTGATGAACGGCTGCAGGCCGAGGATCGAGACGAGCGCGCCGTTGATGCAGCCGAGCAGCAGGCCGATGAGCAGGGAGATGAGGATCGCTGCCCACACGTTCATGCCGCTGGTAAGCAGCTGCATAGCGGCCGCGCCGGAGACGGCCATCACGGAGCCGACAGACAGGTCGATGCCGGCGGTGGAGATGACGAGCGTCATGCCGGTGGCGATCATCAAGTAGCGCGCGGATTCCTGCAGCATGGTGATGAGCGGACCGGAGAGGCCTCCAGTGTTCTTGTTCCAGTGCAGGGAGAGGAATTCATGGCTGGGGTCGAAGATGGTGCACAGGGCGATCAGGATGACGAGCGCCACGACCGACCAGGTGAGGTTGTTGCCGAGCAGCCTGCGCGCGTCGAATCGTGCGGCGATGCCGGTTCCGGCGTTGCTGCTGCGTTTCGCGGTTGCCATCTCACGCCTCCTTTCCGTTGACGTTCGTGTTGGCGATGGTTTCGACGATGGTCTGCTGGGAGACGGTGTCGTCGTTGTCGATTTCGGCGATCTTGTGGCGATCCTTCATGACTTCGATGTCGTCGGAGAGGCGCACGACCTCTTCGAGTTCGGAGGAGATGAACACGACGCCCATGCCTTCTGCGGCCAGGTCGAGCACGACCTGCTGGATTTCGGCCTTGGCGCCGATGTCGATGCCTCGGGTCGGCTCGTCGAGGATGAGCAGTTCGGGGTGCGTGGCGAGCCAGCGGGCGATGAGCACCTTCTGCTGGTTGCCGCCGGACAGGTTCTTGATGAGCTTGTTCGGGTCGGCGGGGCGGACGTTGAGTTCCTTCATGTACTTGTCGACGATCTCGTCGGCTTCCTTTTTCGGGATCGGCTTGAACATGCCGCGCGTCGCCTGCAGGGCGATCAGGATGTTCTCGCGTACGGTCAGGTCGCCGATGATGCCTTCGTCGCGCCGGTTTTCGGTCGAGTAGGCGATCTTGTTTTTGAGCGCGGTGTACGGATCGCCGATCGCGACCTGCTTGCCGTTGAGCTCGTACGTGCCGGAGTCGGGCTTGTCGGCGCCGTACAGCAGGCGGCCGAGTTCGGTGCGTCCGGAGCCGAGCAGGCCGGCGAATCCGACGACCTCGCCCGAGTAGATGTCGAGGTCGGCGGGGTTGATGTCGCCCTTCTTGCCGAGTCCCTTGACCGACACGATCGGCTTTTCGCCGGTCTTGGCCGCCCGGCGTTCCTTCTTCGCGCCGATCTGGCTCAGTTCGGCGGCGGACTTGCCGATCATCATGCCGATGAGTTCGTCGCGCGGCGTGTCGCGGGTCATGACCTCCTTGATGAACTTGCCGTTGCGCAGGATGGTCAGGCGGTCGGTGATCTCGTAGATCTGGTCGAGGAAGTGGGAGACGAACAGGATCGCGACGCCCGAATCGCGCACCTTGCGCATGATCTTGAACAGGTCCTGCACTTCGTTCGCGTCGAGCGAGGAGGTCGGCTCGTCGAGGATGAGCACCTTCGCGTCGATGACCATGGCGCGCGCGATGGCGACGAGCTGCTGCATGGCGATCGAAATGGAGCTCAGGGGCGCGTGCGAGTCGAGGTGGTCGAGGCCCATCTGCGCGAGGTACTTGCGGGCCTCCTCGTGGGTTTTCTTCCAGTTGATGCCGAGCGGGCCGCGCACTTCGTGGCCGAGCATCACGTTTTCGCCGATGGACAGGTTGGTGCACAGGTTGACTTCCTGGTACACGGTGGCGATGCCCGCGTTCTGCGCGTCGAGCGTGCCGTTGAACGTCTGCGGCCGGCCTTCGACGAGGATGGTGCCCGCGTTGATCTTGTACACGCCGGTCAGAGCCTTGATCATGGTCGACTTGCCGGCGCCGTTTTCGCCCATCAGGGCGTGGACTTCGCCCGGGTACAGCGTGAGGTCCACGCCGTCCAGGGCCTTGACGCCCGGGAATTCGATCGTGATGCCCTTCATCACGACGATGGGTTGATTGTCTGTCATGGTGTTCGCCTTTGCGAGGGAAAAATTGTTATCGTTTTGTGATATTTCGCCCTGACATGGCGAACGGTGCGCATCTGGTTACGGATCGCGCACCGTTCGTCGAGTTCGGTTGTTTCAGGAAAGGTCAGGGAACGTTGGAAGAAGGCCGATTGGCCAGAGTGAGGCTCAGTACTGGCGTTCGCCGGAGTCGAGCGCGGCCTGCGCCTCCTCCTTGGTGAAGGTCTTCGATTCGATTTCGATGTTCGGCTCGACGTCCTTGCCGTCGAGGTAGTCCTGCACGGCCTGCGCGGTCTCCTTGCCGAAGATCGGGTTGTATTCGATGTCGAACGCGAGCTCGCCGTCGGCCACGGCCTGCAGGGCGGCCTTGGTGCCGTCGTTGCCGATGATGGTGACCTTGCCCTTGAGACCGGCCGCGTCCACGGCCTGCGCCGCACCGAGCGCCATCTCGTCGTTCTGCGCCCAGATCCAGTTCACGCCCTGCGACGTGTACTTGTCGAGCAGGCCGGCGGTCACGGTCTTGGCCTCGTCGGTGGACCAGTTGGCGGACTGGGATTCGAGCACCTTCTGGTTGGAGGCGATCTTCTCGTCGAAGCCGGTCTGGCGGTCCTTGACGACGGACAGGCCCGCGATGCCTTCGAGGATCAGGCCGTTGCCGCCGTCGGGGAACTGCTTGTTGAGGAATTCGGCCGCCTGCTGGCCGCACCATTCGTTCGACGGACCGATGTGGGAGACGATGGCCTTCTTGGCGGCGGCGTCCTGCACGTCCACGTCGCGGTCGACGGTGAACACCGGGATCTCGGCCTCGGCGGCCTTCTTGAGGGAGTCGTCCCAGCCGGAGTCTTCGGTGGAGGACAGGATGATCGCGTCGACCTCGTCGTTGACGAACTTGTTGAACGCCTGGATCTGCTTCTGCTGGTCGGACTGGGTGGTCGGCGAGTAGCGCAGGTCGAAGCCGGCGTCCTTGAACGCGGTCTGGATGTCGTTTTCGTTCGCGGTGCGGAAGCCGCCCTCCGCGCCGACGGCCACGAAGCCGACGACCTTCTTGCCGCTGTTGCCGCCGCTGGCCCCGCTGGCCGAACCGCAGGCCGCCACGGATACGAGCGCGGACATCGATGCGATCAGGGCGATGGCTTTCTTCCAGTTCTTCATGGAACACTCCTCCTCGAGCTGTGTTTCCTTGCGTTCGGAGGACCGTTCCTCCGTCCGCTTGATGACTTCCTTCGTCATCTGACAGTCTCAAGTATGCCGACGCGCATCACTCGATTCAATCCACAGCGATAACGGTTCGATAACGGAACCATCACAATTTCATAACGCCCATAGCGTGGCCTCGTATGACGGTTGCTCGATGGCATCGGAATCACGCTGTCGCATGATGCTGTATTGTCGTGGGATTGCGCGGTGACGCAATCCCAACATCGCGCTGCCGCGCGAGGACATCGGTATTGCGCTCACGCGCAATACCTTGTTTCCAGCGGCGACCCAGCCGCCACACCCGCATGTGCTCAACGCGCTCTGTTGCTGGCGGTAGCCTCGGCCCCCTCGGCTGAGGGGGCTGTCGACCGAAGGTCGACTGGGGGAGCGTCGCGGCGCTACGCGCCGCCAACAAAGCACAGCATCACGCGACAGCGCGATTCCGAGATCACCGGACAACGCCCATACATATACCAAACCATACATATACCAAATACGAAGAGCCCATAACATCCGCTGCAGCGGTGTCCATGAACGTCATTGGGCGGACAGGGCGGCGACCTGCGAGTCAGCGAAGGCCCAGGCGCCGTCGAGGGAGCCGCTGGCGGAACGGACCATGCCTTTGGCGTCGAGGGCGACGAGCCGGCGGTACGAGGAGATCATGCCGGAGGCGAGCGCCACCGTGTTTTCGGGCAGCTGCTGGTCTTCGGCCGGTCCGGGCGTGATCTGGCGGAATGCCGGCTGCACGCCGTCGTCATCGGCGTCCTCGCCGTAGACGAGCATCACGTCGTTGTAGAACGTGAGCATCGTGACTCCGGTTTGCGCGGCCGCGAACGCGTATCCGTCGGACAGCGCGTCGGGCAGCCCGTCGTCGCCGCGCACGACGCCGCTCACGGCCACTCCGGCAGACCTCGTGCCGCCCGTCCCTGCATCGTCCCCGTCGACGGAACCACCGCCATCAACATCCCCGCCAGCGGCACTCCCGCCGTCCGCGTCCCCGCCGTTGGTGCCCCCGCCGGAGGCACCCCCGTCGGCATTGCCAACAGCCGCATCATCGCCGCCGCTATTCGCGGCTTTCAGTGACACAGCGAGACGTGAGCCCTCCGGCGACACGGCGATCGCGGTCATCGCCGTCCCGTCGTCAAGCCACGGCACGGCGACGCGCGACGTGACGCCGTCGCGCGAGACGAACAGCGAGCGCCCGTCCTCGCCGATCGCCCATATTTCGCCGTCCACGCCCTTGACGATCGCACGCATACGCCGTCCACTGAACAGCAGCCCGCACGACGAGCCGTCGTCGGCAAGGCATTCGACGGCATGGTCGGCGCGCAGCACGGCTCCCCCGCCGTCCGCGTACACGAATCCGAGCGCCCCGTCGAAGCCGCCGGTCTGCGCGACGCGCAGCGGCGAGGCCGACCGGAGCGAAACCACGTTGCCGCCGCTCAGCGTGTACATGCCGGTGACCGGCAGCGACGCGGCGAGCATCATGCCGTTGTCCGCGGCGGAGTAGTCGCCGTTGTCGGACGTGACCTTCACCGCGTCGCTGGCCGTGCCGTCGCCGAGCGTAAGCCGGATGAGATGCACGAGCAGCGCGCGGTCGTCGTCGTTCATGGCCGCGATGTCGTCGGTCAATTGCACGTGCATGTCGCCGTCGGTCATGGGCACCGTGTTCACGGCGAGCCGCACGTCGGCCGTGTTCAGGTCGACGGCCGCGCCGGCGAGCCAGTCCGGAGGCGAGGCGAGCGATTCGCGCACGGCCAGCGTGCGCCAGTTGCGCCAGCTGAACCAGCGCACATCGGGGATGAGCACGGCGCGCGTGCGGTCGGTGCGGTACACGGACACCTGCCGGTAGACCTGTTCGAAATCGGATTCCGAAATGATCACGCCGTCGGGCAGTTCGCTGATGCGCCACTGTCCGTCCTGTCTGACGAGCCGGTAGTCGACCGTGGCGTCGCCCGCGCCGGCGGCGGAGAACAGGCCCTGCTTGTCCAAGCGGCCGGTCGCGTTCACGCTGACGACGACGATGACGCTGCCGTCGGATTGCGTGTCGGACGTGCCGGTCGAGTTGGTTTTGCGACGGGTCGACACGGCGCCGTCGTAAATGATGGCGGACTTGTCGCCGTTCCACGATTCCGCGGCCTCGTCGGTGAGGAATTCGCGCGCGACCCGATAGCCGTCGTCCTGCACGCCGGCCGGCAGCGCATCGAGAAATCCGGTCACGATGGCTTCCGGCTGGGCGTCGGTTTCTGGCCCGTCGGGCGTGGTGTACACGCGCTTCGACTGCCGCAGGACCGGCTGGAGCGTGCGCACGTCGCCGGAGGTGGGCAGGGCGAACGGGCTGGAGCACGCGCCGATCATGCACACGACGGCAAGCACGGCGGCGATCACGGCGGCTCCCTGCCGAATGCGGCGGGCCGAACGCCGGGCGCGAGACTGGCCGCAAGATCGGTCGCACTGTCGAACGTTTGGAATCATGCCGGTCATCGGGTCCCTCCTTCCCGACCGTCGCGATAGTCCGCAAAACCGTTGTCGGCCACGCCGAATCCGCCGACGATCTCCATCCGTTCCGTCTCTCCTGCCGTCCCCCCGGTCTCCCCGCGCGTCTCCACGCGCGTCTCCCCGGCCGCCGTTCCGGCCGCGTCATCGTCCTCCGCGCCGCCGATCGTGCCGACGCGGCCTTCCGCGGCGACTCCGGCGGCGCCTTGCACGAACGCCACAGGCAGATCGGCGCGCGGCACGCTGCCGCGGTCCGGGTCGCGCGGCAACGACAGCAGGAACCACGTGCCCTCCCCCGGCTTGGATCGCACGGCGAGCGTGCCCTGATGCAGCTGCGCGTCGGCGAGCGCGATCGACAGGCCGAGCCCGGATCCGCCGGTGGTTCGAGCACGCGACGGGTCGGCTCGCCAGAACCGGTCGAATACGTGCGAGCACTGGTCGGCGGTCATGCCGACGCCGTGGTCTCGCACGCTGACCACCACGGCCCTACGGTTGGCGGCGAGCCGTATCTCGACCGGCCGGCCTTCGGCGAAGTCCACCGCGTTGTTGAGCAGGTTGCGGATGATGCGCGTGATGCGCCGAGCGTCGATGCGCGCGAACACCTGCACGTTCGGCAGGTCGACGCGCAGCGGCACGCCCTTGGCCTGCGCGATGCCGCGCATCTGGTCGACGGCCTCGCCGATGGGTTCGCGCACGTCCGTCTCGGTCAGGTCGAGGGCCGCGTAGCCGGCGTCGTAGCGGGAGATTTCGAGCAGGTCGGCGAGCATGTTCTGGAAACGGTTGATCTGCCCGGACAGGAGTTCGACGGTGCGTTTGGTGGTCGCGTCGAACGTGTCCTTGCGCAGGTCGAGCAGGTCGGAGGCCATGCGCATGGTGGTCACGGGGGTGCGCAGTTCGTGGCTGACGTCGGAGACGAACCTGCGCTGGGAGGCGCCGGCGGCTTCGAGTTCGTCGATTTTCTGGTTGAGCGCGACGGCCATTTCGTTGAACGACCGCTGTAGGGTGCCGATTTCGTCGTTGCGGTCCACGTCGACGCGCGCGTCCAGATCGCCGGATGCGAGCGTTTCGGCGGCGACGGCGACGCGTTCGACGGGCGCGATGATGCGGTGGATCACCACCCACATGAGCAGTCCCATCACGATGCTGAGCAGCACGCTGATGAGGATCAGGTTGATCTGTATCCGTTCGAGCGCCGACTGCTGGCTTGCGTACGAGTAGATGAAGAACAGTTCGAGGTCGCCGACGACGGGCATTTGCAGCATGGTGCCGAGCACCGCACCGGGCGGGCCGCCGCCTCGCGTCGTGTCTCCCGCCGTGAGCGCGACCGGCTGGTAGAACACGCTGCCTTCGCCGCCCGCGGCGACGGCGGAGCGCATGCCGTCGGAGATGAGGCTCGTGTACGCGGGTTCGGTGGACACCGGCATGATCGAATGTCTCGACGTGCTGCGGCTCCACAGGTACACGCCCACGAGGTTCGACGCGCCGTCCGACTGGAGGCTGGAGGCCATGTCGTTGACGAGCTGCTGGTATTGGCCGCCGGCGGACGTGTCGGCCGAGTCGACGTTGCGCTGCGCCTGTTCGACCTGGCTGGCGAAGTCGCTGCCGGCCTGCGCGCTGACCTGGTCGAGCAGCGACGATCGCACGGACACGGTCGAGACGAGCGAGAAGATGACCGCGACCGCCAGAGACACGGCGACGACGAGCACGACGGTGCGCGCCTGTAGCGAGCGGCGGATTTCGGCCCGTCCGCGGCGGACAAGCCGAAACGGGTGGAACAGGTGTCTGAAGCTGACCGATGCGTTCATGGTGATCGATGGCGGTGTGTGTGCTGGCGGCGCTGGGTGGTGCTGTGACTGCGACCGGTCCGGTCAGCCGATCTCGGGCGTGACGAACTTGTAGCCGATGCCGCGCACGGTCTGCACGATCCGCGGGTTTTCCGGGTCGGTTTCGACCTTGGCGCGCAGGCGCTGCACGTGCACGTTGACGAGCCGCGTGTCGCCCGCATTGTCGTAGCCCCACACGCGTTTGAGCAGGCTGGATCGGCTGATCGCCTCGCCCGCGTTGGAGGCGAGTTCGAACAGAAGCTGGAATTCCATGGGCGTGAGCGCGAGGTCGCGCCCGTCCTTGGTGGCGGTATGCTCGAGCCGGTCGATGACGATGCGGCCGCGTTCGATGCGGTTCGATGGTATTCCGCTCGCCGTGCTGGTCTCGCCGTTGCCGTTTGCGCCGGCGCCGTTCGCGGGTGCGGCGATGCGGAAGCGCGCGCGGATGCGGGCGAGCAGTTCGACGACCTTGAACGGTTTGGCCACGTAGTCGTCCGCGCCGTCCTCGAGTCCGGCGACCACGTCCTGCGTGTCCGATTTGGCGGTGAGCATGATGATCGGCACGTTGGAGGTTTCGCGGATCGCGCGCGCCACGCCCACGCCGTCGAGTCCGGGCAGCATCACGTCGAGCAGGATCAGGTCGGGGCGCACGAGCGGGAACACTTCGACCGCGCGCAGGCCGTCGAGGCAGGTGACGGTGCGGAATCCTTCGTTTTCCAATACGATCGACAGCATCTCCCCCAATGCCTGATCGTCGTCCACGATCAGAATCGTACGCGTCTCCGTCTCTCCCGCACCCGTCGCGGTCGCGCCGTCACTGCCCTGCGTCATTGCACCAGCCCCTTTGTCTCGTGTCAAGTACTTCCCTCATCTTAATGGACGCTTCACGTTTTGGCGCGTATCGGACGAGTGCCCGATGGGATCGGCATCACGCGCGATGCCGGCGGCGCCTTGGTTCCCTCGGCCGGGAACCGGCACGCAAGGCGTGTCGGAGGCGGGCATGTCTGGTGGAACATCACGGCACGGCAATGGCGCCGTCATTCGCCGCCGTGCAGGATGCGGCGGATTTTCTCCAGCCGCGGGCCGACCTCGTGCTCGTAGCCGCGGTCGTTGGGGTGATAGTATTCACGCCCGCGCAGTTCCTCGGGCAGATACTCCTGCGGGGCGACCGCGCCCGGCCAGTCGTGCGCGTACTTGTAGCCCTCGTGGTTGCCCCACTCCTTCATAAGCTTGGTGGGGGCGTTGCGCAGGTACAGCGGCACCTGGCCGATGAGTCCGGCGTCCACGTCGGCGAGCGCCGCGTTGATGGCATTGTAGCTGGCATTCGATTTCGGCGCGGTGGCCACGGCGATGGTCGCCTCGGCGAGGATGATGCGCGCTTCGGGCATGCCGATCATCGCGACGGCCTGCGCGGCGGCGACGGTGACCTGCAGGATCTGCGGCGCGGCCATGCCGACCTCTTCGGCCGCGGCGATCATGATGCGCCGGGCGATGAACCGCGGATCCTCTCCGGCTTTGAGCATGCGGGCGAGATAGTGGATGGCGGCGTCCGGATCGGAGCCGCGCATGGATTTGATGAACGCGGAGATGACGTCGTAGTGGTCGTCGCCGTCCTTGTCGTAGCGCACGGTGGCCACGTCCATAACCTTGCTAACGATGTCGGGCGTGATGATCGGCTTGCGTGCGCCTTTTTTGCGCTGCTGGTCGCCGGTGGCGGCGCCCGCCGCCGCTTCGAGGATGGTGAGCGTCTTGCGTGCGTCGCCGCCGGCAAGTCGGATGATCTCGTCGATCGCGTCGTCGCCGATCCTCACTTCACCCTTGAGCCCGCGCTGGTCGTCGACGGCGCGCGTGATGAGCGTTTTCAGATCGTCCGGTTCGAGCGATTCGAGCTTGACGACGACGGACCGGCTCAGCAGCGGCTTGATGACCGAAAAGCTCGGGTTTTCGGTGGTGGCGGCGATGAACGTGACGTCGCGGTTTTCGACGCTGGGCAGGAGCGCGTCCTGTTGCGATTTGGAGAAACGGTGCACCTCGTCGATGAACAGCACGGTTTCCTTGCCTTCGGACACGAGCCGTTGGCGCGCGCGGGCGAGCACGTCGCGCACGTCCTTGACGCCGGACGTGACGGCCGACAGCTCCTCGAACGCACGGCCGGACTGTTTGGCGACGATGTAGGCGAGCGTGGTCTTGCCCACGCCGGGAGGCCCGAACAAAATGATCGAACTGGGCGCTGCGAGCGATCCCTTGGACGCGGGGTTGGCGAGCCGGCGCAGGGGCGAGCCCTCCCCCAGCACCTGACGTTGGCCGACCACTTCGTCCAGCGTGCCCGGCCGCATTCTCACCGCCAGCGGCCGCGTCATGTCCTCGGGCACGTCCGTCGCGTCAAACAGGTCGTTATCGCTCATGGTCCATCATCCTACACCACGCATCGAACGTCTGTTCGATCATCCTGCAATCGCGTGGCGGAAATCGCTCGCTGAACGGTCGTTCAGCGAGCGATTTCCGCCACGCGCCCTCCGCCGACCGCGTACGACGTCAGGACGCGGCTCCGACGTGATAATCGAAGAACACCACCTCGCCGGTCTCCTGCGTGGTGTCGAGGTCGACGGTGCCGGTGATGGCCCAGTCATGGTCGCCGTCGGAGTCGTCGATGATCTGGCGTACCTTCCACGCGTGTTCCTTCTGCTCGAGCGAATCGTCGAGAATGAACAGCTTGCCGGAACGGGCGGCCACGTCGATGCCGACGTACTCGTGCTCGTCGTAGTAGTCGTCGAGCGCATCCTCCCATTCGTGCACGCCGTAGCCCCAGTCCTTGTCGAGCGCGCCCAGCTCGTCCGGACGGTCCAGGTCCATGAGCTGCACGCGACGGAACATCGCGTTGCGGATGAGCACGATCAGGCCGCGGCGATCCTCGACCACGGCCTCGCGCGCGCCGCCCGGCGCGGCAAGCGTCGCCGCCGCTTCGGACGCGTCCGACTCGGCGCCCGCGTTCTCCCATTCGTCGACCAGACTGGAGTCGATCGAACGGACGACCACGCGCAGCCACGAGATGATGTCGTCCAGCTGTTCGTCGCGCTTTTCGACCGGCACGGTGCGCGCCAACGCGCGGTACGCGTCGGACAGGTAGCGCAACAGCGTGCCTTCGGAGCGTGCGATGTTGTAGCGGGCGATGTACCCCGTGAAATCGGACGCGGTTTCGACCATGTCGCGCACGACCGACTTGGGACTCAGCCAGTAGTCGTTCGCCCACGGCACGTCCTGCCGGTACTGCGTGAACGCGGCGTCGAGCATGTCCTCCAAAGGCTTCGGATACGTGATCTCCTGCAGCTTGTCCATGCGCTCGTCGTAGTCGAGGCCGTCCTCCTTCATCTCGATGAGCGCCTTGTCGCGCGCCTGCCGCTCCTGCGCCTTCAAAACCTGCTTGGGGTCCTCGAGCGTGGCCTCGACCATCGAGATCACGTCGAGCGCATACGTGTCGGATTCGGGGTCGAGCAGTTCCAACGCGGCGAGCAGGAACGGCGAAAGCGGCTGATCGAGCGCGAAATCGTCGGGCACGTCCACGTCGAGGAAATAGTCCTTGCCGCCGTCGTCGCGATCCTCGGTTTCGATGACCTTCGTGTCGAACAGGGTCTGGAAGATCTCGTCGGCGCGCTGGTGCAGCTGCTCCTTCTGGTCCGGGGTCTGCGCGGAGTCATCAATGAGCCGGTCGACGCGGTAGCGCGCGTCGCCGCCCTGCGCGACCTCGTTCAGCACCATCGAATGGGTGATCTTCATGTGCGGCACGAGCGTTTCGGGGGCCGCGTCGATGAGCTTGTCGAACGTGGCCTGATTCCACGTGACGAACCCTTCGGGAGCCTTCTTGCGCTTGACCTTCTTGAGCTTCTTCGGATCGTTGCCGGCCTTGGCCACGGCCTTCGCGTTCTCGATCTCGAATTCGGGGGCCTCCGCGATCACGAGGCCTTCCGTGTCGAAGCCCATGCGGCCCGCACGGCCGGCGATCTGGTGGAATTCGCGGGCGCGCAGCTTGCGCATGTGCGTGCCGTCGAATTTGGTGAGCGCCGTGAGCACGACCGAGTGGATCGGCACGTTGATGCCGACGCCGAGCGTGTCGGTGCCGCAGATGACCGGGAGCAGGCCCTGTTGGGCGAGCTGTTCGACGAGCCGACGGTAGCGCGGCAGCATGCCGGCGTGATGGATGCCGATGCCGGTGCGCAGGAGCCGCTGAAGGATCTTGCCGAACGCGGTGGTGAACTTGAAGCCCTTGACCGCCTCGGCGATGGCCGCGCGCTGCTCCTTGCTCGAGACACCGGTGGAGGCGAGCGCCTGCGCGGTGTCGAGCGCCGCGTCCTGCGAGAAGTGCACGACGTAGATCGGCGTGGAGCCTTCGCGGAACGCGAGTTCGACGGTTTTCTCGAGCGGATCGAGCGTGTACTCGTAGGTGAGCGGGACCGGCCGCGGCGCGTCGGCGATGATGTCCACGTCCGTGTCGGTCATGTCCTCGAGCTTGTCGGCGATCGCGTCGACGTTGCCGAGCGTCGCGCTCATCAGCAAAAACTGCGTACGTGGCAGCGTGAGCAGTGGCACCTGCCATGCCCAGCCGCGCTCCGGGTCGCCGTAATAGTGGAACTCGTCCATCGCCACGCAGCCGACGTCCGCGTGCCGGCCTTCGCGCAACGCCTGATTGGCGAGGATTTCGGCCGTGCAGCAGATGATCGGCGCGTCGGAGTTGATGTGCGTGTCGCCGGTGATCATGCCCACGTTGTCGCGGCCGAACACGTCGACCAAATCGAAGAACTTCTCCGAGACGAGCGCCTTGATCGGCGCGGTGTAATAGGAGCGCCGCCCGGTGCACAATGCGGCGAAGTGCATGCCGAGCGCGACGAGCGACTTGCCCGAGCCGGTGGGCGTGTTGAGGATCACGTGGTCGCCGGCGAGGAGATCCATGATGGCCTCTTCCTGATGCGGCCACGGGTCGACGTGCTTGACGTCGTGCACCCAGTTGAAGAAGCGCTCGTAGATTTCGTCCGTGTCGATGTTGCGGTCGCCGTCGTCCCAACTCGGCGCCAATGCCCCCAGGGAGCCATAAGTCTCAGTATCTGTCATAATGTCTCCCAGTCTACTCGACGCCGGCCGGTTCCCGTCAGGCTCCCGGGATCGCCGCCATGAATCCCGGGAACTGGGACGCCCCGACTAGCCCAATCTCCTTCTGGCCTCTGCCGGGTCGACGCCAGAGTCAAGCGGCGGCCACGTCATGTTCATGTTCTTCAAGGTGGTGCGCAGCAGTTCGGACACGACGGCGCGCGAATACCACCGGTTGTCGGCCGGCACGAGATACCACGGCGCGGGTTGCGTGCTCGTGCGCTCGAACACCTCCTGCCATGCGGCCATATAGTCGTCCCAGCGGTCGCGCGCGTCCAGATCGGATACGTCGAACTTCCAGAACTTGGTCGGGTCTTCGAGCCTCGAGAGGAAATGGCGCTTTTGTTCATCCTTGCTGACAACGAGGAAGATTTTGATGATCGCGCAGCCGTCGGCGACGAGGTTGCGCTCGAATTCGTTGATGAGATCGTAGCGTGCCCGCCATTCGGATTCCGGCACGGTGCCGTAGACGTGCGGCATGACGATGTCTTCGTAGTGCGACCGGTCGAACACGCTGATCCAGCCCGGGTCGGGCAGTTCTCGTTCGACGCGCCAGAGGAAGCCGTGCGCGAGTTCTTCCGCGCTTGGTTTGCCAAAGCCGTGATAGTGGATGCCCATCGGGTTGCCTTGACGGAAGACGTGCTTGACGATGCCGCCCTTGCCGGAGGCGTCCATGCCCTGCAGCACGATGAGCAGCCTGCGGCGGGAGCCTTTGACGCCGTTCGCGTACAGCAGATTCTGGTAACGGGCGATTTCGGACGAGCTGAGCGCGATGAACCGTTCCGCGTCGTCCTTGCCGCCGTCGAAGCCGGGCGTCGAGTCGCCGATGACGTCGTTGACGTGCATGCCATGATGGAACATGAGCCGTTGCGCCGGCGGCAATGACCAGACGGCGCTGAGCAGTTCGCTGGATTTGGCGGCGTTGGCGAGGCGCTCGGCCACCGTGGTGCTGGTTTCGATGGCGCCGATCCGGTCTTCCGCGCGTTTGAGCGTCTTGTCGATGCGCTTGTCGGACTTGGCGCCGTCCTTGTCGGCTTTGTTGGCCCTGCCGCCATCCTTGGCGTCCATTTTCTTGTCGTCTTTGCCCATGCCCATGATTCTACGGCCAAACCAAAGGAACCCACCAAAGCGCTTCCACGCTTCGACGGGTTCCTTACTCTCACAGCCAATGCGGTATCGCGCTTCGCGCGATGCTGTGTTGTTGGCTCGCCTTGCGGCTCGCGGACGCTCCCTCAGTCACGCTTCGCGTGACAGCGTCCTGCAATTGCGGGCAGCCTTCGGCTGACTGTGTTGCCGGCTCGCTGTCGCTCGCTCCTCGCCTAAAAACGCCTCCGGCGTTTTCTTCACGGCTCGGCCCAGCCGAGGGGGCCCGCAAGGCGTGTCAAGGCCGGTAGCTTCATGACCGTAGTCACGAATGAAGCTGGCGGCAGCCTCGGCTCCCTCGGCTGAGGGAGCTGGCCGCCGCAGGCGGACTGAGGGAGCGTCCGCGAGCCGCAAGGCGAGCCAACAACACAGCATCGCGCGAAGCGCGATACCGCATTGGCTGTGAGAGTAAGGAACCCGTCGAAGCGTGGAAGCGCTTTGGTGGGTTCCTTTG
>NZ_JAHBBH010000014.1 GCF_019331735.1 Bifidobacterium miconis
TCCCCCGGACCATATCAGGGACAGCACCCACAGCATCGCGGGCAACAGGTCGATCATGATTCTGGTTGCTCCCTTCCGTCGGTCACGCCTCGATGATTCAGGCGTCCATGCTCCGTTCGGCTCGCTGGGCGCGCTGCAGGGCGATCTTCTTGCGCATCCGCATGGCGGTCAGCTCGTCGATCGGCCGCACCGCGCTGGTCGAGGCCGGAGGCATGGATTCCAGATCCACATAGTCCTCATGTTCGAGCGCGGCGTCGATCTGGTGCCACAGCGAGCCGACGGAAATGGCGAACACGGCCTTGCCGCTTTGCAGCAGCTCCAGCATTTGCTCGCTGGTCGTGCATTCATGCACATGCTGCCCGTCGCACATGATGGTGACGTTCTCCAGACGGGAGACGCTTCGCTGGGAGAGGAAGCCGATCGCCGCGGTCACGTTCTGCAGGTTCACGCCGGCATCCAGTAGTTTCTTGGACACTGCGAGGATCACGACGTCCTTGAACGAATACAACCGGCGGGATCCCGAGCCGTGGGACGGCGTGATCGACGGTTCGACGATCTGCTTGCGCGCCCAGTAGTCCAGCTGCCGGTACGTGATGCCGGCGACCTTCGACGCCACCGTTCCCCGGTAACCGCGTCTGGCATTCTGGGAGTCGTCGGCGGGGAACAGTTCTCCCTGCACCGCCTGATCCACGCCCGTCATCGCGTCGTCCGTCTGCGGATCGGACGACCCGGAGACGACGCGCAGGCGTGGATCCGTTGTCTGCATGTCAGCGGCCATCGCTCCCCCAATGCAACGATTCGTCCGCATCCGGCCGTTGTTACGGCAGCGCACGCGGAACGCGGAATCGCAGTCAGGAAATGACCGCGGACTTGGTAAAGAAGACGAGACGGAACTTGCCGATCATGATCTCGTCGCCATTGCGCAACGTCGCGCTGTCCACGCGCTGCCGGTTCACGTACGTGCCGTTCAGGCTGCCGGCGTCGACGACCTGAAACACGTTGCCCACGCGGCGGAACACGGCGTGAGAACGGGACACGGTCGAATCGTCGAGCAGAATGTCGGCGCGCGGGTCTCGTCCCACGGTGATCTCGTCCTCGTCGAGCAGATAACGGGAACCGGACACCGCTCCCCTGGTCGAGATCAGCAGCGCCGTGCCTTCGGACAGACGCGCGATCGTGTCGAGATCCTCCTGGGTCAGAGGGCGGTCCCCGGTGGTGGTAATCGGAATGGTGATGGCGGGCAGGCCGATGATGGTCGTTTCGCCTGCGCTTGGAATCGGATCAGTCATAATTACACATTCTAGCAAGGTGCTCCGGTCTTCGGCCCCTTCGGCACACCGTCGCGGAACTTGGCCGCGGAGCGGCCGCGGAGTCATTCCGCGGTCTGCGCGTACTGGTACTGCTGCGCCTCGCGCACCTCGGTGATGCGCACCTCGTTTTCCGTGGTCACCGTGACGTTGGAACCGAACTTGACTTTGAGCCTGGATCCCACGCCGCCGGCGATGTTCACCGCGTTGGCCAGCGCCTGCGGGTCGCCGATGGCCTTGATCGTATATGGGGTGTTCAGCGTGACGCCGTCGCAGACCAGACCGTTGCCGGTGTCGCTGATGTACGTGCTGGTGATCACGCGCACGGTATTGACGGCGATCACCTCGGCTCCGGCATTGCGCAGCTCCTCCAGCAACGTGAACATGGTGGACGCGTCGACGTCCGCCTTGGACCCCTTCGTGATGCGGATCACCACGCCCTGGCCCTTCGCGGGCAGTCGCCCGGACAGAATGCCGTTCGTCTCCTCGTTCTGCCTGGCGATTTTTTCGGCGGCGGCCTGCTTGTCGGCCGTGGCCTGCAGCGAATTGAGCTGGCTGGTCAGTTCGCTTTTGCGCTGTTCGAGGTTCTGCACCTGCGTGCTAGTCTGGCTGATGAGGCTGACCAGCTCGTCCTCGCTCATCGTCTCGTAGTTGGATTTCGTGTTGATCTGCACCATGTAGCCAAACGCGAGCAGCGCGCACATCACCGTGATGAGCGCGCTGGTGAGCAGTCTCATGCGCGTCGCGTTCGCATTGAGCGAACGCTTCCGGCTTTTCTTGCGCACGACGGGGAACGAGCCGGTGTCGGTCGAATCGTTGGCCTTGTCTTGTGCGTGCTGGATGTGCATTTTGGTGAGCACGTCCTGCGGCTGTCTGCGACGGGCCATGGCTCACCCCTTGAAGATGAAGCGGCGGATGGCGGACACGTTCGAGAAGATGCGGATGCCGAGCACGACGATGACGGCGGTCTGCAGCTGGGAGCCGACGCCCAGCTGGTTGCCGAGGAAGACGAGCAGCGTCGCGGTGATGACGTTGGAGAAGAACGAGATCACGAACACCTTGTCGGAGAAGCTGCGTTCGAAGTAGGCGCGCGCCGCGCCCAGCAGCGCGTCGAGCGCGGCGACCACCATGATCGGCAGGTACGGCTGCAGCATGACGGGAATGGCCGGCTTGACGAACAGACCGACGACCACGCCGATGATCAATCCCAAAACCGCCGCCATGCTATTCGTCCTTTCTGGCGTATGACAGGTTGCCGCTTGCCGCCGCCTCCAGTGTAATGGATTTCGATTTCGACACCTGCGGGTAGATGCCGGCGGCGGCGAACGATTCGTACAGTCCCGGCTGCCGTTTCGATCCGACCACGTCGGCCAGCGTGTTCCGGTCTCCGATCGCCGCGATCGTATAGGGGCTTTGCACCGGATTCACGCCGATCATGATCGTCTGGCCGGCGGTGCGGATCGAGGTCTGCACGCCGAGCCGGTATCCGTTGATCGCCATCGCCTCGGCTCCCGACTGCCAGAGCAGCGAAACGAGCATCTGCAGGTCGGCGTCGGTGACCACCCTGACCTGGCTGCTGGTGTTGTCGCGATGGTAGGTGCCGTCGTCGTTGCCGTCCGCGGCGATCGGATTGGCCAGCGTGAGCGTGATGCCCTCCCCCGTCACCGGCACCGCGCCGTTCATCATCTCGTCCTGCACCAGCGTGTCGCTGCGGCCGACGTCGCCAAGCTTGTTGGATTGGTCAGTGACCTGCGCCTGCAGCTTGCCGACTTCCGCGGTGAGCTGGTCGAATTGCGTGTTGATCGACTCGAGCTCGCTGGCCCAGTTCTGCCGGACCGTCTTGCGCGGGTCGGTGTGCAGCTGCTGTACGAACGCGCTGCCGTACAGTCCGACGACGATGCAGATGACGAACACGACGACGCGGGTCGCCTGCCGTTCCCATGTCGAAACGCGGCGCTGCGCAAGACGGGAGTCGGAAAACAGCGGATCCATCGGACGGTTCGTCAGATCGTCGATCAGCCGCAGCGAATCGTCGTTCGACCTGCGTCGACGGCGGGACGCATGGCCGACCGACGACGACAGCGACGCATGGTGGGACTCGAGATCGGCGAACGATGCGGAGAACGCCGCACGCCGTCTGACCGTCGCTGATTCCGGTGCGACCGGAAACGACGGGGCCGCATCCGCAGCGGCGAATCCGTCCGTTCCTCGCATGCCGGTCATGCCGTTCTCGCCGTTCATCGCACCTCGCGGATGAGCCGGATGCCCTGCTGCAGGTAGATGCCCCCGGCGAGCCAGTACAGCCCGACGCCCCAGATGCCGGCGGCCAGTGCGGCCAGATGCAGGAGATCGACCAGTGGATTGTTCCAGATGTCGCAGAAGATCAGCGCGGTGATCGAGATCATGAGCATCGCGGTGCCCGACTTGCCGACGAAGTTCACCGGCAGCGGACCGTAGTCGTACTGCGCGAGGGCGAGCACCTCCAGTCCCATGAGCAGGTCGCGCAGGCCTACGATGATCAGCATCCACCACGGGATGATGCCGGCCACGCCGAGCGCCAGAATGCTGCAGAAGATCAGGAGCCTGTCCGCTATGGGGTCGAGGATCTGGCCGACCTTGCTGACCTGATTGAGCAGACGGGCCAGAATGCCGTCCACGCCGTCGGAGACGGAGGACACGGCAAGCACCGCTAGCGCTTCGACCATCTGGTGCCGGGATACCAGCACGGCGATGATCGGGATCGATATGATCCTGAGCAGGCTGATCAGATTGGGGACGGTGAAGTAGATGTCACGCGCCTCCGGACTGTATTTTTTCCTGAACTTCTCGTTGATCTTCATACGACAGGCAACACTACATTCTCGAGGCCTGCAGCGCGGTGACGATGATGCCGCGCGCGCCCACCTCGTACAGCTGGTCCATGAGCTGGTTGACCTTCGCCTTGGGCACCATGACGCGCACCGCGTTCCACTGCTTGTCGTGCAGCGGGGAGATCGTCGGGCTTTCGAAGCCCGGGGTCACGGCCACGGCGGCGGCCACCTTGGACACCGGAATGTCATAGTCCATGAGCACGTAGCGCTGCGCGGTGAGCACGCCCTGCAGGCGGCGGGAGAACTTGACGAGGCGCTCGTCGTGCTCGTCGAGGCGCGGGGAGCGGATCAGCACGGCTTCGGAGTGCAGGATCGGATCGGCGAAGATGCGCAGGCCGGCGTTGCGCAGCGTCGTGCCGGTGGACACCACGTCGGCGATGAGATCGGCCACGCCGAGCTGCACGGACGATTCGACGGCGCCGTCGAGGTGGATGGTCTCCGCCTCGATGCCGTGTTCGACGAGATAGTCGTGCACGAGCTTGTCGAAGGAGGTGGCGACGCGCTTGCCGCGGATGTCCTCGAGCGTGCTGATCGGAGAGTCGTTGGGCGCGGCGAAGCGGAACGTGGACGCGCCGAAGCCGAGCTGCATGTGCTCCTTCGCCTCGGTGCCCGAGTTGAGCAGCAGGTCGTGGCCGGTGATGCCGACGTCGATGGTGCCCCGCCCCACGTACACGGCGATGTCGAGCGGACGCAGATAGAACAGTTCGATGTCGTTGTCCGGATCCTCGACGACGAGCTGGCGCGGATTGGAGCGCAGGCGGTAGCCCGCCTCGGCCAGCATGTTCCATGCCGGCTCGGACAGCATGCCCTTATTGGGCACGGCGATACGTAACATCGTTTCCTCCCTTATCGAATGCCCGGCCGCGTGACGACGTGCCATGCGCGTCGGCGCGGCCGGGCGAATGATGCTCACAGGTGCTTGTAGACGTCCTCGAGCGTGATGCCTCGGTCGATCATCATGACCTGCAGGTGGTAGATGAGCTGGCTCATCTCCTCGGCGGTGCGGTCGGCGCCTTCGTATTCGGCGGCGATCCAGGTCTCCCCCGCCTCTTCGACGATTTTCTTGCCGATGAAGTGGGTGCCCTTGTTCAGCTCCTCCACGGTCAGCGAACCGGCCGGCTTGGTGGCGGCCTTCTCACTCAGTTCGGCGAACAGCGATTCAAACGTCTTCATATGATAGGTGTCGCTTTCTTGTATATGGGGGGTCAGGCGCGGAATGCGGCCTCGGCCTTGGCACGGATGTCGTCGATGGCCTGGGCCGGGCTTTCGGCGCCGTACACGGCGGAGCCGGCCACGAGCACGTCGGCGCCCGCCTCGGCCACGATGTGCGCGGTCTTGGGGCTCACGCCGCCGTCCACCTGAATCTTGGTCTTGAGGCCTCGGCGCGTGATCTCGTCGCGCAGGCGACGCACCTTGGCCATCTGGTTGTCGAGGAACTTCTGACCGCCGAAGCCGGGTTCGACGGTCATGACGAGGATCATGTCGAACTCGTCGAGGATGTCGAAGATCGGCTCAACCGGTTCGGCCGGGCGGACGGCGAAGCAGGCCTTGCAGCCCATGTCGCGCAGCTGGCGGGCCAGACGCACCGGAGCGTGGGTGGCGCCCATGTGGAAGGACACGGAGGCGGCGCCGAGCTTGGCGTATTCGGGGGCCCAGCGGTCCGGGTCCTCGATCATCAGGTGCACGTCGACCGGCAGGTCGGTGACCTGACAGATGCGGCCGACGATCGGCTCGCCGAGGGTCAGGTTCGGCACGAAGTGGTGATCCATCACATCGACGTGAACGAGATCGGCGTTAGAGATGGCCTTGAGGTCGCGCTCGAGGTTGCAGAAGTCGGCGGACAGGATGCTGGGGGCGATTTGAATAGTCATGGTTGTCATTCTATGGAGTCTGAGCGACGAGCGGCGACGTCATGTCGCGGCCCGTCGCGGTTGTTCACTGATTGTTCTTCTTGCGCGGGGCGTCGGCCTGGGATTCGGCCATCGACTCGCGTTCCAGCTCGTCGGCGGTGACCGCGGTGAGCTGGCGGGACAGCCGCTCGGAATCCCCGCCGAAGCGCCAGAGCACGACGAACAGGATGCAGCCGAGGATGAAGCACAGGATCGCGGTCCACACGTTGATGCGCAGGCCGAGGATGATCGTCGAGTAGTTGATGCGGATCATTTCGATCCAGGTACGGCCGAGACCGTACCACATGAGATACATGGCGAACTGCTGCCCGGCCTTGAGCGTGCCCCACAGCTTGTGGCCGAGCCACACGATGAGGGCCGCGCCGATCAGGTTCCAGATCATCTCGTACAGAAACGTCGGATGGAACAGCGTGCCGGTCGGGCACGCCTGGCCGTCGTAGCAGATCTCGGTCTTGCCGATCGCGTCGGCGTCGTTGAGCTTGAGGCCCCACGGCAGGGTGGTGGGCTTGCCGTACAGCTCCTGGTTGAACCAGTTGCCGAGCCGGCCGATGGCCTGCGCGACCATGAGCCCGGGCGCCAGCGCGTCGGCGAACAGCGCGAACGGATAGCGCTTGTGCCGGCACCACAGGAACGCGGCCAGCGCGCCGACGGAGATGCCGCCGAAGATCGCCATGCCGCCCTCCCACACCTTGAGGATGTTGATGAGGTTGCCGGTGGGCGGGAAGTACTGGTCGGGCGTGGTGATGCAGTGGTACAGGCGCGCGCCGACAAGGCCGCACGGCACGGCGACCAGCGTGGTGTCGAGCACCTGATCGAACGTGCCGCCGAGCCGCTTCCATCGTTTCGTGAGGATCGTGACGGCCGCGAAGATGCCGATGAGAATGCAGATCGCGTACATGCGGATGGTCACCGGACCGATCTGGAAGTATGAGAACGTCGGTGACGGGATATAAGCCAAGTTCATCGTGTGATGCTCGCCTCTCTACTCGTGTATGCCGCTGTCATCCTACCCCAGTCCGGGCGGAATCCGCGTGATTGCGCGCGGATTCCGCCTGAGCATGGACGCGTTCGCCGGTCCGCGGCTATCGCGCGTTGTGGATGCCCTCGGCGAGCGATTCGGCCTTCGCGGCGAGGTCCTTCAGCCCTTCGGCCGGATCCTTGGCGGTGCGGTTGTCGTCGTTCAGCAGCGTGTGCACGAGCGCGGAGCCGACGATCACGCCGTCCGCGTACGCGCCGACCTTCGCGCCCTGCTCCGGCGTGGACACGCCGATGCCGACGCACACGTTCTTCGCTCCAGCCTCGCGGGTGCGCTCGACCAGCGTCTCCGGGGACGCGTCGATCGTCGCGCGCTCGCCGGTCACGCCCATGCGGGCCGCCGCATACACGAAGCCGCGCGCGTTCTTCGCCACGACGGCGAGACGTTCGTCGGCCGAGTCGGGCGACACGAGGAAGATGCGGTCGAGGCCGTGGCGGTCGGAGGCCTCGATCCACTCCCCCGCCTCGTCCGGAATGAGATCCGGGGTGATGAGTCCGGCGCCGCCCGCGTTCTCGAAGTCGCGGGCGAAGCGTTCGACGCCGTAGTGGTAGATGAGATTCCAGTAGCTCATGATGAGCGGCACGCCGCCG
The DNA here is from genome assembly GCF_019331735.1 of Bifidobacterium miconis. Lineage (GTDB taxonomy): Bacteria > Actinomycetota > Actinomycetes > Actinomycetales > Bifidobacteriaceae > Bifidobacterium > Bifidobacterium miconis. The sequence goes on from NZ_JAHBBH010000014.1 coordinate 7,714, forward strand.
GCCTTCGCCACGGTTTCAACGGCCTTGAAGACGCCGTGGATGCTTTCGCCGTTGTTCAGGGCGATCTGGCTGGCGGCCTGGATGACCGGGCCGTCCATCACCGGGTCGGAGTACGGCAGGCCGATCTCGACCGCGTCGACGCCGTGCTCGACCATCGTGCGCAGCGCGTCGAGCGAGACGTCCGGGTTCGGGAAGCCGTACGGCAGGTAGCCGATGAACGCGGGCTTGTTCTCCGCCTTGAACGCGTCGAACATCGCCTCGGTGCGGCTGGGCTTGTGGCTGATGCCGAGCGGCTGGCCGGACGGCGTGGTTGCAGTGTTCGTCATAATCAATGTTCTCCCCTCGTTCTTCAGGCCACGGTGTCGCCGTGCGCGCCGGTCACGTCGAGCGCGGCCGCCTGCTCGTCGGTCAGGTAGCCGAACCACTTGCCGGCGGTGGCCATGTCCTTGTCGCCTCGGCCGGAGATGTTGACGATCATCACGGCCTTGTCATAGCCCTTCGCCTTGAGGTCGGCGGCGGCCTTGTACGCGCCGGCGACCGCGTGCGAGCTCTCGATGGCGGGGATGATGCCCTCGGTCTGGCTCAGGTCGCGGAACGCGTTCATGGCCTCGTCGTCGGTGGCCCAGCTGTAGTTCACGCGGCCGATGTCCTTGAGCCACGCGTGCTCCGGGCCGACGGACGCGTAGTCGAGGCCCGCCGAGATCGAATACGTGTCGAGCGTCTGGCCTTCGTCGGTTTCCAGCAGGTAGCTCTTGGCGCCCTGGAACATGCCGAGCTGGCCGGTGCCCGGCGCGAAGCGGATCGCGTGGCGGCCGGATTCGGGGCCGTTGCCGCCGGCCTCGTAGCCGTACAGGTTCACGCGTTCGTCGTCGAGGAAGGCGTTCATGATGCCGATCGCGTTCGAGCCGCCGCCGACGCACGCGCAGATCGCGTCCGGATGGTCGATGCCGTACCAGTCCCTGAGCTGCTCCTTGGCCTCCTCGCCGATGATCTTCTGGAAGTCGCGCACCATCGCCGGGAACGGATGCGGGCCCGCGACCGTGCCGAGCAGGTAGTGCGTGTCCTTGACATTGGTGACCCAGTCGCGCAGCGCCTCGTTGATCGCGTCCTTCAAAATGCGGTCGCCGAGCGTGACCTCCACGACCTCGGCGCCGAGCATGCGCATGCGGGCGACGTTGAGCGCCTGGCGGCGGGCGTCGATCTGGCCCATGTAGATGCGACACTTGAGGCCGAGCATCGCGCACACGGTGGCGGTGGCCACGCCGTGCTGGCCGGCGCCGGTCTCGGCGATCACGCGGGTCTTGCCCATGCGCTTGACGAGCAGCGCCTGGCCGAGCGCGTTGTTGATCTTGTGCGCGCCGGTGTGGTTGAGGTCCTCGCGCTTGAGGAAGATGCGCGCGTCAAGACCGGTCTTGGCCTTGACGAGTTCGGCGAAGCGCGGCGCCTCGGTCAGCGGAGACGGACGGCCGACGTAGCGCTGCTGCAGCGTCATGAATTCCTTATGGAATTCGGGGTCGGCCTTGGCCTCGTCGTAGACGCGTTCCAGCTCGTCCAGCGCGGTGATGAGCGCCTCGGGCACGTACCGGCCGCCGAACTGGCCCCAGTACGGTCCCTGATGTTCGCTTAACGGAGTGGTTTCGGATGCTTTCACTCTTGCTCCTGCCTTTACTAGTCGTTCCACTGCAAGTTCATGATCGGCGGCCGTGGCCACGCCCTCGCCCACCAGCACCGCGTCGGCGCCGGCACGGCCGTAGTCCTCGACCTCCACCGCGCCGAACACGCCAGACTCGGCGACGCGGATCACGTCGTCCGGCAGGTTCGCCGCCAGCTCGTTGTATTTGTTCACGTCGACCTTGAGATCCTTGAGGTTGCGCGCGTTGATGCCGATCACCTTCGCGCCCACCGCGATCGCGCGTTCGATCTCCTCGCGGGTGTGCGTCTCGACAAGCACCGTCATGTTCAGCCCGTGCGCGAGATCCAGCAGATGCTTCAGCGTCGCATCGTCGAGCGCCGCGACGATCAGCAGGATGAGATCGGCGCCATGCGCTCTCGCCTCGAACACCTGATAGTCGGTGACGATGAAGTCCTTGCGCAGCACCGGAATGTGCACGGCGGCACGCACCTTGTCGAGATCGTCGAGCGAGCCGAGGAACCGGCGGCCCTCGGTGAGCACGGAAATCGCGCTCGCGCCGCCGGCCTCATATTCGCGGGCCAATGCGGCCGGATCGGGAATGTCGCTCAAATGGCCCTTGGACGGGGACGCGCGCTTGATTTCGGCGATCACCGGGATGCCGTCGGCGCGCTTGAGCCATCGCTTCGCGTCGATCGGGGCCGGGGCCGCCAGCGCGGCCTTCCTCACATCATCAAGCGACACGGTGAGCTCGCGGGTCTGCTGGTCCTCCAGCGCGCCCGCCACCAATTCGTCCAGAACCGACATGATCCTCCCTTTGCTTGTGGTCGATCATGCGTCACTGTAAGCCACCTTGCCCGGCATCCGCCGCCGGCGTCCTACATTCTGGGCGCGAAACGGTTCATTCTTGCCACGTCCTGAGCACGTTTCGCGGAACCTTCGACGCGTCGAACCGGTAGTGGCCGGTGACGGTCATGTGGCGGCGGAACGCGAGATAGTCGTTTTCGCGCCGCCGCTGGCCCATGTTGTGGATGACGTACGGCGTGCCGTCGCCGTCGCGCTTGTCGGAAACCACGCCGATGTGACGGCTGGTCTCGAACACGACGATGTCGCCGCCCTGCCATTGCTCCCGGTCCGCGACGTCCGTGGTGAGCGTCCGCGCATATTTGGCGAAGAACACGTTGAGCACGCCGGTGCGGCGGAAGTCGATGTTCGGATCCGGTTTGGGCGCGACCGCGGCGTACGCGTCCGGATCGGCGGCGATGTCGGCGTCGACCATGGCCTTGAGATCGTAGCCGGCCTGCCGGAACGCGCGCCAGACCGTGTCGGTGCATGCCCCGCGGTCGTCCGGCGGATAGCCGCCCTCGTAGTAGCCGCTGTCGTAGCGGGGATGGTTCGTCGCGTCGGCCCGCGCGCCGGCGACGATGTCGGCGTAGTCGTCGACGCCGTTGCCGTTGAAGTCGACCGGGCTGGCCTCGCGCGGATACTCGCGGTCGCTGTCGGCCTGCGTCATGACGGACGGGTCGCCGCCCGACGACGACCGCAACAGCGACCGCCACGGCATGCCGGCCATGTGTCGTACGGCCACCGTCCCGGCGCAAAGCATCATCGCGATCAGCGCCGCGGACAGGATCAGGCCGATCATACGAAGGCGCCCGCGTTTCGTGCCGTCCGCGCCGCGATCGTCGTTGCCGCTTTCCGCAATATGCTGCGCCATGCCGTCGTCCTTCCGTCGTGTAGAACCATACTGTACCCCGCATGCAAGCGGGCCTGTATCCGTCCATACAGTTTTTCTGTATGGACGGATACAGGCCCGCTGTCGATCGTATGGGATCAGATCATGTCTCGGAACTCCTGTTGGGCATGTCGGTCACGACCCGGCGTCACAGTTCGCGCAGCTGCGCGGCGATCTTCACCGCCTCGACGCTCGCCTCGGCCTTGTTGCGCGTCTCCTGCCATTCGGTCGCGGGCACGGAGTCGAGCACGATGCCGGCGCCGGCCTGCACGCTCGCCTCATGGTCGCGGATGAACGCGGTGCGGATCGCGATGGCCATGTCGAGGTTGCCGGAGAAGTCGAAGTAGCCGACGGTGCCGCCGTAGATGCCGCGGTCGGCCGGTTCCAGCTCGTCGATGATCTCGATCGCGCGCGGCTTGGGCGCGCCAGACAGCGTGCCGGCCGGGAATGCGGACGTGAACACGTCGAACGCGGTCAGATGCGGGTCCACGCGGCCGGTGACGGTCGAGCAGATGTGCATGATGTGGCTGAACCGCTTGATGTCCATGAGCGAGACGACCTCGACGGTGGTCGGATCGCACACGCGGCTCAGGTCGTTGCGCGCCAGATCGACGAGCATGATGTGCTCGCTGCGCTCCTTCGGGTCGGCGAGCAGCTCCTTGGCGAGACGCGCGTCCTCCTCCGGAGTGGCGCCGCGGGGGCGCGACCCGGCGATCGGGAACGTCATCGCATGGCCGTTGTCGACCTTGATGAGCGTTTCCGGGCTGGAGCCGATCACGTTGAAGTCGCGGCCCTGCGCGTCGGTGAGCGTCATGAAGTACATGTACGGGCTCGGGTTGAGCGTGCGCAGCACGCGGTACACGTCGAACGGGTCGGCGGGCGAGTCGATGTCAAGTCGCTGGGAGATGACGACCTGGAACACGTCGCCGTCGACGATGTGCTTCTTGGCGGCTTCGACGGCCTGCTCGTAATGGCTTTTCTCCGTGCGGAAGCGCAACGGCGGCTGCGGCACGGACTCGTCGAGGACGTTGACGCGCGCTTCGCCCACGGTGGGCGTCGCGGCGTCGCGCTGCATGCGGTCGAGACGGGCGACGGCCTCGTCGTAGGCGGCGTCGGCGCGCGTCGGCTTGTCGTCCACGTTCACCGCGTTCGCGATGAGCCACACGGAACCGGAAACGTGGTCGACCACGGCGATGTCGGTGGCGAGGGCGAGCACGGTTTCCGGCTGGCCGGTCTCGTTCGGTGCCTCGGCGCGCAGCGTCGGCTCCCAGTGGCGGATCGCGTCCCAGCCGACCGTGCCGACCAGACCGCTCGTCAGGTTCGGCAGGCCCGCGACGTGCGGGGCCTTGAGCGTCTTGAGCGCGGCGTGCGCGACTTCGATCACGTCGCCGCTGGTCGGCACGCCGGCGGGCACCTTGCCCAGCCAGTCGGCCTTGCCGTCGTTCGAGCGCAGCTGCGCCATCGAGCGCACGCCGATGAAGCTGTATCGGCTCCACGTGCCGCCGTATTCGGCGGATTCGAGAATGAACGTGCCGGTGCGCCCGCCCGCAAGCCGCTCGTAGAAGCCGACCGGGGTGAGCGAGTCGGCGAGCAGCCTGCGCACGATCGGAATGACGCGATAGCCCTCGTCGGCCAGCTCGTGGAACTGCTCGCGGCTCGGCCAGGTCGCGCCCCATGTCAGATGTTCGACGCTGCATTCGCTCATGCCTGTTCCTCCTGTTCGTTGCCGGCCTTGTCGGATTCCGATGGTTTTTCCTGTTCGGGGGTGCGGTGCCCCTCGACGCACGGCAGCGGACCGCCCTCGAGGAAGCAGCTGCGCTTGCCGGTGTGGCAGGCGGCGCCTACCTGGTCGACCTCGACGAGCAGCGCGTCGCCGTCGCAGTCGAGCGAGACGGACTTGACGTACTGCACGTGGCCGGAGGTGTCGCCCTTGCGCCAGTATTCCTGCCGCGATCGCGACCAGAACGTGACCCTGCCGGTCGTGAGCGTGCGCCGCAGCGCCTCGTCGTTCATATAGCCGACCATCAGCACTTCGTGCGTGTCGTACTGTTGGATGACCGCGGCGACCAGACCCTTGGCGTCGCGCTTGAGGCGTTCGGCGATGCGCGGATCGAGCGTCGTGCTGTTGTTGTATTCCATGACTGTTGCGTTTCCTCTTGTCGGATTCTCGATGACGGCCGGTTCAATGATCGATCGGTGCGGCCTGACGAATGAATGTGGTCTCCTGCGAGCCTTGCGCTAGCGCACGGTGTAGCCGGCCCGTCGCAGCTCGTCCTTGACCTCGCCGATGGTGACCTTGCCGTAGTGGAAGATCGACGCGGCGAGCACCGCGTCGGCGCCAGCTTCGATCGCCGGCGGGAAATCGGCGGCCTTGCCCGCGCCGCCGGACGCGATGATCGGAATGTTCACTTCCCGGCGCACGGCGCGGATCATCTCAAGATCGAAGCCCTGCTGCGTGCCGTCGGCGTCCATCGAGTTGAGCAGGATCTCCCCCGCGCCCAGCTCCTCGGCGCGCTTGACCCACCAGATCGCGTCGATGCCGGTCGACTTGCGCCCGCCCATCGTGGTCACTTCGAAGCCGGACTGCGTGTGCTGCTCGCCCTTCTCGCGACGGGCGTCGACGGACAGCACGAGCACTTGGTTGCCGAACCGGTCGGCGACGCGGCTGATCAGCGTCGGGTCGTTGATCGCGGCCGTGTTGACGCCCACCTTGTCCGCGCCGCAGCGCAGCAGCGAGTCGACGTCCTCGGGCGTGCGCACGCCGCCGCCGACGGTCAGCGGGATGAAGATCTGCTCGGCCGTGCGCGCGACCACGTCGATCATGGTCTGCCGGTGCGAGCTGGACGCGGTCACGTCGAGGAACGTGAGCTCGTCGGCGCCCTGGCGGTAGTATTCGGCGGCCAATTCGACCGGATCGCCGGCGTCGCGCAGGTTTTCGAAGTGCACGCCCTTGACCACGCGTCCCGCATCGACGTCCAAGCATGGGATGACTCGAATGGCCAGCGACATATTCACTCCTGTTCCGTGCGGTTGCCTTACCGCCATACAGGTTAGCGTGCCGCCGTTACAGTCATCCCGCGCGATTCCACCTGACGGAATCGCGCGGGATGCGCGTCGACCGTCTCCTTGTCGGCCCGTCGTCCGCGAATCGGCTACGGCAGCAGACGTTCTTCGATCCACCGGGCCACGCCGTCGTCGTCGTTCGCCCCGCAGGTTTCGTCGGCGATAGACAGCACGTCCGGATTCGCGTTCGCCACGGCCACGCCGAGCCCCGCCTCGCGCATCATCGCGATGTCGATCACGTCGTCGCCGAACGCGACGGTGCGCGCCAACGGCACGTCCAGCCGGTCGCACACGATGCGCAGCGCGTGCTCCTTGTTGGCCAGCGGGCTCATGAGCATCCACATCGTGCCCTCGGAGACGTGCACGTCGAAATCGTCCGGGACCAGCGTTTCCAGACGCGTCCACTGTTCGGCGTCGGGGAAGACGATGATCTTGTCGGCGATGCCGTCGGGAACGTCGCCGTCGGAGAAGTCGGTCAGGCGCCACGTCTGTGTTTTCCAGTAGACGCTCACGTCGAAGTTCGTGTACCGCACGTCGTCCATGACGATGCCGACCTTGAGGCCCGGCAGTTCGTGCAGGAAGCCCCGGCACACCTCGCACGCGCGCGACGACGGGAAGCCGATCTTCTCCAGATGCCCCGCCGCGGCCGGCCGTGCGCCGGTCAGCAGGTCGAAGTCGGAATGCGCAGGGTCGAAGTCGATGAGCGCGCCGTTGAGATAGATCACCGCGTCGGCGGGCAGCCTGTCGGCGAACGCGAGTCCGGTGCTCACCGGCCGGGCCGTGGCGATCGCGAACAGATAGCCGGCGTCGTGCAGACGCTCGACGGTTTCGACCGAGCGGTCGGTGATGTACCGCTCCTCGAACGTGGCGCCGCCGTGCAGCAGCGTGCCGTCGAGATCGGCGACGACGAGCCGGATGTCATCGCGGCCGCACTGGGCCCGGTCCGTTCGGTCCACGTGGCTCGAGCGGCTCCCATGTTCCGCGGCCGTCACAGCAGGCCCTCGCAGTACGAGCGGACGATGTCGGCGGAACGGTGCAGTTTGGCGAGCTCGTCGTCGGCCAGATCGAGTTCGACGATTTCGTTCGCGCCGTTCGCGCGCAGTTCCGTCGGCACGCCGAGGAACACGTCATGCTCGCCGTATTCGCCGTCGAGCAGCGTGGAAACGGGCACGATGCGACGTTCGTCCCACAGGATCGTCTGCACGATGCCGGCCACCGTGGACGCGATGCCGAAGTTCGTGCCGCCCTTCGCCGCGACGATCTCGTTGCCACGCATGCGCGTCTTCGCCTCGATCTCCTCCGTGGACACGGACGCGAAACGGTCCTGGTTGTCCGCGAGGAAGCGCGCGAACGGCTTGCCGCCGAGCGAGACGGTGGACCATGCGGCGAACTGCGAGTCGCCGTGCTCGCCCATGACGAAACCGCCCACGTTGCGCGGGTCAAGGCCGGTTTCCTCGCCGATGATGGTCTTGAGGCGCGACGTGTCGAGCGCGGTGCCGGTGCCGAGCACCTGCGTGCGAGGCAGGCCGGAGCGTTTCCACGCGTACCAGGCCATCACGTCGACCGGATTGGAGACCATGACGATCACGCCGTCGAAGCCGGAGGCCATGACGTTGTCGACCACGTCGCCGACGAGGCCGATGGTGAAGCCGAGTTCGGCCAGACGCGTCGAGTTCGCCGGCGGCTTGCGGCCCACGGTGATGACGACGATGTCGGCGTCCTTGCAGTCGGCGTAGTCGCCGGCGCGCACCTTGACGTGGCGGTCTTGGAATTCGCTGCCGTCGTCGAGATCGTGCGCTTCGCCCAATGCCTTGGACGCGAAGTGGTCGATGAGCACGAGCTCGTTGCACAGGCCGTGCGTGACGATGCCGAACGCGGCGGTGGAGCCGACCTGTCCGGTGCCGACGATGACGACCTTGTTGCGGTTCATGGTGACCATGTGGTTGCGTTTCCTTTCCTAACGGTATGCCACCGATATTCTGTCATGGAATTGCGCGGCGGGATGTCCTGACACGAAAATGAGCCATGACCGAAGCGGTCATGGCTCATGACGAACTCATTGCGGATGAACGGCGATCAGACGAGGTTGAACTTCGCCATCAGGCCGAGGGCGATGATGATCGCGACCCACAGCAGCGCAATGATGACGGTCCAGCGGTTCAGGTTCTTTTCCGCCACGCCGGAGGAGCCTGCGTTCTGGGTGAGGCCGCCGCCGAACATGTCGGACAGACCGCCGCCCTTACCCTTGTGCATGAGGATGAGCAGGGTGAGCAGCAGGCTGAAGACGACGAGAATGATCTGCAGCACGAGCTTAACGATGGCCATAGCGGACACGGGCGAACCTCCAATTCATAAAGTGCTGTCCTATACCATACCCCAAGGTGGTGAACAACGGGGCGAAACCGCCGAAATCGCGGCTACGTTCGGCTATGTTCAGCGTCCGGACGTCGCCTTGAGCGTCATGCGGGCGATTTTCGCGAGTTCGTCGGCGTCGAGCGCGGCCCCGCCGATCAGGAAGCCGTCGACGTCCGGCTCGCCGATGAGTTCGACCGCGTTCTTCGATGAGACGGAACCGCCGTACAGGATGCGCACGCCGTCGGCGACGTCGCGGCTGAACGTGGCCGCAAGATCGTCGCGTATCGCCTTGGCCGCGTCCTGCGCGGATTCCGGCGTGGCGACCATGCCGGTGCCGATGGCCCACACCGGCTCGTAGGCGATGACGAGTTTGGCGGCCTGATCGCTGGACAGGTCGCGTGTCACGTCGTGGACCTGGCCGACCGCGAAGTCGAGTTCGATGCCCTGCCGGCGTTCCTCGAAGCTTTCACCGACGCACAGGATGGGCTGCATGCCGGCGGCGAGCACGGCGCGCACCTGATCGACGATGTTCGCGTCGTCTTCGGGATGATACTTGCGCCGTTCGGAATGGCCGACGATGACGTAGCGGCAGCCGAGCGCGGCGATCATGTCGGCGGACACGTCGCCGGTGAACGCGCCCTGCGTGGTGACGGACACGGACTGCGCGCCGTAGCGGATGGGCAGCCTGTCGGCTTCGACAAGCACCTGCACGCTGCGCAGCGCGGTGAACGACGGCATCAGAGCGACTTCACAGCGCTTGTAGTCGAAGTGCGCGTCGCGGAGCAGCCACGCGAGTTTCTGCACGAAATAGGTGGCTTCCAGATGGTCGAAGTGCATCTTCCAGTTGCCCGCCACCAGCGGTGTGCGCGACGCCATGCCGTTGTTCCCTTCCGTAGGATCCGTTCTCGGATGCGATGTGTGTTGTTCACAAAACGAAGCGCCCCTCCGTGAAGAGGGGCGCGACGTTATCTCAATCTCAGTCGAGCACCTTCAGGCCCGGCAGCTCCTTGCCCTCAAGGAACTCGAGGGAGGCGCCGCCACCGGTGGAGATGTGCGAGAAGCCGTCCTCCGGGAAGCCGAGGTTGCGCACCGCGGAGGCGGAGTCGCCGCCGCCGACGATGGTGAACGCGCCGGCCTTGGTCGCGTCGACGAGGCCCTGAGCCACGGCGCGGGTGCCGTCGGCGAAGGCCGCGATCTCGAACACGCCCATCGGGCCGTTCCACACGACGGTCTTGGAGTCGACGATCTTGTCGTGGAACAGCTTCTGGGACTCCGGGCCGATGTCCAGACCCATCTTGTCGGCCGGAATGGCGTCGGCCGGAACGACCTCCGGGGCGACGTCGGCGTCGGACTTCGGGAAGCCCGGGTTCACGACGATGTCGGTCGGCAGCACGAGCTCGACGTTATTCTTCTCGGCGGTCTCGATGTAGCCCTTGACCTTGTCGAGCTGGTCCTCTTCGAGCAGGGAGGTGCCGACCTCGTAGCCCTTGGCCTTGAGGAAGGTGAACACCATGCCGCCGCCGATGACGAGGCGGTTGGCCTTGTCGAGCAGGTTCTCGATGACGCCGAGCTTGTCGGAGACCTTGGAACCGCCGAGCACGACGGTGAACGGACGCTCCGGGTTCTCGGTGGCCTTGGACAGGGCCTTGACTTCCTTCTCGACCAGCAGGCCCGCGGCGGCCGGCAGATCGGCGGCCACGTCGTAGTTGGAGCCCTGCGCGCGGTGCACGACGCCGAAGCCGTCGGAGACGAAGGCCTCGCCGAGGGCGGCGATCTTCTTGGCGTAGGCGGCGCGCTCGGCCGGATCCTTGCTGGTTTCCTCCGGGTTGAAGCGCACGTTCTCGAGCAGCACCACGTCACCGTCGTTCATGGCGGCGACCTTGGCCTGGGCGTCCTCGCCGTAGGTGTCCTTGGCCAGCGGCACGTTGACGCCGAGCAGCTCGCCGAGGCGGGCGGCGACCGGAGCCAGGGACAGCTCGGGGACGACCTTGCCCTTCGGGCGGCCGAGGTGGGCCATCAGGATGACCTTCGCGCCTTCTTCGCGCAGCGTCTTGATGGTCGGCAGGGCGGCCTTGATGCGGCCGTCATCGGTGATCGTGGTGCCGTCCAGCGGAACGTTGAAATCGGCGCGAACCAGGACGCGCTTGCCCTTGAGATCTCCAAGATCCTTGAGTGTCTTCATGAATATCCTTTCCTAACCGCGCGCCGCGTCGCATGTCGCTCCGCAGCACGGGAAGAGTGGTGACGTGGATACGCCACTTGCGATAATACAGGCCCGAACGAACAAAAACACCGCCATTCGCATAATGCGAGGCGGTGTTTCGCGTATTGGAAAATTCGGAAAAATCAGGTCACAGCGACTGGCCGCGGGCCTTGGCGGTCTTGTCCGCAAGCTGCAGCAGGCGGCGGATGCGTCCCGCGATGGCGTCCTTGGTGATGGGCGGATCGGACAGGCGGCCCAGCTCCTCGAGGCTGGCGTCGCCGTGGTCGAGGCGCAGCTGCCCGGCGGCCTTGAGATTGTCGGGGATGTCGTCGCCGAGGATCTCGAACGCCTTGCGCACCTTTTCGCTCGCCTCCGCTGCGGCCTTGGCGCTGCGGCGCATGTTCGCGTCGTCGAAGTTCGCGAGCCGGTTCGCCTTGCCGCGGGCCTCGCCGTCGGAACGCTTGCCGGTCCATTCGCGCGCCGAACGCGGAGCGCCCATGAGATTGAGCATGCGCTCGATCGCGTCCGGATCCTTGAGCGTGACGCGTTCGGAGCTGCGCAACTGGCGCGGCTTGGCGCTGATGCCGAGGCGCCGCGCGATGCCGGCCAATGCAAGGGCCGCCTCGTTGCACGGGCAGGTGATCTCCAGATAGCTGGCCTTGCCCGGGTCGGACAGGCCGCCGTGTGCCAGGAAAGCGCCTCGCCAGGCCGCCTTGACCTGCGCGATGTTGCCGTTGACGATTTCGGCGGGCAGACCGCGCACCAGCTGCTTGCGACGGTCGAGCAGGCCGGTCTGCAGCGCAAGCGCCGCGCCGCCGCGGTCGACGTGGATCAGATAGCGCTGCACGACGCCGTTGGGGGTCTGACGGGAGACCTGAGTGAGCACCGCCTCATGGCCATACAGATCCTTGATGGTGTCCTGAAGCCACTTTGCGGCCTCCAACGAATCGAACTGCGCCTGCACGATGATCTGGCGTTGCACGAGCTTCAAGCCGCCGCCGAAGCGGATCATCGCCGTGGCCTGCGCCTTTTTGGCGGCGGGCAACTCATTATCGATTGCGGCGAGTTCGCTTTTGACATCATCCAGAAGAGCCAAGAGCCAACCTCCTATGTCCCGTTCTCCTCAATGCTTGGCCGGTTGCCGGGCATGAGCCCCGCCTTGCCACCGGCTTACTGTGATACCGAATCACTTGGACAAGCCAACCATGTTTTTCCGCTTATCGGACAGCCTCGGCTCGATATGTGGTCGCCAAAGGCGACGCGTCGGATAACGGCCGAAAACGTCCCCGATATCATCGTTCGAGGCGTCGCCGCTGCAGCTCGCGCGCGGAGACGCTCACCTCGAGGCCGTGCGCACGCAGACGTGACGCCAGGGCCTCGCTCATGGCGACCGAACGGTGCTGGCCGCCCGTGCAGCCGATCGCGATGGTGACGAAGTGCTTGTCCTCCTGCGCGTAGCCTTCCAGCGCGACGAGAATCGCATGCTCGTATGCGTCAAGGAACTCCGCCGCGCCCTTGCTGGACAGCACGTAGTCCGACACCGGCTTGTCCTGTCCGGTCAGCTCGCGCAGGCTGGGCACCCAGAACGGGTTCGGCAGGAAGCGCACGTCGGCCACGAAGTCGGCGTCGAGAGGGATGCCGTATTTGAAGCCGAAACTGAAGATGTGCACGGCCACGGTCTTGGGGCCGGAGCCAAGCATCGCCTCGTACAGCTTGGTGGACAGCTGGTGGATGCTCAGCGCGGACGTGTCGATCACCATGTCGGCACGTTCCTTGAGGTTCATCAACAGCGCGCGCTCCTCCTTGATGCCGTCGATGAGACGGTTGCCCCGCTGCAGCGGGTGGGGGCGTCGCACGGACTCGTAGCGCTTGATGAGCACGTCGTTGCTCGCGTCGAGGAACAGGATGCGGGTTTTAACTCCCAGATCGTCGAGATGACTGAGCACGGCGGACAGGTCGTCGAAGTATTCGCGCGACCGCACGTCGATGACCGCGGCGAGCTTGTGCACGCCGTTGCCGGAATGGCCTCCGCCCTGCGTCATCATGTCGACCAATGGGACCAGCAGCTTCGGAGGCAAATTGTCCACTACATACCAGCCCATGTCCTCCACGCTGTCGGCCGCGTGGGAGCGTCCCGCTCCGGACATGCCGGTGATGAGCAGGACCTCGAAACCGTCGGCCGGCTCGGGGCGGCTGTCGTTCGCCCTCGCGTCCGCCGCGTCCGCACTCACGCCGTTTGCCGCTCCGTTGGCTTTGTCCGCATCCATCACAGTGCCTCCTCAAGCGCCCGCCGCATGGGCGGTTCCAGCGTCTTCATCGGATCCCGGCCGGCAAGGGCGGCCTCGCCCTCGGCTCCGGTCATCAATCGCACCTGCAGAATGGCCTGATACAACAACATTTCCTCACCGCCCAAAGCCAGACCGCCCTTGGCTCGCCATGCGCGGATGAGCGCGCTGGGGCGCGGATCGTACACCACGTCGAGCAGGATGCCGCGGGGGAAGAACGAGTCGTCGGTTTCGATTGCCTCGGCGATCACATCGGCGGCATGACCCGGGATCGTGCTGACGGCGACATCCGCGCCGCGCAGCGATTCGACGGCCTGCTCGAGATCGACTTCGCGCAGATCCGCGCTGTCCTCCGCGGCGACGATGCGCGCGATGTCCGGATTCTTGCCGGAATGCCGCGCGGCCACCGTGATTTCGCCCCTGCCGCACTCTCCCCCGTTGTTCGAGGATGCGAGCATGACAGACAGCGCGCACGCGGCCGATGCGGCCGTGTTGCCGTTGCCGATCACCGTCGCGCGGCGAAGATCGCGTTCTTCGAGCGACGGCCCGTCGCTCACGTCGCAGGCGTGGCCGAAGGCGTAGATGATGCCCGGCACGTCCGTGTTGTACAGGGCGACGTCCGGCCTGCCGCCGCGTTCGGCGGCGTGCGACCAGTCGAACACGGCCGTGTTGGCGACCTTGAGGGATGCGGCCCATGCGTCCTTGGGGGTGCCGTACGGTTGGATGGTTTTCTTGAGCGGCATGGTCAGGCTCAGGCCGCGCCATGTCGGATCCAGCCCGTCGAGAAAGCCCTTGAGGTCGTCTTCTGCGATTTCATGCCGTTCATATGCCCAATCGTCAAGGCCGAGGGCCTTGTACGCGGTCCCGTGCAGCACCGGGGACAACGAGTGGGCGATGGGCTTGCCGAGTACCGCGCAGCGGTGATTGACCTGGGTCATACCCCCTCCTTCACATCCTCACTTATCGTACCGTATTCGGCATCGACCGGAGATCATTCGTCCGCGGCGATCTCCGACGGCGTTGCGCGTCGTCCGCCTCATCGTTTCCGTCACCGCCGATCCGGGGCTGGCCGACCCGGCGCGGGCACGTGCCGCCGCGATCGACGCATCCGGCTACTCCCCGGCTTTTTCCTGCTCGCGCGCATGCAACGCGCGGTGGATCGCCTCGGCCTTGGCATGCCCGATGCCCTTGACCTGCTCGAGTTCCTCGACCGTGGCCTCCCTCATGGCGCGCACCGATCCGAATCGGGCGAGCAGGCGTTTCTGATACGCCTCGCCGATGCCCGGAATATCGTCCAATGCGGATCGCAATGCGCCTTTGCGACGGGTCTGCCGATGGTAGGTGATGGCGAAGCGGTGCGATTCGTCGCGCACCCGCTGCAGCAGGTACATGCCCTGCGACTGGCGTTTGAGGATGATCGGATAGTCGTCGTCCGGCACCCACACTTCCTCAAGACGTTTGGCCAGTCCGCACAGGGCCACGTCGTTCACGCCGCAGTCGGCCAGCGCCTTGGCTGCGGCCATGACCTGCGGCTGCCCGCCGTCGACGACGATCAGGTTCGGCTTGTACGCGAATCGGCGACGGTCGGTGTTCTGCTGCACGACCTGTTCCGTCTGGTCTTCCACCCGGCCGTCCGCACCGCCGACGCCGTCCGCGGTGGCGTTGTCGGAAGTCCCCTCCGTGACGCGATGGCCGGCGGTCGTCCGAGCGTCCCGTTCGCGGCGTTCGTTGTCCATGCTGTCGCCCGAATCCCCGGCGATGTTGCCATGGCGGAATCTGCGCGTCAGTGTCTCGTACAGGGCGCTCAGATCGTCGACCGCGCCGTTGCCGTCCTTGCCTCGGATGGCGAACCGGCGGTACTCGGACTTTTTGGCGATCGCGTCCTCGAATACCACCATGGAAGCGACCTGAAACGCGCCGCCGACGGTATTAGAAATGTCGTAGCATTCGATGCGCAGCGGCGCCTGTGCAAGGCCCAAGGCCTTGGCCACGTCGTTCATGGCGTCCGATCTGGCGCCCATGTCGCTGATGCGGCTCATCTTGCTGCGCTGCAGCGCCTGCCCGGCGTTGTCCGCGGCGCGGTCCATCAACGCCTTCTTTTCTCCTCGGCTGGCGGTGCGGATCGTCACCGCGGCCCCGCGCATTCCGCTCAGCCATGTTTCGAGTTCTTCGCGGCGTGCCGGTTCGACCGGCACGATCACTTCCCGTGGCACCGGTGAGACCGGGGCCAGCAGGTCGGCGCGGCCGGTCTGTTCCTGCCGCTCGTGCCGTTCGCGCGTCGCCTGCGCCCGGGCTGTGGCGTCGGTCGCGGTCAGCGACTGGGTCGATCCGATCGCGTCGCGGCGTTCTTCGATCCGGTTGGCGAATCCGTTCGTGGCCGTGTCCGTGTCGGCGTCCGCGCCGGCGTCCGCATACACCTGCACGATGAGGTCGGCGATCAGTTCTTCGTCGCTCACGTCCTCGACCCGTTCGACGCTCCAGTTGCGTTCGCCGCGGATCGAACCGTCACGGACGATGAACGCGTGCACCGACGCCTCCAGTTCGTCGGATGCCATGCCGAACACGTCGGCGTCCACGTCCTGGTCGAACACGACCGCGTTCTGCTGCATGACGGTCTGGAGCATCTGGATTTCGTCGCGCAGCCGGGCCGCCTTCTCGAATTCGAGTTCGGCGCTGGCCTCCTTCATGTCGCGGGTGAGCTGCGCAACGTACGATTTGCCGAGCCGGCCGGTCATCACGCCGACCAGACGCTCGCACATGCGCCGGTGCTCCGCCGCATCGATGCGCCCGACGCACGGCGCAGAGCATTTGCCGATGGAGGCGAGCAGGCACGGGCGTCCGGTCAGTTCGGCCTTGCGATACACTCCCTCGGCGCAGGTGCGCACGGGGAAGGCGTGCAGCAGCCGGTCGAGCGACTTGCGTAGCTCCCACACTTTCGCATAGGGGCCGAAATAACGGGTGTCGCGTCGTTTGCGGCTGCGCGTCACCCATATGCGGGGGAACCGCTCCCCCGCCGAGACCGCCAGATACGGATAGGTTTTGTCGTCGCGGAACTGCACGTTGAACCGCGGGTCGAATTCCTTGATCCACGTGTATTCGAGCGTAAGCGCCTCGAGCTCGGTGCCGACCACCGTCCACTCGAGGCTGCGCGCGGTGAGCACCATGGTCTGTGTGCGCGGATGCAGCAGGTACAGCGGTTGGAAATAGTTGGTCAGACGGTTGCGCAGGTTTTTCGCCTTGCCCACATAGATCACGCGGCCTTCGCCGTCGCGCCACTTGTAGACGCCCGGCTGTGCGGGAATGTCCCCCGTCTTCGGACGGAACAGGTCGCGGGTGTCCCCCAGCAGCGGCGCGCCGTTCTTGTTCACCCCTGCGGATGTGTCGACGCCGACCATGTCCTTCTGCAAGGCGTCCGCCGTCCTGCGCCACACATCCGGCGCATGCCGTTCAATGTCGTTGGTCATGTTGGCTCCTCAGAGAAAAACGTAAGTCGAGGCTGCAAACGAGCGTGGGGTCGGGATATGCGATGTCAGACCGTAAAGACTCGGCCAGAGCGGCCCGGAGCGTGTCGGATATCGCATATCCCGACCCCACGCGGACACCGTGCTTAACGGACATGCCCCAACATCGGCTTGAGGAACCTGCCGGTCCACGATTCCGCGCATTCGGCGACCTGTTCGGGCGTGCCCTGCGTGACCACCGTGCCGCCGCCGTCGCCGCCTTCCGGCCCGAGGTCGATGATCCAGTCGGCCGACTTGACCACGTCGAGGTTGTGCTCAATGACGATCACCGTGTTGCCCTTGTCGACAAGGCCCTGCAGGACGAGCAGCAGCTTGCGCACGTCCTCGAAGTGCAGACCGGTAGTCGGCTCGTCGAGGATGTACACGGTCTTGCCGGTGGAACGCCGCTGCAGTTCGGTGGCGAGCTTGACGCGCTGCGATTCGCCTCCCGACAGCGTGGGGGCCGGCTGGCCGAGCCGGATGTAACCGAGGCCGACCTCGACGAGCGTGTCGAGATAGCGGGAGATCGACGGATACGCCTTGAAGAACTGCGCGGCCTCCTCGATGGGCATGTCGAGCACGTCGGAGACGGACTTGCCGTTGTACTTGACTTCGAGCGTCTCGCGGTTGTACCGCTTGCCGTGGCATTCCTCGCATTCCACGTACACGTCGGGCAGGAAGTTCATTTCGATCTTGAGCGTGCCGTCGCCGTGGCAGGCCTCGCACCGGCCGCCCTTGACGTTGAACGAGAAGCGGCCCGGACCGTAGCCGCGCACCTGCGCCTCGGGCGTCTTGGCGAACAAGGTGCGGATCTTGTCCCACACGCCCGTATACGTGGCGGGGTTGGATCGCGGCGTGCGGCCGATCGGGTTCTGGTCGACGTGGATGACCTTGTCGCACTGGTCGACGCCTTCGACGCGCGTGTGCTTGCCGGGCACGATACGCGCGCCGTTGAGCTTGTCGGCGAGCACCGGGTAGAGGATCTGGTTGACGAGCGTGGACTTGCCGGAGCCGGAGACGCCGGTGACCACGGTCATCACGCCGAGCGGGAAGTCGACGGTGAGGTTCTTGAGGTTGTTCTCGCGTGCGCCGACGACGCGCAGCTGTCGGGTCTTGTCGGTTTTGCGGCGGTGGTCGGGAACGGCGATTTCGCGTCGGTCGGCGATGTAGTCGCCGGTGATCGATCGAGGAGCTTCCACAAGCTTCGACGCGGGACCCGAATAGACGACTTCGCCGCCGTGTTCGCCGGCACCCGGACCGATGTCGACGAGCCAGTCGGCTTTTTCGATGGTTTCCTGATCGTGTTCGACGACGATCAGCGTGTTGCCGAGGTCGCGCAGATGGTGCAGCGTTTCGATCAGCCGCTCGTTGTCGCGCTGGTGCAGGCCGATGGACGGCTCGTCGAGCACGTACATGACGCCGACGAGTCCGGAGCCGATCTGCGTGGCGAGCCTGATGCGCTGTGCCTCGCCGCCGGACAGGGTTTTCGCGGCGCGGGACAGCGTCAGGTAGTTTAGTCCGACGTCGTTGAGGAAGCCGAGCCGCGCGCGGATTTCCTTGAGCACCTCGCCGGCGATCTGCGCGGCGGAGCCGGTGAGCTCCAGGCCGTTCACCCATGCGAGGCTCGCCTCGGCGGACATGTCGCACACGTCGGCGATCGACTTGCCGTTGATCGTGACGGCAAGTACCTCGGGGCGCAAACGCCGCCCCTTGCAGGTCTGGCACGGCACTTCGCGCATGTACGACTCGTAGTACTGCTTCATCTGGTCGGAGTCGGTTTCGTCGTGCCGGCGCATGAGCGTGCGCACCACGCCTTCGAATCCGGTCGAGTATTCGCGCATGCGCCCCCACCGGTTGCGGTAGGAGACCTTCACCTTGAAGTTGCGGCCGTACATGATCGCGTGGCGCACCTCGTACGGCAGATCCTGCCACGGGGTGTCCAGATCGAAGCCCATTTCCTCGCCGAGCCCTTCGAGCACGTGGCGATAGTACTCCCCTGTGCCCTTGGTCAGTCCCCACGGTTCGATCGCGCCCTCGTTGAGCGTCTTGCTCGGATCTGGGATGACGAGTTCCGGGTCGATCTCCAGCGAGTAGCCGATGCCCGTGCAGTCGGGGCAGGCGCCGTACGGGGCGTTGAACGAGAACGTGCGCGGCTCGATCTCGTCGAGCTCGAGCTGGTGGCCGTTCGGGCAGGCGCGTTTCTCGGAGAACGGCTGGCGGCGGGTCGGATCGTTCTCGTCGCGATCCACGTAGTCCGCCACGATGACGCCTTTGGCGAGTTTCAGCGCGGTTTCGACCGAATCGGTGAGCCGCTGGCGAATGCCGTCCTTGACGACAAGGCGGTCGACGACCACTTCGATCGTGTGCTTCTTCTGCTTGGCGAGTTTGATGTCGTCGCTCAGCTGCACCATTTCGCCGTCCACGAGCGCGCGGGCATAGCCGTCGCCTCGCAGCAGCTCGAGCAGGTCGGCGAATTCGCCCTTGCGTCCCCGCACCACGGGGGCGAGAATCTGGAATCGCGTGCGCTCCGGGTTAGCGAGCAGCGTGTCGACCATCTGCTGCGGCGTCTGGGCGCTGACCGGCTCCCCGCACACCGGGCAGTGCGGGATGCCGGTGCGTGCGAACAGCAGTCGCAGGTAATCGTAGATTTCGGTGATCGTGCCGACCGTCGAACGAGGGTTGCGGTTCGTGGTCTTCTGGTCGATCGACACGGCCGGGCTCAGCCCTTCGATGAAATCGACGTCCGGCTTGTCCATCTGGCCGAGGAACTGGCGGGCGTACGCGGAAAGCGACTCCACGTACCGTCGCTGTCCCTCGGCGAACAGCGTGTCGAACGCGAGCGACGACTTGCCGGAGCCGGACAGGCCCGTGAACACGACCATGCGGTTGCGCGGGATCGACAGGTCCACGTTCTTGAGATTGTGCTCGCGGGCGCCCTGGATGGTGATCTTCAGGTCATTGGGGATGCGCGAAATGTCCGCCACCAGCGACGTATCGGTTCGGCGCATGGGCGCCTTCTTGATTTCCCTGGACAGGAACGTGTCGCTCGTCATGACGCGTTCGACCACCACGTCGCCGTTCTTCCCGGAATTAGGGGCTTTCCGGTTCACTGCCATCGCTGCCGCCTTCTACTCATGTGTTCTTGATGCTGTGCCCTAGGATACCTGAATTCCGGACAGATTTCGAACGCATGTTCGACCGGCGTGTTTCGGCGGCAGCATGGCATTTTCCGGCTCAGCGTTCGCGGTACACCTTGGTGTAGGAACCCTCCGCACGCGGACGTACGACGATCGAATCGATGTCCACCGTGTCGGGCTGGCCCAGCGCCCAACGCACGCATTCGGCGATATCCTCGGCGGTCAGCGGATCGGGCACGCCGGCGTACACGGCCACGGCCTTCGCCTCGTCGCCGCCGAAGCGCTTGAGCGAGAACTCGTCGGTGTGCACCATGCCGGGGGCAATGTCGATTACGCGCACCGGCTCGCCGATCTGCTCGAGGCGCAGCACGCGAGCCATCACCTTCTCCGCGAACTTCGACGCGCAGTATCCGGCGCCGCCCTCGTACGGTTCGATGCCGGCCGTCGAGGAGATGACGAGCACGGTGCCGCCGCCGGGCGCCTGCTTGAGCGCGGGCAGAAGCTTCTGCGTGATGCGCAGCGTGCCGATCACGTTCAGCTCGTACATGTTGCGCCAGTCGTCGAGATTCGCGGTGGCGACCGGATCCTTGCCGAATGCCGCACCCGCGCAGTTGACGAGCGCCTTGACGCCGCCCTTCGCCAGGATCCGATCCACGGCGGCCTGCGTGCTCGCCTCGTCAGTAATGTCGCACACCACGTAGCTGACCTTGTCGCCGAGTTCGTCGGCGAGCGCCTTGAGTTTTGCTTCGCGTCGTGCGAGTGCGACGACGGTCCAGCCGTCGTTGACGAGTGCGCGGACGCTTGCGGCGCCGATGCCGCTGGATGCGCCGGTGACGACGGCGCGTTTGGTGGTGGCTTCCATTGCGAATCTCCTTGGTTTGTGGGTTTTGCCGCGGGTGTTATCGCTCACGGTCCTTGTTGTTCATGATAGTCGCGTGCGGTTTTGTGCGGATGGGTCAGTGGTCAGGCGTGGCATAGTCCGCGTAGCAGTGTGATTTCGTCGCGGTGTGTGGTTGGGGTTTGTTCTTTGGTTTCGAGGATCATGGGCAGTGTGTTGGTGCGTGGGTCATTGACGAGTTGGGTGAAGAATGCGGTGCCGAGTTGGCCTTGGCCGATGTTGGCATGGCGGTCTTTGTGTGACTTGAGTCCGTATTGGGAGTCGTTGGCGTGGATGGCTTTGACGTGTTCGAGTCCGATGGTGTCGTCGAGTTCGTGCAGGATACCGTCGAAGTTGTTGAGGAGGTCGTATCCGGCATCGTAGACGTGGCAGGTGTCGAGGGTGACGCCGAGGTTGGCCGTGTGGTCGACGTGGTTGATGATGTCGGCGAGTTCTTCGAAGTTGCGTCCGCATTCGGTGCCTTTGCCGGCCATGGTTTCGAGGAGGATGGGCACGGTGTTGCTTGCATGGCCGGCGGCGGCAAGCAGGTCGAATACTTGGTTGAGTCCGTCGGCGATGAGACGGCAGCCTTCCTCTGCGCCTTGTCCGACGTGGGATCCGGGGTGGATGTTGAGGTAGATTTCCTGTCCGGCTTGTTGGATGGGTGCGAGCAGTTGCAGGTCTTCGGCGAGCGCGTGGATGGCGAATTCGCGTTTGGTCTGGTCTTTGGCGGCGAGGTTGTAGACGTATGGCGCGTGTGCGACGAGTGGTCCGTAGTGTTCGGCGATGAGTTGGAGGGCGAAGCCGGTTGCGCCGTCGGGGTTGAGGGACGTGGATTTCTTGCCGTATGGCGAGCGTGGGAAGAACGCGAACGTGGTGCCGCCTTCGGCATGTGAGCGTTCGATGAGTTTGTTCCATCCGCCCGCCGTGGATAGGTGTGATCCGATGAAGAGTTTCGTCATGGTGGTTTCTTTCCTATGCTTGTTGGTGTTCTTCGTGTTCGTTGTCGAGCGCGTCGGGCCAGCCGCTCCAGTCGGTGACGGCTTCGATGTTGTTGCCGTCCGGATCGAGGATAAATGCGGCGTAGTATCCGGGATGGTAGGCACGCGGCCCGGGGGCGCCGTTGTCGCGGCCTCCGGCGGCGAGTGCTGCGGTGTAGAAGGCGCGGACGGCGGCTGGACTGTCGGCGAGGAATGCGATGTGGGTGATCGGGCAGGCTGTTGCGTCGTGGTTGGAGGTTGCGGAATCATCGGGTCGGGTCGTCGCCGTCGTTTCGTCCATTGGCGACACGTAGAAGTCGGAGTGTGGCGTGCCGTCGTCGACTCCGAATCCGATGGTGGGTTCGTGGTGGGCTTTGGCGATGTAGCCGAGCGGCGCGAGCGCTTTCGCGTAGAACGCGATGCTGCGGTCGATGTCGCGTACTTTGAGCGTCAGATAGTCGAGCATACTGTCACTGTAGCGCGGCACCTTGTTCTTGTGCGGTTTGGAGCATTAGATGCCAATTTATAGGCATTGCGTGATTTGGTTGCGTGTCAGGAGCAGCGGATCTCGTCGCGACCAGAGGCCACGTGTCGGCTGAAGTCAAGCGGTTCCGCCGTTGAACCGTTAAAGTGGATAAATCAGACATATCTGCATCTGCTCTAACGGGAGGCAATCATGGCAGGTAAGGCGTTGATCATCGTGGACGTGCAGCCGACGTTCTGCGAAGGCGGAGAGCTCGGCGTGGACGGCGGCAATGCGGTCGCCGAACGGATCGCCGCATACGTGACCGCGCATCGCGGCGAATACGCGGTCATCGCGACCACGCAGGACTGGCACATCGAACCGGGCGCGCACTGGTCGGAACACCCCGACTATGTGGACACGTGGCCGGTGCACGGCGAGGCAGGCACGCCAAACGCCGAACTGCATCCGGCGATCCGCGCATTGAACGTCGCGCATCACTTCAAGAAGGGCCAGTATTCGGCCGCCTACTCCGGATTCGAGGGCATCGAGGACAACACCGACCGCATCCAGTCACGCGAGGAGGTGACGGCCGCGCAACAGGCCGGGCATACGTTGGCCAATGCGCTTAAGGCGGCCGGCGTCACGCAGGTGGATGTGGTCGGCATCGCCGAATCGCATTGCGTCAAGGAAACCGCGCTCGATACGTGCAAGCTCGGCTATCAGGTCACCGTGTTCGAGGACCTGACCGTACCCGTCAGCGAGGAGCTCGGCGTCGCCGCCCGCAAGGACATGGCCGCCGCCGGCATCGCCCTGCTCCGCTCCTGACAGGCTGTCGTGTCGGTTCTATTGCAGCGTTAAAAACTCGCATGACTGTCCGCGCGTAACGGCAGACGTACGGACAGCTTCCATATGGCGCCGTGTGCGGTGTGGTCGAGCGTGCCGCCGAGACGGTGGATGCGCTCGGCTTTGGAGCGCAGACCAGTGCCAGAATTCAGGACGTCGTCGATGGGGATGCCGGAATCGGTTCGGATGCGGTTGCAGGATGTCAGTATTGCCTGTTGATCGCCAAGCATGACGTGGATGCTGCAGTCGGTGCGCGACTGCGCGTGCTTGGCGATGTTGTTGCCGGTCTCGTCGATGAGATCGTGCAACACGTTGACCGCATCCACGTCGTAGCGTTGCGGCAGCATGCCGGAACAATCGGCGTTCACGGTGAAGCCAAGCGCTTCGAGACGATTGGCGGCCTCGGCGAGATGATCGCGCAACATGGCGGTTTCCCCGGCCGGATCGGCGTCGGCCTCGGTGACCGGCGGACGACTCCCGTCGAGAATGCCGATAACATTACGGGTCTCGTCAAGCACCCCTTGCGCGACGGCGGACAGGTCGGCCAGTTCCGCACGCAGTCGCGCCGTGTCCGGCGAATCGTCGGCCCATTCGACTTGATCATTGCCGATACGCAGAATGAGATAGGCGAGACGGTTAGTGACCCGATCATGGATGCGCGTGGCCGCCGCCGAACGACGCTCCTGCTCACGCATGGCACGACGCCGCCGCTCCAGCTCCCGTTCGGCTTCCCGGGCATCATCGAGCCGCTGCTTCCACGCCATGAGCAGTCCCGCGACCGGCGCGGCGGGAATCGTCACGAGCATGGCCATCGCGGCGAAATCATCGGCCGGCCGCACGACGCCCAGCACCGTTCCCACGGCAAGCGCCATCAGTTGCGCGCCGGCCATCATAAAGCCATGTCGCGTGTTACGCCGAGCGGCCAGCATGACGCAGCATGCGACCGGCAGCGCCATCAGCGTCACTCCCCCGGCCAGCGGCGGCACCAGGCACGTACACGTCCACGCCAGTGTGACGGTACAGCCCGCGAACAACGGATGCCAATACGCGACGATGGTCAGTGCACAGGCGACAATGATCGCCAGCGTCGCCGGTATCGCGACGGCTCCGGCCGCGAGCGCCATGATGGCGAACGTCAGCGTCAGGCCGATGCCGATGGCAACGATCACCGCCGTGAGATGATCCATGACCGTGTTGCGCATACCGTCGTTCGTCGTACCGGCCGTGCGAACATTTCGCGAATCGTCGCTGTCGGCAGCGGAATGCGGATGCGAGGCGCGGTCGCCGCATGGATCATCGGCATAAGCGGCGTCACGCTGCTTCATGATGCGGTCGTTCATAACAGTCCCCTGCGCTCGCAGATGGCGATGAGGTTGGCGCGGTTGCGCGCGCCGAGTTTGTCGCACGCGCGTTTGAGGTACGTGGCGATGGTGTATCGGCTGAGCGAGAGCGCTTGCGAGATGGCGTCGGTTTCCATGCCGTCGGCGAGCATGCGGATGATTTGCAGTTCGCGCGTCGACGGCATGGTTGTCACAGAATCGGCAACGGTCGCGACCGGTGACGTTGCACCGATCCGACCTGTCGTCGTACCGTTGTTCGTCACATCGATGGCCGCTCCGCTGTCGGTCGTATCGACGTCATGGAAGACGACGCTGGCGACCGGCGAAAGGCTGGCCTTGCCGTGCGCGGCGTGCAGGATGGCGTTGCGCATGCCCGGCAGGTCGGTTTTTGACACGATGGCCTGTGCGCCGGCGCGTGCGGCCTGCGCCGCATAGGTGCGCAGCGTGAATGACGTGATACACACCAGTCCTACGCCCAGTCCGGCCTTGCGGATGCGTCGGCAGACTTCGGTACCGGGCAACGGTTCCATCGACATGTCGATCAACAGTACGTCCGGCCGGCTGTGCGGGTCGCGGCACAGGTCGATGGCGTGAGCGCCGTCATCGCTCGTCCACGTCACGCCGATGCCGTCCATGTGGTCCAGCAGCGCTCGCAATGCGCCGAGGGTGAGCGCGTCGTTGTCGACTACGCCCACCGCGATCGGCGCCTTGGTTCCGTTCGTCTGCATGCCTCCATTATCGACCGTCGTATCGCATACGCACGTTGCGTCCCCCACGGAGGGACAGAGCTGGATTCCGAAATTCGTTGCCCGTACGGTGAAGCCAGTTTCCGCCCGGCGTCATGGTCGGCGGGAGGTCATAGAAGTCGTTTCGTGTGAAGGGAGGCATTATGCATCGCAGACTGTTGGTGGTGTCGTCCGTGCTGATGTGCGCGTTGGCCGTGTTCGTGGCGTGGGTGCTGTGCGATCTGCATGACCGTTCCCTGCCGCAGGAGTTGCACCCGTCCGCAATGGTCACCGTGACGTTGCCCGACGGCATGGATGACGCCGACGCATTGCGCCAGCTGACCGAGCGGAATAGGAAGCTCGGTTTGGGATTGGTGAAGATCGTGCCGGATATGGAGCACGGCACCGACGCGCAGGTGTTCGTACCACTGCCCGGCACCATGTTGCAGAGCATGGAACCGGGGATGTCGATTCGCCGGTTCGGCAGTCTGCCCGACGGCAAGGTCGCCGGATCGGATCGTCTGAACAGTGCGTCGGCCGGAGGCCAGTATCTGATATGCGGACGATGGGACGATTCCGCTCGCCACGGACTGGATGATTGGGCGACGAGCACGGGCGTGCGGTTGGAACACGGCGACGATGATCTGACCGGTGATCTGCGCATGCTGCTGGGCCAGTCGAGTTTTCGCGTTACCGTCGGTGCCGCGGTGGCGTTGACGGCCGTGCTGGTGTTGTTCTGGCTGTCGTTCAAGGCGCGTTCGCGAGCGCTGCGCGTGTTGACCGGGGTGCCGGCGTGGAAGATTCAGTACGATGACGCGGTCGGTCTGATGCTGCCGATGCTGGCGGTCGCCGTGATCGTGGACGCGGCGGCCGCGCTGGGCGTGTTCGTGTCGCGTGGCGGGGTGTTCGTCCCGTATCTGCTGCGAGTGACGCTGTTGCTGGAGGTGATGGTTTTCGTTTGCCTGTTGGCGTTCGCGCTAGTGTTGTCGGCCGCCTGTTGGCCGTCCGTGCGCATGATCGCCGACCGGCAACCTGTGCCGCGGGGACTGTTGCGGGCGAGCGTGCTGGTCAAGGCGGTGGTGTTCGTCGCGGTATTGGCCGTGATCGCCCCTTCGATGCTTTCGTTTCGTGAGGCGTCCGACGCGGCGCGTGAGCAGTCCGTATGGCAGCGGTTGCGCGATCAGGTGTCCGTGTCCATCACGTTCGGCCCCGACCAAACCGATATGGACGCGAAGGCCGCCGCTTTGGTTCATGCGATGGAGCGGCAGGGCAAGGCCGCATTGTCGTACACGTTCACGGATGGGCCGGAGCACCGGATCACGGCGGATACGCCGGTGACTGGTCTGGTGACCCGTTCCTGGCTCGATCTGGTCAGCATCGATCCCGATGTCACGGCCGGCATCACGCCGGTGGATGCTGGACGGCTGGATACGCAGGCGCGACAGGTCGTCGACCAGTTCGCCACATGGGCCAAGGATGACGCGCAGGCCAGACGACTGCATGCTGAATCACGGTATTACGTGGCGGACGGCGTGACCGTGCCGATGCTCAAGGGTGGTTCCGATGAGATGCTGTTCTCCCCGCATGCGACGATCATCGTCGTACCGGACTTGAACGGGTTTTCCGATTCCGGGTTTCTCACGCCCGCGCTCTCTTCGCGCAACATCGTCCTGACCGGACTCGACGACACGCGCCGGCAAGTCGCGCAGGTCGGGTTGGATGCTGCGGTGTCGGTGCGGTACATCGCCGAGGCGCAGATCCTACGCGCGCAGTTCTCCGCGTACTTCGCATGGATGCAGGCCGCCGCGATCATTCTGCTGCTGGTCGCGTTCGCGATGGTTGCCCTCGTTGGCGCCGACGTGCGCGCCATCCTGCGCGCCGGTCATGACTATCCCCTGCTGCTGACCGGATATGCGCCCGGCTGTCTCGCGGCACCGACGATCCTCGCGGAAACCCTGTTCGCGCTGGCCTCGGCCGGCGTCGTCTCCATCATTCTCGCCACGCAACAATCGGACGGCGTATCGATCACCCTGCTCGTCGCCGCGCTCGCCGCACTGTTCTCCGCCGTCTGCCATCGTGCGGCCACAGCCAGCCGGTTCCGCGCGATCAACGACCGCACGTTATAGCAATATCACCAAGGAGCATGATCATGACCACCATCACCTGCCGGAATCTCGCGACCGGCATCAACGGGCACGTCATCACCGGCGACATCAACCTCGACATCGCGCCCGGCACGATGACCGCGCTGACCGGGCCGAGCGGCTGCGGCAAGACGACGCTCCTGCACACCATCGGCCTCTTGCAGATCCCGGCGGCCGGCACGCTGGCCATCGACGGCGTCGACGCGACCGGTTGGAGCCAGCGGCAGCGTCGCCGGTTCTGGCGGGACAAGGCCGCGTTCATCCTGCAGGACTACGGCATCATGGACGAGGAGACCGTCGGTTTCAACGTCAGCATGCGGCTCAACAGTCTCGGACTGGCGGTCGGCGGCGACCGGCGACGCATCCGCAACGCCCTGCGTTTGACCGGTCTCGCCTCCCGCGCCGAAGAAACCGCATCGCACCTCAGCGGAGGCGAGAAACAGCGTCTCGGCATCGCCCGCGCCATCTATAAGAACGCGTCCGTGATCCTCGCCGACGAACCCACCGCCTCGCTCGACGCCGGCAACCGAGCCAACATCATTCGGCTTCTTCGCGAACGCGCCACGCAGGGCGCGGCCATCGTCCTCGCCACCCACGATCCCGTGCTCGTCGACGCCTGCGACCGCGTCTATCAGGTCACTCCGTCTTCATAACTGCATCTCGTCTCAAGCCCTCTCTCCGAGGGAAGCTGTCAGCGCAGCTGACTGAGCACAAGCCCGAACCGAGCCGCATCCCCGACAGCACCCCACTGCCACCGCCATTCACCACACACAGGAGCATCCATCATGACCATCGCATCCCGTCCCCGCACCATCGTCATCGCCGTGGCGGCCGCATTCCTCACCGGCATACTCATCGCCGCGACATTGACCGTCACCGGAACGGTCACGTTCCATCACGCCGACAGCGTCCCCTGCAACAGTCTCACCTCCTACGAGTCGGTGCAAACCGCACTCCGTGACGAAGCCGACATCATCGCACGCATCAGGCACGTCGGCGACGACGTGAACGTCACACCCATCACCGCCGACTGCCCGGATTCGGCCGAACGACTCGGCTACCTGCGCGTCACCTACGCCACCGACGGCGAACGCGACGCCATCCAACACATCCTCGGCGATGAGGGACTCGGCGTATACGTCGCCCTCGGCAAGCGGTGATCACAGGATCGCACAATATCCCACAGTCAGAACAGGCTGGGCGTGTGAGGTTGCAGCAATGGTCGGATCAGCGTGCGACCGTCGTCCGTCGGACCGAACGCGGCGACTTCGTGGAAGGCGAGTTTGCGGGACAGTCCGATGCCGCCCTGCTGCATGTCCGTGATCAACGATGCTCCGTTGACCGAACGATCGAGCCACGCGGCGGTCAGATCATGCGGCACGAGCAGCGGCATGCGGTCATGGACCGTGGCCGGGCCGTCCACGGCCCCACAGGTGAGAATCGTCGCGGTCAGCAACCACGGCGCCGAACCCTGCGGGGCACGCCACCATGAGAACAGTCCGGCCAGGAACAGCGGCGCGTCGTTCGGCGCGTGGAAATAGTACGGTCGGCGGCCGTGGTATTCGTAATATCCGGAAACGGGGATGATCGCGCGCATGGACTTGGCCGACTCGGCGAACGTGGGCTTGACGCACGCCGATTCGACGCGTGCGTTGTACGTGAGATACGACAGTTCCCTGCCGGTGCTCCATGTCGGGATCAGCGACCAGTAGGCGCCGGTCAGATGACGCCGGCCGTCCCTCCCCTGCGCCACGATGCCGATGGTCTGCTTGGGACGGAGATTATAGGAAGGCGCCGGAAGCGCGGCGGGATCCGTCTCATCCTTGTCCACGTCGAACCGAGCCCCGATCGCATCCCAGTCCAAGTCGGCCGCAAAGCATCTGCACATGGCGCCAGCGTATCACCCGGCGATCCGCATGCCGGTTCCGCGCGGCTGCTTCAACTGTCCCCGTCGATCGGAACGGCCGCACATCGCCGACCGGCACGGCTCAGTCGAGCCGGTTCGCGTCGATGACCCGGTCGTCCAGAAACCAGTAGTCATGCGGGTCGCCGCGCAACGCGCTGAACGGCACCGGCTCCACGCCCGCGGCGGCGGCCTTGTCGAGCAGGTAGCGTCGCACGATCCACGGGTATTCGAGCACGCCGGACCGCAGTTCGACGATGCGTTCGATAGTCGAGCCGGGCACGCCGAAATCGGCGCCGATCCG
The DNA here is from genome assembly GCF_019331735.1 of Bifidobacterium miconis. GTDB lineage: Bacteria > Actinomycetota > Actinomycetes > Actinomycetales > Bifidobacteriaceae > Bifidobacterium > Bifidobacterium miconis. The sequence goes on from NZ_JAHBBH010000014.1 coordinate 37,204, forward strand.
CTCCGCGGTCAACCCCAGCAACGCCATGTTCTCGCGGAACTCTCGAATGGTCGCCGCGCGCTGTTCGCCCGTCAAAGACATGCCGCACTCCCCTTGTCGCATAACCCATCAAAATCGAAATTCTCCAAGATCCACGATAGCCGCCCGCGACATTCGCCGCGCGCTCAGCCGGCAGCGGAATGCGCTCGCGTCCGGAAGGCCCGACGCGTGACAATGATGGGGACGTGCAACGCGGGTGCGACGAGGACGGCGGCATGCCGGACGACCGCCCGCGGCGCGTCGCAACAATCCCGTACGACGGATATGTACGGATATGTCAGGTACGCAGGAAAGGACGGCATCATGGCCGATCAGCGTGTGAAGGTTGGCAACAGCGATCTGGAGGTGTTCCCGCTGGTTCTGGGCGGCAACACGTTCGGTTGGACGAGCGACGAGGCGACCAGCCGCAAGGTGCTCGACGAATACGTCGAGGCCGGCGGCAACTTCATCGACACCGCCGACGTGTACTCGGCGTGGGCGCCGGGCAACGCGGGAGGCGAGTCCGAGATCATCCTCGGCCGCTGGCTGGCCGTGCGGTCCAACCGCGACCAGGTGGTCGTCGCCACGAAGGTGAGCGAACATCCGCAGTACAAGGGCCTCTCGCATGACAATGTGATCGCCGCGGCGAACGAATCGCTGCTGCGCCTCGGCGTCGACGCGATCGACCTGTACTACGCGCACTTCGACGACAAGAACACGCCGCTCGAGGAGACCGCCGCCGCGTTCGACGAGCTGGTCAAGGCCGGCAAGATCCGCGCGATCGGACTGTCGAACTACACGGCCGACCGCATCGAGGAATGGTTCCGCATCGCCCGCGAGCACGGCTACGCGCTGCCGGTCGCGTTGGAACCGCACTACAATCTCGTGGCCCGCGGCAACTACGAGCGCACGCTTGCACCGGTCGCCGCACGCGAGAACCTCGCCGTGTTCCCGTACTTCTCGCTGGCCGCCGGATTCCTGACCGGCAAGTACCGTTCCGCCTCCGACGCGGAAGGCAAGGCGCGTCAGGGCATGGTCGCCAACTATCTGACCGCCGACGGGTTCGCGCTCATCGACGCGCTCGACGCGGTGGCCAAGGCGCACGGCACGGCGATCGCGACGGTCGCGCTGGCGTGGCTGCGTCACCGTCCGCAGGTCGTCGGTCCGATCGCGTCCGCCCGCACGCCCGAACAGCTGCCGGCGCTGCTCGACTCGGTCTCGCTCGACCTGACCGCCGACGAGATCGCCGCGCTCGACAAGGCGTCCGAGCCGTTCACCAAGTAACGGTTGACGATACGGATGGTTATTGAGGGCTGATGCTGGTTGTAGCCGGCATCAGCCCTCAACGTGTTTGTGCGACGTTGTGCCGTGTCCGCGATTCGGCTTGACATGGGACTTCGCCGTGAGTCGGGTCGATTCGATCTTCCACACGGTGACGCTGTTCACCTGCGCGTCGGTGAATTCGACATGCGGCATATGCGCCTGATGCGCCATGAGCAGTTGCAGTCCGTGCCGGCGTTCGCCGAGATCATCCACGATCGAGGCGACGCCGTTGCCGACGATCGACGTGAACGCCTCGCCCCAGTTGCAGGTCGTGCGTCCCTCGATCACCTCGCAGTCGGTGCGCATGGCGAACGACACGGGCAGACGGTTGCCTGTCGCGCGGATCGCGTCGAGCTTGCGTCCGCGCAGGGCCGAGTGCATCCACAGCGTAAGGACGCCGGTCTCCGGATCATAGTCGTATCCGAAGTTCAGCGGCACGATCGTCAGTCCCTCGGCGTCGACGTACGCAACATCGACGATATCGCACCGACTGATGATCTCACCGATCTGTTCATGGTCGACGATCTCTCGATCCGCCCGCCGCATACGGCGGTGTGCGCCGGCGATCGTGCGCTCGTCGTCCCGTCGTTTCGGCCGATGCACGCCGTCGTCAGTTGGGTTACCGCTGTTTTCCATGCTCATGTTTGAAGTTCTCCTGCGTTCGTTCGTGACCGATAGAAGGCATGCTATACCGTCGCCCCACTGTTCAGAGGAATCAGCTTCATCGGCATCCACCATGAACTGGTGCGTAGGAATCAGATATACTCGATTTTCTTCCGTTTTTCAGTGCGGGAATCAGATATATCTGATTTTTCGCGTATCAGAGTTGCCCCTCCCCATTCAACTGGTGAGGCCTTGTGCAGGTTGTATTCGGGTGGCGTTGCGTGCGGGGATGACCGCGGCGAGCAGTGCCGCAATGAGGATGACGGGTATGAGTGCGCCGATCTGTGTCCACGGCAGCTGCGTGGTGAATTGGTTGGTCATGCCGCCGATCTGGGCTTTGACGCCGGCGATGCCGAGCGGCAATCCGACGAGCAGTCCGACAAGCGTGCCGACGATGGTCAATGTCAGCGCTTCGATGACAATTTCCGTGCGGATAACGCCGCCGTTCGTGGCGTTTGGGCCGGTCACGGCCACGGACGGCGAAACCGCGATACGCACAGCCCGGCAGGCCAAACCGGACGTGATCCTCATGGACGTGCGCATGCCCGGACTCGACGGCATCCAGACCACGCGCGCCATCATTCACGATCTGCCGGAAACGCGCATCATCGGGCTGACTTCATACGACACCGATGCCTACGCGATTGCCATGCTCGATGCCGGAGCCAGCGGATTCCTCCTCAAAAGCAGCAACGCCGAACGGTTCTTCGACGCCATCCGCGCCGCAGTCTCGGGCAACACCGTCATGGACGCCACCACCATGAGCCGTCTCAACCGGCGTCTCGCCGCCGGTTCCGTCCAGACGTCGGCGCCGGTGACGGCATCCGCGGACGATGGCGAGACCTCGGATAGCGGGAACGACGATCTCCCTGATTTCACCGGCCGGGAACACAACATCCTTGCCCGCATCGTTCAAGGCGATTCCAACGAGCAGATCGCCGCGAGCTTGGGCGTCAGCGTGTCCACCGTCAAAACCCACATCGGCAATATCCTCAGGAAAACCGGCCAAACCAACCGCGTGTGCCTCATCGTCTGGGCCGCACAGCATTCAATGGCCGGTATCCAATCCAACTGGATAGCTAGATAAAGAGAACCCCCAGTGCATCACGGCTGAGTCGAAGACCGTCCGGAGAGGCCCATTGGGGGAATTCATGACGAATGATAATAAGCCATAATCCGATAGTCAATGCGACAGAGGTCCGTGGCTGGGTTCGTTTGCTCGCTGCATTGGTTATTTCGCTGCCGCTCTTTCCTGTCCCGAGTGGCTGGATCTTGTCATTGTTTCTACATGCCGACTATGGTGTCCGATATGTCCGATATCGCCGAAATGTCTGGTCTGAGGTAGGCTGGGCATAAGGTTTCAGGAAAGGAATGGCCATGACCACATTCGAGGCAATTCCCATTTCCCAGATCGACAAGGGATCCGCATACATCACCACGGGCGACGGCAAGGCATACCCGTTGGACGCGGAGGAGCTGCGTCACGCGTTCGCGGCCATCGTGCGCGACGATCCAACCGAAATGATCACCACCGGTGAGGCCGCCCGGATTCTCGGCGTATCGGCGAAGACCGTCGCCCGCATGCTTGACTCCGGCGAGATTCCGTTCGTCCGCTACGGCGCGAAAGGCAACCGCATGGTTTCCCGCGCGCAGGTCGTCGCCTACCGCGACAAGTCGAAATCCCACAGCCATGAGGCGTTGGAAACCATGCGCGAGGCCGCCTGCCAAGGCGGATTGGACGACATCGACTACTCGGCCTATCTGGCTCGGTACAGCTGAAAAACGGGAGGAATTTGAGTTGGTAGTCGCTTTTCTCGACGCGAACATCTTCCCGCACACATGGCTGACGGATGCGCTGCTCACGTTTGCCGACCATCACCTGTTCGACCCCGAGTACAGAGAACGCCCAGCACAGCCGGCCGGTACATGACGTAGAAGTCCGTCATATCGGACTGTGACGTCGGCATTGCTATGGCATATGCCAACGCGGTAAACAGGGTGCCAATCCAGGAGACAACCAACGTCGCAACCGTAACACGTCGCAACCGGCGCTGGTCCAGACACGTTTTGCGCAGACCATAAAGCAGCACAAAAACGCACACCGAAACCAATACGTAGAACAGCAGTCCATATGTGGGCGGCATGTCAATAATCAGCAGATAACCCATAATGTTTCCCCGGATCGAGCGACAAACCGATACAACCATTAGAAGTGCCCTACCCCATCACCAGCAACATCATGTCAAGCGACCGCATGACAGCAAATCTCAATGGCGGTCAATCGATTAGACCATCAGATATACAATTTGGCTCATAACCCTAGATACGCGGAGACCGGGTCCCGTGAATCACGGGAGCACCGGTCTCAACTTCCATATCCCCGCAGGGCTGGCTCTGGGAACCATTTTATATCAGCCTGCTGACGTGATGCGGGATGTCAACTACCGACGACATGCGCGTCTGGATGCCGCCGCATAACTCATGATCAGGGAGGCAAACAGCCATACGAACAGTACCATCGTTCCGGCAAGTGGGTGACCCGTAGTCATCGCATGTATCGCCGCCGTATAGAACAGTCCGTTTGTGGTGGGCATCAGGTAGACGATGAACGGTTTAAGCAGTAAGGGCACGAACACGTAGACGGATAGGCCAAGCAGCACGCTCCTTGCGAACAGAGACAGCGACAGCGCTGTGATGCCGTTCATCGCCGCCAACAACAGGTATTGGAATGTAAGACGACCGGTATCGCCGATCCCATAGATGATTCCATTGCCAGCGGTGCTCAGCGCAGTCAAGAACAGTCCGGCGATGAGAATGATCGCGCCCTTCCCCATCATCAGGGCACAGGCCGCGCGGCGACGGGAACCTGTGATGAGTGTCGCCATCATTGTTTCGCCCGACCTGATCTCGATGTTCGCAAGAACTGCGGCGATGATTACTGTTGCCTGCGACGCAAGTGTCACGCTGCTTGCATCGTTCAATGGATTGTTCCCGGACGAGTCCATGCTGATCGGCATCAACGCGACCGTGTATACGACGATCACCCAGCACACGGCCGCCAGACATGCAATTTGCAGAGGTCGTGCTGTCGCATCCTTGTAGAGCAGAGTCCTAATCATATGCAGACCGTCTCTTATGCCTTCAGTGTCCGCAAAGAACGTCCACGTACGATCACGGCCGCACAAAGAGCTATGATCAGCCAGCAGACCATGACGATTACGGAAGCGCCCATTGAAGGATCGCCCGTCTCGTCGACTCTTCCGAACGCGAAGCTTTTGCCGCCGATCATCGGTAGCAGCACGTCCGCGTGGATTATCTTCAGTGCACCGGACAGTGAGACGATGAGCAGCAGGAAGATCGTGACCAAGGCCGGCACGTCGCGTTTCGTGGCTATGGCTGCGATGTAGCCGATCAGTCCCATGACCACGGCGAACACTGTGACACGCAACGGCGTCGTGATGACGGTCTCGGTGAGGAACATGGGCCGTAAAGCGGGATTCAATGTCGCGACGAGTATCACTGCGTTCAATAGTGACGACAGCAGTGATACGCCGGCGCAGTAGATCACGGTCGCAAGTACGTCCCCGATTACGAACGTCCGGGGTCGGTTGATTAGCAGTCGCAGTTGTCGTTCGTCGCCCGAGCGGAAACCTGCTGCGACGTTCAACGCCACGATGATCGGGATGAGGATGATTGAGGTCTGGTAGGGTGAAGCGAGCACGGCGTCGGACACGATATGCGCCGGATTCGGGTCCAGGGAATCAGTCGATCGTACGGTGCCGTCCGCGGCGATGGACACCGTCGAGGAGATCGTCTGCACGTCCAGGACCGCGAACAACGCGGTGAACGCCAGCACAGCGAATACCGACCAATAGAACTGCCGGTTCGCGCAGTACCGCACCAGCGAGCAGGACACATACCGGGGTGAAACATTCGTTCCCATGATGGTCACTCCTTCACCACGCTGAAGTATGCCTGTTCCAGGCTGCCGTAACCGTCGAGGAGTGTGTCGATGTTGTCATCGAGCACCTTCCGCCCGTTCGACAGGCCCACGACGTGGTCGGCCACCAGTTCCGGTTCGGCCATGTAATGGCTGGAGACGAGGACGGTCCTGTGATCCGAGGCGTAGTCCTTGATGAAGTCGCGTACCCATTTGATGCCTTCCGGGTCGAGACCGTTCAACGGCTCGTCCAGAATGAGATACGGAGCGTCGGTCAGTATCGCGGTCGCGATGCCCAACCGTTGCCTCATGCCGAGCGAATAGGTTTTGAATGTCTGGTTGCGCGCCTCATACAGACCCACGAGCCGCAGACATTCGTCGCACCGGGAGAACGGGATGCCGGCACCCAGTGCGATCCAATGCAGATGGTTGAGTCCCGTCCGTGATGGATACGGCGTCAACCCGTTGATGAACGAACTAACGGCCATAAGTGGATTGGGACCTAATTCGTTGTACCGTTTGCCGTCGAACGCGGCCATTCCGTTACTGGCTGATTCCAAACCGAGCAGGATGTGCAGCAAGGTCGATTTACCGGCGCCGTTCGGCCCGATCAACGCCGTAACCTCGCCCGGTTCAGCTCGGAATGACACGTCACTCAACGCACGCTTGCCGCCATAATTTTTTGACAAACCAGAAATCTCAATCACCGCAGTTCTCCTCTGACAGACGATTTCAAAATCACTGCCGCTCATTAAAGAACCGCCGCCATTCTCCATGCAACGTCATGTCAAGCGATCGCATGACAGCGGTGCTGTTTCATGCCGGAGAACGAATGGCCGCCGGCGGTACAGTGGATGTCATGGGACTTGGCAACGAGCTGGACGCGGCGGGCGTGATCCGCATTGGTGTGTTGGATAATGATCCGTTCGCGTTGGATGCGATGTGTGCGATGATCTCGGCCATGTCCCGGGATTTCCGCGTCATGTGGGGCACGGGTTCGCCGGCTGTGGCGATCGAACACTGCCACAACGCGCATACGCGGCCGGACGTGCTCGTGTTAGATATGGCGTTGGGCGGCATCACGGGCGCGGACGTGTGCCGGCGCATCCGCCGCAGAACGAGCAAGGTGGGCGTCATCTGCGTCACCTCGTATTCGACGGATGTCTACCGGGATGAGGCTATTGCGGCCGGCGCGCAGGGATTGCTTGCCAAGGAACGGCTCAAAACCGACATTGACGAAGCGGTGCGGCGGGCGGCTCTCGGCATGCCGACTGCGGCTCAGGTCGAGGCGGGCTTCCGTGACGCGGCATCGGCGCACGCGGCATTGTCCGGCACGGTGCCGGCGAAGATGTCCGAGGACATGAAGGACTCATTGTCCGCACGTGAGAAGGACATCCTGCGCCTGTACGCGCAACGTTTGACCACCGATGAGATCGCGGCCCGGCTGGGCATTACTAAGGGCAGCGTGTTCACGTATGTGCATCGCGCGGCCGACAAGCTCGGCGTGACCAGCCGCAGGGAGGTGCTGGAGGCATGCGCCCGATACGACCTGCTGCAATCCGATTCATTGGACGAGCCGGTTCGGACGACGATCATCCGGTCATCGCTGTTGCCTGCGTGCTGCTGGCTGCGGCCCTCATCGCGGAATACATGGCCCGGGCCACGACGGATGTTTCCTCAGCGGCGAGTGTACAGCATCTTGTCTTGGTTCTGGTGATGCTCGTCGGTCTGATCGGCGGCATGTTCCGTCCGCGATGGTTCCTGTGGGCGGCGCTTGTGGCCGGTGAGATGCTCATGCTGGCGATGCCGATGATCACGCCGCTGGCCGTCATCATCGCCTGCACCGGGTTCCTCGCCTATTTGGATACTTGGTCGGGTGCTATCGCCACCGGTATGCTGCTCATCTCCACCACGTTCGGCGTCGAACCCAGCAGTGGTCGTCTGCTGGTGGCCACATTGCAGAACCTCGCGTTCTATTGCTTCCCGCTATTGACCGGCCTGTTGCTGCACATGATGCGGCAACGTGACCATGACTCGTATCTGCTGCGCCGCCAGCAGGAACGCGAGGACACGGCCCGCAGTCTGCATGACACCATCAGCAATGATCTCGCCTATCTCATTCTGCGCATCGACCACGCCGAAACCAATGGCATGCCCGCCGGCGAGCAGGAATACCGGCGGCAGCTCCGGGAGCTACGCGCCGCGGCCGATCGCGCCATGACCCACACGCATGCGGTCATCGACTCGCTGGAGACACGGCCGGCACGGCAGCCGCAGTCGGAACCGTCGGAAGCACAGGACGGGACACCTGCGCCGATTCCAGCCGGCGATCTCGTATCCGCGCAACAGGGAGAACTGCAATCCTTGATCGACGACGAGGAGACGAGACTCGAATCGCTCGGTTTCACCGGCGACAATCTGCTCGGCGAACTCCGCCAGCCACTCCCGCCCGACAGGATGCGGCTGCTCACGGGCCTGCTGGCCGAACTGTACGCGAACATCGCCAAGCATGCCGACCCGGCCGAATGGTACGCCATCTCCATCAGCTTCGACGCAAACGACATCCGTATCTCCGTCAGCGACACCGGCACCGAGCATGACGAAAAGCTTGGATTGGGTAGCGGTCTCGACCGTTACCGCACCATCATCGAAACCGCCGGCGGCGGCTTCGCCATCCGCACGGAACAGCGACACTGGCAACTGGACGTCTGCATCCCGAGCAGGCCATGAAAACCATCGGCAGGTTCAGCAGCTCGGATTACAGAAGCGCAATCACCAGAGCGATGGCCGCCAAGCCTGCCGCTACGCCAATCCCCACAGCAAGGAAGGAGTTTGATTTCGCATCGCCTTTCAGAGCCGCAAGCAGGGCCATGACCAGCAATAGCACTCCGACTTCTCGACAAAGCAAACTCAGGACGTCTCCCGGTATCGCGAACGTGAGAGCTTGCAATGCTATGGATGCGCACACCAGGATCACGACCAGCCGTCTGACGCCGCCGTTTTGCACCGACATGTTATGAGTGGCTTTATCCATTGCGATCACTTCCCTTCCTTGGGACTCGGTTTCGTCGCTATATCTATTCAATCCGGGAACGGCCGACCGTTACAACATGTTGTCAAGCAATCGCATGACAACGGTCTCGAACGTTGCCGCATCATCATCGAAACCGCCGCCGGCACATCACAGTTGGATGGTGTCGTCGCAGGCGTTGGCGACGTGGTCGGAGTGGGTGGCGATGATGACGACGCCGCCGTTTTCGGCCATGTCGCGCAGGGTGTGGACGACCATGTCGGCGTTGTCGTGGTCGAGGGCGCCGGTGGGTTCGTCGGCGAGGATGACGCCGGGCCGTTTGACGATGAGTCGCGCCAACGCGACGCGCTGCTGTTCGCCGCCGGAGAGCCGGTAGACGGGGTCGTGCTCGCGCCCATTGAGTCCGACGCGGTCCAATGCCCGGCTGATTCGGTCTTGCCTGTCCTGCCTGTTGGCTGTGCCGTGCATTGCCACGTCGAGGTTCTGTTCGATGTCGGCGTTGTCGATCAGCGCGTAGTCCTGGAACAGGTAGCCCAGGGTGCGTTTGCGGAACAGTCTGGCATGGCGCGGGTTCATGGCCGTCAGGTCGTCCGGCCCGCATTTCAGGGTTCCGGCGGTGGCGTGGTCGAGCAGGCCGATGATGTTCAGCAACGTCGATTTGCCCGAGCCGGATGGGCCGGTCAATGCGATCATCTGTCCCGGTTCGATGCGGAACGTGAGGTCGTGCCACAGTGTTCGTTTCCCGAAGGTCTTCCCGAGTCCGATGGCGATGATGGGTGCGCCGGGCAGGCAGTGGTGGTCGTGCATGGTTATTCCTCTCTGGAGTGGTTGGCGGCGAGGATGCGCTCGTAGCGTGCGGTCGCCAGCAGGTAGATGAGCATGTTCACGATGGTGACGGCAGCGATGAACGCAGGCTGCCATCCGCCTAGCAGGTAGATGTCAGTGACGTTCTGGGCACCTGTGGCGATGCCGGTGCGCAGCCGGCTTTGGATGATCTGGCATACCGAGTAGAGGATCGGGGCGAGGGCCAGCATGGTTTCCATGGTGATCGCGAGCCGGTGGGTTGCCGGGAAGCTCCAGCCGTGCACGTAGCGGGCGAAGATGCGTTGGGCGCCGCCGCGCACATGCGTCTGGGCGGCGGCGATGGCCGAGGCGATGAGGATGGCGACGGCGACGAGCACGTTCATCAGGTGGATGCGCAGGTTCGCTTGGAGCTTCGCGAAGTCCGCGGCCGCCTTCGCGCTGACGCTGCTCACGGCGTAGATGAACGGCTGCAGTCCGGCCTCGCGCAGCGAGACGAGCGCCTGGTCCGGGTCGGTGAGCATGGCGTTGCCCGCGGAAGCGTAGGCCGTGTAGTCGTCGGACGAGAATATTCCGGTGTCGGAATCCACGCCGACGAGCACCGCGTCATGGAACAGGGTCTTCTGGTTCGGCATGTTCTGCTGCCCGTAGCCGAACAGGGACTGGCCGGGCTTGCCCGTCAGCACGGTGATCCGGGGCGTCGCGACGCCATGCATCTGGCCCTGCGAGCCGATGAACGCCCGTACGACGTTCTCGATCCGCTTGCGTTGGTCCTGTTTCGAGGCGGGTATCACCACCAGCACCCCCTGGTTGGGCACTCGTGTGATCCGCCGGCCCGAGGCGTCCTGCACCGTCTGCGCGTGCAGATAGTTCGAGTTCACCACCAGCACGTCCCCGGACAGGGAAGCCGCGCCGTCCATAGGCGAGCCCGTCTGGTTCGCGACGGCGGAAAACTGCTCCAGCGTGTATCCCTCCTCGGCGAGGATCATCCTGCCTTGTCGTTCCTGCGAGATCAGCCATTGGCCCGTCGCGGCCGCATACCGGTCCTGCTCATCCGAGGAAAGCCGGGGGTTGAGTCTGATGGCGCTGGCTTGGCCCGCCGTGGCCCATGCCCGTTGTGCTTCGGCCTGGTCCAAGGCCTGGCCCGCGGCCGTCCCCGCGTAGGTGACCGCCCAGACGGCCAGGATCACGGCGGGCACGCGCACGCAGTAGACCAGCCCGGACGCCAAACGCGCCGGCAGGCGTCCCTTGAGCGCGGCCAGCAGCGACGAACGGGACGCCACCATAAACCCGATGAGATACGCCACGACGATCACCATGAGGAACACGGCGAACACGCCGGCCGCCAACGCCAATGCCGCGCCCATATGCGACGCATGGTTGTACAGGGCCAGGAATCCCATGAACCCCAGCAGCACGACCAGGGTCGCGGCCAAGGCCTGACGGATGTTGGCGCGGACGTCACGAGCGATGACGCTCCAGTCGGAGTTGCCCTGCAGACGCTGCACGGCATACCCTTTGACGTTCATCAACGCGAACATGCCCGCCAGCATCGCGCACAGCAGGACCGTCACCGCGAAGCTCACCCCCAGCGGCTGGTTGCTCAGCCACTGCGCGTACGAGGCCGTGTAGTCGGTCTTGACGTCCACCTCGTACCCGTCCGTGCGGAACCGCTCGGCGAACGCCCGGGTCGCGGCCGGATCACCGTACACGTAGTAGCTGCCGCGCGGGTCCTGCCCCGAGAGCCGGGAGAACGACGATACCGTCGTGGTCATCGAACGGGTGAATCCCGGATACCCGTCGGCCAGCCAACGGACCGGCTCCCCCGACCGGTTCCCGACGGCCACATACAGCGTGCGCGACCCGCCCGGGTCCTTGACATCCTCCACCAATTTGACGATGTCGGCTCCCATGTCGCCGGCCGTCCGTTCGACTCCCGCGATGGTCGACGAACTGGGCGCGGACGGCGTCGACCCCGACACCTGCACCGTGCCCCGCACACCCAACGGCGCCACGGCATCCAACCCGCTGAGCATCACGAACGAACCGACAGCGGCGACCAGCACCGCCACCAACACCGCAAGCTGAATGGTCCTGCCTCGCATCATGGCCTCCTTGTCATGCCGCGCGGCGCAGTTCCAGCACCCGGTCGCATTGCTGCGCGATGCCGGTGTCGTGGGTCACGACGATCAGCGTCTTGCCATACTCGTGCTGCAGGGCGAGCATCTCGTCGAAGACGTGCTGGGCGAGCGTGTGATCGAGCGCCCCGGTCGGCTCGTCGGCGAGGAGCACGTCGCCGGGTTTGAGGATGCACCGGGCGAGGGCGACGCGCTGCTGTTCGCCGCCGGACAGGGTCGCAACCTTGTCGTCGATGACGTTGCCGAGACCGAGCCGCGTGAGCATGGCCTTGGCCTTGCGCTGCTTGACCTGCTTGCTGCCGGGCATGAACGCCATGCCGAGCATGACGTTGCCGAGCGCGCTCAGATCGTTGATGAGCGCATACGACTGGAACAGGTAGTTGATCGTCGTGCGGCGCAGCATGGTCGCCTTGCCGCTGTTGATGTCCGGCAGCCGCTGGCCGTCGAGCGTGACCGTGCCGCCGGTGGGCGAGTCCAACAGTCCGATGATGTTGAGCAGCGTCGATTTGCCCGAACCGGACGGGCCGATGATGGCCAGGCTGCCGCCGGTCGGCACAGTGAAGGACAGGTGCTGCAATATGGTGCGGCTGCCGTAGGTCTTGCATAGATCGTTGACGATGATGCTCGTGGACATGGGAGGCTCCTTATAGAAACGCTGGTTGGAAAACAATGACTGATTGACGGTGTTGGTTGGTTGGAACGGTGCCGGGATGCCGGCGTGCGGCGTGGCGGTTCATTCCGTTTTGATCATGGTCTGCAGTTGGCTCGTGGCGAGCGTCCGCGCTTGGACCGTCATGAGGATCAGCTGGAACAGCATGGTCGCCCCGGCCGCGACGGCGCCCGCCTTCGAGCCCAGCAGCAGCGCGGCGAGCAACGCGGCGACGGATACGGTGATGATGAGCGTGAAGGCCGGCGCGAAGATGCGTCGCAGCGGGTAGCCGAGCAACCGTTTGACGGCGATGGTCTCCCGGTAGGTCATGGCGTAGATGCGGCATAGGGTGGCGACGCCGATGAGTTGGAAGTTCATGGCGATGACGGCGAGACCGCCGAACAGCTGCATGAATTCGGTCAGGCTTTTGCGCATGCCGGCGATGAAGTCGGCGGTCGTGCGGAAGACCGGATTGTTGTCTTCGAGCTGGTATTCGGCGAGGTAGTCCGCTGCCGTGTACCGTTGGGCGGCGGACTCGTCGAGTTTGATATAGCTGTTCGTCAGGCCGACCGCGCCGAGGCTTTCCGTCTCGAACGGCGTCATGTTCGCACTGGTGGCCAACAGGATCACCGGATCGGTGACGTCCGTAGGCTGGCCGGGGTCGTCGCTCCACGTGAACAATGGCGTGGACGGATGGTAGGCGGCGAAGCCGACCGTGCCCGTGTTCATGAAGGTGGTGTGGACGGTGCTTTCCCAAGTCTTGTATTTCATGCTGGTTTCGGTCAGGTAGCCGCGCATGCGTTCCTGCTCGTCCCGTGGCATGGTGTCGGGGATCAGGTAGACGCGTTCGCCCGCCTCGGCCCGCGCCGTCGCGTCCGGGTCGACGTCGAACCCCTGCGCGGCGAGGTAGCTCGGGGACATGGCGAAGTACCAGAACGCCTGTTCGGGAACCTGCTGGTAGAGGTGCCGCCAGGACGCGACGAGATCGCGGCTGAAGTATCGGGTATTGGCGAGGTATACGCCGTCGTCGTGTTCGATCGACGCGTACCAGTCGTAGATCTCCTTCGCATGGTCGCCGGACAGGCCGGACGTCGACGTGTGGTTCGTGCCGCGCGAGTCCTTGTACAGGATGCGCATCGACCGGTACCGGCTCCATTGCGCGCTCACCTGCGTCAGGTTGCGGATGCTGGCCATCGGCGCGTCCAACGCGTGCGCGCCGGCGACCAGTCCGGCCGACGCGAGCACGTACACGATCGCGATCACCGCCAGCATCGCCCGTTTCGACACGCGGTTGCGGATCGCCGCCACCGGCCGCACCGACAGCAACGCCAGCACGCCGCATCCCAACGCCAGCAACACGATCGCGGCCGTGACGAGGCTCGGCGTCAGCATGGCCAACACCAGTTGCAGGGTGACCGGGAATCCGTTCAACCCCCAGCTCAAGATGAGAATGGGGATCGGGATTATCACCGGCAGGAACAGCAGGAACGGACGGTACAATGCGGCCGCGTACCCCGTCCGCGACCATCCGAGCAGCATGTACACGCCCAGTCGCGAGAACTCCTGGAACGTGCCCAACACCACGATCAGTGTCAGCGCCAGCGACGCCACGGCGATCAACGCCAGCGTGACCAACGTCATGAAACTGTCCGTGACCGACGAACCGGACGAGGCCGATGTCAACTGGTCGCCGGGAATGCCGCTCGCCTCGCTCACCCGGGACACGAGATCCCGGAACCGGCCGTCATCCAATCCGACGATGCGGTAATCGCCGTTGACGGTGCCGGACCGGCGCACCAGCGTGTCCAACCGCTCCACCACCAGTCGTACGCCCGAACGCGTGCCGGGCAGGTCGGCGATCATATCCGGGCGCACCTGATCCAAACCCAAGGTCGCGTTCTCGTTCGCCGCCGTCATCAACCGGGAAAGACTGTGCTCGTCCAACACCGACGCGCCGAGATACCGCAACCGCATCGCCGAAGCATGCGCCGTCACGTCACCATACACGCCCAGCCGATACCCGCCGGCCGAACCATCCACCGGCGACGTCAGCAAGTCCGAACGCACGACCACGCCACCATCAGCGCCGACCGCTTCCAGCAAAGCGTTCAATGTCCGGTCGGACCGGTCCTGCGGCACATCGGACAACGGCAACAAGCGACTCTGCTTCGGATACTCGCGCATCGCCGTGAAATACCCGTCGCCCAACACGAACACCGACATCAGCCCGGCCAACGAAACCAACACCACCATCAACACACAAACGGCGACCTTCAACAGCCTGTTCACGATACTCTCCTTCCCCGCCGCAACCTCGCGACGAACGCTATGGCTCCATACTCCCCCGATTCACCGGTATCATCCATCAGGCAAAAGAACGAGCACGTGCATCATCCGCGAGAACGACGGATCGGCTCTCGTGGCGCTTGACCCGCCGGCCGGAGTGAATCTTCCCCATATCTGAGTGCACTGTTGTAGCGTTGGCATAAACTGCATTCCAAACAGCTGGGAGGTCCGATGAACGACACCATTGAAACCGCGCGTCTGCTGCTGCGCCCGTGGAAGATCGGCGATATCGCTGAGGCTGATTCCCTGTTCCGGTACGCTTCGGACCCGCAAATTGGACTGTTGTGCGGCTGGCCGCCGCATCAGGATGCCGAAGAGAGCATGAACGTCATCCGTGATGTGTTCTCCCCGGTTGAGCACAACTGGGCTATCATCATTCGGGAGGCCACGGAGGCGGGAGTCGATGCCGGCGTTGACGAACCCGTCGGCTGCATCGAATTGAAGCCTCTTCGTCATATCGACAAGGACGGCGACAGCGACGGTTCAGACTTCGCGCTCGTCGAACACTACGCCCGGTACGTCGGCGGCAACGCACTGGAACTCGGCTATTGGATCGGCCGGCCGTTCTGGGGCAAAGGATACATGCCCGAAGCGCTGCATGCCGTGCTCGGCTACACGTTCGACACGCTGCACGTCGACGCCGTGTGGGGCGCGCATTACACGGACAACACGCAGTCCGGTCGCGTGATGGAAAAATGCGGCATGCGAGTCGCCGGCGAATCAAAGCGCAACCATTTCCCGCTCATCGACGAATACCACGACGAGACCCTCCGCATCATCACCGCCGACGCATGGCAAGCGGGGCGCGGAGTCACCCGGTAGGTTCTCGGCAGATGATTCAACACCAAACCAGATCGTTCATCGAAACGCCGTGGAAATCGTAAACATCCGATCCTTCCCCATGAATATGCGCCGCCATACCCGATACCAGCCGATAGCCACCACGATATAGACTGTCTATAGGTCGATATTGCCAAAAACGACCTATAGCATCATTGTTGCAACCCTTGCAGTGGTCGACTGACTGGAAAGTGGCGCATATGGGAATAGGCTACAAAAGCATCAGACAGACCGCGCATATGAGCCGGTCAACGAAGAGACCGGAGGAAATCGCCGACGAAGAATATTTGCGGCGTCTTGACGGATGGAGTACGTTCCGCTCCGGCATCATCCTGCGCGGGCATGAACTGTTCGTCGTCAACTTCCGTGAGCTCGCCACGCTTGCCGACAACATTCGAGAACGGGAAACGCAGGTCATTGCGCTCTGGGAAGAGCTACCGCCAATCGCGCGGCGAGCCTACCTGTACGATCTCATCGGCGAGGAGATGCAAAGCACCAACGGCATCGAGGGCGTGCGATCCACCCGACGGGAGATCAGCCTCGCACTGGAGGCCGCCACGGAACGCGGAGGACATGCGCGGTTCAGCGAGTTCGCCCGTCTGTTCCTCGCGCTCAGCGACGACGACCCCGCACGCTACGCGCTGCCGGAAACGCTCGAGGACATCCGCGGCATCTACGACAAGGTCGTCGCCGGGGAACTCGACGACAATGACAGACCGGACGGCGATCTGTTCCGCAACGGTCCCGTGTACATCGACGAACCCGCGACCGGGCGACGCATCCACACCGGCATCACACCGGAATCCGAGATCAAGGTCGCGCTCACGCAATGGCTCGCGCTCACCCGCAACCGCGATGTGCCGCCATTGATCCGTGCCGCCATGTGCCATTTCGCGTTCGAGTACGTCCACCCGTTCTACGACGGCAACGGTCGCACCGGCCGTTTCCTGTTCGCCCTCCAGCTACGACAGCATCTGAGCGTGCCGACATCCATCAGCCTCAGCCCGGTCATCTCCGACGGCAAAAACCAGTACTACAAGGCGTTCGAGGATGCGCAGCACCCGTTGAACCGTCTCGACGCCAGCCTGTTCTCGTATCGGATGATGGAATTCGTCACCGAAGCGCAACGGCACATCATCGACGATTTGTCCGTCAAACGATCCATACTGCGGCGGTCGTTCGCGGCACTCGACCGACTGCGTTCGGAACGGGACTGGAACGACGACGCCACGAACATCGTAGCCGCACTCATCCAAGAAGAACTCTTCGGAATCGCCCCCCACAGCATAACCAGACCGCGGCTGCGAGAATCGATGGGATTGGGGCGGAACAGAACCAATCATGCGCTGGATGCCCTTGTCGGAGACAGAACCATCATCGCCACTGGGCAACGACCGGTACGATACGAATTGTCGGACACCATGCGCACCACGATCATGGGAGAAGACCAACGATGAGCCATCGATATGATGTCCGTTGACCGGACTTGTTATGAGGTGGTGACGTATGTACGACAGGAGACGGTTCCGCCTTGCGGTGGTGGATAACGACCAGTTGACGTTGACGATGCTGACGTTGCTGGTTCGCCGTGATCTTCCCGAGGTCGATGTGATGTGGGCATGCCGGCGCGGCCGGGATGCGGCCGCCCGCTGTCTGTCGGCCGATTCGCGTCCGGATGTGCTGCTGGTGGATATGTCGTTGGAGGGATTGAGCGGCGTCGAGGTGTGCCGGCAGGTGCGTGCGGCGACGGCCGATGTCGCGTTGATCGGCGTCACGTCGTTCTCGTTGGAGCATTATGCGGCCGATGCGTTGGCCGCCGGCGCCCAGTGCGTGATGGACAAGGCGCGGGTGAAGGATGTCTGCGAGGCGGCGGTCGCGCTGGTCAATGGCCGCACGCCGCATACCAGGTACGCGTCCGATCTGACCGCCGCGCAATCGCACGCGTTGCTCATGGCGCGAACGGGGATCGGGGCCGAAACCGGAGGCGACGCCGATGGCGACTCCCCTACCCGGTCGAATGTGGCCGTGGCTGTCGCGCCGTTGACGGATCGTGAGCGTGAGGTCATGCGCTTGTGCGCGCAGGGCAAAAGTTCGCGTGAGATCGGCGAGCTGCTTGGCGTTGGCGAGTCGTCGGTGAAGACGTATGTGATGCGCGCGGCGAGAAAACTCGGTGCGCGGAATCGAACGCAGGCGGTGGCCGAATGGCTGATGTTGCAGGATTGATCGGACGCGCGGGCGCTCGTATCCGTGCCGCCGGCGTGGGGCCGGTCATGTGGTGCGTCGTGTTGTTGTCCGCCGGGCTGACGGTGCTGGAGATGTTCGAGTATCCCGCGCAGCTCGTGGCGACCACGGTGCTGACGGTCGTGCATATCCTGTGTCTGTTGGCGTTGCCGTTTTATCCGTTGCCGATGAGTGTGGCGGTCGCGGTCACGTATGTGGCGTGCGCGTTCCTGCCGGATATGAGCGGGGCGAGCCTGTTCTACGGCATGTGGGTCGCGATGGTGGTGGCTGATGCCGCCGTTGATCGCCGCGGTGCGTTGGATGGTCGCGGCTCGCGCCGGCATCCCATTCGGCGATTACGTGATACTGCTGGTGTCGTTCTTCGTCGTGTATGCGTTCGGCCGCGCGATGTCGTGGAGGGCTGTGGCCGTGCAGGCGGAACAGGATCGGTTGCGTTACGAGCGGGAGCGCGACCGAGTGGAGGCCATGCGTCGCGACGAGCGGGCCGCAAGCCGGATTCACGACACGGTGACAAGCGACCTCGCGTACATGGCCATGCGATTGGATTACGAACGGTCACGCTCAGGGAACGATGAGCAACATGCGGCGTTGTTCGACGACCTGTACCAACGCACGATCGACACGCTCGGCGAAGTGCGCACGGTCATCAACATGCTCGACGGAAACGGTGACGGCACCGATACCGGAGAAAAACATGATTCCATCGGGGATGATCGCGACGGCGTCTTTCCGCAAAGCGACATCAACGACGGCGACGCAGAACGTACCGGCGACGATACCGGAATCGGAAGCCCGACCACGACATCCTCGTCCTGCGTCACATTTCCCGATCGTGTCCGCGACGTATTGGAACACGGCGACCGGTATCTTGCGCAGCTCGGCTTTACCGGCGACTCCACGATGATCGACAACCTGTCCGAACGCGAGCCGACGAATACGGACGGCGACATCCACGAACGGGAGTCCGCAGTGATCGACCTGCTGCGTGAGCTGTACACCAACATCGCCGTACACGGCGACCCATCCGGCGAATACCGTGTAGTCGTACGCCATAACAACGACGGGCTGATCGTCGATCAGGTCAACGACATCGCCACGCAGTCCCTTCTGCCGGACAAACCCCACTCCGGCAAAGGACTGCCCCTGCACCGCTCGCGATTCGCCGCTCTCGGCGGTTCGATCAGCACCTCCGCCGAAGACGGCACGTGGATCTTGCACGCAGCTTTGCCGTGCATTCCATTGTCAAAGTGATCTTATTGTTCTCCGATAGTCCCCGTCAACCATAGTCGACATCGTCTGTCGTGCGGTTTCGCCGATCATTATCATTGAGGGTATCGGAAAGGATTCGGAATATGCTTCTTTGCTTGGTCGGTTTCTTCTTGCCGGTGGCACAGTGGTGTTTCTCCATGTATGGGTTCGCAAAGAACGGACAATTGGAGAGAAATTACCATATGGGTATCAAGACTCGCTGGACCATCGCCTCGGATGAGACGTGGGAGTACGTGCACCGCAAGTATGCGTTCGTGTTCCTCGGCTGTGGCGTTCTGGTCGTTCTAATGCAGGTAGACGTAGCGGTCGGCATGGTCGCGAACCGTGACATCAATACCATGGACATGATCTGGTGGTGGATGCTCCTCGCACTTGCCGTCATGCTTGTCGCATGGCTCGTCGTATGCGGGATCATCGCGAATCGCGACGCCAGAAATTATTACTTGGAATCACAGGCATAGGGCCAAGACTCTGATTCTGATGAAAAACTGCTTGTTTTGCGATGAGTAACCTTGACGAACAATGATTACCGCCGTCTCATGTCGTCTTTGGTTGACAAATATCCTTTCGATTGGCGTGATCCCGCGTGAGTAACCATCATGGATGGATGAAACGCAGTAATACGCAACGGCAGGATTCTCGGAACGACATGACAATTTCGGCGTCGGAACGTCGTCAGCAGACCATCATCGGAATGCTGACCGTCGCGATCATCGCCGTCCTGCTGGTCGTGTGCGGCGTTGCCCTGTATCGCGGTATGTCGGTCAATCGATCCGCGACGACGGACGTCCCGCAATCGGAACAGGCCGCACATGATGCCTTGCGTAAGATCAAGGTCAAGCCGTCGCTCGCGGACGACAAGGGCGGCATCCTGGTCTCCAAGAACGGGTACGGCAGCAAGATCGACGGCGTGCCAACCGTCGGCATGTATCTGGAACCATTGTGCCCGGGTTGCGCATTGGTGAGCCGCACGCTCGATCCGACGATCAAGAGCATGCTGGACGCGGGGCAGATCAATCTCGATCTGCATTTCATGACGTTCCAGGACTACAAAAGCGGCGACGAGTATTCGACCCGCGCGTTCAACGCGGCCGTCACGATCGCGCAACAGGACCCGGATCCGGATCATCTGCTCGGGTATCTGATGAACATCTACGCGCAGGACTTCCAACCCGGCGAGCTCAGTGAATATCGCAGTGTGACCGACGACCAGCTCAAACAGCAGGCCCTCGACGCCGGCGTGGACAAGACGACGGCGGATGCGGCGTTCGACGGCCGATACCGGTATCGAGCATGGCTGAAAGCAGCGGACGATTACACGATACTTCGCCCGGAACTCTACGCGCCGGGTAAAAATGGTTTCTCCACGCCCACCGTCATGATCAACGATCGTCGCTGGCAGATGGACGGCAGTGATCTGAAGGACAGCTTCCTCACCGCCGTCGGCCTGGGCGAGAACGAAGTCGGTAATCCGACGGTCAAACCGAAAAACTGATTGCACACACCATGACATTTGAGGAACAGTACTGATGGAACCGATTCATGCTTGCGAAAGTCTCGATGAAGTACGCGCCAATATCGACCGTATCGACGCTCAACTGGTCGATCTGATAGCCGAGCGTGGAGCCTATGTGACGCAGGCCGCGCAGTTCAAGAAGAGCGCGGACGGCGTCAAGGCGCCAGCTCGTGTAAACGCGGTCATCGCCAAGGTGCGCGGATTAGCGGAGACGTCCCATGCCGACCCGGATCTGGTCGAAGCGGTCTGGCGCACAATGATCGAACACTTCACCAAGGCGGAGATGAAGGATTTCAAGCGTCGATAGGAGGGTGGAATCCGTCATCTAACGGTGACAACTGGCATGAGGACTTTTGCCATGAGCGACAGGAATGATGGGCAGGTCTTCTACAATGAGATAAACAGCGTACCGTGGAAGGAGCCGTTATGGATCGCAAACGCGCCGTTGAGGAAGCCATTCACGCCGGCGAGATGGAGGGGGCCTACGTGTCTGACGAATTCCGCGCCGATGCCGATGAATTCGCGCAAGGCTCCATGAACATCGAACAGCTCATGCAGCGCGCATGGCGCCGCAACGATCACAATGCTGGCAAGCGCACGGGTGAGCTTCATGCCGTCCGCTGATTTCACTGACCCATACATTGACCCAAATACAGGCGTTCTCGCCAATCTTCCAGGCGCTCGCACATGGGATGAGCTGAAGCAGGCGGAAGGTGAGATAGTCGGCGTACGCATGCTGCAATTATTCGCTGAACCTCCCGCCATCCATGAAGGCAGTATGGATGAGCTCAAGACCATTCATTACCTGCTGTTTCAGGATATCTATGCTTGGGCAGGACATATTCGGACGGTCGAGATTCGCAAGAACGTCGAAGGTTCCGAATTCTTCCTGCCATCCACGAATATCGACATGGGCGTGACATGGTCGCAAGGAGAACTTAGACGCGATCATATGCTTATCGGCATGAGTCGTGAGCAATTCGCCGCATACGTGCAGGGGCTGCGCGATGAGTCGATGGGCATTGGTCTGCCGGATGGCTGGGTGCCGGCCACCAAATACATTCTCGTCAACAATGAAGGCGAGTATGTGGGCATCTTCAACCTGCGCCACCGGCTCACCGACTTTCTGCGTGAAGGGCCGGGCCACATCGGCTACGGCATCGCCCGCGAATACCGTGGCCGCGGCTACGCGACCGCGGGGCTGAAGCTTACGCTCGCCAAGGCACGCGAACTCGGCATCGAAGAAGCGTACCTGAGCGTATACAAGAGCAATCCCGCAAGCCTCGCCGTGCAGCGACATTGCGGCGCACACATGAGACATATTGGAACTCCGAAGATTACTACGCATGGTTCGCTGACCCGAAGTTTACGATTGACGACGACACGCTCGTGGTACTGGAACGCTTCACGGTCACAGAGCGTTTCTAGAAGAACGTCAGGAAAGAAGAATAGGCATGACGATGAGCATTGCCCCGATCGAACCGCGATGGTTCGAGGAGAAGGCGGAAGTGCAGTCGCAGACATGGCGGGAACTCAACCAGGGCAAGATTCCGCAGGAGATCGTGGACGTCATCACCCCGCAGTTCGCATTGAAACTCACCGAAGCCCATGCCAAGGACCCCAATCAGGTTGTGCTGGTGGCGCTTGACGACGATCACGTGATCGGGTTCGCGGAACTGCTGCGTACGCCGCGCCCGCCGATCGATCGTCCCGAAGCGGCGGAACTGGCCTCATTGTACGTGGTGGCCGACCGGCATCGGCAGGGCGTCGGACGCATGCTGGTCGAAGCCGGCAAGCAGGCCGTCGGCAACGACCGGCTCGTACTCTGGGTCGTCGGGTTCAACGACAATGCGCAGGACTTCTACCGGCACATCGGTTTCCACGAAACCGGCCTCGTCCAAACCGAGGACATGGGACCGGAACTCGAAATGACCAACTACTGACGGCTTCTTCCCCCATTGCCGCCATCAATGCGCTCGCGAGCGCCGGCATCCGTCACCTGCCCTCTCCTACGTCTCCCCCCCCCCCGCCTACCCTGAAACAATGATCAGGGTAGGCGGGTGCTGAATCAGGGGCGGTACGGGCACGTTCCCGTTTCGGCGAGCGCACACTGGAACCGTATCGGGAACAAGATCGTACTGCGGGTCGCAAGGCGGCGCTCGCCGACGGGAAGAAGGCATGATCATGGTCAATCGACGGTCCGCGAAGAGTCGCCATGTCACACACTCCCCTATGGAACGTGGTTTCCATACCGTGACGGATCGCGCGGTTGACGCATGTTCTGGTCGTCGGGTCGCGTTGTCTGTCGTTGTTCCCTGCCATAACGAGGAGGCATGTCTGCCGTTGTTTTTGTCGGCCACCGTGCAGGCCGTCAACGAGATCACGACGGCGCATCCGGGTATGACGGTCGAACTGGTGTTGGTTGATGACGGTTCCACGGACGACACCGCGGCGCTGCTGCGGCAAGCGGCGGACGGGCACGCCGCCCTCCCATTCGCGATCCGCTGGCTGTCGTTGTCGCGCAATTTTGGCAAGGAAGGCGCGCTGCTCGCCGGGTTGGAGGCCGCGCGAGGCGACGTCGTGGCGGTGATGGACGCCGATCTGCAGGACCCGCCGTCGCTGCTGCCGCGCATGTTCGCGATGCTGACGGATGATCCGACACTGGACTGCGTGGCGACGCGGCGCACCACGCGCGCGGGCGAGCCGCCGATCCGATCCATGTGCGCGCACCTGTTTTATCGGCTGATGAATGCCATGTCTCCGGTCGAGGTGCCCGATGGTGCGCGTGATTTCCGTATGATGCGTCGCCGGGTCGTCGACGCGCTGACGTCGCTGACCGAACGCAACCGGTTCTCCAAGGGACTGTACGCATGGGTGGGATTCCATACGGCATGGATCGACTATCCGAACACGCGCCGAGCCGCGGGCAGGTCCAGCTGGAATTTCTTCGCGTTGGTCCGCTACGCAATCGAGGGGCTGATCTCATGCTCCACCGTGCCGTTGGCCGTCGCCTCCTACATCGGGTTGCTGTTGTGCGCGGTCGCGTTCGGCGCAACCTGTTTCATCGCGGTGCGCGCGGCCATGTTCGGCGACCCGGTGGCCGGTTGGCCATCGCTCGCGTGCATCATCACGTTCATCGGCGGACTGCAGCTGATGTGCCTGGGTGTCATCGGACGATATCTGGCGAACACGTATCTGGAGTCCAAGCGCCGGCCGAACTACATCGTGCGCGACGGCAACATCAACGTTCGCAATGCCGGCAACGCTCATGCTGACCGCCCGGCACATGACAGGGAGAAGCTGTCATGATCACAAACCACGAAACCGCCGATCCGTACGTCGAGCACGCCGGCAGACGCGCCGACGACGGCAGTGCCGGTTCCGCCGTCGCCATCCACCACTTGGTTCCCGTTCCCGTGTTGGCCGCCTGCTGTGCTCTGGCGACGACCGTGTTGAGCTGGCTGATGGGCCGCGACCAGTCGTTGTGGTTCGACGAACAGTACTCACTGATATTGGCGAGCCGACCCGTACGGGAGCTGATCGCGCTCACCGCCGTCGACGCGCATCCGCCGCTGTATTATCTGCTGCTCAAGGCATGGATGCCCATCGCCGGCGACAACGTCGCGCTGCTGCGGTTGCCGAACTGCGTATGCCTCGGCCTTGCCGTGTTCGTGCTGGTCATGCTGATGCGCGATCTGTTCGGCGACCGCGTCGCGACGGCGTGCATGCCGATGCTCATGTGCGGTGGTTTCATGTTGCGCTACGGCTACGAGTTGCGTATGTATTCGCCGGCGATGCTATTGGCCGTGGGCGGTACGGCGATGCTGCTGCGCGCGGCCGGTGTGATCGAACCGCGTGGCTGTCTCCAGCGAGACATGACCGACGGGCGTGATGATCAGCAGGACGGCCTTCACCCCAAAGACGGATATTGCCGCATCGTATGGTGGGCCGCGTACGCCGTGACCGTCACGCTCGGCATGCTGACGTTGTATCTGACCGCGTTCGTATGGTTGACGCATGCGATCTGGCTCGCCGCCCGATCGTGGCGCATACGCCGCTTGTCCGCATGGCGTTGGCTGTTCGCCTATGCCGCGTCGGTCATGTTGTTCCTGCCGTGGATGCCGGCGCTGCTGGGCCAGATTGGCGGAAGCTCCGTCCTGCCTCCGGTTCGCCGACGCACGAACATGTCCGGCGTGGCGAACGCATTCGACATCATGCTGCTCGGCATGACGGAGACGGAACTGCCGTCGATCATCTCGCTGCTGGTCGCGGCCACGATGACGTTAATCGTCGGCATATTCGTCGCGGCATGGCTGCCTGCACGGCAACGGTCAGTCGGAACACTGGCCTCGCAACAATCCGCCGAAGCTGCATGGCTGATCGTCATGCTGTTCGCCGTGCCGTCTTCGCTCCTGATGATCTGGTCCGCCGTCAAGGAACTGTCCAGCGGCGGATACGGCATGTTCTCCATACGCTATCTGAGCGTGATCGCACCGTTCCTCTATGCCACGCTCGCATTGGCATGCACTGTCGCGTACCGGTTGCGCGGCCGTCGCGCAATGATCGTCTACGTTGCGATAGTCGCGATGTTGGCCGCCGGGACGATCGTGTACGGCGTGCGCGGCAACCACAGCTTCGACCGCAACGATACGCCCGGATCGGCCGCACTCAGCCAACAGGTCGTCTGCTCGGCCTCGCGGCCGGTCGTCGCGCAGGACGAGTACACGTACATCGACGCGTACTGGTACTACCGCGACTGCCCGTACTACTACTTCCTCGACGCCGACGAGGTCCCCACGCGCGGCGGATACGCGCCCCTGCACGGCTCCACCGCACAACTGAGAACCATCGACGATCTCGATGCGGCTCGATTCACCCTGCTGTCATGGTCCACGACCCGCAACTACGACAAATTCCTTGACACCGCAGCCCGCCAGTGGACGCAAACCGGCGTCATCAAACGCGACGCAAACGCGGCCATCACCTACCACCGATGACACCCCTGACAGCATTTCCATAGTACTTGCGCGATTCGCGGGCACCGCGCGCAAACCATTCCACATGCCGGTATCATTGGTTCGTCACCATCCGAACAGCGACCACGCACGACCAAAGGAGTCCGGAACATGGCGGATGCCGGCACAGACACGGCCACTACACCCAATACGGCCACCGGAACACACGACGATAAAACCGGGCTCGAACGGAAAATGGAATCACGACACCTGACGATGATCTCATTGGGCGGCGTGATCGGCACGGGCCTGTTCGTCAGCTCCGGCTACACCATCCACCAGGCGGGCCCGCTCGGCGCGATCCTCGCATACGCGGTCGGCTCGCTCTTGGTTTACTGCGTGATGGTCTCGCTCGGTGAACTGTCCGTGGCCATGCCCTATGCGGGCAGCTTCCACTTGTATGCCAAACGGTTCATCGGCCCCGGCACCGCGTTCACCATCGCCATCCTGTACTGGCTGAACTGGGCGGTGGCGCTCGCCAGCGAATTCACCGCGGCCGGTCTGCTCATGCAACGCTGGTTCCCGCATTCGCCCGCATGGGTATGGTCGGCCGTGTTCATCGCGGTCGTGTTCGCGCTCAACATCATGTCGGTGCGGTTGTACGGCGAGGCGGAGTTCTGGTTTGCGTCGATCAAAGTGCTGGCGATCATGGCGTTCATCGTCATCGGTCTGCTGGCGGTCTTCGGCGCGATCCCCATCGCCGGTTACGATTACGCGCCGCTGTTCGGCAATTTCACGGCGGACGGCTGGTTCCCGAACGGTTTCGCACCGGTGTTCTCCACGCTGCTCACCGTGGTGTTCGCCTTCTCCGGCACCGAAGTGGTGGGTGTGGCCGCGGGTGAGACGAAGGATCCGTCCAGCGCGATTCCGAAAGCCGTGCACACCACGGTGCTTCGTCTGGCGATCTTCTTCATCGGTTCGATCGCGGTGATGGCCTCGCTGATCCCCTGGCATAAGGCCGGTGTGGAAACCAGTCCGTTCGTGCTGGTGTTCCAGTCGATCGGCATGCCGTTCGCCGGAGACGTGATGAACTTCGTGGTGCTGACCGCCGTGCTTTCGGCCGCGAACTCCGGTCTGTACGTGTGCTCGCGCATGGTCTGGTCGCTGGCGAAGGAGCGGCTGATTCCGGCGCGTTTCGCCAAGACGAATTTCCGCGGCGTGCCCGTGTGGGCCGTGCTGTTCAGCATGGCCGGCTCCCTGCTTGCGCTCCTGTCCTCCGTGATCGCCGCATCCACCGTGTACCTGGTGCTGGTGGCCGTGTCCGGACTGGCCACGCTGGTGGTGTGGTTTTCGGTGTGCCTGTGCCATATCCGTTTCCGCCGCGAATGGGTCCGGGACGGGCATACGGTCGACGAACTTGGTTATCGCGCGCCCGGATATCCGCTGCTCCCATGGCTCGCCATCGTGATGTGCCTCGGTGCGCTGGTACTCGTGGTGCTGGACGATACTCAGCGTTCGACGCTCTACTGCATGATTCCGTTCGTCATCTGCTGTTATGCCTGCTATTACGCGTTGGAGCGGCGCCGCAGGCAAGGCAACGACCGATAAAGGAAGTTGCGCTCTGGTACCATGACGGCTTGCCTGCCGAGCATCACATTCAAGAGGGAGGAACAACCGTGCAACGGGAGATCATGACCAACGAACGATTCCTGAGCCAACCGTCCGAGCCGGCGACCGAAGCCGATCTGGACGTGGCCGTCGATCTGGCGGACACGCTCGCCGCGCACGCGGATTCGTGCGTGGGCATGGCGGCGAACATGATCGGCGTGGACAGACGGATCATCGTGTTCTCTGATGAGGCGACCGGGCGGAATATGGTCATGTTCAATCCGCGGATCGTCGAGCATTCCGGCGCATACGAAACCGAGGAGGGTTGTCTGTCGCTGACCGGCATGCGCAAGACGATCCGCTACGAACGGATCACCGTCACGTATCAGACGCGCCGGTTCCGCGAGGTCACCGCATCGTTCACCGGGTTCACCGCGCAGATCATCCAGCATGAGATCGATCACTGCGACGGCGTCCTGATCTGAACGTGCTGTCCGAAACAGTCACACGTCCGTCACCATCGCCCGACACCGCTACCCGTCATTCCGCCGCCAGTGCGCTCTCTTCGGTTGGCCCCCATGCGCCGTTGGGGAGATATCCCTCCGGCAGCGCGGTCGGTCGCACGAACGTGGATGACAAACGATACGGCTCTTCCGTGCGTGCGCTGATGATCATGCCGTGGATCAGCTCGAACACGTGGAAGGCCATCTCCTTGCCGGCACGATGCGGACGATGCCGGGCGATCGCCCACGCCATCT
Source organism: Bifidobacterium miconis (assembly GCF_019331735.1). Lineage (GTDB taxonomy): Bacteria > Actinomycetota > Actinomycetes > Actinomycetales > Bifidobacteriaceae > Bifidobacterium > Bifidobacterium miconis. Next base: position 65,300 of record NZ_JAHBBH010000014.1, read on the forward strand.
CCGCGGCTCCCACGCCGCGCGACTCGTTGAGGAATCCGTGCGTGAACGGAAAGGCGATCTCCTCCTGCAGCGGTTTGCGCAGTCGCACCGGCGCGCCCGCCGCGTTGGGGTCTCCCATGCGCAGGATGCCGTGCGTGCCGTACACGTCCATGATGGGATGCTCGTCCACATTGGATGCGCCGTTGAACTGTATGGTTGCCAGCGTTCCGGACGCGTATTCAACGGTTGCGGTGACAATGTCGCTTTCCGTCAGCGTCACCGTTTCGCCGAACGTGTTCCGATCCGTGCGCATGCGCATGCGCGATGGCGCGTGGACGCGGGAGAATGCCGATACGCGTACGGCCGGCCCCAGCAGGTATGCCAATGCGGTCATGTGGTAGCACCCGTAGTCGAATGGCATGCCGCCGCCCGGCTGTTCCAGGAACGGCATGATGTCGCCGTAGATGGCAAGATTCCGGTTCACCGCGACGTTTGCGGAGGTCACGTCGCCGATCAGGCCATGGTCGACGATGTATCGGGATGTCTGTATGCCGCCGCACAGGAACGTGTCCGGCGCCACGCCCAATCGCACGCCATGCGCATCCGCCAAACGCATGAGTTCGCGTCCCTGTTCGAGATCGACGGCGATCATTTTCTCGCTGAAGACGTGCTTGCCGTGTTCCAGCGCCGCACGCGTCACGTCGTAGTGCGCGGCCGGCGGCGTGAGATTGACGATCATGGCGATATCGGGATCGTCCAACATGGACTGGTATGCCATGGCGCGCAAGCCATATCGTTCGGCTTTGTCTCGGGCGCGTTCCCCATGCCGATCGGCGCAGGCGACGGCGCGGACGGACGCGAACCGTCCGGTCAGATTGTTCAGGTAGGCGTCGCTGATGGCTCCGCATCCGATGATTCCCGCATGGACGGGCGTTATCTTGCTCATGTCGCGTTCCTTTCGCGATGGTTTCGTTCGGCGAGTATGCGCTGATTGTCCTGCAACCGGCGTTTCGACAATGGGTAGACGGCAAGCAGCGTCAGCGCGACCAGCGCGTATCCGGCTGCAGGAACGAGCGTGTCGACCGCATACAGTCGTTCGAGCACGTCGTCGGATTGCGTCACCGCATGGCCGGCGACGCTGGGCACGTATCCGCACAGCGTCACCACGACGCCGCCGAGTCCGCCGGCGAGCGACGATCCGATGCCGCGCGCGAACTGGTAGGCCGAGTATACGGTCGCGTCTTCGCGGCTGCCGGTCGCGACCTGCCGATCGTCGACGACGTCGGTGATGTACGACCAGGTCATCAGTCCGAAGTAGCCCGAACCGACGCTGGCCAACACCAGCATGACGACGAACGTCCACGCGTCGCGAATGTGCATCAGATACATGACCACGTAGATCGCGGCGGTTGCCAGCAGCATTGCGGCGTTCGACTCGCGTTTGCCGAATCGCGCGGCGATGCGTGGCGCGACCGGCGCGACGGCGAGCGACAGGATCGCCGGAACCGTCTGCGCCACGGCGAGCGCGCCGGGATTGCGGAAATAGTCGGCGAAGACGTACGTGTTGACCGAGGAGAAGATCACGCCGGTCAGCATCACCGCGAATGTGGCGAGCACGATGCCGATCATGGACCGGCTGGACACCAGTCCGAGCAGCATGCGCGGGAACGGGACGCGTTCGCGGCGGGAGCGTTCGGAACGGATGCGTTCATGCATCGTATGCACGACGACCTGGGCGCAGATCCAGATCAGCGCGGCGCACAGGATGGCGACCAGCCAGAACCGCAGGCTGGAGATCTGGCGTACGCCGTCGACCGTGACGTATACCGCCAGCGGGATCGTGCAGCTGCCGAGTATCGTGCCGACGGCCGAGCCGGCGCCGCGCGCCGCGGATACGGCTTCCCGGTCCGATGGCCGCTCGGATACGACGGAGGCGAGGGAGCCGTATGAGATCTGTTGGACGGCGAAGCACAGGTTCATGAGCACATAGGCGACGACCACCCATGCGATGCGACCGTTGACGGGCAGCAGTCCGGCCAGCGGGCAGTACAGCAATGCGATCGACGCGGACAGCGGGTAGCTGATCGCGGACAGCCAGTGCAGGTAGCGGCCGGTTCGCGTCAGCGGCAACGAGTCGAGATACCGACCGAGCGCCAGGTCCACGAATGCGCCGCACAGTTTGGTCATGAAGAGGATCATGCCGATGATCGCCGCGTCGACGCCCAGCACGTTGGTGCAGTACAGCAGCAGGTAGCTGGTGGACAGCGTGAAGCTGAATCCGCCGCCGATGTCGCCGAATCCGTAGGCCAGCGCCTCCCGGCGGGTGAATGGTGTGATGTCCGGCTTGGGTTTTCGTTTTCTTCGCGTCATGGTTCCGCTCTCCTTCGCATCGTGCCGCGCGGTCGTGCCGACCACGTAACTACAACGCTGAAGTAATTGTAGCACACACCACCGTTCACGCGAAGCCATGATTCGGCCCGGATACGACGGAGTCTTCATAGGATTCGCAGGGCTCGTCATATTGCGAACAAAGCCTCCACACCCCGTCAACGATAAGATGCGCGGCCATCCGACAACCGCGAAAATCGCCTCACACAGCCGCTTGCACGGACTGCACGAACTCGTCGCCGTCAAACCAGCCGGCGATGTCGTTCTGCTCGACGATGAGCTGCGGGTCGATGGCGAGCGTGTGATGCGCGTCCTCGGTGCCGCAGTAGACTTTGTCGTGCGCAAGCAGCCGGCGGTCCATGTATGCGGGGATGCCGAGGAACAGCGGACCGACCGTGCCGACGTCGTAGCCGGTGCGTTCCTTCACCGTGGCTGGCGACGCAAGGTGCAGCTGACGCAATCCCAGCGCGCGGCCAAGCGCACGCCATTTGAGATGTCCGGACGCGAGCGCGATCACCGCGAACACGCCTTCCTTTGCCTCCACGACATACGTCGCCGCGGCACGGTCGACGTCGAACACGGTCGCCGCGGACGCGAGATCCACGATCGTCGTCTCATGTTCGATGATTCGCGCGCGATCCGCATGTTCGGACGCGAACCGTACGATCCGTTCATATTTGTCGTTCATCGTCTGTGTCTCCGGTTGCTTTGGCATTCGCCGGCTATTCACCGATGACGCCGCCGACCAGCCCGGAGACGATCGCCATGATGATCGAGCCGAGCACCGACCACCAGAAGTCGTGGATGACCACGCCCACGTCGAACAGGGTGAGCGCCAGCCACGAGGCGAGTTCCATGAACAGCCAGTTGAGAATCAGCGCGAACAGGCCAAAGCTCAAAATCGAGATCGGCAGCGCGAGCAGGTGCACGACCGGTTTGATCGACGCGTTGATCAGCGCGAGAAACAGCGAGAACGCGGCGATGCCGAGAATCGGCGGTTCGCCGACCGCCTCCATGCCGGGCAACAGGGCGACCATGACGCCCGCCGCGATCGTCAATACCAGCCAGCGCGAAACAAAATGACTCATACCAATCGATTATTCCAGTTGAAATGTCATCGGACTGTGACGTGACGCAATGACATGACGGAATCGTGCGCTTCGGCGTCACGCCGACCGTTCCGTCATGTCGTGAGGTTCCGTCTTGCCGCTGCGGCGAGCGCGCAGCTCGGGCAGCATCACGGCGAACAGCACGACCGCCAGCACGGCGGTGAGCAGGTCGGCGAGCGCCTGCGCGGCGATCACGCCGGAATAGCCGGCGATGCGCGATCCGGCGAACAGCGTGGCGGCTAGGATCACGCCCTGACGGCTGATCGACAGGATGAACGCGCCGAGCGCCTTGCCGGCCGACTGGAACGTGCAGGTCGTCACCATCACTACGGCCACGCACACAAGGCTGAGCAGCTGGACGCGCAGCATGCCCGCGCCGAGCGCGACGATCGCCTCGTCGCTGATGAAGAAGCGCATGAGCATGCGGTCGGCGAGGCTGAGCGCGACGGTCATGGCGAGCGCGAACAGGCACAGGAACGTGTAGGAGAAGCGCATGATCGCGCGCAGGCGCGTCATGTTGCGCGCACCGTAGTTGTAGCCGATGAGCGGCTGCGCGCCGAACGCGAAACCGACGAAGAACAGTACGGCGATCATGATGATTTTGAGCGCGATGCCCATGGCGGCGACCGCGTCCGTGCCGTAGGGCAGCAGGAACAGGTTGATCATGACGATGCCGACGCTTTGCGTGAGGTTGGTGATGGCCGCGGGAATGCCGATGGCGAAGATGCCGCGGATTTCGCGTGCCGTGACGCGTAGCCTGCGCGCGACGCGGTCGAGGATGAGCCGCGGGTCGATCGACAGGTTCGGGCTGCGGCGCAGCAGGAACCAGACGAAGTACAGGTCGGTGCAGACGTTCGCGATCACGGTCGCGCCGGCCGATCCCGCCGCGCCCCAGCCGAACACGTGGATGAACAGCGGGTTGAGCACGATGTTGACAAGCGTGCCGGCCATCGAACCGATCATGGACTGCATGGCGTGGCCTTCGGTGCGCAGCAGGTTGATCGGCGTCATGGACACGATGATGAACGGCGAGCCGACGATGATGAGCGTGTAGAAGTCCGACGCATGACGCCACGTGTCGTCGGTCGCGCCGAGCAGCGTGAGCATCGGGTCGCGGAAGACGAGGCCGAGGCCGAGGATGAGGATGCCGGTGGCGATGGCCGCGTAGAAGCAGAACACGCTCAGCCGTTTGCCGTCCGCATAGCGATGCTGGCCGAACAGGCGGGAGATGACCGAGCTGCCGCCGAGGCCGAAGATGTCGCCGAGCGCGATCATCACCGTGAACACGGGCGCGGTCAGGGAGACTCCGGCGACCATGCTCGTGTCGCCGGTGTGCGCGATGAAATACGTGTCGACCATGTTGTAGACGAGCGTGACCAGCATGCCGAGCACCACCGGCATCGCCAGTGAGAAATACGCCTTAGGCACCGGCGCCTTTTCGAACAGTTCGCTATCCATGCGTGTGTGTCGTCCCTTCTCTTTCCCGGAGTTCGCCGTGCATTGTTCCGGCGCAATGTCACGGGCATCATAGTCGCCACAGTGCGGACAAACGACACGCCGACATCAACATGAGCAAAGGCACGGATGGCTAGGCCGCGGACTGACCGTCGTTCTCAATCCGTTACCACGGGAATCCCCATGTCATGCAACGCAGCCGCCGCATCGGGGATCGGAATGCGCTCCTGCTCAAGCCGCAGGTACGGCACGCCCTCCCCCGTGCACAGCGCCTCGTACAGTTCCCGTTCTTCGTCGCGCAGCCCGGGCAGCGATTTCGGCTGCTGGCGTGCGAGCGGCTTGCCGTCGGGGTCCTCGTTCGTGCCGAACATGCCGTACCGGTCGTACGCCGCACGGCTCATGAACAGGGAGTCGCAGTCGATCCCCCGCTGTCGGACGGCAGACAGTATCTCGAAGCCGGCCGCATCCATATCACCCCAGTACACCACGTGAACGTTCGCGGCGCGCTCGTCGAACAGCCAAGGCAGCAGCGTCAGGCCGTCGGCCGCGGCCTTGCCGGAGCCGAACACGCACAATCCGCCCCGGATCGGCGGCATCAGCTGGTACGTGTCCTTGTTCTCCACGATCGCCACATGCCGGATGCCCAACGCCACGCCGTCGTTCCACGGCCGGACGGCCACCGCGTCCGGCAGCAACGCACGAGCCGGATCAAGATGACGGAACCGCAGCTCCCGGGGCCGCTCGTCCAATCCGAGCGACGGTTTGCCGCACAGCAGCTCCAACGCCCTGCGACGCTTCGTCTTCTTGCGGTCCAGCCATTTCGCGCTGAACCCGGCAAGCGGCACCGCGCGCGGGCGCAAACCGGTTACATCATGCGCCAAGCAGTATTCGGCCACCTGCAGCAGCAGCGCGAAATCCACGTCCGTTTCGTCCTGCACGAGTCTGACGACCCGCATGGCCGTCTCCCCGTCGAGCAGGAACGATTTGCGCACCATGCCGTACCGTTTCCGAACGGTGCGATATCGGTCGGCGAGCGCGGTTCCGGCGATGCGCAGCGCGGTCCGTTCGTCGGGAATGGTGACGCGGTCGGTCAGTTCGACCGGCGTGCCCATTCTGCGTACGACGGTTTCGGTCGGGCATCCGTACCGGCCCGCCCATGCGCGGATCTCGTTGTTGTTGTCGTGCACGGCGATGCCGTTGGCTTCCAGATCCGCGCGGCCGGGCAGGCCGATGGGCACGGCGAGCGGGAATCCCGGGTCGATCCGGTACATGCGGGTGGTGAGTCTGCGTTCCACGATGCCGACGATCTGCGGCACGGTTTTCATTGCGGTCATGGTCGTCTCCTTCGGTGTTTGGCTATGGGGGGGGGGGCGAGGCCATAGCCGATTATTCGCCGGCGTCGCTTAATCCGGGCTTATTCGGGCTTGTCTGCACCCGACCCGTCGGCGCTGGGTGCCGTCTCGTATCCGCTCCATGTGGCTTCGCGCAGCGACGTGCGCCCGCTGTCGGGATCCTTGGCCGTCACGTAGGCCTTGGTGGACACTTCGATGATCTCCCCCGTCTTGCTTTCGGGAGCGGAGACGATCACCTGAAAGCCGAGCCTCGGCAGCACGGTGAGCGCACGCCGCGTGTATCGGCCGTCGGCCTTGATGAGCGCCTCGTCGAGGAACAGCGTGGTGTAGCTCGGTTTGAGCCGGCGTTCCATGCCGCCGCCGAGCATGTAGATGAGCGCCGCGCCGTACACGAACGACGTGAGTTCCTGCAGCGCGCCGCCGGAGCGTCCTCCGGTCGACGTGATGCGCTCGTCCTGCCCGTCGTCGTGGTGCACGAGCGCGTAGAACGCCGAACGGCATCGCGGGTCGAGGTTGCGCGCGCCGTAGTCGCGCACGCCGTTGACGTCCCTGACTTTCGCCAGATCGGCGCGCAGGAGTTCGATGATCGTCGCGCATGCGGCAAACGTGCGTTTCGAGTCGATCGCGTCGACCTGTCCCTGCGACGTTTTCCAGTCGTTGAGCGTGCCGATGGCGTGCTGCAGTTTCGACGAGAAGTCCCGGTCGGACCGGCGCACGTCCGCGTGCAGGGACAGGCTGCCGTGGCGCGGGCCGAACTGCTGGCCTTGCAGCATCGCGTTGATGCGGTCGAGCTGGTCGCGGATGTCGCCCGCGTCCGTGTCGAGGGCGCGTTTGAGCGTGAGCAGGCTCATGAGCAGATGGTTGAGGCAGCGATGGTATTCGCCTGCGGTCGCGGTGGTGGCGACCAGCTGCGACAGGCCGTTGAGCTCCTCGAGATAGTACCGGTAGTCGTTCACGCTGGCGGCGAGCGCGTCGTCGTCGGACGCGTACCGTTCGGCGTAGTCGGCCATGAGGAGTTCGACGGCGGTGCGTTTGGATTCAGCCGTGTTGTTCAGTCTGGCGATGGTTGCGGCCGTGTCCTTGCCGATGCCGTCGATGACCCGTTCGTCGAACGGTTTGCCGGCTGATCCGGCGGGGTTGCCGGCGCCGATGATCATGTGAGCGCGCATGGCGTCGTCGGGGAGGCTGTCGAATCGTTGGTCGTAGGCGGTTTGGAGCGTTGCGGCGACGTCGTCGTCCAATGGCGCGAACTGTTGCCGGCCGCCGGATGTCGCCGCGTTCGCGGCGTCGCGGTGATCGGCAAGCCATGCGCGGGCCGCGTCGACGGCTGCGGATGCGTGGTCCGCGGCCTGTTGCGCTTCGGATTGGCGACGCATCGCGTGTCTGAGTTCGTCGCCGAGCGCGTCTTTCATGTCGGTGAGTTCGGCGAGTTTCGGATTGTCGCGGATTGATCGGATGGTGGTTTCGATATCATGGATGCGTTGTTCGGCGCCCGTCACGTCCACGTTTTCCCATTCCGTGTAGACGATCTGGTCGGCGAGCGCGTTTTCGTGGCGGAGTCGTTCGGAGGCGGCTTTGGCGTCCGCGTATGCGCGTTCGGCCTCGTCGGCCACGGTGCGGGCGTCGATGACGCGTTGTCGCAGCTGTTCCAGATATTGTTCGTTGACGAAGCCGATGATCTGCGGGCGGTCCTTGGTGCCGTGCTGGCCGCGTTTGCCGGATTTGACCTGTCCGTCGGCCTGGACCTGACGTGTGACGCGGTCCGTGTCGTCGATGGTGGCGACGCATCGCGCGTCGAGACGTTCGGATCGGGTTTGTTCGCGCAGCCATTCCGTGAACGGGGAGTCTTCGCGGAATCGCAGTTTGTCGGACATCCAGTCGTCATCAGTACCGTCGTCGCCGGCGTCGGCATCGGCGAGGCGGTCGGCGACTCCGGCCAGCGCGGCCGCGAGCGCGTTGCCGTTGTCCGGCTGTCGTGTCGTGTCGACGAACTGCCATGTGCGTCGGATCATGGCGTTCGGGTCGATGGTGCTGACTTTGGCGGCGAATCCCTGTTCGTGGCGTTTGTCGACGAGGATGGTTTGGGCGATGGGCCCGTAGACGACGTTCATGGCGAGTCGCCATGATTCGTCCTCGTCCCGCACGTCCATGAGTTCGGCGACGTACGGCAGTTCCTCGGGGGTGAGTCCGGTGGCGTGGCACAGCATGGCGCGTGCGTCGTCCATGTTCTGCGTGATGCGCGTGCGCTGCGCGCTTTGCCGCTGGTAGTCGCGTTCGAGGGCGTGCAGCGTGGCGTTGGCGTCGGCTCGCGCGCCGGATGCCGCGTCGCGTGCGGCTTCGAGTTCGTCGTTGCGCCGCTCGTATTCGCGTTTGAAGGAGACCGCGTCGATGCGCGCCCGTTCCCATGCCGTGCCGTCGGCGGGCATGGTTTTGCCGATGGCTTCGCAGCCGCGTGCGATGCGTTCGCGGGTGGCCGTTGCGGTTTCCAACGCGTGTTGCGCCGTGGTGAGCTCGTATTCGAGGCGTGCGAGGTTGCCGCCGTCCAATCCGTTGATTTGGCTGCGGATCGCGTCGATGCGCGCGTTAAGTTCGCCGGTGTGGCGTTCGGCCGCGTTGGCGTCGGCCTGTCTGGCGTCGCGTTCGGCTTCGTCGGCCGGCAGCTGTGCGGCGACCATGGCGGCCATGCGGGCGGCCGTCCACCGCCGTATCGTGAGCGCGCCGGTGTCCGTGTTCGGGTCGACCGTTCGGAACCGGTTCGCTTCCCGGCGCGCCGTGTCGTATTGCGCGTATCCGTCGCGAATGGCGCGCAGCCTGTCCATGCGTTTGGCTTTGTCTTCCATGCTGCGGAAGTTTTCCGCGTATCGGTCGTAGTCGTCGACGGTGGCGCGAGCCAGATCGAGCGCTTCCGGCACTCCGAGCACGCCTTGCTTGAAAATGTCGTCGAGCCGTGACGGCGCGTCGGCGGACTGGATTTTGGCGAGCAGGCGGCAGGCTTCGGCGCTCAGGCCCATGATGGGCCAGATGTGTTCGTGGAACGCCTCCGCGCTGGGGAACGTGAGGCATTGCGGGTAAGCGGCTTTCAGCTGGGTGGGCGTGAACGGCGCGTCCCGATACTGGTCCATGAGACGCGGGTCGATCGGCTTGTCCCATACCACGTATTGGCGGCGGACGGCGTTCCTTTCGTCTCCCGGCAGCAGGTACAGGAATTTACCGCACGACAGCGTCCGCCCGTCGGTCAGGTTGCGGTACGTGTCGACGATCGCGCCCCACACGGCCTGAGGCGCGCCGGTCTCGTCGTGTCCGCGCAGGTAGTTGGGCCGGTCGTCGTCTCCCGTGCCGGTCATGCCGAGCAGATACGTGTAGTCGTTGCGTTCGGAGCGCCCGGAGTTCGACGCCTTGTTGAACGGCGTGCCGGTCGGGTACAGGAGCGAGATCTGCGCGTCCACGAGCGTCGACTTGCCGGATTCGCTGGCGCCTGCGAGCAGCGTCACCGGCAGGTTTTTGTCCATCGACGGACGGAACTCGTGGTAGCCCTCGTATGAGCCCCAGTTGACGAGCCGG